>JBDIAX010000004.1:0-120993 GCA_039812605.1 Acidimicrobiia bacterium | reverse complement strand
CGCGGCGATGATGCTGGAACCGACTGTCCGCCGATCGTCGAGCACGTTGCGACCGAACCGCTTCGAGATGATGCCTGGCTGGACCTGAGCGACGACGACTTCCTCGATCGCCTGCGGTCCCGCACCGCCGCCGTCGGCAGCCCGACGGGCCCGGAGCTGGCGCCGTGATGAACCGGGCAGCAGGTGGCGACGGCCACCGCGTCCGTCCGACTCGGGGCGCTCTGCCCCGCCCCTACTTGGAGGAACACCCATGACGTTCTCGGTTGACGAGATCACCACCCGCGACTTCCCGATCGTGCGAAAGGGCTACGACCGACGGGAGGTGCGTGCCTACCTCGAAGCCATCGCTGCTGAGCTTTCGAACCCGGTGGTGGACGACGCCGTGGAGATGGCCGCCGTCGTCGTCCGAGAGGCGGAGATCGAAGCGGCAGCCCTCACCGGCGAGGCGAACCGGATCCTCGACGATGCCAGGAGCGAGGCCGACCGACTCCGGGAGGAGGGCGATGCGTACTCGCGCGATCTCCAAGCGGAACGAGCTCGCTGTGAGCGTGACGCCACAGACCTCCTCGAATCGGCTCGGGCGAAGGTCGAAGAAGCTGAGAGGGACGCGGAGCGGTTGCGTCGGGATGCGGCGCTCGAGGCGCACACGGCGAGCTCGGGCCGATGGCAGGACGCGGGTGACATGGTGTCGAGGATCCTCGCCAACGCCGAGATCGAGGCCGACCGGCTGATCGGCGCGGCTGAAGGCGTCGCCACCGAGATCCGCCGAGAGTTGAAGGACGAGGTGGCGGCGGCACGAGCGGAGGCCGACCGCCATGGCGCGGAGGTGCGCGCCAGAGCCGATGAGTACGCCGAGGCCCGCTTGGCTCGGGCGGAGTCCGACCTCGCCCAGCTCAACGAGTCCCTCAAGCAGGTGAGGGCGACTGCTGACCAGCTGGAGGCGGAGGCCGCGAGCCGTTCCGCGGCGATGGTGAAGCGTGCCGAGGAGCGGGTCGCCGCTCACGTGAACGAGCAGTTGAACCAGGCGCGAGTCGACCTCGAGCGAACCCAAGCAGCGGAGATCGAGGCAACCGCTCGGCTCAGCCGTGTGCAGCGCCTGGTCGAGCAGTCGCTTGCGGTGAGCACCTCGGATCGTCGAGCCGACATCGACGATCCCGACGCCTTCCTTCTGCGACTGGCGGAGATGCCAACCGAGGCCCGCGGATCCGATGATTCGGTCGAAGCCGATCTCGACGAGGAGCGGCCCGCCGGTTGAGCGATGGGCCGCGTGGCTCACGTCGGTCGATCTCGCCCGCCCCAGCTCCTGGCTCCTCGAAGCTCCGCGGTTGGTGTGTCGACCCTGGTCGCTTTGCCAGGCGGTCGAGCGGAGCGGGAGGTGCGTGTCAGCGGAGCGGGAGGGATTATGAAATCCACCCTGTTCGGGCTGGTCAGAGGACTGGAAGGGGCCAGCCGGGACCAACCGCGGGACCAACAGGCCGTTCGAAAGCGTTAGGTAAGGGCCGTCGAGGCCTTCTGGAGCGCTCGCTGCACCGAGCGCGATTTCGCTCCGAGGACGAGGGCATGGGCGTCGTTCGAGGGGATCGGGTCGGCTACGGCTTGAAGCCCAAGGTCGATGGCAACCTGAGCTGGGAACGCCGCGACGGCTGGTGCATCTGCCTGCGTCGCCTTGTGGTCGCGCCCGGCCTCCTCGTGAACGGTGGCCCGATCGACGCTCAGCTCGGGGTCGGTGAATGCGCCACTCGATATCCGATGCTCGCCGGTCACAGAATCCGGCACCCACTGCGTGTGGTGCACCCGTCGCCAGAGGACCTCGGCGCCGTCGAGAGGCTCTCGTTCTGCGTCTGACACGGCTGCGTTAGGGCGTCACCGCAAGGGTTGCGAGGTACTGGCGGAGGCGTTCGACGGCGTTCGTGCCTGCGACCTCCCATTCGTCTTCGCCGGACGCGTCGCACCACCAGGCAGCGGGAGACCCACCGGGGAGGAACTGGATCTCAAGGTGACGCTCGCCCCAGTGCCACTCGGCCTGGACCCCACCGTCGTGGAGGGGAACGATGGAAGGGGCAGGACCATCGAATTCCGTGGCCGCCAGTACCGAGATCACGCGAGCCGCGTTGACGAGATCGACGGGCGCCTCGCCGTATCCGTTCCAGTTCGGCCGGAGCCCGTACAGGCCGTCGAGCGCCTTCAGGACCGGCATGAACCACGCTCGGGCCGCAGTAGAGCGGTCAACGTGGATCACCGGCACCTCGGGGGTGATCGTGTCGAACCAGAAGCCTCCGTCAGTTGCCCAGGACGCGGACGCGTCGGGACGACTGTGCCGAAGCGCCCTTCGGGGGAAGGTCGCTTCGGTGAGGGTCTGAGGCGCCACGAAGGTTGGAGGCCAGTCCCACTCGGTGGTGGTCCCAATGTCGGTGTAGCGGTCGATCGCCAAGTCAGTCATGAGCCCGTCCCCATCGTTCGTGCATCTGTTCCGTAGTGAGCGACGCGAATGCTCGGATGATCCAATCGTGACCAAGGTCCATGAAGTTGAGCGCGCCGCCGAAGTCCTCCCCGAGCGGCTTGCCGACAGCCCGGAGTTGGAGCATGAGGGCGCTTGCCCCGGTAGTTCGTTGCTGAGCTGGGTTCGCGTCCACTTCAAGGATGCCAGCGTCATCCGGGAGCAGGAATCGTGTTGCCAGTCGGATCTCGGCGGGAGCTGGGAGGAAGCCGTCGCTCATCGCTCCGGACCAGGGTGCCACCACGTTCTGGAGTTGGCCGAACCCGTTCCAGCCTGCGTCGTCGCCGCTCTCGATTGGGTTCAGGTACAGGACCTCGCAGGCGGTGGGAACGGGTACTGCCCGGCCGATCGTCGCCAGCGCTGAACACAACCCCTCCCACGCTTCAACGAACGCGGGACGGATGGTCTCGTAGTGCGGGTAGGGCTCGTCAGAGCGCCGTCGCCAGTTCACCCCCAGGCGGTCCGGCTGGAACTGGACAAGTCGACTGTCGTCCTCGGAGAGGAACCACGTTCGAGGGAGTTCCGGGGCGTTGAGCAGCTGGAGCCGTATGCCGGGCTGACCGAGACCAGGGGCCATTGGTGGGAGAGGTGGCTGCTGGCGCACCTTCGGGTACGTGGCGGCGAAGGTCTCGCGGACGGCGCCGAGGTCAACGGCGAGGAGACCGGGAATCGGATCGAACTGCACCGCCAGCGCAACCTCGGCGACGGGAGGGTTGCTGAAACGAGGTGCGTCGTCCATTGGCTCCGTGGGATTCGTGGCGTCACGCAGGCCGACCAGGCCGCAGGGTCATTGGTGACGCTACAGGAGTTCTGCGGTCATCCAGCGGCACGGACCCTCGTGCCGCCATCGAAGGCCCGCGGACTCCCGCGCATCTGGAAGGCTCAGATTGTGCGGCTGACCGGCCAAGATCGCTCGAACGCTCGCGCGAGACAGCGTCAGAGCCGGATGTCGAACGCGCTTCCCCGTGGGGGCTGTCGCCGACTCCAAGTGCTGGCCTGCAAGCGCTCGATGACGGCAAGACGCAAGGCATCCCAGCGGTTCGGATCCTGAAGCGGGTACAGCTCGTCGAGGGCGTGCCACAGGCCGGGGCGGCCATTGAAGTAGATGCCTTCGCTTGTGCGTTCGCCGTGGATTCTCGCCCACTCGTTGAATAGATCCATTAAGTCTTCGAGGTGGTCCGCTGGCACCTGTCCGCGTCCATCGAATCGTCCGCCTGTCAGCTCCACGAGCTCGCGCGCCCGGTCTTGGGCCTTCGCTTGCGTAGCGGTCAGCGAGTTGGGCGAGGGCACCGGAGGCACCTCCCCGCGAAGCCTTCGGCCACGGCCCAGCGATCCTCCCTGCTTTGCCATCGCACCTCTCCCATGTCTCGATCAGCCTCGCCGCCGCCACTGGCGGCTGAATCTCCACGACTCGTGCGACAGCTTGGTCCACTGGCGTAGACCATGCGCACGGACGCCATATCGCCACCTCCTGCCAGCCCTGGCCGGATAGTTGAACCATCAGTTGCTCAGGTCGTAGGCGTGTGCATCGCGCGAGATCTTGGTGCCGTGCCGCCGCAGCCCGTTCGTCCACAACGCCTTGCCCAGATACCGCGCCCATTCCGGCGTCATGGGCGGTCCAAGAGCGAGCCCAGCCAGGTCGGGGCATCTGGGGCGATGGTGGATAGCTCACGTGCCCACGGCGACATTTCGCCGACGGTAGTTCAGTCCTCCTTGGCCGGACGGTTGCGACCCGACGGATGAGAACCGACTTCCAGAAGCGCTCGTCGCACGCCATGAGTAGGTTTCCTCTCCAGGCCGGACCGGGGGAGCCGTGGGCGCACGCAGCAAGGCGACAACTGATCGCGTCCAAGTGCTCCTCGCTGCGCTCGGCATTGAGCGATCGTCCCTCCATGAGTTCCTCGAATGGGCGCTCTCCGAGCACCTCGTGGCCGTGCTCAGCAGTGACCCCACGATCCGTGGCGAGGGATTCTTCGCTCGGCCGGACGCACTCAAGGTCTTTCGAGGCGTCCTCCGGTCGAAGACGGGTCGGAAGTGGACAGACCATGATCTCGTCGCCCTGTTCGATCGGGTGCGCGGCGAACACGACAGGCACTTCCGAGACCCGGTTCCCTACGAGGAGTACCTGAAGCTGCTCTGGCAGGTCCCGTGGGAGTGCGCCGACTGCCATCGGGCCCCGCCTGAGGTGGTTCTCCATATCGACCATGTGGTTCCAGCCTCAAGAGGCGGCTCCTCGAAGCGCCCGAACCTTCAGTTCCTCTGCGCCGACCACAATCTGAAGAAGTCAAACAACCGGGAGGTGACCGGCCCGTGGCTGGATTTGCTGTAAGTGCCGTCGTCCTGAAGCAGCAGGGGCGAGAGCTCTACTGCTTCGGCATGGCGAGTGACGTCCTCAATCGCATTGCCTACGTAACCCCGCGGTCCCACGATGACCCCGACGAGATCCAGCGCATCGTAGATGCCCGCCGGGCCAAGGCGATTGGCGCGTACCTCAAGGGCACCACGTCGCTGCTCCCGAACTCGGTGGTTGTCTCGTTGACCTCGGATGTACAGATCACCGACGGCGGGACCGAAGGCGTCAAGGTCCTCAACTTCCCTGAGACCGACGGCAAGTTCGCCTACGTCCTCGATGGGCAGCATCGCCTTGAAGGCTTCAAGTACAGCGACGGGGTGGTCTACGACCTCCCGGTCGTCGCGATCTACAACGCGGACGAGGCGCTTCGCGGGAAGATCTTCGCCGACATCAACAGCAAGCAGGTCAAGGTCAGTGACGTTCACCTGCTCTCGCTCTATTACCAGATCAAGGATCTGCCCTCCGACGACTCCTCCGTCATGGACGTGGTGATGAAGCTCGGGAGCGACGAGGGTTCACCGCTGAAGGGGCGGGTCAAGGTCATGGACGGCGACAAAGGGTGGTGGGTCACCAACACCGGCCTGAAGAAGTGGCTGGCGCCTCACCTGGGCAGCGGTGGCGTTCTTGCGAACAAGAGCCCGAGCGAGCAGGCGGAGATCATGAAGGAGTACTTCAAGGCAATCTCCGAGGTCTGGCCCGTCGCATGGAACGACCGAGGGAAGTACAACCTGGTCCGGCCCATCGGCATCGAGATCATGCTCGGTGTGTTCGGAGCGGTGAAGCATCGGTGTGATCTGAACGCCGGACGGCAGTACACCTCGGGCACGTTCAAGTCCCAGATGGAGCCCTTGAAGTCGGCTGAGATCACGCTGCCCGGTGGTGGCACGCTCGCCATGGACTGGCTGCGTGGGCCGATGGGCGTGATGTCCAACGCAGCGACGCGGACCCTGATCTCCCGGCAGCTCATCGACATCTTGCGATCCGCGGACGACGAGGACGCCTGACCTCGCTCAGCCAGTGAACGCCTGCTCGATCCAGTCGATGGTGTCGGGGTTCGTGATCTCGCGGAAGCCGTGGATCAGGGCGATGTTCTCGATCCCTGACTCCACTCCGACGAATCCCTCGAACCGATCCGGGACCGGTTCGGCAAGCTCGGCGAGCACGTCGATCGGGAACGACCCCAGGTATGCAGCTCTATCCGGCCAGGGAATCGCTGCCCCGCCGCCGACGGTCTGGAAGCCGCCCAGCGCAACCGCCTTTGCGAAGATCCCGCTCCTCACATGGCGGTCACGCCCTTTGGAGCGCCAGACGTAGATGGTGTCGCCAGCCTTGACGCGCTGTGCGTTCGCCGTTCCGGTCTTTCCGCCGCGCCCGCGTTCGCGAACACCCCACACACCATCACGCTTGCAAAGCCGCCAGTTGTCGAGTGCGTCGGGGCCGACCGTTGCAAGGAACACCGCCACGGATCGCAGGTTACGCCGACAGCGTTGGCCGAGTCCGTCTCACCATCGCCGCCGCGTTCCCGGTGGCACAGAAAGCCGGTGCGTCGGAGCCTCCGGCCAGCGGCAGAGCCCGCCAGCCGGGCGGTGCGGCCAGGCGTAAGCCCGGCAGGTGCATGGGACGTAGGCCGCTCGGCCGAGGCGTCGAGGTTCGGGGCTTGGGTTCGGGCCATTGTGGGTGCGGCCCGCGTGAGCAAGGCAGCGCTGCTCAGGGTCCTCCCAGGTAGCCCAGGCCCGGCAGGGGAGCCCATCGACTCGCAAGGCCGTGCATCGTCGGCGCTCAATGGCGTCAGGCCCATACACGTCATGCTCCTCGCTTGGCGCGGCGGCGACGCGACACGCTCTGTCTGGAAACTCGGCTCGTCGGTAGGTTCCGGTTGCCCGCCTGCTCGGTCGGGGTCGCCCAGCGAAGGTTGCTACGCCGGTTGTCGAGTCCGTCACGGTTGATGTGGTCCACGCTCACGCCGTAGTTCGGCGGTGCTCCCATGAGGAACTGATGCAACCGAGCACCGAAGTGTGGGCCGCGGGTGGAGCAGCGGGCGTAGGTGGTGCGCTCGCGGGGCTCTGCCACCCACTTGAGCGCTTCAACGAGGGCGAGGTCCGCTGTGTCGATGACGGCGAACCTTGGCGTCCCCTTCGGCCCGTAGAGGGGAAGCAGCGTGGTTCCGTCGCCGAGGTCGATGGGCCTCCGGCGCTTGGGTCCGCGCTTGCCACGAGGGCGATCCCCCGCCTCTGTGAATCGGACTCCAGCGCGTGCCTCGCGCGCATGCGGTACGCAGAGACCGACGACGGGAGCAGCGGCCCGAACCCGGGCACCTGTCCCCTTCGACGCCGGTCGAGCGCACCCGCGCGCACTGCACATCTCGCTTGGGCGCCACGCGCTCCCGTCACCTTTCAACCCTCGTTTGGGCATAGCTCTCCCTACCGCTCTCCACGATTCCTGTCGGGCTGACCGGCCTGTCGCTTCCCGCCACCAGTTCCCACGGGAGGTGGTCAGCCCGTGCAAGCCACGCGGCGCTCGGCCGGATGGCTGCGTGAGTTCTCCGTTCACCCGCCCTCTCGGACAGGCCGGTCTCTTGGTCGCCGAACCGGCGCGGTGGAGATCGCCGCGCTCGGCCCGGGTTGCGATTCCAGGGATCCTGAGGTGGAGCACGCACGGGTATCCCCCGCTGCGCCACGGTGCCTGCCGTTGGCATGGTGCGGGTCAGGAGTGCTTGAGGCTGTCGAGCCAGGCCACCACGTCGGAGTGGAGGACCCTCCTCGCTCTGCCCACCTTCAGGGACGGGATCTCACCCGACGCGATCAGGGCCATGACCTTGCTCCGGCTGAGACCGACAATGGCGGCCACCTCAGCGGGGGCGTACGCGAGCCGAATGTGCTCGCCGACGGCCAGGAGCGCTTCAGACTGCGGGAGAGCGGCGGGGTTTGTTGTCGCCACAGGTGCACCTCACGGTGTCGAAGGACCCTCGCTGGAGGGTCCGGGTCCCGCTGCGCTACGGCGGGTCCATCTCGTCGAGGCTGCGTCCGGCTCGAAGTCCGGGGGCGAGGGTGCCTGTGTGGCTGCCGGGAATCCTAGAGCGTTCTCGGTGGACCATTGCGACGAGGTCCGTGGTTGGATCGGAGGTCCACTCGTAGCCCGCAACTCGCGCCAGCGCCCACGACGGGGAAGGCATCGGCGGGAGGAACCGAGGTCGGGCCTGCACCTGTGGCCGGTTCTCCTAGACGTCGACCTCTTCCCGTGCGACCACCGTGTCGTAGAGGCCGTAGTGGGTGAGGCCAGGGTGGGAGTCGATCCCGGTGTAGGCGAGGCTTGAGTCCTCGTAGCGGCGGAACGCGAACACGGCCTGGTTCATCTGTTCGGTGTTGAAGACCTTGAGGCGCACCAGTAGGTGGAAGTCCTCGACTGTCAGGCCGGTGACGGTGAGGAACAAGTCGGGTTCGAGCTTCGTGATGACGTCCTGGAGGGTGTTCTCACGGAAGTCGGTGAGGTACATGAAGGCGGGGATGCGGGTCGCAAACTTGATCAGCTTCTCCTGCACCAGCTTGCGCTTGGACTTGAACTCCTTCTCCTCGGCGGTGAGCTCCTTCTTCTCCTTCGGTGAGAGGTCCCCTTCCTTGGCCTTGTTCTTGAGTTCCCTCACCTTCTCGCTCTTGTTGATGATGGTCTCGATGATGTTGTCGCCGAGCGATCGCCAGCCTTCGATCCGCTCGACCGCAGCCATGGCCTCGGGGTTGTCGAGGATGCGGCGCAGGGTGTCGTTGTCGACGTTCACCAGCAGTGCGCTCTCCCACTTGCGGGCCAGCAAGGTCGCTGAGGTCCCGGCCATGGCGATGTCGAGGATGCCGCCAGCGTCGATCTGGGTCATGTGCGAGCCGTCGTAGGCGAGCACGGGCAGGAAGGAGACGAGCTCTTCGACGGCCTTCTCGGGGTTCGGTTCGTTCGGCGACAGTCCGATGGCGTAGTCGGAGAGCTGCCGCAGTGCGCGGGTGGGCGCGAAGTCGAACACGAAGCAGGCGGGCTTGAGGATCTCTTCGTCGCTCGGGTTGTCGCCGTTGGGGTTCTTGATCGACCAGGGTGACTGCACCCGAAACGCTGCCTGGAAGTAGGTCTCGGGCGACTGGAGGTTGCGCAGCATCAGGATGGACGACCACTGCGGGACAGTGATGCCGGTGGTGAGCTTGCCGCAGGTCAGCGTGATGGTCTTCGACTCAAACCCGCTCCCGATCGCCTGGCGTACCGGCGGCAAGGCGTCGAGGCCGACACCGGCGGCGGTCCCTGCGACGGTGAGCACCTCGTAGTCGTGCCAGAAGGTGTTCTGCTTCTCGGCGAGCAGGTTCGCCATCGCGTGGCATGAGGCGACCTTGGGCAGGAACCAGAACGAGTGCTGGAGGTAGGGCAGCAGCCGCACGTCGGAGTACGGGAACGGCGGGCGTTGGCTCCCCAGCTTGAGGTTGTCGACCTGTGTCGGCGCGTATGAGCCGCGGATGATGTCCAGCCACTTCTGGACGTCGTTCTTGTGTTTGAACTCCGCCCTCGCGCCGACGCCGGTGGCGGCGAAGAACTCGTGGAGGTCGAACTCATCAAACTCGCCTGCGCTTGCGATCGCCAGCAGCTCGTCGGGCATCTGGTAGGTGAGCAGTCGCATCTGGGGTAGTGCCCCGTACGGGTTCCACTCGTCGGGGTGCTGCGCGGCGAACGCCTCCTTGGCGCGCTGCTCGTCGGTGTAGGTCCAGTTGAAGATCTGTTCCTCGATGAACTCACCGGTGGACAAGGCCCGGAACGGTGTGCCTGACAGGTACAGGTACGCCCTCGTGGTGATCGGAAGGAACTCCGTCTCCTGTTCGGACAGCTCGCCCAGGTCCTCATTGACCGTGCCGAGCCCCGCGGCGTACTCGCGTCCGATCTCCTTCTTGGCGACCGACTCGTCCTCGCCCTCGAACAGCTCCTTGGCGGTGTCACGCCAGGCGCCGAAGTGGTACTCGTCGAATATGACGAGATCCCAGTTCACGACGTGGAGCCATTCGTTCTTGGCCTTGATATTGCCGTTGGCGTCCTTGCCGAGCAGGTCCTGAAAGGAACCGAAGTAGACGACGACCTTGGCAGGGTCGATCTGCGTCGGGTCACTGCCGGAGGACCGCGAGAGGTACTGCCAACCGTCGAAGTCGACGTGCGATTCGAGGTCGGTCTGCCAGGCGTCCTCCACGGCGGGCTTGAACGTCACGACGAGCACGCGCTTGGCGCCCAGCTTCTTGGCGAGCTGGTAAGCGGTGAAGGTCTTGCCGAAACGCATCTTTGCGTTCCACAGGAAGCGGGGAACGGCGTGCATGTCCTCGGCCCACAGGGACAGGAAGTAGGCGTGTGTCTTATCCACGGCCTCGGCCTGCTCGCGACGCATCGGGAACGTCTCGTGATGCGTTCCCGTGAGGCGAAGCCCCTTTCGCAACTCGGTGACTGCCGTCTTCATGTCCTCGGGGGTGCAACGCATCCATTCCCGCGAGGCTCCGATGATGACGTTCTCGAATCCCTTATCGAGGAGGCGCTGCCGTACCTCGTGGTCGCGGAACAGCGTTCCGTCTTCACGTTCAGCGAGGGTATCAACGTGGAGCGTGTAGCCCTGCTGCATCTGGCCCTGGGATTGCCTGATACGGAGGTTTACATCGGTTTGGGTGGTCTGCCCCACCTTGATCAAGCCTGCGTAAGCGGCCGGAGGATCATCTGGAGTCCACGCGTAGATGCGAAGCCGTACCTCTGGCCTTGGGGTGAGGATTTCCTCGATGGACCTACTCATCGTCTGCTGTGGGCGTCGTCATGGGCCGGATGACTGACTCGATATATTCGATCTCCTCATCCACGATGTCGTATCTCGCGTACAGCTCCGCGTCGGTCCAGGCATGGTCCATGGGCAAGTCGGGTACAAAGGCGAATCGATCGCTATATAGATGCTGAGTATTCGTGCGGAGCGAGACAAGGAATCGGACGAACCTTGAGCGCAAATATGAGGTGAAGTTGACCGCTTCGGCCTCGGTGCCGAACCGACCGGCAACGAGAAAAGTCTCGGTGCAGGCGGTGCCGGGCCCGCCGACCTCGATCCGAGAAAACACCCGACGCATTCCGCTCTTGTCGGCCTGTCCGCCGTGATCACTCGCAACCGCCGAAAGAAAGACCTTCCACTCGTCGACCCACTCGACGTTCCGCGGAATCGCTTCGCGCTCGATGTAGCCGGTACCGCCTGCCTGGTAGATGAGCACAGGATCAGCCATTCCTTCCGGCGTTTCCGCACCTCGGAAGTTCGTCCGGATGCTGAACGGTTGAATCGGCGACACTCGACTAGCCAGGCTTTCGAAGGCATCGTCTGCGCCACTCCTGAGGACGCGTTCGACTATGGGGACCGCCACGTTGCTTCGAACCAGTACATCGTAGGCGTCGAGATATCGGCGGAGCTTCGGGCTGATGACATCGTTCGAGATTGTCGCCACCTCGCACTTATCGTCCCAGCCTGAGTCCCAGAGAAAGTAGGAGACTCCGCCAGCGATATCGACGCCAGCAAAGGCCTCCCGGGAGTCTGGGAAGTCGACCAAGGCCCGCATCCGGCGATCGCCGAGCATCTCCCTTCGGAAGTCGTCCAGACCACGGCCGCCTGCAAACCACCGAGACGGAGTGACCATGATGACGTACCGAGGTTCAAGCTGCTTAGCAGCCTGAACAAACCTTTGGTAGATGGGCATCGCGAAGTTGCCGACGGCTTCACCGCCGCTCTGGCCCAACTGGTACGGAGGGTTGCCGATGATGACGTCGAACTGCATCTGCTCTCCGAACAGCTCAGCCATGCGAGCCTTGGTGTCGTCTGTGTGGATGAATGCGTAGGCATGCGTCTCTAGGAGATTGCCGCGGTCGTAGTCGCGCTGGTTGGCCCCGCAGTACTTGCACTTGCCGTCCTTCGTCTTCTCGACTGGACTGCCGTCCCCGTCGGCAGTCAGGACCCTGTCGGTGCCACCGACCCAGGTGTGCTCGATCCGCTCGAACCAGATGTTGCCGTCGGGGTCGCCGAACGACTTGGCGACCGAATGCGGGCCGTCGGCCCATTTCGAGCAGTAGAGGCTCCGGCGCGCCAGCAGGCTGGTGAGGTGCGTGATGGCAATTCCGAAGACCTGTTTGGTCAGGATGTGGTCGACCCGCTCCTCCAGTTCTGGGATCGCGTCCCTCAGCCCTCCGGTGAGACGGCGCGTGATCTCGCGGAGGAAGACACCGGACTTCGTAAACGGGTCGAGGAACCGCACGCTCGGATTCGTCCAGATATCTGCGCCATCGTTGTCGGCCGCCCACGCCTGAGCGAGGAGGTCGAGCATCTGGTTGGCGAGTTCGGGCGGGGTGAAGACCTCGTCGTTGGACAGGTTTGCAATGCACGTCAGCACGTCGGGATTGCGGCCACGTAGCGCGAAGGCTGCTTGTGTCGTGCTCATGCGGCGAGCTCTCGGACGGTCAGCGGCGGGTAGGTCCGGGTAGGCGTGAAGATCTCGTGCTTGCCGAGCTCGGCGAAGAGCGTGCCCTCCTGACTGAACGCGGCGGACTGCGTGAGGACGTCGAGCCGGAAGTCACGCCGCTGGAACTTGCCCTTGCCCAGGTAGCCCCACTCGGCGAAGACGATCGGCTCGTCGAGGGTCGTCCGCATCGTGAGCGCGTCACCGTGAATGAGGTTCTGCGACAAGACGTTCGACGCAGCTCGGTAGAAGTGGTCCGTCTCGTCGACGCCGAGGTAGTCGGCGAAAATCTCGAGGAGGTTGTCGCGGCACTCGGTGATGTTGTCGTCGAGCAGTTCGATCCCGTAGATGCACATGAGGCCGAGCAGGGCGTAGTGGCGCTTCTCGAAGTCGGACCGGCCGAACCGAAGCTCGACTGCGGCGAGCTTGCGGCGAAGGACCTGAACTAGGAAGTTCCCGCTACCGCACGCTGGTTCGAGGAAGCGGGAGTCGATCCGCTCGGTCTCCTCCCTCACGAGATCGAGCATTGATTCGACCATCCACGCCGGAGTGAACACCTCCCCGTGGTCAGCCACCCGCTGCTTCGACCTCACTAAGTCCACACGGCGGAGCCTATTGGAGGGCTGGGCGCGGAGTTGGCTGGTGGGGAGATGCGCCAGAGGTCGTCATGTCTCGTCCCCTGCCAGCAGATTCGCGATGCGCCGAGCGGCCTCGTGCGGCCGGTTCCCGAAGCTCTGGACGTAGCCGCGCGTGGTGTTCGGATCGGCGTGGCCGACGACCGCTGCGATGTCATCGGGGCTCAGACCGTCCTGGTACGCGTTGGTGATGAAGGTGCGGCGCCCCGTGTGGGTGGCGATTCCGGTGGGATCGATCCCTGCTCCCTCGCAGACACGCCGGATCTCCTTGCTGATCGCTTGCCGGTTGACGAGCTGGCCCCGCGTTCCGACGAACACGAAGCCGTCGCCCTCCGGGTCGAGGTACGGACCGAGGGCGAGGCGGCGCTCCAGCTGCTGCTTGTGGAGCTTCCGCAAGGGGGCATGGAGCATCTTCGGCAAGTGGCGCTCGCCCTTGGTGGCCTTGGTCTTGGGGTCCTTCACGAGAGGTCCGTGGCCGTCCAGGTAGGCGACCGATCGAGCGATCGTGAGGGTGCCCTTGTCGAAGTCGATGTCCTCCCAACGGAGCCCGAGGACTTCCGAAACCCGCAAGGCGTTGGTGAAGAGCAGGGCGACCGCCACACCGTGGCGGTATTCACCTTCGAGCGCCTCCCTAACGAGCTTCCGGTGGTCTTCAAGCCCCAGGGTGCGGAAGGTCCGCTCGGGGCGGTGAGGGGTGCTCACGCGGTCGAACGGGTTGGACACGAGGTAGCCTAGGTCGATGGCTTCGCCCATCGCCCGGCGAGCCAGCCGCTTGCAGCCCGTCGCGTAGTCGTGGGAGTGCTTCTCGAACAGGTCGGTCGTGAGCACCTGGGCGTCGGCCTTGCCCCAGGCCCGGACCGGGCGGCTGCCTGCCATCGCGGCCAGCGTCGTCGCCTGCTTCTTGTAGGTGGTCATCGTCGTGGCGGCCACCCGGGGAGCGCTCACCTTGGTCACGAAGTAGTCGAGCAGCGCCGAGAAGGTGGGGTTCGGGCCGAGCGGGCCTCGCCGACTCGCCTCGGCATCCGCCAGCGCCTGGTTGAGCCGTTGCAGGGCCGCCTCCCGGGTCGAGCCGGTGCGCTTGATCCGCTTGCCGAGCAGCGGGTGGTACGCCTTCGCCTCCCACCTCTGCGCTCCCGGGCTCCAGTAGACGGACCCTTCGCCGTTTCCGGCCTTGCCGTAGACCCGGACCGTGCCGTCGCTCTCGGTGCGGCGCTTCGGGGTGGGCTTCCGTCCGCTGCGCTTGGGCTTGTCTGCCATCGGAACCTCCAGAGGTGGCCCCGGGACCCGCCCTGACCAAGGCTCGGGACCAACCCGGGACCAACATCCTAGGAACTTCTGTGGACCACCGGGGACCTGGAGACCACCAAAGCGCAGGTCAACGCGCTTTGGTGGACCTCCAGAATCATCCGAGCGGAGCGGGAGGGATTCGAACCCTCGGGCCCTTGCGGGCCGCCGGTTTTCAAGACCGGTGCATTCGTCCGCTCTGCCACCGCTCCGCTCGAGATCGTAGGCGGGCGCACGACGTCGGGCTGTGTACGATCTCCCACGCACTGGAGAGGTGCCGGAGTCTGGCCGATCGGGCCTCCCTGCTAAGGAGGTGACGGGGTCAACCCGTCCGTGGGTTCAAATCCCACCCTCTCCGCCGCTGGAGGGCTCCACCGTCACGGTGGGGCCCTCCTTCCTTTGCGGCGCGGGGGATGCGCTCGTGCCGCAAAGGGGTGGGTCGGGCACCGCTGGACGGCACTTCGGTCGCGCTCGACGGGAAAAGGTCGAACGTCACACCAGGCGGCAGCGGGGCACAAGTGCCGAACTGGCTGCCACATCGCGGCTGGTCAGCCGTCACCGATCTGTCATGGTGATCGTGCCCATCGTGTGTAGCTGGGGGGTCGAATGCGTCGATCACCGGGTCGGTTGTTGCATTTCCATTACGGATGCGACAAGGTGTGCCTCGACCGATCGCCCGTCCGGGGCATCACGACCTCGCTTCGGCGGGTCGGTCCCGGTGCCGAGCGGCCTCCGTGCCGCCGTCGGCCCCCGCAACCGAGTGGGGTCGGGTCCGCCGACCGAGGAGTTCCCCGACGTGACCAGCCCCGCCCACACCGCCACCGCTGAGGCCGAGCCGAAGCGAGCGGTGCGCCGGAGCCGAAAGGCGATCCAGCTCTCGATCGGGCTGCTCGCCCTCGTTGGCATCGCCATCACCACCACGGCCTGCACGCCCGAGGCCATCGCCAAGGCGGCGATCGCCGACAACTGGGGGAGCAACGCCGCCTGCGCCGAGCGGATCGTCGAGCGCGAGTCGAACTTCCAGGCCGATGCCGTGAACCGGTCGAGTGGGGCCACGGGTCTCTTCCAGCTGATGCCGCTCCACGCGACGTGGATCAAGAACGAGCTCGGCTACGACTTCTCCGAGATGAAGGACCCGTACAAGAACGCCGAGGCAGCCAAGCTGCTGTCGTACAAGAACTACAAGGCGTATGGCGATGGCTGGGCGCCGTGGCGCCTCTCCGGCCGGGCCAACCCCGGCGGTGGCTGCCCCGCCTGATCGCCCGATCTCCGATCGCAACGATGGACCCGCTTCGGCGGGTCCATCGTCGTTTTCCACCGGCATCGACTGCTACGAGGGCGACACCCCGGTGTCGGGGCCGCAGGCTTCCGTGTCGCCTCGGAGCGCGAGGTCGATCCGGGCGAACACGCTTCCGAGCACGGTGAGCTCCTCGGCGCTCACCTGGTCGAGCAGGTACCGCCGCACACCGGCCACGTGGTGGGGGGCGAGCGCTTCGATCATCTCGCGGCCCTCGGGCGTGAGGACCGCCCAGGTGCCCCGACGGTCGGTGGGGCACGTCTCGCGGGTGACGAGCCCTCGGGCCTCGAGGCGGCCGATGTGGTGCGACAGGCGGCTGCGCGACTCGACGGAGACCTCCGCCAGCTCGGCCATGCGCATCCGGTCGCCCGCAGACTCCGAGAGGGCGACCAGCACGCCGTAGTCGTCGTGGTTGAGCCCGAGCGCCTTGAGATCCTGGTCGAGGCGCTCGAGGAGGCGCCGGCTCCCGGTGATGAACGCTCGCCACGCGTCTTGCTCTGCCTCGTCGAGCCACGGCACGGCGGTGGCGGGGTCGGTGAGTCCGGCCATGGGTTCCAGCCTAGCCAAGGATTCGGGAATGGTTGATTCTTCAACGAGGTTTGGTAGAGTGATTGCAAGTTCAACCATCCAATCTTCATTGAAGGAGCCCCCATGAGCACCCCCGAGATCCCCGCCGGCACCTGGACGATCGACCCCTCGCACTCGGAGGTCGGCTTCAGCGTCCGCCACCTCATGGTCTCCAAGGTGAAGGGCAACTTCGAGACCTTCGAAGGCACCCTCACCATCGGTGACGACCCGCTCGAGTCGTCGGTCGCCGCCGCCGTCGACCTCAACTCGATCAACACCCGCGACGCCCAGCGAGACGGTCACCTCCGCTCGGCCGACTTCTTCGAGGTCGAGACCTACCCGAACCTCACCTTCACCTCCACGAAGGTCGAGGCCGACGGGAGCGACTTCGCGGTCACCGGCGACCTCACCATCAAGGGCACCACCAAGCCCGTCGTCCTCTCCCTCGAGTTCAACGGCGTGCACCCCGATCCCTGGGGCGGCACCCGGGCCGGCTTCTCGGCCGAGACCAAGATCTCTCGCAAGGAGTTCGGCGTCGACTTCGAGATCCCGATGGACGGCGGCGGCGTCGTCGTCGGTGACGAGATCAAGGTGTTCCTCGAGGTCGAGGCCGTGCTGCAGCCCGCCGAGCAGCTCGCCAACGCCTGAGGCGCTCGTCCCGACGATCCCCCCAAGCTCCCCCCAAGTGGCACCGTCGGTGCGCCGGGCTCCCGCCTCCCGTGCGCACCGACGGCGTCGATGCGATCATCGCCCCGAAGGAGGCCCGCCATGGCCATCAAGCGCATGAACCACGCCGTGCTCTACGTCCGAGACGCGAAGCGCACCGCCGACTTCTATCGAGACGTCCTCGGCTTCCGCACGGTCGCGGAGCTCCCCGGGGGCGCGTTCCTCCAAGCGCCCGACTCGACCAACGACCACGACATCGCGTTCTTCTCGATCGGCGAGGGCGCTGGTCCATCGGCCGCCGGCCGTACGACGGTCGGGCTCTACCACCTCGCGTGGGAGGTCGGGACCCTGGCCGACCTGGCCGAGGTCGGCGCGAACCTCCAGCGCGTCGGTGCCCTCGTGGGCGCCTCTGACCACGTCACCACCAAGAGCCTCTACGCGAAGGATCCCGACGGCCTCGAGTTCGAGGTCTGCTGGGTGGTCCCCGGTGATCAGCTCACCGGCAGCGAGCAGATGGGCACCTACCCGCTCGACCTCGACGGGGCCATCGAGCGGTACGGCGCGGACACCGTGGGCGGCCGCTGAGCGACGGATGGCTCCTGCACCGCGGCGACGCTTCGGCCTCAGCGCGACGACGGCCCGGGCGTTGAGCCCGGGCCGTTCGCTTGGCGGAGGGTGTGGGATTTGAACCCACGGTGGCCTTGCAACCACAACGGTTTTCGAGACCGTCCCATTCGTCCGCTCTGGCAACCCTCCGGCTCCGACGATAGCCGGACCCGTCGGTGACCTCCCAGGCCGTTCAGCGGCGCCGCGCCGGGGCCGCTCAGCGCCGTCGTGCGAAGAAGTCCGAGAGCAGCGAGGCCGCGTCGTCGCCTCGGAGACCACCGATGACCTCGGTCTCGTGGTTGAGGCGCTGGTCGACCGCGAGGTTGTAGAGCGAACCCATCGCGCCGGCCTTGAGGTCGGCCGCGCCGTACACCACCCGACCGACCTGGGCAGCCCACACGGCGCCGGCGCAGAGCGGGCACGGCTCGAGGGTCACCACGAGGGTGGCCGCGTGCAGGCGGCGCTCGCCGACGGCCCGCGCGGCGTCGCGCAGCGCGAGCACCTCCGCGTGCGCGGTGGGGTCGCCCGATGCCTCTCGCTCGTTCGCCCGGGCCGCGACCACCTCGCCACCCACGAGGACCACGGCCCCGACCGGGACCTCCCCGCGCTCGGCGGCGGCTCGGGCGAGCTCGAGCGCCTGGCCCATGGCTGCGAGCTCCGCGTCGGTCGGTGCGGGGGATGGCATCGCCGGCGAGGGTAGGAGACGGGGGTGCGGTTCGGCCACGACAGGCGCGTGGCGACCCTCGCGGACCTCCTCGCGACGCACGAGGACGGGAACGGATCGGTGGTGGTCCTCACCGGCGAGGAGCGCTCGTCGCTGATCGCCTAGGTGGCGTCACGTTGAGCGAGCGCGGACGCGAGCCGATCGAGGAACGCGCCCTGGGCCGGGTTGGCCTTGGCCCGTGCGGCGTCGAAGGAGAACCACTCGGCCCGGTCGATCTCCGGGAACTCCCGGCGCTGGCCGGACCGGGGTGGCCACTCCATCTCGAAGGTGTTGCTGGTGACCCGGGTGGTGTCGAGGTCGCCTCGCCGGGCCCAAGCCCGGACGACCTTCCCGCCGGCTTGGCGGACCTCGCCGAGGTCCACGTCGTCGCTCGCCGACGGCGGTGGGGCGGCACCGAGCTCCTCGGCGAACTCGCGCTCGGCGCTCGCGAGAGGGTCCTCGTCGGGGCCGTGCTCACCCTTGGGGATCGACCACGCCCCCTCGTCCTTGCGCGCCCACAACGGTCCACCCGGATGGACGAGCAGGACCTCGGTGCCCTCGGCGCCAGCCCGGTGCAGGAGCAGCCCCGCGCTGGTCCGAGGCACCGAGGTCCCCGCTCGTCGGGCGCGCATGGAGACAGTGTGTCGGAGTCGGGTCCCGCCTCGCGCCGCGGAAACCCCTTCCGATGGCGAAGGCTGCCGCCACTATCCTCGGTCGATGGCGCCAGCGCACCACGGGGTTCCTCGTCGTGACGGCGCCCCTGGGCCGATCGCGGAGGCAGCCCCCGGCACCCTGATCGTGATCGAGCCCACCTCGTCCGACCGGTGGCCGCGCGCCCCTCGACCGTTGGAGCAGCCCACTCGTGCCCACCCCCGCTGATCCCCCGACGCCCGCGTCGGTCCCCGTCCCCGAACGCCTGCCCGCGGTCGGTCACCGGCTCGATCTCCTCGACGAGTCCGGCCGGCCCGTCACCGTGATCCGCTTGAAGGACGGAACCATCGAGCTGCACGTCGAAGGCACCACGACCGTGCTCGACGCCACCTCGGCTCGGTCGCTCGGCATGCTCGCCAGCGGCCACTTCCTCGTCCGGCCCGAGCTGCTCGCTCGGGCCGATGCGGTGCTGGGCGGGCTCGAGCTCGATTGGGTCACGGTGCCCGCCGGGGGGCCGGCCGTCGGGCGCAGCATCGCCGAGCTCGAGTTCCGCAAGCGCACCGGCGTCACGATCGTGGCCATCCTGCGGGGCTCGGTCCCGGTCGTGGATCCTGATCCGCACCAGCGCCTCGAGGCCGGCGACGAGCTCGTTGTCGCGTGTCGGGCCGAGGAGCGGGCCGCGCTCGAGCGCTTCCTCGCGGGGACCGGCTGATGGGCGAAGACCTCGTCGTCCTCGGCGTCGCCTTCCTCCTGAGCGGGCTCCTCGCGCGAGCGGGTGCGCGCGTCGGGCTTCCCACCATCCCGCTCTTCGTGCTGGCCGGGATCGTCGTGGGCCCGCACACCCCCGGGATCGTCTTGTTCGAGCACCCCGAGGAGCTCGAGCTGCTGGCCGCGTTCGGGTTGATCTTCCTCCTCTTCTACCTCGGGGTCGAGTTCTCGGTGGAGGACCTCACCAGTGGCGGCAAGCGCCTGTTGAGCTCGGCCGGGCTCTACCTCGGCCTCAACCTCGGTGGCGGCCTCCTGCTCGGCTTCGCCATCGGCTGGGGCACCAGCGAGGCCCTGGTGATCGCCGGGGCGACGGGCATCTCGTCGTCGGCCATCGTCACGAAGCTGCTCGTCGAGCTCCACCGGCTGGCCAACCCCGAGACGAGGTTGATCCTCGGCATCATCGTCATCGAGGACCTCTTCCTCGCGCTCTACCTCGCCGCCCTGGCACCCGTCCTCGGCAAGGCGGACTCGTTCGGCGAGGGGGCGCTGCTGTTCGTGCGGGCGCTCGCGTTCCTGCTCGTCCTCGCCGCGATCGCCCGTTGGGGAGGGCCGGTGATCGGCCGAGTGGTCACCGCGAAGAGCGACGAGCTGCTCGTGGTCTTGTTCGTGGGCTTCGCGTTCCTCGTGGCTGGGGTCGCGTACCAGCTCGGGGTCTCCGACGCGATCGGCGCATTCATGGCCGGGCTCGTGCTCGCGGGCACCGCGGTGGCCCATCGGATCGAACGCCAGGTGCGGCCGCTTCGGGATGCGTTCGCCGCGCTGTTCTTCTTCACCTTCGGGCTCACCATCGACGTCGGCCGGGTCGGGGATGTCGTGGTCCCCGTGGTGGCCGCGATCGCCGTGACGCTGGTGCTCGCCCTGGCGGCCGCGATCGGCGCCGCTCGCATCAACGGGCTCGGTCGGTTGGCCGCGGCGAACATCGCCACCTCGGTGGCCGCTCGTGGCGAGTTCGCGCTGATCCTCGTCACCCTCGCCGCCGATGCCGGCCTCGACTCCCGTCTGGGGCCGTTCGTCGCGGTCTACGTCCTCGTGCTCGCGGTGGTCAGCCCGGTGCTCGCGCACCGATCCACGGCGGTCGCCGCGCTCCTTCCCGCACGCCTGTTCCCGGTGGCGCCCGAAGCGGGGCCCGGGGTCACACCGCCACCAGCTCCGACGGGCTGATGCCCAGGCCGCGGGCGATCCGCAGGACGTTCTTGTAGGTCAGGTTCCGCTTCCCGCGCTCGATCTGGCCGATGTAGGTCCAGTGGAGGTCCGACGCGGCCGCGAGCTCCTCTTGGGTCATGCCCGCTTCGACCCGCAGGTGGCGAACTCGGGCGCCGAAGGCCACGATCTCGGGGTCGCGGGGGTCCGGGGCAGCGCTCGGCGTCACGACGACATGACACGTCAGGCGAAGACCAATCGTCCAGAGACGATCCATCCTGTCAGGGGCGATCGTGCGGTAGCGTCGGTGGTCACCCCCGTGCCGAGATCGGCGCGCCAGCTTCGCCCGCTCGCACGGAGGTCACTGTGCCTGCACCCTTTCGATCGCTCGGTCGGCGCACGCACGGCCGTCAGCGCGACCGCCTCGTGCTCGGCTCGTTGTCAGGGGCCGTCGCTACGGTCGTGGACAGCTCGCTTGCGCGGTCGTCGGAGGCCGTGGGGTGGGGAGGAAGCAGCGGACCACGTCTCGTTCCCGAGGTACTGCCATGACCGACCCTTCCTCCCTCGCCGACCGTGTGGCTCAGCTCGAGGCCCGGCTCGATGCGCTGGCCCGCATCGTCGTCACCCGACGGGTGGTCGTGGTCGACGGTGAGGGGGTCGAGCGCGTCGTGCTGTCCGCGGCGCCGGGCACGGGCTCGGTGCTCGTGCGGCTCGACCGACCCGAGGGCCGCACCACCGGCGTCGAGCTGGTGGCGTGCGAGCCCTCGGACGAGCAGCCGATCGTCGGCCTCGTCGAGCTCCGCGAAGGGGAGGTGGTCGAGCTGCCTCCACCCTCGGATGCGGCACCTCCGCCCTGACCCGGCCTCGGTCGCAGCAGGTGCCGACGGGGCCGTCGTCAGCCGATCGTCAGACGTTGTCGTCGGGGATCGCGAGCACGTCGACGCCCAGGGCGTCGTAGGTCGCCGCTGCTCGAAGGTCCCGGGTCGCGAGGGTGAGATCGTGGGCGTTGGCCGCCAGCCCGACGAGGCCGTCGTACACGGCCCCGCCAACGATGTTGAGCTCGGCGAGCACCTCGGGCACGGCGCCAGCAGTGGCGGCCGGCAGCAGCGCGGGTGGCCCGAAGTTCCCGTGGATGAGCCGCACGGCGTCGGCCGGCGCGACGCGAGCGTCGCCGGGCAGGCGGGTGAGCACGCTGTAGGTCTCGGCCAACGAGTGTTGGGTCAGCACCAGATCTTGTCCACGCAAGTGGCGTCGGACGACGCGATGCGCGACATGGGAGGACATGAGGAGCGCGACCGCGGCGCTCGTGTCGACCGCCAGCGTCACCGTCGGTCAGCATCGAGGAGCGCGAACACGTCCTCGTCGGTGATGACGGTCTCGGACTCTGCGACGAGATCGCCGCGGACCTTTCGTACGCGCGCCGTGCGACTCACCGCGACCATCTGCAGGCCGGCCCCGTAGAGGCTGACGTCGACCGCCGATCCTGGCTTGAGCCCTAGCCGGTCGCGGAGCACCTTGGGCACGACCAGTCGGCCGGCGCTGTCGATCGTGGTCTTCATGGCATTAGACTACCATCGAAGTGCCATTCGGGTCGGGTCGCGCCCGGTCGAGGGAGTGGCATGTTCGCTCGGCGATTGAGCGGAGAGGGTGGGATTCGAACCCACGGAGGGTTGCCCCTCACACGCTTTCCAAGCGTGCCGATTCGGCCGCTCTCGCACCTCTCCCAGTTCGCCACACACCCGCAGGAGGCGACCGGGCGGTCTGCGGCACTCCTCAGACTCCGCTGAGAGCTGCTGCCTTCCGGCCCTGACCCGGTTCACGGGCTGTGGATGCACAGGACCCGGCCGCCACCTGCGGGTGCGGACCCGTCCACGATAGCCGCGCCGCCTCCCGACCTCCCACGCCGGTGGGCCGGGGTGGGCCCGATCTGTCTCAGGCCAGCGCGGCGTGAGCTCAGGCGAAGGTCGGTGGGGTGAGGTCGGCCATGCACGACGTGTCGGGCTCGACGGTGGGATCGTCGAGGAACGCGAGCCAGATGCTGCGGGCGCACTCGCTCGAGCTCACCGCCCCATGGCCCGCGTTCGGGAACAGCAGGAGGGGCTCGCCCAGCGCGTCGGCCACTCGCTTCGACCCTTCGGGCGGGGTGATCGGGTCGAACTGGCCGGCCATCAGCAGGATCGGCACGTCGACATCGTCGCCTTGGAGCACGTCGTTGAACGCCTCGGGTTGAGGGTCGACGTCCCACTCCTCGCAGCCGGTCTCGGGCACCATCAGGTAGAGGAGCGACCCGAGCTCGGGGTGCGCTGCCGCGAACGATTCGAACTCGGCGGCATCGAGGAGGTGGGCGCGGTCAGCGCAGGTGACCGACGCGGTCATCGCCTCGTGCTGGCCCGCCGCGAACGGGATGCCGTCCTGGGCGATCAGGTCCACGATCGCGTTGTTGCCCTCCGAGATCGCCTTGGCAGCGGCCGGCAGCTGCGGGATGAGCGATTCGTCGTAGAGCGCGTTGAACAGGCCCGCCCACAGGTCCCTGCCGGTGATGCGGACGGGGCGCTCCGCGCCGGTCGTCGGGTCGACCACCTGGGTCTCGAAGGGCGTCTCGTCGAGGCGGTCAGCGGCCTTCGTGAAGAGCGCGTGGAGGTCGCCGTACTTCGCTGTGCAGTCGGCATCGTCGGCGCAGGCGTCGTAGAGCGCCTGGTACGCACGAAGCGCGCTCTGCCCCCGGCCGAGGGCGCCGAAGCCGCTGTCGGGCGGAACGATGGAGTCGAGCAGCACCGACCGGATTCCCTCGGGGTGGCTGCGGACCGTCTCGATGGCGAGCGCCGAGCCGTAGGAGATGCCTCGGAGGTTCCACTCGTCGACGCCGAGCGCCACGCGCAGGTCCGCGAGGTCCGCCGCGTTCTGGGTCGTGTCGTAGCCGTCGAGCTCGGCCCCAGCGGCCACCACGCGGGCCCGGCACTCGCGCAGCGAGTCCTCGATGACCTTCGCTTCCTCCTCCGGTGGGTCCGTGGTGGCGAAGATGTCCCACACGGCTTCGTTCGTCTCCGTGCAGTCGAGGTTCGGATCCGAGAAGCCGGTGCCGCGCTGGTCCCAGAGGATGTAGTCGCGCTCCTCGAGCACCTTCGATCGGGCGTAGCCGGTGACGTCCTCGAGGCTGGCGAACCCGGGCCCGCCCTCGAGCTGCACCACCGGGTCGGGCTTCGGTGTGGCGGACGACGAGTGGATCCGCGCCACCGCCAACGTGATCATCCGGCTGTCGGGGTCGAGGCGATCCTCGGGCACCTCCACCGTGCCGCAGGTGACCTCGAGCTCGACCTCGTCGGTGGGCATGGGGCAGTCGCCCTCCACGAGGGTCGGGGTGGGCCAGTCGATCGGCGCGGTGGTGGTCGCTGCGGCGGAGGTGGTGCTCGCACCCGCCGAGCGTTCGCCATCGTCGCCCCCATCCGAGCTGCATCCCGCCACCGCGAGCCCAGCCACCGCCACCACCGCCATCGCCCTGCGGGCTCGTCCTGCCATGGCCGCACGGTACCGAAGGCGCCCCTGACGTGCCCCGGAACGAGCGTTGCCGGGGATCGGTAGGGTGGCGCCGATGGCGTACCAGTCGCTCTACCGCCGCTACCGGCCGCGCCGCTTCAGCGATGTTCGAGACCAGGAGCAGGTGGTCCGCGCCCTGCGCAACGCGGTGCGCGAGGAGCGCGTCGGCCACGCGTACCTGTTCAGCGGTCCCCGGGGAACCGGCAAGACGTCGACGGCGCGGATCTTGGCCAAGGCGCTCAACTGCGACCACCTCGACAACGGCGAGCCGTGCGGCACCTGCGAGAGCTGCGTCGCCATCGACAACGGCACCAGCTACGACGTCCAGGAGCTCGACGCGGCCTCCAACAACGGCGTCGAAGCGGTGCGCGACCTCATCAGCCGCGTGGCGCTCGGCTCCCCCGGGCGCACGAAGGTGTACATCCTCGACGAGGTCCACATGCTCTCGGCCGCGGCCTCTGCGGCGTTGCTGAAGACGCTCGAGGAGCCGCCGCCGCACGTCGTGTTCGTGCTCGCCACCACCGACCCCCACAAGGTGCTGCCCACCATCCGCAGCCGCACCCAGCACTACGAGTTCCGCCTGCTCGGTGCGGAAGACCTCGCCGAGCACGTCCGGTGGGTGATCCACGACGCCGGCCTCGAGGTCGACGACGCCGCGATCGAGTACGTGGTGCGCGAAGGCGGCGGCTCCGCTCGCGACACGCTGTCCGCCCTCGAGCGCGTGGTGGCCGCCGGTGGGGTGCTCGACGATGGCGATGCGCTCGTCGCGCTGGTCGATGCGGTGGCTGCCGGCGACACCGGCGCGGCCCTCGTCGCGGTGGCCGAAGCGATGGCCGCTGGTCGTGACCCCCGAACCCTCGGCGAGGGACTCCTCGACCGATTGCGCGACGTCTTCCTGCTCCGGATGGGCGCGCCGGTCGGGCACCTCCCGCCCGGCGAGCTCGAACGGGTGCAGGCGTGGGCCGACCAGCTCGGCGACCGAGCGACCACTCGGGCGCTGGAGGCGGTGGGCGAAGCGTTGATCGAGATCCGCCAAGCGCCCGACCCGCGCATCCCGCTCGAGGTCGCGCTGGTGAAGATCACCCGCACCGACACCGACACCTCGCTCGACGGTCTCCTCGCCCGGGTCGCCAAGCTCGAAGCTGCGCTGGCGAACGGTGCGGCACCGCAGCCGGGGCCTCCGGCGTCGAACGCCCCTTCCGGTGCGCCGGCCCCGTCACGGTCGACCCCCTCGCCCGCGCCGTCGTCGTCGCCCGCGCCCCCCGCCTCCGCAGCGGCCGCTGCTGCTCCGCCCGCGTCGGAACCCACCCCACCGAGCGGTGGCGATGGGGGTGGTGGACGTCAGGGCCCGGCCGCAGCGGCCCGTGCCCAGCTGGCCGCGCAACGCGCGGCGCGCGCTGGTGGCACCGCTCCCGCGCCGCGGTCGCCATCCACCCCGCCTCCGCCGCCGGCCCCCGCGCCGTCGTCGCCCGCATCGCCCACCGAAGCGCCCGCTTCGGCCTCACCTCCTGCGGTAGCGGCGTCGCCCGCCCAGTCCGTCGAACCGAGCGACCCCGGACCGGCTCAGCCAGTCGAGCCGGTCGCCGAGGCTCCGTCTCCGGGCGAGGTGTCGGAGCCCGTCCCCACGGAGGCCGGGCCTCTCCCCACCGAGGCCGTGCCTCCCGCTCCGTCTTCGGCCAGCGGCTCGCCGGTGCCGTCCGCCCCCAACGCTGCTGCCGGTTCGGGGGGCGCGCCGCTCTCGGCGCTGTGGGTCGACTCGGTGCTGCCGTCGCTCTCGGGGCTGGCCAAGGCGATGTTCCAGTCCGCCGAGCTCACCTCGCTCGATGGGGGCGTGGCCGTGGTGCGGGTCGACAACGACCACCACCGCCAGAACTGCGAGCGCAAGCGATCCGACGTCGAAGCCGCGCTCGCCGCCGTCACCGGTGGGCCGGTCACGGTGCGCTTCGAGGTCGGTGGCGGAGGTGGAGGCGGGTCCGCGCCCTCGGCCGGGCCGACCTCGGCCCCGGCCTCCGACGACCCCGACGAGCACCTCGCCGGCGTCGACGTGCACGACCTCGACGACGCGCCCGATGCGCCGCTCGGCGGCATCGCCGCGCTGACCGAGGCGTTTCCGGGGAGCGAGGTCCTCGAGGAGTGAACGATGAGCAGGGAGACCCGATGAACCACGACGACGACCTGCCGGTCTCGCCCGACGAGGTGCGCGACGCGGTGCACCACGGCGACATCGATCCAGCTGAGGTGGCCGACCCGATGGCTGCGCTCTTCGGCGGTGGCGGGGGCGGCGGCTTCGACTTCGGCGCGCTGATGGAGACCGCCGGACAGATGCAGGCGCAGCTGCTGGCCGCCCAGGAGCAGGCCGCGTCCACCGTGGTGGAGGGCGTCGCCGGCGGCGGTGCGGTGCGCATCGGGGTCACCGGGGCATGGGAGTTCCAGTCGGTCGCCATCTCGCCCGATGCCGTCGACCCCGACGACGTCGACATGCTCCAGGACCTCGTCCTCGCTGCGTTGCGAGACGCGGGCGAGCGGATCGCGGGCCTCGCCAGCGGTGGGCTCGACCTCGACGGGCTCGACCTCGGCGGCCTGCTCGGCGGCGCCTGACCCCATGGCCACCTACGCCGCCGCGGTCCAAGATCTGATCGACGAGCTCGGGCGGCTGCCCGGCGTGGGCCCCAAGTCGGCGCAGCGCATCGCATTCCACCTGCTGAAGGTGCCCAAGGAGGACGCGATGCGCTTGGCCAAGGCGATCGTGGAGGCCAAGGACCGGGTGGCGTGGTGCAGTCGCTGCTTCAACCTGTCCGAGGGCGAGCTGTGCGGCATCTGCGCCGACGACCGTCGCGACGGCCACACGATCTGCGTGGTGGAGGAGCCCAAGGACCTCGTCGCCGTCGAGAAGACCGGCGAGTTCAAGGGCCGCTACCACGTGCTCCAGGGGGCCATCAGCCCGATCGAGGGCATCGGCCCCGACCAGCTTCGGGTGAAGGAGCTCCTCGGCCGCATCGAGCCCGAGGGCGTCACCGAGGTCATCCTCTGCACCAACCCGAACATCGAGGGCGAGGCCACCGCCATGTACCTCGGTCGGCTCCTCACCCCGCTCGGGCTCACCGTGACCCGCATCGCCAGCGGGCTCCCGGTCGGTGGCGACCTCGAGTACGCCGACGAGCTCACCCTCGGCCGCGCCCTCGAGGGCCGCCGCGCCATCGACTGACCCGAGACCTCATCGGTTCTTGGTACGCCGGTGGTCGTTCTGCGACCACGTTGGTACCAAGAACTGGGGCGGATCAGTTCTTGGAACGCGCGTGGTCGTCTCACGACCACCGGCGTACCAAGAATCGGTGCGCGGCCCCGGCCGGTGGATGTGGGTCGGGACGCGATCGAGGGGCGGCCTCCGGTGGAGACCGCCCCTCGGATCAGGGTTCACTGCACTTCTCGTTGCTCGTGGTCGCACAGCGACCACCAACACGGAGATTTCGGCCCGGGTGGCCCCGGCCCGGGTGGCCCGGGTGGGGCGGGTGGGGCGGGAGGGTCAGCCGTTGACCTGGAGGAGGATGGCGTCGCCCTGGCCGCCGCCGCCGCAGAGCGCCGCGGCACCGAGGCCGCCGCCACGACGGGCGAGCTCGAGGGCGAGCGTGAGCGACACGCGGGTGCCGGACATGCCGAGCGGGTGGCCGATGGCGATGGCGCCACCGTTGACGTTGGCCACCTCGGAGGTGATGCCGAGGTCGCGCATCGAGGCGATGCCGACGGCGGCGAACGCCTCGTTGAGCTCGAACAGGCTCACGTCGCTCACGGACTTGCCGGCGCGCTCGAGGGCCTTGGCGATGGCGTTCGAGGGCTGGTGGAGGAGCGACGCGTCGGGGCCGGCCACCTGGCCGTAGCCGACGATCTCGGCGAGCACGGGGGCGCCGAGGGCCTCGGCCTTGGCCTTGCTCATCACGACGAGGGCGGCGCCGCCGTCGCTGATCTGCGAGGCGTTGCCGGCGGTGATGGTGCCCTCCTTGTCGAAGGCGGGGCGCAGCTTGGAGAGGCTCTCGGCGGTGGTGTCGCCGCGGACGCCCTCGTCCTCGCTCACCACGATCGGGTCGCCCTTGCGCTGGGGCACCTCGACGGGGATGACCTCGTCGTCGAAGAGGCCGTTCTTGAACGCGGCCGCAGCGCGCTGGTGGGAGGCGGCGGCGAACTCGTCCTGCTCCTCACGGCTGATGGTCGTGGACTCCTTGCCGCAGTAGGCCTCGGTGGAGGCGCCCATGGCGACGTGGTCGAACTGGTCGTAGAGGCCGTCGTACATCAGCGAGTCGACGACCTTCTGGTCGCCCATGCGGTAGCCGCCTCGAGCGTTGGGCAGGAGGTAGGGGGCGTTGGTCATGGACTCCATGCCACCGGCGACCACGATGTCGGCGTCGCCGGCCTGGATCATGAGGTCGGCCAGGTAGATGGCGTGCATGCCCGAGGGGCACACCTTGTTCACGGTGGTGGACGGCACCGACATCGGGATGCCGGCCTTCACCGCGGCCTGGCGGGCGGTGATCTGCCCAGCGCCGGCCTGGAGCACGTGGCCCATGAAGACGTACTCGACCTGCTCGGGGGTGACGCCCGCCCGCGAGAGGGCGCCGGTGATGGCGAACCCTCCGAGGTCGGCGGCGGAGAAGCCCGAGAGCGCCCCCGACAGCTTCCCGACCGGCGTACGAGCGCCAGCGACGATCACGGATCCGGCCATGCGGACTTCCCCTTGCGTTGGAACGAACTGAAGTTCCGCAAGCGTACCGAGGGTCGCCCCGTCCCTGTCCATCTGAGCCGATGCCAGGTGGCGGTCGGTTCTCGGCACGGAAGGTGGACACCGGCGTCCACCTTCCGTGCCGAGAACGTCAGGTGGGGGGCTCCGGCGAGCGGGCTGTCTGCCCGAAACGGGAAGCCGGGAGCCGAAGGCGTCAGCCCTCGGTGAGGGAGAGGGCCTTGTCGATCTTGGTGCGCAGCTCGCCGAGCTGGGTCTTCGACGCGTCGCGGGCCGAGGTGAGCTCCTCGATCTGGGAGGTGAGGTCGGCGACCGAGGCGCGTGCCTTCTCCTCCGCCTCGCGACGGGTGGTCTCCTCCATCTTCGCGGCACGGGCCTGGGCGTCGGCCACGACGCCGAGCGCCTCGTCCTGCGCGGAGGTCAGCTTCTGGCGAGCCTCGTTCTCGTGCTGCTCGGCCTGCGCCCGGGTGGACTCGGCGTAGGCGTCGGCGTCGGCGCGGACGCGAGCGGCGTCGGCCTGGGCGTCGGAGCGGACCTTCTCGGCCTCGGCGTTGGCGGTGGCGAGGATCGCTTCGATCTGACCGCCGAGGTTGGACATCGAGGCGGCCCCGCCGTCAGATGATGGCGCGGCAGGAGCGGGAGCAGGAGCTGCGGCGTCGGCCTTCGCGGATGCGGCGGCATCCTGCGCGGCGGCGAGCTGGGTGGCGGCGTCCTCGAACGCGGAGGAGACGGTCTGGAGGAACGCGCGGACCTCGTCCTTGTCGTAGCCGCGGAGCCCGACGAGGAACTCCTTGCTGGCGATCTCCTCGGCGGTGAGGGCCATGTCGGTCGTGACTCCTGGTGCGATGGTGCTCACGACGAACACTATCGGCGCGAATCGGACGGATGGGAGGGTTCCGGCGCGATGACCTGCACATCGCCGCGACGTGCCCGACGGGCTTCGCCCCTCGCCAGGCCCGACCCTAGGATCGCCGCCCATGCAGGCATTCCTTGACGCCATCTTGGCCGGAGCTTCCGGCGACGAGCTCGCCGCCATCGACATCCCGGAGTCCTACCGGGCCGCGTTCGTGAAGCGAGACGAGCAGACCATGTGGGAGGGGGTCGCGTCCGAGGACAAGGACCCCCGCAAGTCGCTCCACGTCGACGAGGTCGCCACCCCCGAGCTCGCCCCCGACGAGGTCTACGTGGCCGTGATGGCGGCCGCCATCAACTTCAACACGGTGTGGACCTCGATCTTCGAGCCGCTCCCCACGTTCGGCTTCCTCGACCGCCTCGGCAAGGAGAGCGTGTGGGGCGCCCGCCACGCCCTGCCGTACCACATCGTCGGTTCGGACTCGTCGGGCGTCGTGGTGAAGGTCGGCTCGGCCGTGCGCAACTGGAAGCCGGGTGACAAGGTCACCATCCACTGCAACCACGTCGATGACCAGGACCCGTCGGCCCACGACGACTCGATGCTGGCTGCCAACCAGCGCATCTGGGGCTTCGAGACGAACTTCGGCGGCCTAGCCGACCTCACCGTGGTGAAGGCCAACCAGCTCATGCCGAAGCCGGCGCACCTCACCTGGGAGGAGGCGGCGTGCAACGCGCTGTGCAACTCCACCAGCTACCGCATGATCGTCAGCCCCCACGCCGGCAACCTGACCCAGGGCGACGCCGTGCTCGTCTGGGGCGCCACCGGCGGCATCGGCGGCTACGCCGTGCAGTACGTGCTCAACGGCGGCGGCACCCCGGTGGGCGTCGTGTCGTCCGACAAGCGCCGCCGCCTGCTCAACGAGATGGGCGTGGAGCACGTCATCGACCGGCGTGAGGCCAACTACCAGTTCTGGAAGGACGAGCACACCCAGGACGAGAAGGAGTGGCGTCGGCTCGGCAAGGACATCCGCGGCCTGATCGGTCGTGACGTCGACACCGTGTTCGAGCACCCCGGTCGCCAGACCTTCGGTGCGTCGGTGTTCGCCGCCGCTCGTGGCGGCAAGATCGTCACCTGCGCCGCCACGTCCGGCTACATGATCGAATACGACAACCGCCACCTCTGGATGAAGCTCAAGAGCATCGTGAGCTCGCACTTCGCCAACTACAAGGAGGCGTACGCGGCCAACCAGCTGATCTGCGAGGGCAAGATCCAGCCGCTCTTGAGCCGTACCTACGAGCTCGAGGACACCGGCGCTGCCGCGCTCGCTGTGCACAAGAACGAGATCGAGGGCAAGGCCGGCGTGCTGTGCCTCGCTCCGGAGAAGGGCCTCGGCATCGACGATCCCGAGTTCCGCGAGAAGGTCGGCGAGGACAAGATCACCTTGTTCCAGCGCTTCGACCAGATGGACTGAGCCCGCAGCGCCGAGGGCGCTCGATCTGAACACCTGAACGGGGGCTGCCTTCGGGCGGCCCCCGCTCGCGTCGCCACCCAGGCCCGGTGCTAGGAAGCGGGGATGGGCATCTTGGCGCGCAACCCACACGAAGAGGACGAGGAGCGCGAGGACGACGAGTCGGGCGAACCGATCGAGCCGACCGGTGAGATCGACCTCGACGACGGCGTCGTCCTGCGGGCGATCGACCACGTCGCCATCGTGGTCGTGGACCTCGACGACGCCATCGCCGACCACCGAGACCTCTACAACACCTACGTCGAGCACCGAGAGGAGCTGCCCGGCGAGGCGGCAGAGGTGGCGTTCCTCGACGTGGGCGGCTCGTCGATCGCGCTGATCGCGCCCACCGACGAGTTCTCCGAGTACGCCGACTTCCTCGCCGAGGGCGGCCCTGGCCTGCACCACATCGCGTACCGGGTTGCCGACATCGAGGCGACCCTCGAGGCGCTCGCCGAAGCCGGTCGTGAGCTCATCGACGCGGAACCGGTGCGCGGGCCGCGTGCTTCACGGGTCGCGTACGTGCACCCCGAGAGCGCCTACGGCGTGCTCGTCCAGCTCGTGGAGCGCTGAGGCTTCGTCGCGGCACCTCGGCGCTCGGCGCCGGAGCGTCGGTCAGTGGGCGTCGGTGCCGGGCTCGACGAGCTCGACCAGCACGCCACCGGCGTCCTTGGGGTGGATGAAGTTCACCCGCGAGCCGGCGGTGCCGTTCTTCGGGACCTCGTAGAGCAGCCGCACGCCGCGGTCGCGCAGGGTGGCGCACACGTCGTCGATGTCTTCCACCCGGTACGCCATCTGCTGGATCCCAGGGCCCGACTTGGCGAGGAACTTGCCGATCGGCGAGTCCTCCTTCAGCGGGGCGAGGAGCTGGATGCAGCTGCCCGACTCGCCGACCTGGAGCATCGCCTCGCGAACGCCCTGCTCCTCGTTCACCTCTTCGTGGACGCTCTTGAGGTCGAACTTCTCGGCGTAGAACTTCAGGGCCTCGTCGAGGTCGGGCACGGCGATGCCCACGTGGTCGATGTGGGTGAACATGGCGCCCATTCTGGCCCGCGTCCCGCGAGATCGGCCAAGGCGCCGTGAGGGAGTCTTGGCCCGATCGGGCCGAGGCATCAGGACTCGACGAGCAGGCCCATGTCGATGATGTCCCAGCGGTCGCCGTTGCGGCGGGGCCAGTGGCGGTGCCGGTAGCCCTCGACCACGAACCCGACCCGGCGGTACAGGGCGATGGCGGCCTCGTTGTGCGGCCAGACCTGCAAGACGACCTTGGCCACGTCGTCGCGGTCGCGGGCCCAGCCCACGACGTCGTCGAGCAGCACCCGTCCGACGCCACGACCGCGCTGACCATCGGCGACGACCATGAACAGCTCGGCGTGCCCGGCCGGAGTCGCTCGCAGCCCGGCGAAGCCGACGACCTCGCCATCCGCCTCCGCCACGGTCACCACGCCGTCGGGGTTCGCCAGCGCGCTGGTCATCAGCTCCACCTGCCCATCGCGCTCGACCGGGGGCTCCAGCCCGATCCAGCGGCCCTCCTCGGCGATGGCGATGCGCAGCTCGGCCAGCGCGTCCGCGTCGGTCGGTCGGCCGCGACGGATCGAGACCTCGGTCATCGGTGACGGTTCCACCACGGCGCTGACGGTACCCACCGACCGCCCGAAGGGGCGACGTGGTTCCGATGCCCGCCATCCCCTGTCTGTCGTTGCGCAGGGGTGCGGCGATAGCGTCGCCCGCCGTGACCATGAGCGTCGCGGAATCCGCCGCCGTCATCGCCGACCTCCGTCGGGCTCGTCGTCGCCAGCGGGTCGCTGCGATCCACTGGGTCGACGCGCTCTACAACGTGTACGTCACCGGCATCGTGTCGGTGGTGGCCATCGTGCTCGTCTCTGGCGCGGTGGGCGACGGCAAGGTGGGCGACGACGCGCTCGCCGACGTCCGAGCCCACGGGCCAGCGGTGCTCGGCCTGCTCGTGGCTCTGGCCGTGTTCTCCGGGCTGCGCTCGGGCAGCCGCGGCGGGCCGCTCGCCCTCGAGCGCCCCGACGTCCGCCACGTCTTGCTCTCCCCGGTCGATCGCGGCGTCGCCCTGCGCGGCCCCGCCTGGCGCCAGCTGCGGTTCCTGACCGCGGTGGGCGCCGCGGTGGGCGCGGTGGCTGGGCAGCTCGCGCTCCGCCGCTTGCCTGGCAACCCGCTCGAGTGGTTGCTCGTCGGCGCCGTGTTCGGCGTCACCGTGGTGGGCCTCGGCTTCGGCAGCGCGCTGCTCGCCGCGGGCCTCAAGGTGCCCAGCTGGCTGGCGTCGATCGTGGGCGGCCTGCTGGTCGTGTGGTCCGTGGGCGACATCGTGGGCAGCGCCCCCATGGCGCCGGCGTCGGTGGTGGGCCGCCTCGCCATCTGGCCGGTGCACTTCGACGCATTCGGGCTCGTCGGCCCGGTGCTCGCGGCGATCGTGGTGCTCGCCGGGATGCGGTTCGTGGCCGGCACCTCGCTCGAGTCGGCCGAGCGGCGCACCGCGCTGGTGGGCCAGATGCGCTTCGCCGTCACCCTCCAAGACCTGCGGACCGTGCTGGTCCTGCGTCGCCAGCTCGCCCAGGAGCGGCCCCGCTCGCGGCCGTGGATCCCAGCGGTGCGGCGTCGGCCGGTCTGGCCGGTGTTCCACCGTGGGCTGCGGAGCGTCCTGCGCTGGCCGGTGAGCCGCATCGTGCGGGTCCTGCTGCTCGCCGCCATCGCCGGGCTGTCGCTGCGGGGGATCTGGCACGGCACCACCCCGCTCGTGGTGCTCGCCGGGCTCGCCATGTGGGTGGCCGCGCTCGACGCCGCCGAACCGCTCGGCCAGGAGGTCGACCACCCCGGACGCACCGACGAGTTCCCGCTCGAGCGCGGCGTGCTGTTCATGCGCCACCTGCCCATCACCCTCGTCGTCACGATGGTGGTCGGCCTGGTCGCCGCAGCGGTGGCCGCGGCGCCGTTCGGCAGCCCCATCCCCGTCGGGCCCGCCATCGTCGTCGGCCTCTCGATGGGCCTGCTCGCCGCGTGCGGCGCGGTGGTGAGCGTGGTGCAGGGCGCGCCCGACCCCGTGAACTCGATCTCGATGATGACCCCCGAGATCGCCGGGATGGGCACCGTGTACCGCACCGCCTTCCCGCCGGCGCTCGGCGTGCTCGGCACCGTGCCTCTGCTGGCCGCCCGTGCCTCGGTGCGCGGCATCCAGGACCCGCCGCCGGTTCCGGCCGCCGCCAACGTGGCCGTGCTGCTCGGCAGCATCGCGGTGCTGGTGGCCGGGTGGGTGCGCTTCCGCGACGACATCCACGACTTCATGGCCACGGCGTCCGAGCAGATGTCGCCCACCAAGGTCGCGGAGCGCCAGGCCGCCGAGCGTCGCAGCGAGGAGGAGCGCGAGGCCGAGGCGCTCGCCGAGTCGCGCCGCATCGCCGGCCTTCCCCCCGAAGGCGACGACGGCCCCAAGCGCCAGCCCTCGCGACAGGCGCGCGCCAAGAAGTCCACCGCACCCACCCCCGATCGCGAAGGCGTCCAAGGGGGCTCCACCGCGAAGCCCATCGGTCGACGAAGGGACCAGAAGTGACCGCCGCACCGCCGCCCGCCCTCCGCGTCGAGGGACTCACCAAGGCCTACGAGGACCTCGTCGCGCTCCAGCCGCTCGACCTCGAGGTGCCCGTCGGCCAATCGGTCGCGCTCATCGGTCACAACGGATCGGGCAAGTCCACGTTCCTGCGGATGGTGGCCGGGCTGCTCGACCCCAGCGCCGGCGACGTGGAGATCGCCGGCTTCGACCTGGGCGATGTCGAGGCCCGCGCCACCACCTCGTACCTGCCCGACGACCCGGTGCTCTACGACGACCTCTCGCTCCGCGAGCACGCCGAGTACGTGTCGCGCCTGCACGGCGGCGACGGCTGGGACGACTACGCCGAGTCGCTCTGCGAGCGGCTGGGCCTCGCGGAGCGCGTCGACGACCTCCCGGCCCGCTTCTCGCGAGGCCTGCGCCAGAAGTCCGCGATCGTCCTCGCCCTGGTGCGCCCGTTCTCGCTGCTGCTGGTCGATGAGCCGTTCGTGGGCCTCGACCTCCCCGGCAAGGAGGTGCTCCTCGAGCTCCTCACCGAGGTGCACGCGGACGGCGCCGCCACGCTCGTGGCCACCCACGACCCGGCCTACGTCGACCGCGTCGACCGCTCCCTCGCCCTGCGCGACGGCGAGGTCATCTTCGACGGCCAAGCCAGCGTGGAGCAGGTCCTCCACCTCGTCGGCGGCTGACGCCGCCGTACGTCAGCCCCGCGCTTCGGGAACGACCGCGACCTCCACGACGGGGTCGAGGCGGTCGGCGTAGCGGCGCAGGGTGGCCATCAGCGGCCTGCCGACGATCACGATGATGACGGCGTTCGCGAGCGCCCCGGCCGCGTCCCACGCGAGCGAAGTGGCCGCGTAGAACGCCCAGTACCGACGCAGCGTCTCGCCGAGGTCCATGCCCGGCACCCACGAGAGCTCGCCGCCGCGCTGGAACGGCCAGAACCACAGGTTGAGGATCGCGCCGAACACGAAGCCCCACACCCAGCCGTAGACCGCGAGCGCCGCGACCTCGAGCCACGGGTGCAGCCGGCGGGTGAGCAGGCCCAGCCAGCCGGCACCGGCAGACATCCAGCCGAGGGCGAGCATCTGGAACGGCAGCCAGGGGCCGATGCCGCCCGACAGCACGGCCGACACCGCGAACGACGTGAGCCCGAGCAGCATCCCGAAGCGGGGGCCGAACGCGGCGCCGGCCAGGATCACGAGGAAGAACAGGCCGCTGCCGCCGCCGGGAAGGTCGAGCAGCTTCATGAGCCCGGCCAGCGCGGACAGCATCCCGAGCATCGCGATGGTCGTGCCGGTCATGGTGCCCCGGCGCAGCTCGAGGGTGACCGCCATGACGGCCAGGGCGCCGACCAGCGCAGCGACGAGGGGGGCATCGCCGGCGTGGGCCTCGCTCTGGAGCGCGCCGGACGGCAGCCAGAACGGGTAGAGGAACGCGGCGACGCCGAGCAGCGTCATCAGGAGGTAGACGGCGGAGCTGCGCGCCCGGTCGACCAGCGAGCCCGACCTGGTCGGGCGGATCGGCCGCGGCGGCGCGGGCGCGGTCGCGATGGCGGTCATGGCTCGGTCGTGCTGTCGTCCGCCGGCGGCTCGGTGCGGGCGAGGGCGCCCTCCACCTCGGCCACCGTCAGGAACGGCGGCAGCACGCGCAGGACCTGCGGCGCGAAGAGCGAGCCGGCGAGCACCTCCCGAGCGTCGCCCTCGGCGACGACCTCGCCGTCGCCCAGCACCACGACGCGCGTGGCGATGCGGGCCGCGAGCTCGATGTCGTGGGTGGCGACCACGACGGCACCGCCGGCCGCGGTGTGCTCGACGATCGCTGACTCCAGGGCCTCCCGGGAGGTGGCGTCGATGCCTCGGGTCGGCTCGTCGAGGAGCAGGACGGGCGCGTCGCCCACCGCGACCGCGGCGATCGCCACCCGCTGGCGCTGCCCGACCGACAGCGAGCGCGGGTGGCGGTCGGCGAGGTCGGTGAGGCGGAGCCGGTCGAGCCAGCGATCGACGGCGGCCGGGTCTCGTCGGCCCAGGAGTTCGAGGGTGCTGGTGACCTCGGCTCGGACGGTGGTCTGGAACAGGAGCGAGTCGGGCTCCTGGGGCACGTGGGCGACGGGGACGGTGGCCTCCACCGCCCCCGCGGTCGCTGCCTGGGCGCCCGAGAGCGCTCGCAGCAGCGTCGTCTTCCCGGCCCCGTTGCGCCCCAGCAGTGCCACGACCTCGCCTTCGCGCACCTCGAGGGTGGTCGGGCGCAGCACCGTGCGCCCGCCGAGGGCTACCTCCACCCCCCGTGCGACGAGCAGCGGCCCCCCCGGCCCGGAGCCGGCAGACCCGCTTCCCCTGCGAACTTCGTATGAGGACGAGCCCGAAGGGGCGAGATCCCATACGAGGTTCGTGAGGGGAACCGGGAGCAGCTCGGGGTCCGGAGGGAAGCGGCGGGCGAGGGCGCGGGCTTCGCGGACGGTGAGCGGGAGGGGCGACCAGCCGAGGAGGCGGGCGAGGTGCGTGACGGGGGGCGCGCTCGGGAGGGCGGCCAGCACCGTGGCCGGGTCGCCGTCGTCCACCACCCGCCCGTCGACGAGCGAGACGACGCGATCGGCGATCGGGGCGGCGCGCTCGAGGCGGTGCTCGGCGAAGACGATGGTGGTTCCGAGGTCGTCGGACAGGCGACGGAGCGCGGCCATGACGTCGTCGGCGCCCTGCGGGTCGAGCATGGAGGTCGGCTCGTCGAGCACGAGGATCTGCGGACCGGCGGCGAGCGCGCCGGCCACCGCGCAGCGCTGGCGCTCGCCCCCCGACAGCGTGGCCGGCGAACGGTCGCGCAGGTGCGCGACGCCGAGGGCATCGAGCACCTCCTCCACACGTCGGCGCATCGTGCGCTCGTCGGCGCCGAGGTTCTCGAGGACGAAGGCGATGTCGTGCTCGACGTGGTCGACCACGAACTGCGCCTCGGGGGTCTGGTGCACGAACCCCACGACGTCGGCGAGGTCGCGCGGGCGATGGGTGGCGGTGGACCGACCAGCGACGATCACCTCGCCGCGCAACGTGCCACCGCTGGAGTGGGGGACGAGGCCGTCGATCGAGCGCAGCAGGGTGGACTTGCCCGACCCCGAGTCGCCCACGGCCAGCGTGGTGGTGCCGGCCTCGACGTCGACGTCGATGGGTCCGAGCGAGCGTTCGGCGTGCGGGTAGCTGAACGCGACGGATCGCCACGAGACCTCGCCGTGACCGTCGCCGAGGCGGGCGCTCATCGCGGCCCGACCGGTGCTGCGGGGTGGGCGGCGGGCGCGAGCGGTCCGGTGGTGGACCGCTCGAGGGGGAGGTTCGAGGTGGCGGGGTTGGGGAGGGGCTTCACGAACGCGGGGGCGGTGAGCAGGGCGAGGACGGCGGCGGCCGGCAGGGAGAACGACGGGAACGCGAGCGGCGTGGCCGTCCACCAGAGCTCGACGTGTCCGACCGTGGAGAGCAGCGCGAGGCCGACCGGCGCGGCGATCACGGTGGCGCCCACGGCGACGTCGGTCCTCGTGAAGGCGCGTGGCCGGTAGCGGGTGGTGCTCACCGCCCGCGACGAGAGCACGACGGCCGCGACCAGCGCCAGCGCGCCAGCGGCACCGAGGACGAGGGCGATGTCGCCGCGACGCCCGACGAGGGCGACGAACGCGCTCGCCAGCGCGACGAGCGAGCCCAGGCCGAGCCACGCCGCGGCTCGGTCGCCGCGCCGGGGGGCGTGGCGGGCGAAGCCGCGCGCGTCCATGGACTCGGCGAGCGACACCGCCCGCTCGAGCCCCGACTCGATCAACGGCACGGTGAGCCGCACCAACCGGCCGCGCCGCACCACCCGTCCGCCGGTGCGGGCACGGTCGGCCTCGTGCACGTCGGCCACCGCCGCCATGGTCGAGGGGACGAACGCCAGGGCCACCGTCACGATGAGGCCCGGCTCGTGGAAGGCCCTCGGCGCGGCTTGGACGAGCTCGTGGTGGGAGGCCACCGCGTTGAACGCGCCGAAGGCGCCGAGGATGCCGACCACGGCGAAGGCCTGCGCCGCGGCGAACAGCACCACGTCGCCCTCGATGGTGCCGCCGACGGTGAAGCCGCCGAGCAGGCGGGGGAGGGTGAACGAGGGGAGCGTGAACCAGAGGTGGTCGGGCGGCCCGTCGATGGTGGGGCTGTGGGTGGTGAGCGCGGTGAGCACGACGCGGACGACGGCGAACGCGACCCCGAGGCCGATGAGGATCGGGAACGCCCTGGCGATGGTCGTGTCGAGGCGGTGCGCGCTGACGACGAGGAGCGCGATCGCCAGCACGAGCGCGACGTAGAGCGGGTTCGGTGCGATCTGGACGCACGCGGCGGCAGCGAGGGCCCAGGCCAACCAGGTGACCGCGTGGAGGGGGCTGGTGGTGCGCACAGGTCTCCGGATCGGGCGGCGGTTGACCCCGCGCGCCGCGGCCCCGTACCGTGACAGCCGATCGAGGTCGCTGGCAACCCGGACGTTGCCAGTGGCGCTCCCGCTTCGGCGGGGCCGTAGGGGAAGCCGGTGCAAGTCCGGCGCTGACCCGCAGCTGTAACCGGTCCTCGGACCGGGAGCCAGGTGACCTACCTCCATCCCGGCAGCGACGCCCGTCGCTCCGGTCCCACCTCGCCCTCGGGCGGGGACCTGCAACGGCCCTCGAGGAGAACGGGGCCAGGAGGAGATCCGATCATGAAGATCCATCGTTCGCTCGCTGTTGGCGTGGGCCTCGGCCTGCTCGCGCCGCTGGTCGCCCCAGGAGCGGCCGGGGCCGAGCTCCCGGAGGTCGTCACCGCCGTGAAGGCCCGCGACTGGCTCGTGACCCAGCAGCAGGCCGACGGCGGCTTCGAGGTCGCCGGGTTCCCCGGCTTCGAGACCGCCGATGCCGTGGTCGCACTCGGCTCGGTCGGCGATGGTGCCTGGGACCCCGCCGAGGCGCTCGCCGCGGTGGAGTCGGTGCAGTCCGGGGGCAACGACGCGCTCGACGCCATCGACGACCTCGTCGACGGCGAGGCCGATCCGCTCGGGGTCGCGGCCTGGGCGCGTGCCGCCAAGGTCACCGCGCTGGTGGCCCAGCCGCTCGGGCTCGATGCCTCCGCGTTCGACCCCTCGGACGACTCGGTCACGCCGGTCGACCTCCTCGCCCGCATCGACAGCCGCCGCAACGGCGACGGCTCCTTCGACTTCGGCGCCCAGTTCAACGGCGCGCTCTACACGGCCATCGCGCTGGGCGGCGAGGGCGGCGGCGTCCCCGCCGCGCTGGTCGAGCAGATCCGCGCCGGCCAGCGCAGCGACGGCTCGTGGGACTACACGGGCACCACCACCGCCGACGGCGAGGACATCGACACCACCTCGCTGGCCCTCATCGCGTTGCGGTCCTCAGGTATCGCCAAGGACGATCCCGCCGTGGCCGCTGCGGTCGCCTGGCTCGCCGCCCGCCAGCAGGCGAACGGCTCGTGGCAGGCCTTCGGCGCGGACGACCCCAACGCCACCGCGATGGCCACGCTGGCCCTGAGCGACCTCCGCATCGACGTCAGCACCTCGGGGTGGCGCGCTGCGGCGGGTGTCCCTGCTTCGGGGGGCTACACGTCGCCCATCGCCTGGCTCTCGTCCCAGCAGGCGGCCGACGGCCACATCGCGTCGGCGGGCGACTTGTGGGGCGTCAACACGTTCGCCACGTCCCAGTCGATGCAGGCGATCGGCCAGCAGTGGTACCTCCACGCCGAGTACCAGGCGCTGCTCGATGCCTTCTCCGCTGAGCTCGCCTCGCCGGCCGCTGCGGAGGGACCCGGGCACGCGGGCGATGCCCTCGGCCAGCTCGGCCCCAACCCGTCCAACCGCGCTCGTCGCCTGGCGGGCGCGGCGGCGGTGGTCACCGGCCAGGCCGGCCGTGAGGCAGCGGTCGGGGACCTGTACCAGGCCGCGTTCGGTCGATCGCTCGATCCGAGCGGCCGGGCCTACTGGGGCAACAAGCTGGTGACGCTGTCGCGGCCTGAGGTGCTGGCGCGGCTCACCGGCTCCAACGAGTACTTCCGCAAGGCCGGCGGCACCTTCCCGACCTTCGTCGACAAGGTGTACCAGTCGGTCCTGGGTCGTGGGCCCGACCCGTCGGGTCGAGCGTTCTGGATCCGCCAGCTCGAGAACGGTCGCTCGGTGCAGGCCGTCGCTCGCTCGCTCACGGCGAGCAACGAGTACCGCCGACTGCAGGCCCGGACCGCCTACCAGCGGGTGCTCGATCGCGAGCCCACCACCGCGGAGCGGGACTACTGGACGGCGAACCTGGCCAAGGTCCGCGTCGAGGTGCTCCTCGCGGTGCTGGGATCGTCCGCCGAGAAGTACGACTCGCTGGCGGGCTGACAGGTGGATCCCGTCGCTCGGCGCGCTCGTCCAGGGCGGTGGGCCGCGCGCTCGATCGCGTCGGTGGTGGTCGTCGTGCTCGCTGCGGCCCTGGCGGGCGTGGTGCCCTCGGGCGCGGCGCCGGCCCGGCCGCTGGCGGCCACCACCGGCTGCGTCGGGGTCGACGGCGGATCGGCTCCGAGCGGCGGACCGCATCGGGCCACCGTCGTCGTCGACACCGGTTCGGGCGCGGTCTGGTCCGCGTGCGTCTCGTTCTCGGGATCGATCTCGGGGATCGAGGCGCTGACGCGCGCTGAGGCGGTCATCGCCGACCTCGACCCTGTCTTCGACCAGTACACGGGCCTGGGCAAGGCGGTGTGCAAGCTGCGCGGGGTGGGCTCGGACCCGCCCGACTGCCTCGGGAAGTCCGTGAGCTACTGGTCGTACAGCCACAACGGCGCAGTGGCGCGGGTGGGCGCCGGGTCGGTCACGGTGAACGACGGCGACGTGGACGGGTGGCGCTACGGCACGGGCGGGACGCCCCGCGCCGCGACCAACGGGACCAAGGCCACGTCGGTGGTCGCGACCACGACCACCACCCGTCCGGCGACGACGACCACGGCACCACGGGCGACCACCACGACCTCGCGGTCGGGGGGGCTCACCGGCGGTCCGGGGGAAGCACCCACGACCACCGCGGCGCGAGCCACGACCACCTCGGGGCAGGCCGACGAGGCCGACACAGGGGATCCGGCGGGGACCACCGACCCCGAGAGCGCCGGGTCCACCACGTCCGCTGGGGCGGCCGACGGCTCGGCTGACGACGGTGCGACGACGGACTCGGGGTCCGCCGACGATCCCGCGACGTCGGATGGCGAGGAGGGGGCCACCGCCGCGTCGACGACGGCGGGCTCCACCATCACCGAGGTCGACGACCAGGGGTCCTCGGTCGGATCGATCCTCGGGTTCGGTGGGGCGATCGCTGCGCTGGCCTGCGGGGGCATCGTCGTGCGGCGCCGTCGGTCGGCCGTCTCGCCGGGCTGACGTCGACCTCGCCGCGCGGAGGTCGACCGCGGCTGGGCGAGGTGAACGCGCCACGTCGTACGCTCCCTGGCCGAGGAGGTCTGGGGTGGACGGAGGAGCACAGGGGTACGGGGCGATGCCCGACGTCGGCTGGCCGCTCGCGCTCCTCGCCGCCTCTCCCGACCTGGTCTTCGCGCTCGACCCGGCGACCACCATCATCTGGTGCAACGAGTCGGTCCGCACGATGCTCGGTCACGACCCCTGCGACATCGTCGGGCGCTCGTTCGCCGAGTTCGTGCACGCCGACGACCTCGTTCGTGCCGCCGAGGTGATCGACCTCGCGGGGAACGGCGCCTTCGACACGTTCCCGATGACGCCGGCGCTCTACCGGGTGCGCTCGGGCGACGGCGAGTGGGTGCAGGTCGATGTCAACGCGTCCACGGTCGCCGACGGATCGATGCTGGTCGTCGTCCGACCCGGCGGGGACTTGGTCGTGGTCGATCGGTTGCTCGAGGCGATCTCCGAGGGGCGCCCCTTCGAGGAGCAAGCCGACATCGTCATGCGGTTCGGACGGTGGCGCCACCCCGACGAGGGCTACGCGATCCACTACCGCGACGACGACGGCGAGCGCGCCGTGCTCTCCGCTGGCGTTCCGGCCGAACTGCTCGAACCCGGGGCCTACGGCGGCCTCGCTCCCTGGGAGCAGGCGGAGCTGGCCGGCGCCGAGGTGGTCGTCGATCCGCTGCCGGCCCCGTGCGCCTCGGGTCCCTTCGTGGGTTGCCTGGCGTCGCCGGTGCCGGACCCCGACCACGAGGCCGGCGCCTCCATCGTGATCTGGACCGGAGCAGACGGCCCGACGACCTCCGGCCACCGCTACGCGCTGGCCAACATGACCCGTTGCCTCGACCTCATCCTCCAGCAGCGTGCCCAGGTGCGCCGCCTCGAGCGCGCCGCGCAGGTCGACGCGCTCACCGGCCTCGCCTCTCGTGCTCGGTTCCTCGAGGTCCTCGAATCGAGCGGCCCGGGAGCGGCGGTGCTCTACGTCGATCTCGACGGCTTCAAGGCGGTGAACGACGCCTACGGCCACGCGGTCGGCGACGCCACGCTGGTGGCCGCAGCGGATCGGCTCCTCGCCGTCGCGCCCGAGGGCGCCACCGTCGGTCGGCTCGGTGGCGACGAGTTCGCGCTGCTCCACCCGCACGCCGCCGACCTCGCTGCCGCGCAAGCGCTCGCCGGTGAGATCGTGGACGCGTTCTCCCTCGAGAGCGAGGGCGCGATCGGCGACGTGCGCGCCTCGGTGGGCGTCGCGCTCGGAGACGCAGACCAGTCGCCGACGGAGGTCCTCCACGCGGCCGACGTCGCGCTCCTCGCCGCGAAGGCCACCGGGCGCAACCGGTGGGCGTCGGCCTGACCGCAGGCCGGTCGATGCGCGAACCCGATCAGGTCGGCTCGGAGGTCGAACCCCTCGGATATCGACCGCAGCTCGACGGTGTGCGGGCGCTGGCCATCGCTGCGGTCGTGGCGTTCCACGTCGATCGGGGCGGTCGCCACGCGCTGCTCCCCGGTGGGTTCCTCGGCGTCGACGTGTTCTTCGTCCTCTCGGGGTTCCTCATCACGTCGCTCCTCATCGACGAGCGCGCCGGTTCGGGGCGGATCCGCCTCGGGGCGTTCTGGGGGCGGCGCGCGGCGCGCCTGTTCCCGTTGCTGTGGGCGTTGCTCGCCCTGTTCGCGTTCGCCCGCTGCGTGCATCCGATCGCCGGCATCTCGCCGCCGTCGCCGCTCGGGTTCGCGTCGCTGCTGCTGTACGTGGGCAACTGGATCCCGGCCACCGGCCGGCCCGACCTGTTCGAGGCCCAGTACCTGTGGTCGCTCTCGGTGGAGGAGCAGTTCTACGTCCTGTGGCCGTCGCTGACCGTCGTGCTGCTGGTGGTTCGCTCTCGCTGGGCGGTCGCGTCGGGGGCGATCGCGCTGGCGCTGACGGTCATCGTCACCCGCCCCACGCTCTTCGCCGACACCAACTTCTTCTTCAACACGTTCCTGCGCTGCGACGGACTCCTCCTCGGCGCGGCGCTCGCGGGGGCCCGCCACTGGTGGCAGCCTCGGCTCACGGCGCGGGCAGCCAACGCGCTGGTGGCCGTCGGCGGGGTGGCGGTGGTCTGGGCGATGGTGGGCGCTCGGGTCGGCGATCCGAGCGTGGCGGCGTGGCGGCTGCCGCTCCTCGAGGTCGGGGTGATCGCGGCGACGGCCGCGCTGGTGGCGTCGCCGGGCGGCCTCGTCGGCCGGGCCGTCGCGCTCGGACCGATGGTCTGGCTCGGTCGGTGCTCCTATGCCCTCTACCTCGTGCACCTGCCGATCTTCGACGTGCTCCAGGCGCGCTACGGCCTCGATCGACCTCGACTGCGGGCCGTCATCGAGATCCCGCTGGCCCTCGTGGTGGCGGGGGTGCTGCACCGGTGGTTCGAGCTCCCGGCGCAGCGGTTCCTCCGACGCACGCTGCACGTCGAGCACCGTCCTGGGGACCACGCGCCCGCCACCCCGGACCTCGGTACGGCCTGACCACGGAGGGCAGCGATCCGGGCGGCGCCGGTCGCTCGACCGTCGGGGTGGTGGAGGGTGCCGTGGGGTGCGACGATGCCGCGATGGAAGTCCACCTCGTCGACGGGACCTACGAGCTGTTCCGGTACCACTTCGCGCTGCCGTCGCACGTGACCGCGGACGGCCAGGAGGTCGGCGCCATGCGCGGGGTGGCCGGGTCCATGCTCCAGCTGTTGGAGGAAGGCGCCACCCACGTCGGCATCGCCACCGATCACGTCATCCCGAGCTTCCGCAACGAGCTCTACGGCGGGTACAAGGACGGCTCCGGCGTGGAGGAGGAGCTCGTCTCGCAGTTCCCCCTGGTGGAGGAGCTCCTCGACGCGCTGGGCTTCGTGGTGTGGCCGATGGTGGAGTACGAGGCCGACGATGCGCTCGGGTCCGCCGCCGCCATCGCCGCGGCCGACGAGCGCGTCGATCGGGTGCTCATCTGCACCCCTGACAAGGACCTCGGCCAGTGCGTGGGCGGCAAGGTGTTCCAGCTCGATCGGCGCCAGGGCTTCGTCTCCGGGGTGGGTGAGGTGACCGACAAGTTCGGGGTGCCGCCGAGCTCGATCGCGGACTACCTCGGCCTCGTCGGCGACACCGCCGATGGCTTCCCCGGGCTCCCCGGCTGGGGCGCCAAGTCCGCGGGCACGGTGCTGGCGCGCTACGGCCGGCTCGAGGACATCCCTCGTCGTGCCGAGGACTGGGACGTCACCGTTCGAGGTGCCGCCAAGCTCGCCGCCACCCTCGACGAGCAGTTCGACGACGCCCTGCTCTTCCGGCTCATCGCCACCATCGACCCCGCGGCACCCACCATCTCCGATGTGGAGGAGCTGCGCTGGCTGGGTCCCAAGCCCGAGCTGGCCGCCGTGGCGGCGCGGTTCGACGCCGGAGCCCTGGTGGCGAGGGCGGAGGCCCTGGCCGCGGCTCGCACCTGAGGCCCACGCCGGCCGGACCGCTCAACTCCCGTCGTCGCCGTCCGATCGGAACCCATGGGACGCATGGAGGATTCGATCGCCGCGCACCTCTTCCCAGGTGAGCGGCTCGTGGCCACCCGCGGCGTCGCCCCGGCCGGTGCCCTCGGCCACGGTCTGATCAGCAGCATGGTGGCGTCCGACGGGGTGAAGGCCAGCGACCTGTCCCTGCTCGCGATCACCGACCATCGGGTGCTCTTCTGCAAGACCCGGCGGGGCAAGGTGGTCGCGGTGCTTCGAGCCGTGCCGAACGACCACATCGGCGCGATGGAGGCCGAGCGAGCGAAGGTGGCCTTCGGCAAGCTGCGCCTCCACCTGCGCGACGGCGGCACGGTCGAGCTCGACCTGCGATCGGACCGCGACCTCGAGGCCTTCCTCACCTCGACGCTTCCCTTGTTCGCGGCGGCCTCGGGGCCTGCTCCGAGCGCTCCGGCCGATCTTCCCCACGCCGGCTGATCAACCGGATCGCGGGGCCGTCACCCGTCGGCGGCGGGGTCCTTCTTCGCCCTGCTGGCGCTGACGCGGGGCGGCTCGTTCGGCATCTTCGGGTACTGCGGCGGCCACGGCGCGTCCATCATCCCGTTCGCCAGGTCGCGGTCGTACCAGCCGATGAGCACGCCGATGTCTTGGGGCGCGTCGTTCATCGGCCGCCACGGGTCGCCCTCGGCCGCCACCTTGTCGGGCACCACGGCGAGCGTGAGGTCGTCGAGCACCACGGTGGGCACCTCGTCCCAGCGGATCGGGCACGACACCTGGGCGCCGACGCGAGGGCGAACGCACCAGGTGCCGAACACGGTCTTGTGCGGCGCGTTCTGGTTGAAGTCGACGAACACCCGGGTGCCGCGGTCCTCCTTCCACCACTGGGCGGTGATGAGGTCGGGGTGGCGTCGCTCGAGCTCGCGGGCGACGGCCACGGCGGCGGAGCGGACCGCGTAGCCGTCCCAGTTCGGCAGGAGGCGCACGTAGATGTGCAGGCCCTTGCTCCCGCTGGTCTTCACGTAGCTGTCGATGCCCTCGCCGTCGAACAGGTCCTTCACGCGCAGCGCGGCCTCTTGCACCATCTCGAAGGTCACGCCCGGACCGGGGTCGAGGTCGATGCGCAGCTCGTCGGTGACCTCGGGGGTGGCCGCCTTGTAGGGCCACGGGTGGAAGCCGAGGCAGCCCTGCTGCACCGCCCACAGGAGGTGTGCGAGGTCCGCGATCACGAGCGCGTTGGAGGTGGTGCCGTTCGGGGTCGACACCTCGGTGGTCTCGATCCAGTCGGGGGCGCTGTCGGGGACCCGCTTCTGGAAGAACGACTTCCCGTGGGCGCCGTCGGGGAACCGCTGCATCAAGGTGGGACGCCCGCCCAGGGCTCGCAGGATGGGCTCCTCGACGGCCTGGTAGTAGCGGACGAGGTCCAGCTTCGTCTCGCCCCGAGTCTTGAAGAACACCTTGTCGGGGTGGGTGATGCGGAGCTCGCGGCCGCTCGCCTCGACGGTGACGGCGTCGTCGCTCATGGCCCCGGACGGTACCCGCGCTGGGTGGGGCTGGGCGTCGGGGCAACGGGTGCTGGGCGCGAGGGCGCGGGCGCCGTCAGTGCTCGGCGCGCCACTCGGCGAGGACGGCATCGACCGTGCGCCTCCCGAGCGGGCGAAGGGTGTTGTGGTCCTTGCGGTTGGCGAGGTAGGCGAGGCCCATCGCCAGCGCCCACCCGCGGCCCCGTCGCCGGAGGTCGTCGTCGCTGGCGGTGGTGGCATCGAGGAAGGCGGTGCGCGCCCCGCCGTCGAGCAGGGTCCAGGCAGCGAACAGGTCGGTCGCCGGGTCGCCCGCGGTCAGGTCGCCGAAGTCGATGACCGCGGAGAGCCGACCGCCGTCGACCAGGAGGTTCAGCGGGTGCAGGTCGCCGTGGACCCACTGCGGGGCACCGGTCCACGGCGCGGTCGCGACGTGATCCTCCCAGCACCGTCGCAGCTCGTCCGCGTCGAGCCCCGCCTGCTCGGGCACGTCGTCGCCGAGGGACGCGATCTGCTCGAGCGTCTGCTCGGAGCGGTCGGGCAGGGGCACGCCGCGGTACGGGTTTGGCGGCGCGTCGGTCGGGGCCGGCGTGCGCAGCGCGAGGACGAAGCCGGCGAGCGCGCTCGCGGTGGCCAGCCCGTCGACCGGCGGATCGTGGAGCGCGGGACGACCCGGCAGCCAGGGGACCACGCTCCAGCGCCACGGGTAGCGGTCGCTGGGCGCACCGAGGCGCAGGGGGACCGGCGTGGGAAGGGGGAGCCGCGGCCCGAGGACCGGGAGCCAGCGGTGCTCGTTGGCCGCGAGGTCGTCGCCCACGCCGCGGGAGGGGAGCCGCACCGCCAGCTCGTCGCCCAGCCGGTAGGTGACGTTGTCCCACCCCCTTCCTCCCTCGCGGAGGTCCAGGTCCGCGAGGTCCGGGTGCTGTTCCCGGAGGAGCCGGCGCACGAGGGCGAGCGGGATCTCGGCCCACTCGAACGGGTCGGTCGGCCAGGTCATCGGGCCATCATCGCGGGCGGCTCGTACCATCGCTTCGTGCGCTTGCTTCCGCCTCGCCATCGGGCGCCCACCGTCGTCGCGGCCTCCGATTGCGAACGCTGCCGTGACGGCTGGATCACCCAGCCGGCGAACGCCGCGTCGAGCCTCGCCTACGTGGCCGCGGGCCTCGACCTGCTCCGCCACCCTGACCACGATCGGGCCTTCGCCCTCGCGGTGGCCGGCGTCGGTGTCGGTTCGGTCGGGCTCCACGGTCCCGGCGGGGTGGGCGGCAAGTGGCTGCACGACGCCTCGCTGCTCGCCATGCTCGGCCTCCTCGCGCTCTCCGACGTGACGGTGGCGGAGGGGAAGCAGAAGCCCCCAGCGGCCGTCGCCGCGGTGGTTGCGGGCGCCGCCGTGGCTGCCCACCCCCGCACCACCGATGCCGCGCAGGTGGGGGCCGGCGCGCTGGTGGCGGCAGCCGAGGCCCGACGGTTCGTGCGATCCGGCGGCAAGCGGGAGGTGCTCGTGGCCCTGCCGCTGTGGACGCTCGGCGCGTCGCTCCACCTGCTCGGCCGCACCGGCCAGCCGTGGTGTCGGCCCGGCTCGCCGTTCCAGGCCCATGCCGCGTGGCACGTCGTGTCGGCGGTCGCGCTCTGGACCCGCCGTCGCTTCTGAGGCCGGCGGCGGTGCGGGGAGGCACGGGAGAGGACCACGAGCCGGTTCGGTAGGGTCGCCCGGTGCGCTCGAGGGGGAAGATCCGCATCGGGGTCATCGGCCTCGACCACGTCCACGGGCTGGTGCTCGCGGCCCGCCTCTGGCAGGCCGGGGCAACGATCGCCGCCTTCCACGCGACCGGCGGGCAGAACCGGGCTGCGATGCGGCTGCTCGGACCGACGGCGAGGAGCGCCTCGATCGACGCCGTGGTCGAGGACCCGACCATCGACCTGATCGTCACCGCGGCCATCCCGCGCGACCGAGGCGACATCGCGGTGAAGGCCCTGCGCGCCGGCAAGCACGTCGTGGCCGACAAGCCGGGGGTGACCACGCTCGAAGGCCTGGAGGCCATCGACGCCGCGGTCGCAGACTCCGGCCGGCGCTGGTGGGTGATGTTCGGTGAGCGCTTCGAGAACCGGGCCATCGCCGAGGCGTGCAGCCGTGCCCGCATGGGCGACATCGGCCGGGTGGTGTCGGTGCTCGGGCTCGGACCGCACCGGCTGGGGGCCGCGGGCCGCCCGGACTGGTTCTGGGACCCGGCGGCCACGGGCGGCATCCTCGTCGACATCGGTTCGCACCAGGCCGACCAGTTCCTCATGGCCACCGGGGCCACCGACGTCGACGTGGTCTCGGCGCAGGTCGGCAACGTGTCGTGCCCCCTGCACCCGGAGATGCAAGACATCGGCCAGATGGTGGTGTCGGGCGCGGGGGCGATCGGCACCCACCGCGTGGACTACCTGTCGCCCACCGGCCTCAAGACGTGGGGCGACGGGCGGTTGATGATCGTGGGCACTGAGGGGACCCTCGAGGTGCGCACCAACGTCGACGTGGCGGGCCGCAAGGGGCGCGAGCACCTGATCGTCGTGGACCGGCGCGGCGTGCGGCGGCTCGACGCCAAGGCCGGCTCGGTGGATTGGGCCAAGCGCTTGGTGGCCGACGTGGCCGACGGGTCCGACACCTTCGCCAGCGCCGACCACGTGCGCCGCGTGAGCGAGCTCACCCTCCGTGCTCAGGCCGCCGCTGAAGGGTGGCCAGGGATGGGCGACGCTGGGTCGCGGGCAACGGGAGGAGCACGATGACGAAGCTGCGGATCGGGGTGGTCGGGCTCGGGGTGGGCCGGCTCCACGTGCTGGCGCTCAAGCGGCTGCGCCCCATCTACGACCTGGTGGCGGTCGCCGATCCGAGCCCCGCACGCCGAGCGCAGGCACGCATCCTGGGCATCAAGGCGGTGCCTGACCTGGACTCGCTCCTCGCCCTCGGCGTCGACGTGGTCGACATCTGCACGCCGCCGCACCTGCACGAGGCCCAGATCGTGCAGTGCCTCGACGCAGGCGTCGACGTGGTCTGCGAGAAGCCGCTCGTGGACTCGGTGGCCGCGGTCGATCGCCTGGCGGAGGCCGAAGCTCGCACCGGTCGACGGGTGGCGCCGATCTTCCAGTACCGCTGGGGCGCGGGATCGCAGAAGCTCCGGCGCCTGATCGATGCCGGGGTCCCCGGTCGCCTGCTCGCCGCCACCAGCGAGACGATGTGGCGACGTGGCGAGGACTACTACGCGGTGCCGTGGCGGGGCACGTGGGAGGGCGAGCGCGGGGGTGCGATCCTCAGCCACGCGATCCACCTGCACGACCTCCTCACCTGGCTCGGCGGCGCGCCGGCCGAGGTGGTGGCCCGCACCGCCACCCGGGTGCTCGACATCGAGGTCGAGGACACCGCGGCCGCGGTGATCACCACCGCTGACGGCGCCCTCATGACCGCCGCGGTCACCCTGGGGGCCGCGACCGAGACGTCTCGCCTGCGGTTCGTCTTCGAGCACCTCACCGTCGAGTCCTCCCAGTCGCCCTACAAGCCCGGCGCGGAACCGTGGCAGTTCCACTGGGCCTCGAAGGCGGCGGCCAAGCGCGGCGCGGCCGCGCTGGACGGTTGGGAGCCACCGCTCGCGGGCTGGCGCGGCCAGCTCGCGGCCACCCACGGGGCCATCGTGAACGGTGGCCCGCTGCCCGTCTCGCTCGACGATGCTCGCACCGCGCTCGAGGTGGTCACCGCGTGGTACCGGTCGTCGCGCACCGGGCTGCCCGTCGCGCTCCCGCTGGCTGCCGACGACCCCGACCGCGACAGCTGGTTGCCCGAGGAGCTTCGCGGCGACCGATGAGCTGCGGAGCCGGTTGTCGTCTGAGCTGAGGACAACCACCCCTTCCACCTCCTGAGGAGCCACCGCCATGCCCGACTACGAAGCCCCGATCGGCGCCCCCTGCTGGATCGAGCTGTTCACCTCCGACGCCGAACGGGCCCGGGCGTTCTACGGCGCGATCCTCGGGTGGGACGCCGAGGCGCCGAACCCCGAGTTCGGCGGGTACGCCAACTTCACCCTCGACGGCGTGCGCATCGCCGGGCTCATGCAGCGCCACGACGAGGTCCAGCCGGCCGACTTCTGGAGCACCTACCTGCGCACCGACGACATCGCGGCCACCGTCGCCACCGCGTCGGCCGCGGGAGCGCCCGTCTACCTGCCGCCGCACCCGGTGGGCGACCTCGGGTCGTTCGCCATGGTGGCGGACCCGGGCGGCGCCGCCGTCGGTCTCTGGCAGCCCGGATCGCACCGCGGGTTCGGTCGACAGGGCGAGGTCGGGGCACCGATGTGGTTCGAGCTGCACGCGGACCGCTTCGACGATTCGATCGACTTCTACCGGACGGCGTTCGGGTGGGACCCCGAGCCGATGGCCGAGAGCGACGACTTCCGGTACTGGCGCCAGGCCGGTCCCGGCGGCCCCGCGGCCGACGACTGGGTCGCCGCCCTCATGGACACCGAGGGCAAGCGGCCCGAGGGCATCGGCGCGGCGTGGCAGATCTACTTCCAGGTGGCCGACACGAGGGAGGCGCTCGAGGAGGTCGTGGCCCTCGGCGGCCAGGTGATCGAGGACCTCGAGCCCACGCCCTACGGGAACCTCGCGAAGGTGGCCGATCCGATGGGTGCCACCTTCAAGATCAGCGACGACGCCAGCTGAGCGGTGGTCGGGCGCGCTGCCGCGGGCTCCCGCCTGCCGGCGCTCAACCGACGTAGGAGGTGCCCCCGTCGACCGGCTCGGCCGGCGGGGGCGTCGCCGTGGCGCCCTCGGTCGCGGCCGTCGTCGAGGTGACGGTCGTCGGGGTGGTGCTGGTGGTGGTCGTCGTCGGGGGCTCCCAGGCGGGGAGGCACGCGAACGCGTCGGCCGGGGTCAGGAACCGGATGCCGACCTCGTCGGCGAGGGGAGCGATCTGCTGGACGAGCCCGTCGTAGGTGGAGGACCAGACGGTGATCGCGTAGAAGCTGACCAGCGGGCGCTCGCTGGCGGGCGTCTCGGCCAAGGCGCGCAGCGAGGTCGCGAGCTGGGCCGGACCGTCGTCGTAGCTCGACTGCTGCGAGGCCAGCACCGGGACGCCGTGGTCCGAGTGGAACCAAGCCGGGCCGTCCCAGCGCTCGTAGTTGAGGAGGATGCCGGCCGGGGTCGTGTCGGCCCGGGTGGCAGCGTCGGCCACGGCGGCCCACCCCTTGGCCTCGGGGTCGGAGAGGAGGGCGTCGAGCGACCAGTGGGTGGCGATGCCCAGGGTCGAGCGGAGGCGCTCCCCTCCGGCCAGGTGCGCGGCGGCGTGGGGCATCACCGACCCGTAGGAGTACCCGAGCCCCATGATGTCGACGATCTCGTCCGCCGGGGTGGCCTCGGAGACGTAGCGGTCCCACATGGCCGGGGCGAGCACCGACAGCGCGGGGGTGATCCCCCAGCCGATCGGGAGGGTGCCGCGCTGGGGGCTCCCCCAGTTCTCGGGTCGGGGGTCGTAGGCCTCGGCGACGGTGACGTTGTCGCCATCGCTCAGCGCGAGCACCACGTTCACGTCGTCGGTGGTGCAGGGCTCGACCGTGGTGTCGGCTCGTTGGGGCAGCGCTCGACGCTCCCCACCGACGGCGAGGTGGAACGACAGGTTGTCGGCCGTGTCGGTGGGGATGAGGTAGCGGTCGTCGAGCGAGAGGCGTGCGACGGCCTGCACCTCCTCGATCCCGGTGTCGGACACGTAGCCGTAGATCGGGTGGCCGTTCGGGAGGGTCTCGAGCAGGTCGTACACGGCGTCGAAGTCGGCCTGGGCCGGACGGGTGAACGCCACGAACACGCCTTGTTGTACGTACAGGTCGCGCGAGTTGTGGAGATCGGCGTCCTGCAGCGCCGTGGTGGGGAGGCGAAGGTCGTTGCGATGGGCGGCGAGGGTCGCGGCGTAGGCGGTGGCCGCGTCGGTCCAGCGGCCGCGGTGGTCCTCGATCTCGGTGAGGCCCGCGCTCTGGGCGAGGGCGATGGTGGCGGGGGTGACGACCACGCCGCGGTCGATGCCGGCCACGGTGGTGGCCGTGTTCACGGTCCATGGCTCCGCGTCGGAGGCGACCACGTAGCCGCCCAGCTCGGGACCGAACTCGGCGAGGGCGGCATCGAGGTGCACCGTCTCGGCGATGGTGATGAGCCCGGCGGCCGTGTAGTGGTCGAGCCAGCGCTGGTCCTCCTGCGCCGCACGGATGCCCCGGAGGTAGATGCGCGCCTGGGTGCGGTTGACCGAGCCTTGGAGGGTGGTGGCGAGGAGCTTGCGGTCGTTGCTCTCGCCGCCGACATCGACGACGGTGACCGGCCCGAGCGGTGGGCGGGTGGAGGTGTAGCGGTCGGCGATGTCGTCGGGCACGATGCCCGTCGGTGCCGCGGCGCCGACCGAGGCCCTGTTGGCGGGCCCCGAGCGCCTCGGGGTCGCCCAGGTGCTGGCCGGATGGAGCGCGGTCACGAGCGCCGCGGTGAGCAGCGCCGCGAGCAGCGAGCGCCAGCGTGGGGTCATCCTGTGGCGGCGGTGGTGGTGGTGGCGGGCGTTGCGCCGGCCAGCTCCCTGGCGAGCGCGATGGCGGCGATGACCTCCGTGAGATCGACCGGCCGCTCGCTCGCCGCGTCGAGTCCGGAGGCCAGCAGGCCGCCCCAGACGAACCCGACGAGCGTGTCGATGAACGCTTCGAGCTCGCGGTCGGCGGTGCGCGTCCACCACTCGGTGGAGGTGACGACGGCGCCCAGGATCGCGTGGGCCAGGCCCTCGGGGTCGTTCGCTCCCACCGATCGCAGCAGCGCGGAGACCGGCCGGGTGATCTCCGACACCAGCAGCTCGCCGTCGGCGTGGCGCACCACGAACCGGTAGATCTCGGGATCTTCGGCGATGAACCGCACGAAGATGCCCAACCCGCCGGTGACGACCTCGTGGGCGGTGAGGGGCCGGACGATCGCGGCCGCGAACGCGTTCATCAGCCGCAGCCCGTAGCGCTCGACGAGGGCCTCGGTGAGCCCGCCCTTGCCATCGAAGTTGTCGTAGAGGGTGGCCTTGGAGACGTCGGCCCGATCGGCGATCTGCTCCATGGAGACGTCGGGGCCGAGCTCCCGGATGGCGGCCTCCGCGCCCGTCAGCAGGTTCGCCCACCGCTCGGCCGGGTCCTGCTGCGCGCCCCGTGGGCGACCGGGGCGTCGTCCGCTGGCCATGGGCCGCCAAGCTACGCGAGTGACCTCGGTCGCACCGCATTGCAACCGACCAGAAGTCGGTTTAGCATCCAACCATGGCAGCTACCACCGTCGTGGAGCGCGTCGAGCGCCTGAACCGAGCGTCGCTGCGTCGGGTGGTGGAGCCCGATGTCGACCTGCCGGGCGAGGTGGGCCCAGGCCAGGTGATCGCCGACGAGCTGCTCTCGGTGGCCGGGCTCGACCTCGACCTCACCCCTGAGAAGCGGGCCGTCCTCAGCCGCGAGGAGGTGGCGTCGATGCTCGACGCCGGCATCCGCTTCGAGGCGATCCTCGAGGCCGGCTTCGCGCTCCAGATCGCCCAGGCCGAAGACATCACCGATGCCCGCATCACCTACCTCTGCCACGAGATGGGCGAGGAGACCCGCCACCAGCGCATGTTCCAGCGCGTGGTGCGCGAGCTCGGCCCGCAGGCCCGCAACCCGCTCGCCCAGAGCTGGCTGCTGAACCGAGCCGATCGACTGGTGTCGGGCTGGCTCATCCGCCACCGCGCCGCCTTCTACGTGATGGTCCTCGCGGGCGAGGAGATCCCCGACCTCCTGCAGAAGCTGGCGTCCGAGCATCCCGACACCGACCCCTTCCTGGCCGACGTGAACCGGTACCACCGCCAGGAGGAGGCGCGGCACCTGTCGTTCGCCCGGGCCATGCTCCCCGAGCTGTGGGCCAAGGCGGGGCGCATCGAGCGAGCGGTGGTCCGCCACCTGCTGCCGGTGGGCATCCGCCAGATGTTCGAGTTCATGGTCCATCCCGGGGTGTACGAGGTGGTCGGCCTGGACGGCTGGGGCACCTGGAAGGCCGTGAACGCCACGCCCGAGCGCCAGGCCATCCGTCACGAGGCCACGCGGCCCGTGCTCGAGGCGCTCCAAGCTGCCGGGGTGGTGTCGAAGCGGCGCCCGCCCACGGCGTGGCGTCGCCTGGTGGGCGACCTGACCTGACGATGTGCCCGGGCCGGTCGGCGGGCCGGGCTCAGCGGCGCCGGTCGCGGGCGAGCGCGTCGGCCAGCGCGGAAGCGTCTCTCGCCCAGTTCTGCGCGCCGATGGCAAGCGCGCTCTCGAGGGAGCGGATCGCCGCGCCCCCGGCGAACACCTCGGTCTGGGGCGCCGCCCAGCGCGTCGCTTCGATCGCGTCGGCGGCGTCGCGTCGTCGGTCTTCGGTCGACACCGACACGCACACCGCTCGGAATCGAGTCGACGCCGCGACGGACGCGAACGACTCCGCCGGGACGTCGCCGCCGAGGTCGGTCACCCGGTGTCCGCGGCGTCGCAGGACCTCGGCGAGCAGGGCGGTGGCCATCGCGTGGGGGTCGTGGGGGGCGCACCCGACCAGGACGGGGTCGAGCCTGCGTCCGCGACGGGCACCGGTCGAGCCGATCCTCGAGATGACCTGGACGGTCGTGGTCGTCGCCTGGTGCTCGTCGGCCACGGTGAAGGTGCCGTCGGCCCAGCGGTCGCCCACCAGGCGCATGGCCGCTCCGACCAGGTCCACGATGGCCTGTTCCGGCGTGGCGCCGCTGGCGAGGTGCTCCTCGACGATCGTCCACGAGCCGCGGACGTCACCGCTGGCGAGGCGGCCAGCGAGGCGCCCCACCGGTGGCCGCCTCGCTGGCTCGGCGTCGCCGTCAACGTCGCCGTCGGAGGCGCGGCCCGACGCGCCAGCGCCGCGACTCGCAGCCTCGAGGTCCGCGGCACGGACCCGCCAACGGCTGCCGTCGAGCTGGGCGGGGAGCCGCCCGGTGCGGACGTGGCGGTACGCGGTCATGTAGTGCACGCCAAGCCGATCAGCCGCCTCCTGGAGGGTGAGGAGCTCCACGTCGGTGGCCATCCGAGAACCTTAGTGCTAAATTCTGCGAACCGTGGAGGCCCACTCGTTCGACGTGGTCGTGATCGCTGTCGGCCTGGCAGCGGCCGCGGCGGGAGCGCTCCGGTTGCGCGCCCTCCCGCCAACCGCTCCACCGACGGGTTCGATCGGGGTCGTCATCCCGGCGCGCAACGAGGCGGCCCGGCTACCGCACCTCCTCGCCGCACTGGCATCCGATCGGTCGCTGACGGAGACCGGCGCTGCGGTGCTGGTCGTCGACGATGGCTCGACCGACGGCACCGGCGAGCTTGCGGCGTCCATGGGAGCGGGGATCCTCTCGCTGTCCGGGCCGCCAGCGGGATGGACGGGGAAGAGTTGGGCGTGCTGGAACGGTGCGGGCGCCCTCGAAGCCGACCTGCTCGTCTTCCTCGACGCCGACACGGTGCCCGATCCCGGGTTCGTGCTGGACCTGGCCTCCACGGCCGAACGGTCCGATGGGCTCGCGTCGGTGCAGCCCATCCACCGGACGACTCGGGCCTACGAGGTGCTTTCCGCGCCCTGCAACGTCGCCGCGGTCCTCGGGTGCGGCACAGGCCCGGTCGGCGGTCGCCGATGGCTGCGGCGACCGATGGCGTTCGGTCCCGCGTTGGCGATCCCAGCGGCGCGCTACCGGCAGGTGGGTGGCCACGCGGCGGTTCGGGCCGAGATCGTGGAGGACCTGGCGCTGGCGCGGGAGTGCCACGAAGCTGGCATCGCCGTGTCCACCTGGGTGGGAGGCGGAATCTCCTACCGCATGTACCCCGAAGGCCTTCGGTCGCTCCTCCAGGGCTGGACGAAGAACCTCGCGGTGGGGGCGAGCGCGGCGCCACCCGCGAGGACGGCGCTGGTGTTCGCGTGGGTGACCGCCACGCTCATGCTGGCGCCGCTGCCCTTCCAGGGAGCGATCGGCATCGCCGCCTACGTGGTCGCCGCGGCGGTCTCGACGGCACTGCTCCGAGCGGTCGGGCGGTTCCCTTGGTGGGCCGGCTTCGCTGCCCCCGCGCTGGCCGGGGGGTTCGTCGTCCTGGTCGTGTGGTCGGCGGCACGGCGAGCGCTCGGGCGTCCGAGCACCTGGCGAGGTCGCGTGGTGGCGAGTCGGTGATGGATGGCGACCTTCGACTGGTCCTGATCGACTCCGTGGTCTGGGCCGCCTGGGGGGTGGCGACGGGGTTCGCGGTGTCCCGGCTGCCCACACGAGCCCTCGACCACGACACGTGGCTGACGCGGCTCCGGGCCGTCGAGCGAGGCGGACGCTGCTACGACCGACTTGGGGTTCGGCACTGGAAGGACCGGCTTCCCGACGCGGGATCGCTGTTCGGCGGTCGATCGAAGCGCCACCTCGGCGGCAGCTCGTCCGGCGACCTCGAGCGGTTCGCCGCGGAGACCCGGCGTGCCGAGATCGTCCACTGGCTCGGGCTGGCCGCTGGTCCCGCGTTCCTGTTGTGGAACCCTGCTGGGCTCGCCGCGGCGATGGTCGGGTTCGCTCTGGTCGCCAACCTCCCGTTCATCGTGGTGCAGCGTTCGAACCGTGGCCGGATCGCTCGGGTGCTGGCACGGCGCTCCGCCCGTGGCGGCGACGCCGCCGGACCGACCGCTGGCGACCCCGATCCCGATGTCGCGCCCGGCTCGCCGCGCCGACGATGGACCCGGCGTGCCGCGTTGGCCTCCGTGCTGCTGCTCGCGGCGAGCGTCGGTGTCGTCGGCGTGGGCTACGCCACTCGTTCCCACCCACGCGCGGTGACGGTCGAGGAGTCCATCGTCCGGTACCGCTCGGGATCGCACCCGGTTGGGGGCCGGACGGCATCGACCCCGGAGCCGGGCGTCTACCTCGCGGCCGGCGAGGGGACGAACCACCTCTCGCGGCCCCCGACCGACGGCGTCGACGGCGAGACCATGCCGGTGACCGTGTCGGTACTCGATGACGGCTGCTGGCGCTGGCGGATCGACTACAGCAGCGCCCATTGGCAGGACGCCGTGCTGTGCGGAGGCTCCCAGCAGCTTCGCCAACGGGAGCAACGCAGCTACCAGGCCTGGGACTGGGGCGTGATCGAGCAGGCGTCGCTGACGACGTCGCGCTGCTCGCCAGCGATCGGTGTGCCCCTCGACGGGGGACCCTCCGACGCGTCGGTTGCCCAGCGATGCGAGAGCTCGAGCTCGTCGTCCGACGCGGTGAGCACGATCGAGTCGACCACCGCGGTGGTGGGCGTCGAGACCGTCCTGGTCGGCGGGCGTGAGGCGAGCACCGTCCACCAGCGCCGCACCCAGCGCGTCAGCGGGGGGCAGGTCGGCACCATCACGGAGGACTGGTGGTTCGAGATCGAGACCGGCCTCCCCGTCCGCTCGTCTCGCAGCTACCGGCTCGCGGTGTCCTCGCCGATCGGCACCCTCGACTACCGCGAGGACGGAAGCTGGACGCTCGCGTCGCTCACGCCGCGCCGCTGAGCCGGCTCGGCGCGTCGAGGTCGTTCCGCGCTCGAGGGGCCTGATCAGCGCAGGGCCGGTCAGCCGGCGATGTGGCTGGCGTACTTCGAGCTGGCGAGGAGCTCCAGGAGCAGGTCGACGTTGGGGGTGCCGGCCTGCTGGCGGTTCACCCAGTCGGTGCTCTCGGCGGTGGTGGGCGCCCGTCCCATCAGGAGGATGTAGGCCGCGGCCACGTCGGTGTTCTCCGCCTGCCGGCGCTTGTACTCGTTGGATTCCGAGAAGCCGACCATGACCGAGCCCCGGGTGCGACGCTTCAGGTCCAGCTGCCGGGTCCAGTAGTCGACCCCGCTCGGGTCAGCCGTGCGGCCCATGACGTCGGTGTAGATGCGGGTCACGAACTGTCGGTTCGTGAGGGCGCCGTACTTGCGCAGGAACTCGTTGCTCCCGGCGAAGTAGTCCGCCATCTTGATCAGGGTCCACGTGCCGGCTCGGCGGCGGCCGATCCAGAACTTGAGGCCTCCGGCATCGGGGGTGCGCCCGAGGAACGCCCGGTAGAGGCGGGCGGTGGGATCGACGTTCGTGGTGTTGTCCGTGCTGCGGCGCAGCGAGTCCGCGACGCTGCCTCGCGACGAGGTCCCCGCCGCCAGGCTGGCCACCACGAACGCCTTCTCGCTCGCGGTCGGTGCGCGCCCGACGAGGTCTCGGTAGTACCGGTCGACCAGCGCGTCCCACGACGCGAACGGGGCCTTGGCATCGGTGATCCGCCACGTCCGCACGTCGACGAGCAGCTTCTCGGGGTCGTTGCGGACCATCGAGGTCCCGTCGGTGACCGTGGCGGTGACGGTGTGGTTGCCGATGCCCAGCGACGCGAAGGAGCGGTTGATCGACGTTCCCGTCCCCGCGGCGACCCCATCGACCGTCCACGACACCGTGAGCGAGTGCGACGCGGGTGCCATCGGCGTGACGCTGAACGTCTGGCTGCCAGCGGTGGGGGCGACGGCGCTCGCGGAGGGCGACGACGCGTCGATCGGTGACACGTAGCCGTACATCCGCTTCACGAGCTGCTCGGTGTTGATCTGCTCGTAGGGCCGGTCGAGCGACCGCATCTTGCTGTCGTAGGTGGGCCGGTAGAGGCCGACGTCGCAGTAGCGGCCGCCGAGGTAGTGGCCCGGCACCCCGTTGGTGGTCCCGCTGGTGGGCACCGGTGTGGCGGCGCTGACCCAGGCCTTCCACGGGATGGCCGACCGCGTGGTCTTGTTCGTGACGTTCACGTCGTCGGCCGCGGTGGGGTCGCACGACGGGCCGCTGTCGCCGCCGTATTCGTCAGCCAGCCCGCCGAAGCTGTGGCCGAGCTCGTGGCGCACCAGCTCGAGCGCGGAGGAGTGGATCGACGCCACGCCCAAGATGCCGCCCGAACCGCCGTACTCCGGATCGTTGACCAGCACGAGGACGATGTCCATCTGGCCTGCGCTCAGGCGCGAGCCGACGGCGTCGAACACCTTGATCTCGTCGACGCAGATCAGCCGTTGGATGCCGGCGCAGTTGTAGGTGGCATCGAACGCGGTGTTCACGTACTTGGCCGGGGTGCGCTCGGGATGGTCGGCGCCGGACTGCGCGCTGGCGATGTCGACCCGGTGGAACCGCAGGTAGCTGCCGTACTCCTTCCACGGGTCCTCGTCGAGGAACCCGGCCTGCACCGCGGCCACGTCGTCGGCGAAGTCGCCCAGCTGGGCCGAGGTGTACCCGTCGCCGACGATCGCGATGTCGACCCGGTTGTCGACCGTGGCGGAGGTGGTGGCGCTGGCATCGTCGAGCGGGGCCTCGCCGATCGCGGTCAGCTCGCTCGTCGTCCCGCCGGGGGTGCGCTCGAGCACCCGGAGGGTCGTCACGTCGGCGTCGAGCGGGACGGCGACGTCGAGCTCGGGCGACGCGACCGACACGGTGGTGCCCGAGATGGTGCCGTCGTCGGCCACCGCCTCGGATCGCACGATCCGCGGGTCGGGCTCGATCGAGTGCCAGCGCTCGTTGCCGGCCTCGTCGACGCCAACGACGAGCACCTCGCGCGGGGTGATGAGCCTCGATCTCGACCGCGGCACCGAGCCGGTCGCTTCGTCGACCGAGAGCACGGTCGCGGACGGTGAGCCGGCGCTGCGCGCCGACGGCCCGTCGAGCCGCAGGCGCACGTCGAGGTGGGTGGGCGTCGGTGCGCTCGAGGTCGATGTCGCGGTCGGTTCCGGCGACGCGGTCGTCGACGGTGCTGGTGCCGCCAGGAGCACCACCGTCGCCGCCGTGGCGAGGATGGCGACCCGCTTGGCGAGCCGTCGAGCCGAGGGCCGTGGCGTCCGCGCCCCCGTGTGCACCTGCATCCGTTGACCCTCCCGTGCGGCCGACGTCGCCCGACGCTACCGGGTGGCTGGCTCGCTCGGATGAGGGGAGCGCGCCCCGGTCCTCGCCGCGCTCATCCTGCTAGCGCTCCGCTAGCGGCTGAACGGTAGCCATCTCGGGATTCTGCACACGACGGAGAAGGTGGCGAGACGATGACGGTGCGACGCTGGGTCACGAGCATGGTTGCGACGGCGGTGGTGCTTGTGCTCGGAGCATCGGTGGTCACGTTCACGACGCCGGGATCAGCTGCCCCGGTGGGCCCGGGCGGCTCGTACACGACGACGAACCGGTTCACCATCGGGCCGACCGACGCCGACGGGGTCGACCCGAGCCACACCGCCTGGACGAACCGGCCCGAGTCCGAGCCGCTCCGGATCACGACCCACACGATCCCGGTGTCGGTCAGCGACGTCGGTTCCGAGCACCACCTCCTCGGCCTCGTGAACTACTCCGTCAGCGGTGGCGGAATCGCGGGTGGCGTCATCGAGAAGCAGCCATTGGGCGGACTGGACGTCCGGGTGCGCTGCGAGACCCCGGACCAGTTCGGGTCCTGCCTCTCGCTGTACGGCTACACGATCACCCTCAGCGCGACGTGGAACGCCCGGCCATCGTTCTGCTACCCGAACCCCAACCAGGAGGGTTGCGACGTCTACCAGGTGAGCAACACGATCACCCGGACCGTCGTGAAGGGCTACGCCCCGACGGTGACCACGACCACCACGCCGATCGGGCAGGCACCGGTCGCTCGGTTCGAGGCGACCCGCTCTGCCACGGTGTCCCGCCAGTTCGAGTTCACGAACACGTCGACCGATCCCGACACGCCGACCGTCGACCTGACCTACGAGTGGGACTTCGGCGACGGCACCACGTCCACCGAGACCAGTCCGACCCACCGCTACGACGAGACCGGGACCTACGTGGTCCGGCTCACGGCACGGGATCCGGGCGGTCTCACGAACACGACCACCGAGGCGCTCGAGGTCCGGGCGGCCCTGGTCGTGAACTCGACGGCCGACCGGGCGGCCGAGGACCCCGATGGAGCCGGGTGCGACACCGGCGAGGTCGTCGGCGACGAGGCCGAGTGCACGCTGCGCGCCGCGATCGAGGCCGCCAACGCCGAAGGCGGCGGCGACATCTCCTTCGCCATCGACACGGGCGGCATCCCCACGATCGGACTGGGATCGCCGCTCCCGGCGATCGCTTCGACCACGACGGTCGATGGCACCACGCAGCCCGGGCCTGGCCGCGTGGCGGTCATCGGCACCGGCGATGCTGCGTTCACGTTGGCATCGGGCACCAGCACCCTCCGAGGGCTGGCGATCCGCGGTGCTTCCCGGTCCATCCGCATCACCGGCGGCCAGGACCACCAGATCGAGCAGGTGGCGGTCGGGACCGACGCCACGGCGACCGAAGGCGATGACGCCACGGACTACGGCGTCGAGATCGCCGGCGCCTCCGGCGTGACCGTCAGCGAGGTGGTCGCCGGCGGGACCACCGGCGTGGCGGTCGCACCCACCGCGACGGGCACCGAGGTGCGTGACAGCTTCGTCGGTGTTCGCGACGACGGTTCTACGCCGCTCGGAAGCCCCGCGTTCGGTGTCCTGTCCGCCGGGCCGGCCACGGTGGTGGACCACACGACGGTGCGGGCGTCGACGTCGGCGGTGGCCCTGGTCACGGCGACGGCGGCGGGGAGCTCGGTGACCGACAGCCACTTGGGTGTGACTGCCAGCGGGTCCGCAGCGTTCACCGGAACGGGGTACGCGGTGCGCGTGGACGGTGTGGCTGATGTGGCGGTGTCGGGCAACCGGGTTGCCACCACCGACGAGGCGGCGGCCATCGTGGCGTCCGGTCGCGTGGAGGCATCCCAGGAGGTCGATGGTCCGCTGATCTTGGCCTCGCCGCTGTCGGGTTCCAGCGATGGACCGGTCACGGGAGCGCGCATCGCCATCGCCGGCAACACCATCGGGTTGACGGCCGCCGGTGCCCCGGTGGAGGGCCAGGCGGATCGAGGGATCTACGTGTGGTCGGGCGCGGCGGACGTGAAGGTCACCGCGAACACCGTGGGTGGGACTCGTCGGGCGGCGGTGACCGTCGACGACACGGCTGGCGCGATCGTCGCGGGGAACCGCCTCGGTGAGACGGTGTCGGGCGACCCGGTCCCGGTGGGCGATGGCATCTGGGTGTCGACCAGCACCGCGGTTGCGGTGGGTGGCGCTGATCCGAACGTCATCCGGGCCACGGCGACGGGCATCGGGGTGTCGCAGTCGCCCGGTGTCGGGGTGGCTGGCAACACCGTGGCTGGTGGCAGTCGCGGGATCGACGTGGACTCGCCGGGTGCTGCGGTCGCGCTCAACACGGTCGAGGGATCGTCTTCGTTCGCCATGAGGGTCGTCGGTGACGGTGCGTCGGCCACCTCCAACGTGGTCACCGGGCTCAACGACGGGCTCGTCGTCGGTGGCGACGATGTGGCCGTGGAGTCGAACCGCGTGGGCGTGCCCGCCGGGTCCGACGAGCCGGTCGGCAGCGCTGGCAGCGGCATCATCGTCACCACTGGCTCCGCCACGCTGACGCGCAACGTGGTCGCCGGGCACGCCCGCCACGGAATCCAGGTGGAGCCCGAGACGACGGCCGAGCTGCGCGCCAACCGGGTCTGGGGGTCGGGCAGCGAGCCCATCTCGGCGCCTGGTGGTCCGACCCCGCCCAACCTCGTGGCCGCGGCACGCACCGGCTCGGGCGACGACGAGCGCACCACGCTGGTGCTCATGGACCTACCCGACGACGATGCCGGGCGTCTCGAGGTGTTCGCCAACGACAGCTGCGACCCCGAAGCCGACGGGGGCGAGGCGCTGCGGGTCCTCGACATCAACCGCACCAAGGGCAAGGACCAGACGGCTCGGATCATCCAGCTCCAGCGCACGAGCCGGGACCACTTCACCGTCACCTACACCACCGCCGACGGCTCCTCCAGCGCCCTGTCTGCCTGTGCCGATGCCACCCGCTACGGCGATGCCGACGGCGACGGATCCATCGACCCGTTCGACGACATCCTCCTCGCCAAGGACGACCCCACCGCCGGGATCATCGCCACGGACAAGGAGCAGCTCCTGCTGGCCAAGGTGCTCCCGGCCAGCTCCGAGTACGGCATCACCGGTGGCCAGCTCGAGCAGCTCGCCCCCGTGAGCGACCCGGCGCCGGGCAGCCACCCCGAAGGCTGGTCGCTGCCCTACGGCGCCATCCGGTTCCGGATCAGCGGCATCGACCCCGGTGCCCGCGCCGGCATCGTGATCACGGACCTGGACCGCACCACCTCCATCCAGGGCGACACCTACTGGAAGTACGGCCCGCCCACCCCCGGTGCCGCGGCGCAGTGGTATCCGTTCACCGCCGACGAGACCACCGGGCTCGGCGCGCTCGTCCAACCGCTCGACGTCCTCCCGCTCGGCTACCGGCGATCGTTCATCCTCATCCTCGAGGACGGTGCCCGCGGCGACGACGACGGCGCCCTCAACGGGACCATCACCGACCCCGGTGGCCCCGTCGTGGCCGACCCGATCGCCCCCGTCGACCCGACCGAGACCACCACCACCGCCACGCCGACCACCAACGCGGCCACCAGCACCACGACGGTCGCCTCCATCGGCAACCAGACCGGGACCGACACCACCAGCGACGGCACCCTCGCCCGCACCGGAGCCGACCTCGTCGGGTTCGCGCTCGCGGGCGCCCTCACCCTGGTGCTCGGCGCCCTCGCCCTCCGGACCGCCCGCCACCGCACCGCCGCCCGCTGACCGCACCCTGCCAGCCCGACTCCGACGCCATCAGCTCCACCCGTCCCAACAAGCTGACCGGGATGAGATCCGCGAGGCCGCTGCTGTCGCCGGTGGAGCCGCGCGAGGATCGGGCGATGGCCCATCCGCTGCACGTGTCCCGCTCCCGCACCTACCCGGTGGCGCTCGACGAGGCGTTCACGAAGACGCTGGCCTGGCCGTTGCCTGAGCTGTTCGACGCCCGCTACGGCCCGATCCCGCCCATCGTGGCGGTGGACTTCGACGGGGAGGACTGGGGGTCCGTCGGCCAGGCCCGCACGATCCGCACCGCCGATGGCGGGTCCATGCGCGAGGCGCTGGTGGCGGTGGATCCGCCGAACCGGTTCGCGTACGAGATCACCGACATCGCCGGACCGATGAAGGCGCTGGTGGCCCGGGTCGAGGGAGAGTGGGCGTTCGAGGCCCTCGGCACCGGCTGTCGGATCACCTGGAGCTGGGTGGTGCATCCGGCGAACCGGGCCGGCGCCATGGGCTTGCCGGTGTTCGGCCGCTTCTGGCTCGGCTACGCCCGTCGGTCCCTCGATCACCTCGAGGATCTCCTCCTCGCCGACTGACGGCCGGGCCGAGAGGACCCCGGTTCACCCTTCTCTCGAACCCTGTGGTCCCGGACCTGCCCGGACGGTTGGCCGGTACCTCGGGCCCACGCGCCGCCACTCGTCGAAGGACCGGTGGTCTGGGGCGAAGCGGTTCTGGGCGGCGTGCAAGGCGAGGTGGACGACGTGGGTGGGCACATCGAGCACGGGGACGACCTGGCCGTCGAGCGCCAGACGGCTGGTGCGGTCGCTGAGGTTGGCGAAGGCCCGGGCCAGGGGCACCGTCGTGAACGGGAGCCCGAAGTGCAGTGCGGTCACTGCGCCCTGACCTCGTGGAACGGCTCATCGAGCCCGAGTACGGCTGGAGCCGAGGGTGGTGGATGGACGCGATTGGCGAAGCGTGCGAAGCGGTACCTCTCATGCGGCGCGCGTGGAACTGGCGTCGACGGTAGGTCCACCATCCGGAATGGCATCGGCCCCCCTCAAGCCGGTGTGGGTTCCCCAGAACGCCCGCCATGTGGGCCGTGGCAGACCGGGCACGTCATGCGGGGGCCTTGGCGCCGTACTTGCGTTGGGCTGCTTGTTTCGAGACGCCGAGCATGGCGCCGATCTCTGACCAGGACCGATGGTCGGCTCGAGCAGCACGCACCGTCTTGGCGAGTTCGGCATCGACGTCATCTCGCTGTTGAGCGAGCTCGGCGATGTGGCGCAGTGCATCGGTGTCAGCGGATCGAAGTTCTGCTGGATCGACCGACTCTGCCCATGCTTCGAGTGCGGCCAGTCGTTCTGCTCGGGTCTTGGTCATGGCGTCCACCACCCTTCGAGGAACTTGGGTCGTGCTGGCATGGCGTGGATCACTGCGGTCCCCTCCTCATCATCGACGACTCCGACCTCGAGCGGTTCTGCGTTCATGGCCGGACCGATGTACATGGTGACGGCTGAGTCGTTGGTCTCGAACGCGTGCCAGTGGTTGCGGAGTGCATGGAGCATGTCGTCGTCGGTGACACCGTGCTTGCGGGCGCTCGCTTCGATGTCGACCACTTCGGAACGGTACCGACCGCAGCCCGATTCGTCAACATGTGTTGACGAATCGCACACCCACCTCTGCGTTGAGCGGGTGCCACCAATCGCCGGGTCGGGGGCCACGCGCATGCAGATCAGACCATGTGGATTCGAGAGCGAATTCGAACAAGGACCGTTGGGTCATCGCCCGCACCCGTTCCCACCAGGGGTCGAGGACCCAGCACCCCTGATCACCGCTCTTTCGAACACTGTGGTCATCGGCCAGATCGAGGGGTTGATCCAGCGGATCATGTGAGGAGCGCGGCGATCCGTTCGTAGGGCTCGATGGCGTTGGCTTGGCCGGCGAGCGGTCCGGTCTGTTCCGCGACGAGGCGGAAGATCAGTGCTCGGGCCAACAGGTCGAGCCGGGTCTGGTCAGTTGCGAAGAGCGTCGCCAGAGATGGATCTGCGCCCAACCAGGTCACGGCATCGGCGATGACGATGGCATCGCCCCAGTGTGCGGGCCGCATGTAGAGGCTCAGGTCCAAGATGACCGGTATCCCCGACAGGTCAACGTGGACGCTCTGGGCGAGGTCGCCGTGGATGACGACCTCGGAGATGTGGCTGCTCGCTCGGGTCAGCGAGCGAAGTGCCTGGTAGACCCGCTTGCTCGGAGGCGGAAGGTCGACATGTTCCTCATCCCAAGCGCACCGGTCGGCGATTGCCCAGCGGTGACGCTGGTTGCGCGGGATGGGTTCGATCGCTGACGCTGCCTCTGTGGCCGAGGACGCGAACGCTTGGCCTGCGGCGATGATGACGTCCCAGCGGGGCGCCGCGGGAGTGAGCCCCGGAAGGTGGTCGTTGGCGCTCCAACCGTCGACCAGCCACGAGCCGTGTGTGGACCGGATCGGGGCGCGAGGCGGAACGACGCCTCATGCACCAACGATCCGATCTCCTGAGCCCAGGCGGCCTCGTGAGGATCATCGTGGTGCTTGAGGACGACCGCATCGACCAGCCAGCTGCCGCCTTGGCCGCCAGCGATGCGGTGGGCGTCGCCGTCCAGGCCGAACGCCTGCATGATCCGATCGGGTGGGACTTCGTGGCTACCGCTCACAGAGCACAGCATGGTCGGTGTGCTGTGGCACGATGCCGTTCCTCGATGGACGACAACGCGTGGCGAACGGTGGCGCAGCAGGCTGGGCTGCCAGGGCGGGTGGAGTTCGGCCCTGACCTGGGTTCTCCGGGGCGGACGAGCGTGCGCCAGGTCAGCGACGACCTGTGCCTGAAGGTGTTCCTCGGGCGTTCCGGTCGGAAGGCCCGCCGCGCTCGAGGTGCTGCGGTCACACGACGTGCCAGCACCTCGCCTGGTGGGGCACGGGGATCTGCCTGACGGGCGCCCGTGGTTTCTCGTGACCCGGCTCCCTGGGGCGCCCTTCGGTCGGCTTCTTCCAGCGCGGCCGACGACCGATGCCGAACGGGTCGAGTGGTACCGGTGGGCCGGACGCACCGCCCGGGAGCTGCACCAGGTGGTCGTCCCTGCATTCGGACCGTGGACCGCCGATCCCGTGAGTGACGCAACCACGCACTACCGCGAGCGATCGCTCGGTCTCCTTGCTGAGTCGGTGAATGCGGGCCGATTCGACCGGCAGCTTCTGGAGCGCGTCGCTGCCGCTCAGGTCGAGCTCGCGCCCAGCCTTTGCTCGATCGCTGGTGCCTCCGCCTGTGGGCCAATGGCCTCGAGCTGAAGATCGGACGCGAGGTAATCGCGCCCTTCGGCAATGGCTACGAGGGCACGGTGCATCGGTGCCCGTCGTGCGGTGCGTCTCACGACTTCGATGGGGAGGTGGACCTCGGGGAACTCCACGGCTGGTTCACGGGGCGCCTCGAGACCGCAACCGTGCCCTGCCCGACCTGCGGCTACAGGGCACCGTTCGCCGACCTCGACCTCGATCCGTCTTGGTGCCTGGCCGAGACCGTGGTTCGGGTCTGGAACTGGGCTATCCCGCAGGATTGGTTCATCAGGCTCGTCCACTCGTACCTCACGCCCCGCACGATCAGCCTCGTGAACAAGGTGTGAAGCCCCGCCGGAGCTTCGATCCGGATCGACTCCGACCAGCTGTATCGATCGACGCGTAGTGCGGGGCTCCGAGGACTCCTGGATCGCTTGGCCGGCGCTGGCCGGCGGCTGACCTAGCGTTCGACCAGGTTCACAAGGGGGGTGCGGGTGGGACTCGATGTCCATCAGCTGATCGGTCGGCGGCCGGAGGAGGTGGCGTGGGTCGACCTGGTCGGGCTGCCGCTCCCACCCCCGTCCGAGATCGACGAGATACGGACGTACCACGCGTTCCCGGGGTTGGGGTTCGAGCTGATCTCGGAGCCGCCCGATGTCGGGGCAGCGCGGGTGGTGGTCTCGATCATGCTGTACTCCGGCCGCGACCGCACCGACGGGTTCGAGCGGTTCGAGGGCGAGCTGCCGTGGGGCCTGTCGTTCGGGTGGAGCCGGCACGATTGTCGTCGCCACCTGGGCGAGCCGGATCGGTCGAAGGATGCCCGAGAGGTCGCCGGCGTGGGTAGGCAGCCGCCGTACGATCGGTGGAACCCTTCGAGCGAGCTCGGCCTATGGTGCCACTACTCGTTCGATGAGTCCCTCACCGACCGGGTCGATGTGGCGGCCTCCTGGTTTCTGTGAGCTGCATTCGACGGAGTTGCAGCCGTCGATGATGGTGCGGTATCTGCGCATCACCGAGCATCTCGCGCGCCTCGAGCATCCGCCCTGACACCTACCTGGTTCGAATGAGGCCCGTTGGGTCATCGCCTACACCCACGTCCACCAGGGGTCGAGGACCCAGCACCCCCAACGGGATTCGAACCCGTGTTACCTGCGTGAAAGGCAGGCGTCCTAGGCCGCTGGACGATGGGGGCCCGTCCCGGTTCGGGACCCGAGCACGGTAGCAGCCCACCCGTGCTGGCCGACCTGGGCAACTTCGTATCGGAGCGCCCCCGATCGGGCGCGATGCCATACGAAGTTCGCGAGGGGCGCGGGCAGGAGCGTCGACCAGAGCGGCGGGTGGGCGGTGTCGGACGCGGGTGGGGCGTAGCGTGGCGGCCGTGACGATCGGGTCCCTCCCCTGGCGCACGTCGACGGCGGCGCGCACACGAACCGCTCATGGCCTCGCCCGGGGTGCCGACGGGCACCAGGTGGAGCGCGAAGGTGGCCGGCGTGGGTGAGGACGTGCCCTGGCCGGCGCCCCCGCGCGAGCCCGGCCCGTGGAACGGCGGCCCACCGGTCGCGCCTCCGGGCAACACGCCGCTCCCGCCCCTGCCCGGTGCCAGCGGCACCATGGGCGGCACCCCGGCCACCCCCAACCCGTGGAACCAGAACCCCGTGCCGAGGGTGCACATCCCGCCGGACCGTCGTCCGCCTGGCTCGCCGGTCCCGGGCCCGCCGCCGCAGCCACCCGGTGCGCCGGTGCCGGCCGCGGGCTCCACGCTGAAGCCACGCGCGCCGATCGCGCTGCGCGCGGTGGCGGTGATCATCGTCTTGGCGATGGTGGCGGCGGGCGTGCTGCTCGTGCTCAAGGGCGGTCGCCAGTACCCGTCCGAGTGGGACCCGAAGGTGAAGGACATCGCCGAGTGGGTGGCCGAGGCCCGCGAGCTCGACTACGAGCACCCGGTGAAGGTCAACTTCCTCACCGATGCCGAGTACACCGAGCACGCCACCGCCGGCGGCGACGTGACCGACCCGGCCACCGCGGCGTACTACGACGATCAGGCGGCGCAGCTTCGGGCCCTGGGCTTCATCTCGGGCAAGGTCGACCTCGCCAGCGCGAACGACACCCTGAGCGACAGCGGCACCCTCGCCTACTACGACCCCGACGTCGAGCAGGTCTTCGTGCGCGGCACCGACATGACCCCGGCGCTGCGGGTGACGCTCGCCCACGAGCTCACCCACGTCCTGCAGGATCAGCACTTCGACCTCCAGCGGATGGGCGAGCTCCCGAGCGGCGAGGCCTCGGTGCTGCGCGCCCTCGCCGAGGGCGACGCGTCGCGCATCGAGGACACGTACGTGGACCAGCTCTCCGACGACGACCGCGCGGCCTACGAGGAGGAGAGCCAGGCCAGCGGCGAGGACGCGTCCGACGAGCTCGACGAGAAGGTCCCGCCGATCCTCACCACGCTCTTCGCCTCGCCTTACATCCTCGGCCCCCAGCTCATCGACGTCCTCGACCAGACGGGCGGCAGCAAGGCCATCGACCGGGCGCTGCAGGATCCACCGAGCGAGGAGGCGCTCTTCGACCCGCGCACCTACGGCACCGAGGCGCTAGCGGCGCAGCCCACCACGGTCGCCGCACCTGCCGGCGCCGAGCCCATCGACGACGGCGAGTTCGGCCCGACGACCTGGTACCTGATGCTGGCGGCCCGCATGGATCCCAAGGTGGCGCTCGATGCCACCGATGGGTGGGGCGGCGACGCCTACGCCGTCTACCGCAAGGACGACGCGGTGTGCGTGTCGATCAGCTACCGGGGCGACACCGAGGAGGATGTGGCCGAGATGTCGGCTGCCCTCAAGACCTGGGTCGCCGCATCCCCGAAGGGGTCGGCGTCGGCCACCGAGGAGGACGGCACCATCGCCTTCGAGTCCTGCGACCCGGGGGAGGACGCGGCGTCGGCGGGCGACGTGAGCCCCGACCTGCTCGCCATCCCCGTCACCCGCACCCAGGTCTACAGCTCGTCGCTCGAGAACGCGACCGAGGACCAGGCATCGTGCTTCGCCCAGGGCGTGATCGACCGCTTCACCACGGCGCAGCTCACCGACCCGACCGGGGCATTCGTGAACTCGGAGCCGGGCCAGGCGATCCTCAACGAGCTCCGCCAGGGGTGCGCCGGCTAGCGAACGTCGTCGTCATCGCCGAGGTCGCCGCCATCGGCGACCTCGCCGAGCAGCGCGAGCGTGGCCTCGCCGCTCACCTCGCTGGCGAAGAGGAACACCGCCCAGCGGCGCCGCTCCTGGGGCGACAGGCGGAACCACAGCAACGGCGGACGATGGGCGTCCTCCTCGATGCCGAGGCGGGTGCCGGCCACCAGGCGCACGGCGTTGAGCGAGCGCAGCAGGGCCCACAGCTGGTCCTCGTCGATCGATGGGGCGTCGAGCGCCGCCATGGAGGACGCGACCGCGGCTCGTCGTGACGCCCGGAGCTCCTCGCCGGCGAGCAGCTGGTACTCCGCGTCGCGATCCGCATCCTGCTCGTAGGCCGGCGGGTGGAGGCGTCGGAGGTCGTCGGCACCCGGATCGTCGTCGAGGTCGTCGACCAGCTCGGTGAGCACCATCGCGGCGGCGTCGCGGTCCTCGTCGGACAGGCGGACGTCGAACCGGCCGTCGGCGCGGCGCGTGAAGCGGGGGGCGGGTCGTTGGGCCACGGGCGGTGCTACTCGTCGTGCTGCATCGTGGCCCAGAGGCCGTGCTCGTGCAGCCGGAAGACGTCGATCTCGGCCTTCTCGCGCGTCCCCGTGGAGACCGCGGCGCGGCCGCGGTGGTGGACGTCGAGCATGAGCTGCTCGGCCTTGGCCTTCGAGTACCCGAACAGCTTCTGGAACACGAGCGTCACGTACTCCATCGTGTTGATCGGGTCGTTCCAGACGAGCACCACCCAGGGACGGTCCGTGTCCTGGTCGACGTCACCCTCGGGAGACGAGGTCTCCGTCGGAACGAGGGTCGGGGTGGCCGGCGCCATCCCCCGATGCTGCCACCGGGGAGGGGTCGGCCACCAGGGTCGGGTCGACGACCGTGGCCGCCAGCGGCGGATCGGCGGGGGAGGCCGTGCCGGCGTCGATGGGTGCCCGCAGGTGCAGGACCAGCACGAGCACCGCGACCCACACCAGCGACGCGCCGAGGATGTGGAGCGCGACCAGGGCCGGCGGCACCCCCGTGAAGTACTGCGTGTAGCCGATGGCGCCCTGGAGGATCAGCACGGTCAGGAGCGCGGTGCCCCGCCGCACCAGCGTGCCGTCGGGCTGGTGCCGTCGGAGCTGCACCAGCACCCAGATCGTGGCGGCGAGGAACGCCATCATCGCGATGCCGTGGATGCGCGCCGCGTCGTGCACGGCGATCGGCAGGCGCCGGACCTCGCGGGCGGCTTCGAGCGCGCTCGCGCCCTCCTCGGCCTCGTTGTGACCGCTGTGGGGTCCCGATCCGGTGACCAGGGTGCCGGTGAGCAGCACAACGGTGGCCAGGCCGAGCAGCGCCCGCCCCCAGGCGAGCAGCGCGGGCGTGACGATCGGGCGCACCTCGGCGCCGTCGGGGATCCCGGCGCGGTGGGTGAGCACCACGGCGTTGGCCACCAGGACCATCGACACGACGAAGTGCCCCTGCACGAGCCACGGGTTGAGGTGGGTGAGCACCACCAGGCCGCCCAGCACGATCTGGCCGATCACCCCGCCGACCAGACCGAGCGACAGCCACGTCAGGTCGCGCCGGCGCGGCGCTCGGCGAAGCGAGCCCAGCACCGCGGCCGCGACCGCCAACGAGACGAGGCCGGTGACCATGCGGTTGTAGAACTCGACCTTCGCGTGGATGTCCGACGACGGGGTGAACGTCTTCTCCGTGCAGCGCGGCCAGTCGGTGCACCCGAGGCCCGAGCCGGTGAGGCGAACGCCAGCGCCGGTGACCACGATCGCCACCAGCAGCGCCAGGGCCGCCATCGTCACCCTCCGGTACGCCGCTGGCGACAGCGGCCGGTTCAGGCGGGCGAGCATGGGCCAAGGCTATGGCTGGCGATGTCGAAGCCACCAAGCCGACCCGAGGTCCTCCGGACTCGTCCCGGCCGGGAGGCGAACCGTAGGGTGGCCCACGTGCTGAAGTCGGCTCGGCCTCCCTTGCGTGCGCGCCTCGCCGGCTACGTCGCGCTCACCAAGCCGCGGATCATCGAGCTCCTCCTCATCACCACGGTGCCCACCATGGTGGTGGCCGAAGGTGGCATCCCGTCGGGGTGGCTCATCTTGAACACGGTGCTGGGTGGGGCGTTCGCCGCCGGCGGCGCCAACGCCATCAACATGTACGTCGACCGCGACATCGACGCCCTCATGGAGCGCACGAAGGGCCGTCCGCTGGTCACCGGCGTGGTCACGCCCCGGGCGGGGCTCACGTTCGCGATCGGCTTGGAGGTCCTCGCGTTCGCGTGGCTCACCTACTGGGTGAACCTGCTGAGCGCGGTGCTCGCCGTGGCCGCCTGCCTGTTCTACGTCTTCATCTACACGCTGTGGCTGAAGCGGACGTCCAAGAGCAACATCGTCATCGGCGGGGCCGCGGGTGCCGCGCCGGTGCTCATCGGCTGGTCCGCGGTCACGAACTCGCTCGACTGGGCCCCCGTCGTGCTGTTCGCGGTGATCTTCTACTGGACGCCGCCGCACTTCTGGGCGCTGGCCATCAAGTACAAGGACGACTACGCCACCGCCGACGTGCCGATGCTGCCGTCGGTGGCCAGCCTGCGCACCACCGCCACCCGGATCTTGCTCTACACCCTGTTGCTGTGGGGCCTGACGCTGGCGTTCTCGCCCATCGCCCACATGGGCCCGCTGTACCTCGGTGCTGCCATCGTCCTCGGCGCCGTGTTCACCTGGTACGCCGTATCGCTGCGCCGCACGCCCACCACGAAGCTCGCCATGCGGGTGTTCACGTGGTCCATCACCTACATCACGCTGCTCTTCGGTGCCATGGCCCTCGACGTGCTGGTGCGCGGCTCGTGAGCAGCCCGATCGACGCGGTCGCCGGGCTCGGCTTTTCCTGGCCGAGAGGACGACTGTGTAGTGTCCCGAACCGTACGGAAACGAACCCCCGCGAGACGTCGCGCGCCCGGCAGCGGGCAGGCGCGACGGTGAGGTCAGAGCGCCCATGGCAGTAACCGAGACCCCTCCCGAGACCGTCGAAGCGGCCTCTGCGGCGGCCACCTCGGCACCTCGCTCCCAGCCTTCGGGCCTGGCGGCGGTGCTTGGCTCCGGAGACCACAAGACCATCGGCCGCCTGTACGTGCTCAGCTCGTTGCTGCTGGGTGCCGGGGTGCTGGTGCTCGGACTCCTGTTCGGCGTCGAGGCGGTCAAGCCCGAGACGTGGGACGTGTTCTCCTCCGCCCACGCCATGCAGCTGTTCACGCTGCTGCGGGTGGCCACGGTCTTCCTGCTCGCCTTCCCGCTGGTGATCGGCGTGGCCCTGGTGGTCGTGCCGCTCCAGGTGGGCGCGCACACGGTGGCGTTCCCCCGAGCCGCGGCCGCCTCCTACTGGGGCTGGCTGCTCGGCTCGATCCTGCTGATCGCCTCCTACATCGCCGACGGCGGCCCGTTCGGCACGAGCGCCCAGGGCATCGACCTCTGGATCGCGGCGCTGGGCCTGGTCGTGGTCTCGCTGCTGGTGGCGGCCGTCTCGTTGGCCACCACGGTGCTGGCGCTGCGTGCGCCGGGCATGACCCTCGACCGCACCCCGCTCTACGCCTGGTCCGTGGCGGTCGCCGCGGTCATGTGGCTGGTCACCCTCCCGGTGATGGTTGGCTTCCTCGTGCTCATGTACGTCGACCACCGCCACGCAGGCGTGTCGCTCGGCAGCTCGAGCTCGCTCTACGGCGCCTTGAGCTGGATCTTCCGCAACCCGCAGATCTACGTGGTCGCCATCCCGGTGCTCGGCTTCGTCGGCGACGTCGTCTCCACCAGCGCCGGCACCCGGAGCAAGGGCCGGGGCCTGGCGCACACCGCCATCGGGATCTTCGGCACCGTCTCGTTCGGCGCCTTCCTGGCGGTGCCTTCCACGCACGCCGTCGAGTCGGTCCTGATGATCGTCCTCGCCCTCGTCGCGGTGGTGCCGGTGCTGGCCATCGGTGCGCTCGCCGCCGACAGCGTCAGGCGGGGCAAGATCAAGGTCAACCCCGGCCTCGCCTACGCCCTCGCGTCGCTGGTCGCTCTGCTGCTCGGCACGGTCGCCGGCGCCGCGGGCACCATCCCCGGCGTCTTGGAGGTGCCCGAGGGCGCCCTGGCGAGCGACAGCATCTTCTTCCTGGGTGTCACCCACGCCGTCGTGATGGCAGCGGTCATCGCCGCGGTGGGCGGCGTCACCTGGTGGGCCACCAAGATCGGGCGCCGCCAGGCGGCGACCGGCCCGGCGCTGCTCGCGCCGGCGATCCTGCTCATCGGCACCGTGGTCATGGTCATCCCCGACCTCGTGTCGGGCATCGTCGGCGACGGCATCGAGACCGCGGCCGACCCCACCGGCGGCATCGCCGGGCTCAACGCTGCGGCGCTCGTGGGCGTGGCCATCGCTGGGCTGGGCCTGCTCGTGGCGGCCGTGTCGCTCCTGCCGCTGCTCAAGCGCTCCGAGGACGATCTCGACGCCGACCCCTGGGGCAACGGCCAGACCCTCGAGTGGCTGACCGCCTCGCCGCCGTCGGCGGGCAACTTCGACGCCGAGCTCGCCGTCGTGACCTCTGCCGAACCGCTCTTCGACCTGCGTGAGGAGAAGTGATGGCCGCCGACGCCGCCCTCGCCCTGCCGCCCGCGGCGCCCCCCACCCGCCCCCGGGTGCTGCTGGTGGGCACCGCGCTCGCTGCCGGGGCCATCGTGATGGCCTTCACCGGTCTCATCGGTGCGTACCTCGCCGAGCGCGCCTCGGTCCTCGCCCAGGGCGGGACCTGGCTCCCGGAGGGGTCCTCGATCCCGCTCACCCCCGGCAACATCGCCATGGCCACGATGCTGCTGTCGGCGGTCACGATGTGGTGGGCCGTCGATGCGGTGGGTCGCAACGATCGGCCCTATGCCTACCTGGCCCTCGGCCTCACCATGCTGTTCGGCTTCGCCGTGATCAACGCCGTGTCGTTCCTCTACACCCAGATGGAGCTTCCGGTGTCGAGCGTGGCGGGGTTGTTCATCTACACCATCACCGGTGCGCACATCGCCTTCCTGGTGGGAGCGATGGCCTACGCCGCGGTGATGACCTTCCGCACGCTGGGCGGCGAGTACCACGGTCGCGACCGTGAGGGGCTCGTGGCCGCCGCCATGTTCTGGTACGCCAACATCGCCGTCTTCGCGGTGATCTGGTACGCGATCTTCGTCACGAAGTAGGGCGCTCGATGTTCAAGACCGGTTCCAAGTTCCTGTTCGGGCTGGCGGCCCTGGGCTTCGTGTCGTCCATCCTCTACGCGATGGCCACGAGCGGCGAGCGGCTCGACCGCCCCGACTCCCTCCTCGGTCCGCTCACGCTCGGCTACAAGGGCTACGTCGGCGACCACGTCGGCTACTCGATCCTCGTCGGCCTGTCCTTCGTGTGCCTGTTCCTCGGCATCCTCCTGGCGTCGCTGCGCGACGCGGACCCGGAGGCCGAGGCGGCGGCGCTCGGGCTCGAGACGGTGCCCGAGGTGCCGGCCCCCGAGAAGGTCAACTACTGGCCGGTCATCGGTGCGTTCAGCGCCGCGGCCCTCGTCCTCGGCCTGGCCGTGGGCGCCACGCTGTTCGTGATCGGGGCCGTCGGGCTCACCATCACGCTCGTCGAGTGGGCCGCTCGGGCCTGGGCCGACCGGGCCACCGGCGACCCCGAGGTGAACCAGGGCATCCGCGACCGCTTCATGAACCCGGTCGAGATCCCGGCCCTGGCCGTCATCGGCATCGCCGGACTCGCCCTCGCCGTCTCGCGGATCCTGCTCGCCCTCCCCAAGATCGGGAGCTACCTCGTGTTCGGGCTCGTCCCCGCGGTGATCCTGGGGATCGGCTACCTGGTGATCGCCAAGCCCAAGCTCTCGCAGTCGGTCATCGCCGCCATCGTCTTGGTCGGTGGCGTGGCCATCCTCGCCGGCGGCGTCGCGGCGGCCATCGCTGGCCCCCGGGCGCACGAAGGCGAGCACGAGGCGGAGCACGAAGACGAGGAGGGGCTCGCACCCCTCCCCACGGACCCGACCACCTACGTGATCGTGGCGGGCAACTGATGGACGCTCGAGGAGACCAGATGACCCGGCCCCGCCGCTCCCGCCTCGCCATCTTCGGTGGGCTCGCTGCCCTGTCGGCGTTCGTGCTGAGCGGCTGCGCCATGTCGCTCGACGGCGACACGCCCCAGACCACCCTCGACCCGCAGGGTCCCAAGGCACAGACCATCCACAACCTCGTGGTCCCGGTGTTCGCCATCGCCGGCGTCGTGTTCGTGCTCGTGATGGCCGGTTCGCTCTACGTGGCCCTGCGGTTCCGGGCCAAGGACGATGCCGACTTCGACGAGTTCCCCGAGCAGCTGCACGGCAACTTCAAGCTCGAGATCGGCTGGACGATCCTGCCCGCCGTCGTGCTCCTCGTCGTGGCGGTCTTCACCGTCGCCACGATCTTCGACCTGGCCAAGAAGCCCGATGCGCAGGCGCTCAAGGTGGAGGTCATCGGTCAGCAGTGGTGGTGGGAGTACCGCTACTCGTACGACTTCGACAACGACGGCCAGGTGGACCAGATCATCACCGCCAACGACCTCGTGATCCCCACGGGCCGCGAGATCGCGCTGCGGATCAAGTCGAACGACGTCATCCACTCCTGGTGGGCTCCGTCGTTGAACGGCAAGAAGGACGCCGTCCCCGGACGCGTGCATCCGCTCACCATCAACGCTCCCGACGTCGGCGAGTACATCGGTCAGTGCACCGAGTTCTGCGGGCTGTCGCACGCGGAGATGCGCATCAAGGTCGTCGCCCTCTCCCCCGACGACTTCCAAGCGTGGGCCGAGAAGCAGATCCAGCCGTTCGAGGCGCCCACCGAAGAGGCCGCGGCCGCCGGCTTCGAGCAGTTCGCCAGCCAGTGCACCACCTGCCACCGCATCACCGGCATGACCGATCCCTCCGACGACTCGAAGCTCTACGAGTACGACTCGGTCATCAACCAGGTGGCCGGCAACGCGCCGAACCTCACGAAGTTCGCCACCCGCACCACCTTCGCCGGTGCGAAGTTCGACCTTCGCCTGCCCACCGAGGAGTGCAAGGCGCTCGGCGAGGACTGGGCCTCCACCGACGAAGGCATCGAGAAGTGCCTCAACCGCGAAGACCTCGAAGCCTGGTTGCGGAACCCGCCGGCGGAGAAGGCCATGCACGCCGGCGATTCGCCCACCCCGGAGAGCCGAGGCATGCCGAACTTCAACCTCACCGAAGATCAGATCGACGATCTGGTCGCGTTCTTGATCACCCTCCAGTAGGAACGAGCACGTCATGACTGCCATCGACGCTCCCCTCGCCCTCGGATCGGGCTCAGAGGCCGCCACGCGGCCCGGCGGCGTGTTCGCCCGTCCCACGTCCTCCACCGGCTGGCGCAGCTGGGTCACCTCCGTCGACCACAAGAAGATCGCGATCATGTACGGCGCTGCGTCGTGCTTCTTCTTCCTGATCGGTGGCATCGAGGCGATGATGATCCGCCTCCAGCTCGCCACGCCGAAGGGCAAGTTCCTGAGCGCGGACCTGTACAACCAGGTCTTCACCATGCACGGCACGACGATGATCTTCCTCGTCGTCATGCCGCTCGGCGCGGCGTTCATGAACTACCTGCTGCCGTTGCAGATCGGCGCCCGCGACGTCGCCTTCCCCCGCCTCAACGCCCTGTCGTTCTGGACGTTCCTCGGCGGCGGCATCGTGCTCAACTCAGCCTGGCTCCTCGGCGGTGGCGCCGACGGCGGCTGGTTCATGTACGCGCCCAACAACGGCGTCATGTTCTCGCCCACCCACGGCATCGACCTGTGGGTGATGGGCCTGCTCATCACCGGCATCTCGTCGCTGGTCGGCGCCGCCAACCTGGTGACCACGGTCATCAACATGCGGGCGCCGGGCATGACCCTGTTCAAGATGCCCGTGTTCACGTGGATGAGCCTCGTGACGCAGATGCTGCTGCTGTTCGCCCTGCCGGTGATCACCTCGGCGCTGTTCCTGCTGCTCTTCGACCGGCTCTTCGACGCCCAGTTCTTCAACGTCAGCAAGGGCGCCGATCCGCTGCTGTGGGAGCACCTGTTCTGGATCTTCGGGCACCCGGAGGTCTACATCATGATCCTCCCGGCCTTCGGCGTGGTCTCCCAGATCATCCCCGTCTTCGTGCGCAAGCCGATCTTCGGCTACCCGTTCATGGTCTTCTCGGGCATCGCCATCGGCTTCATGGGCTGGGGCGTGTGGGCTCACCACATGTTCGCCTCGGGCATCGGCCCGGTGTCGGTGGCCGCCTTCTCGGTCTCCACGATGTTCATCGCGGTGCCCACCGGCGTGAAGATCCTGAACTGGTTGGCCACGATGTGGGGCGGCAAGATCAAGTTCGACTCGCCGATGCTGTACTCGGTGGGCCTCGTCACGATGTTCACCATCGGCGGCCTCTCGGGCGTGACCCACGCCGTCGCCCCGGCCGACACCCAGCAGACCGACACGTACTACATCGTCGCCCACTTCCACTACGTGCTCTTCGGCGGTGCCCTCTTCGGCTTCATCGGCGGCCTGTACTTCTGGTGGCCGAAGGTGTTCGGCTACCTGCTCAACGACAAGTGGGGCAAGATCAACTTCTGGATCCTGCTGGTGGGCTTCAACCTCACCTTCGGGCCCATGCACGTGCTCGGCCTGCAGGGCATGCCTCGCCGCACGTACTCCTACAACGACGGCTACGGCTTCAACGTGTGGAACTTCGTCGCCACCGTCGGCGTGTTCATCATCTTCATCTCGTTCGTGATCTTCGGCTGGAACATCGTCGCCAGCTACCGCAGCGCCAAGAAGGCGGCCAAGGGCGCCAAGCTCACCGTGCGCGACGATCCGTGGGATGCCCGCGACCTCGAGTGGATGATCCCGAACCCCACCCCGGTCCACAACTTCGACGTCATCCCCACCGTGCACTCGCTCGACGAGTTCTGGCACCGCAAGTACGGCGAGGACGACGACGGCCGACTGGTGCGCATCGCCGCCACCGAGGACGTGATGCAGAAGGGCGACGCCACCGACGTCCACCTGCCATCGCCGTCGTACTGGCCCATCGTGCTCTCCGCTGGGCTTCCGTTCATCGCCTGGGGCCTCATCTACACGCTGTGGCTCTGCGTGATCGGCGGGATCATGGTCGTCGCCGCCCTGTACGGCTGGGTGATGGAGCCCTCCACCGACCCGGCCGCCGGCCACGGCGACGCCCACCACGACGAGCCGAGCGATCCGAGCGGCGATGCCGCCGCGGCGCCGGCCGACGACGCCGACGAGGCCGACGAGGCCGCTTCGGAGGCCCAGACCGAGGAGGCTGCGCTCGTTGACTGACATCGCTGCGAACCCGACGGCGGTGCACGACACCGACCACCACGACGATCACGGCCACGTGACCGCCACCGGCATCACGAACGAGAAGCTCGCCATGTGGGGCTTCCTCGGGTCGGAGTGCCTGCTGTTCGGCGGCCTGATCTCGACGTTCCTGCTCTACAAGACCCGTTCCGACGGCGGTCAGACGCCGCACGACCTCTACGACATCGCGTTCACCTCGATCTCGTCGTTCGTGCTGCTCATGAGCTCGCTCACCATGGTGCTGGCCGTGACGGCCATCGCGCGCGGCGACCAGCGAGCGCTGCGCACCTGGCTCGTCACCACCGCGCTGCTCGGCTCGATCTTCATCTCGGGCCAGGTGTACGAGTTCACCGAGTTCCTGAACGAGGGCTACGGCTACACCCACAGCCCGGCGTGGTCCGCGTTCTACACGCTCACCGGCTTCCACGGCGTGCACGTCACGCTCGGCATCGTCATGCTGCTGTCGCTGTTCTTGCTCTCGCTCAAGGGGCGGATCCCCCAGGAGCGCGCCGAAGCGGTGGAGATCGTGGGCTTGTACTGGCACTTCGTCGACGTGGTGTGGATCCTCATCTTCACCGTCGTCTACCTCATCAAGTAGGAGCGGACCATGAGCGACATCGTCATCGAAGAACTCGCGCACGCCGACGAGGACCACGGGCACACCGTGCCCACCGACAAGATGTTCGTGAAGATCGCCCTGATCCTGGCGGTCATCACCGCGGTCGAGGTGGCCTGGTCGTACCTGCCGTGGGGCGAGGGCTTCGCCATGCAGGCCGCGGAGATCGGTGGCCTCCTGATCATGATGGCGGTCAAGTTCGTGATCGTGGCCAACTACTTCATGCACCTGAAGTTCGACAAGAAGCTGCTGAGCGGCCTCTTCTACGGCGGGTTGCTCCTCGCCGTCGCCGTGTACGTGGCGGCGCTCGCCACGTTCGAGTTCTTCAACGGCACGGAGCCCCGTACGTGAAGTGAGCCCCGGCTCCACCTGAACGCAACGGTCGAGGCGCCCCACGGGGCGCCTCGACCGCGTTCCGGGCCCAACCCCTCCGCTCGACGCCGGCACCTCTCCTGTGGCGGTTGCCGGGCAGCCCCCCGCAAGTTCGTATGCACTCGCTCCCGTTCGGGACCGCGGCCATACGAAGTTGGGTGCGGGGTGCGGGGTGCGGGGTGCGGGGTGCGGGGTGCGGGGTGCGGGGTGGGCCTACTCCCAGCGGAACCAGCGGGCGGCCAGCAGTGGGGCGACGATCGCCCACACCAGCAGCACCCCGAGCGCGCTGGCCGGCACCGAACCGCCTCCGAGCGCTCCGTGCAGCACCTCGGCCAGGGCCCCGGCGGGCAGCGCCTTCGACACCGCAGCGAGCGGACCAGGGAGCTTGTCGAGGGGGATCACCATCCCGCCCACCAGGAGCAGCAACAGGTAGACGCCGTTGGCCGCGGCCAACGTGGTGAGCGCAGGCAGCGTGCCGGCCATGAGGAGGCCGAGCCCGGCGAACGCGACCGTGGCGAGCACCGCGCCCACCAGGGCGAGCCCGAGGTCGGGGCCGTCGAAGCGGAAGCCGAGCACCAAGCCCTCCAGCGCGAGGACCACGACCTGCAGCACCTGGATCACCACGACGGCCGCGGTCTTGGCCACGAGCAGGTCTCGGCGGGTGAGGGGGGTGGAGCCGAGCCGCTTCAACACGCCCGTCTGTCGCTCGAAGCCCGTGGCGATGGCGACGGAGACGAGGGACGTCGACATGATGGCCAACGCCAGCACGCCGGGGAACAGGAAGTCGATCGGGTCGCCCTCGCCCGTGGGGAGCACGTCGACCGTCGAGAAGAAGCCGAGCAGCACGACGGGGATCAGGAACGTGAGCAGCACCGACTCGCCCCGCCGAAGCGTCAGCAGCAGCTCCATGCGGGTCTGGGCGCGGAGCCGTGCCGAGCTGGGAGCGGCCCCCGTCCCGAGGGTCGGGGCGGTCACGACGACCCCGTCCGACGCCGGGAACGTCCGTGGCGGCCGCCGCGACCGTGCTCCTCGGGCCGGCGCTGATCGAGGCGCACCGCCGGCACCTCGCCGGTGATGGCCGTCATGCGCAGGAACACGTCTTCGAGCGTCTGACGACCAGCCCGGATGTCGGCCAGGGGCAGGTCCTGCTCGGCGAGCCAGCTGGTCAGCGCGGCGATGTTCGCGGGAGACGGCTCGGTCTCGACGAGGTACTCGCCGGGTGAGGTCTCGTGCACGGCGGCGAGGAGCACCTTCCCCAGCGCGGCAACGTCGATGTCGGCGGGGGCGCCGAAGCGGATCTCCTGGCTGCCGCCAGCGGCCATGAGCTCGTCGGGGGTCCCGACGGTGATGAGGTGGCCTCGGTCGATGATGACGACGCGGTCCGAGACGCGCTCGGCCTCGTCGAGGTCGTGGGTGGTGAGCACGACGCAGACGCCGTCCTGCGCGAGCTCGCGCACGGTCGATCGGATCAGCTGGCGGCCCTGGACGTCGACCCCAGCCGTGGGCTCGTCGAGGAACGCCACCTTGGGCTTGCCGACCAGGGCCAGCGCCAACGAGAGGCGCTGCTGCTCCCCGCCCGAGAGCTGCCGCCACGTGCCGCCGCGACGGTGGCTGAGGCCGACGCGCTCGAGCAGCGCCACCGGATCCTCGGGATCCGCGTAGAACGATGCGTGCAGCTCCAGCGCCTCGAGCGGCCGGATGCCGGGGTAGACGCCCCCCGATTGGAGCATGACCCCGATCTGGGGCACCAGCTGCTCGTGGTCGGCGATCGGGTCGAGCCCGAGGACCAGCACCGACCCGTCCGTCGGGCGGCGGTAGCCCTCGAGGCACTCGACCGTGGACGTCTTGCCCGCGCCGTTCGGTCCGAGCACGGCCAGCACCTCCCCGGGCTCGGCGGAGAAGGTCAGGTGGGTGACCGCCAGCACCTCGCCGTAGCTGATGGTGAGGTCGGCGACCTCGAGGGCGGGCATGGGTCTCGACGCTACCTGTGGCCCTCGACCTCGCCGAAGTCAGCGGAGAGCGCGCTGAGCGTGAGCTGGGAAGCCCGAGGTCACCCCTCGGCCTCGAACGGCCTCGTTCGCTGCGGAGGGCGACGAGTACCGTCGAGGCCCATGCTCGACATCCGACGGATCCGCACCGAGCCCGACGTGGTGAAGGCCGAGCTCGCTCGGCGCGGCATCGACACGTCCGAGCTGGATCGGGTGCTGGATCTCGACGAGCGCCAGCGTCGCCTGGGGGTCGAGCGAGACGAGCTGCGGGGCCAGATCAAGGCCCTGTCGAAGCGGGTGGGCGAGCTCCACCGTGCTGGTCGACCCGACGAGGCAACGGCCACGCAGGCGGAGAGCCGTTCGCTCGGGGATCAGGAGCAGGCGCTGGCCGCGGACGCCACCGCAGCGCAGGCAGAGGTGCGCGAGCTCCTGCTGCGCATCCCCAACACGCCCCACGCCGAGGTGCCCGACGGCAAGAGCGACGCCGACAACCCGGTGGTGCGGATCCACGGGTTCGACCCAGACGGCTACGGCGACCACCAGCGGATCCCGCACTGGGAGCTCGGAGATCGCTACGGGATCCTCGACAACGAGCGGGCGGTGAAGATCTCCGGGGCCATGTTCACCATGCAGCGCAAGGGCGGGGCCACGCTGGCGCGCGCCCTGCTGCAGTACGCGCTCGACCGCAACGCGGACGAGTTCGAGGAGGTGCGTCCGCCGTCGCTGGTCACCAGCGCCACGCTCACCGCCACGGGCCAGCTCCCCAAGTTCGCCGACGACGCCTATTGGGTCGAGCGCGACGACCTGTGGTGCATCCCCACCGCCGAGGTGCCGCTCACCTCCATCCACCGCGACGAGATCCTCGACGGGTCGGACCTCCCGATGCGCTTCATGGCCGCCACCTCGTGCTACCGGCGCGAGGCCGGTTCGGCCGGGCGCGACACCCGCGGCATGTTGCGCACCCACGAGTTCGACAAGGTCGAGATCTTCCAGTACGCCACGCCGGAGCAGGCCCCGGCGGAGCTCGACGCGATGGTGGCGCGCGCCGAGGCCGGCATCCGAGACCTCGGCCTCGCGTACCGGGTCATCGAGATCTGCACCGGCGACCTCGGGCAGAGCCACCACCGATCGTTCGACATCGAGGTCTACGCCCCCGGAACCGACCAGTGGCTCGAGGTCTCGTCGGTGTCGTGGTTCAGCGACTACCAGGCCCGCCGGGGCAACATCCGCTACCGCCCCGGCGGCAGCGGCACCGCCATGGTCCACACCCTGAACGGCTCGGCGCTGGCCGTGCCACGGGTCTGGGCCGCGATCGTCGAGACCTACCACCGGGCCGACGGCGGCATCGACGTGCCCGAGGTCCTGCTCCCGTACTTCCGCGGCAGCGCCCGCATCGCCTGACGCGGGTGCGGTCGCGGTCGCGGCTCAGCCGTCGGCCGTGAACGCGCAGAACTCGTTGCCCTGCGGGTCGGCGAGCACGGTCCACCGGCAGTCGTCGCTCGGTTCGGCCAGGACGGTGGCGCCACGGGCGACGAGGTCATCGACGTGGGCGACGTCCACGTCCCAGTGGCAGCGGTTCTTCACGGAGCGCTCGTCGCCCACGCGCACGAACTTCATCGTCAGGCCGCCGAGCCCGGCCGCGCCGTGGAGCCAGCGGGGCGCGCCGTCGGACCCCGTGCCGACCTCCCCGCCGAGGATCGCCTGCCACCACGAGGCGAGGGCCTCGGGCTCGTCGCTGTCGACGCACAGGGCGAAGGCCTCGACGGGGCCGGGACCGTGGACGTCGCCGGGGAACGCGCAGAGCTCGTTGCCCTCGGGGTCGGCGAGCACCGTCCATCCGTCGTGGGCATCGATCACCGTGGCACCGAGGTCGAGCAGCGGGTCGATCGAGGGGGTCCGCACGTCGAGGTGCACGCGGTTCTTCACCACCTTGCGCTCCGGGACGACGTTCACCCACAGCCGCCCGAAGCCCAGCCCGCGCACGACGGCGTCGCCGTTCGACTGGACCCCGAGCTCACCGCCGATCGCTTTCGCCCAGAACGACGCCACCCGCTCCGCATCCGTCGCGTCGAGGCACAGGCCCTTGTAGGCGGCGATCGCCGCAGAGGTCGGCACGGTCGAGGACGGTACCGCCGCGAGCGAGGAACGTCTCGGTGGCCGCGGCCGCGTACCCTCCTCCGGCGTGATCAGCGAGCTCCCACCCACCGGCCTCGAGCTCATCGGTGGGCGACCCACCTGGGGCCAGGCCGCCACCGACAATCCGATGCGCGCGGTCACGCGCGCGGCGGCCTTCGAGCCCGATGGCTGGACCCCGCAGCGCCGTGCGGAGGTCGTGTCGCTGTTCGATTCGCTCGCGCCTGAGTGGAACGAGCGAGACGTGCCCGAGCGCAAGGTCACGATCGTCGACGCGCTGGAGCGTGGGCTCGCTGCCGCCCCGGAGGCTCGCCGATCCGTTGCCATCGAGTTGGGTGGTGGCACCGGCCTCAACCGCTCCACCCTCGCCAGCCGCTTCGAGACCCTCATCACCATCGACATCTCGCCCGAGATGCTGGCCCTCGTGCCGGACGGCACGATCCCGGTGCTCGGCGACGGCTCGCGCCTCGCGTTGCCCGATGGCTCGGTCGACGCGCTGCTGCTGATCAACATGTTCCTCTTTCCCGCGGAGGCCGACCGGGTCGTGTCGCCGGACGGGGTCGTGGTGTGGGTCAGCTCGCGCGGGCCCGAGACACCGATCTACCTCGCCGCCGATGAGGTCGATCGGGCACTGCCCGGCGACTGGGATGGGGTGGCCGCCACCGCGGGCTACGGCACGTGGTCGGTCCACTGGCGCCGCTCGACCTGATCACCCCAGCGAGGCTGGCGGCCCGGTGACCTCGGCGGCGGGCGGGGTTGGGCTCAGCTGGCGATGCGGTCGGGCTGGGCGGCGTCGAGGAGCGTGTCGCGATCGTCCGCGAGGACGAACCCGGCATCGATCGCCTCGTCGGTGCTCGCCTCGAACTGCTGCTCGTAGTCCTCGGCGGAGTCGTAGCGGGCCGCGAGCTGGTCGGCGGTGAGCGGTGTCGTGCCGCCGGCCAGGAGGCAGAACACCGACGCGCCCGGTGCCGATTCGCCGGAGAGCACATCCACGGGGACGTCGACGACCGGCGTGCGGATGCCGCCGAGGACGATCCCATCGTCGTCTCGCTCGTAGGCGCCAGCGTCGTCGACCACCAGCCGGGGGCTGGTGGGCGGCACGGTGCCGTCGTCGATCCACGTGAGGAGGGACCGCAACGCGGCCATGCCCACGAGGTGCTGCTGGGGCCCGTCGTTCACCGGGGGCTCGCATCCCGACGCGTCGGCCATCTCGCCGAGGAGGAACCGGTCGACGTGGGCCGCGCCGGCGACCTCCCAGGTGCGGATGAGGTCGGTGTCGTCCTGGCGCGCCGGGAGGTAGCCGAGCAGCCCGGCGACATCGGACTCGGTCTGGAACATCAGCACGGGCACGTCGAGGTCGGTGCGGATCTTCGTCGGCACGCCGCCGATCGATCCGGCGATGTCGAAGCTCGGCCCGTCACCGGCGAGGGGGAGTGCGGCACCGCCTCGGCTGTGGATGAAGAACCCGTCGAACAGCTTCGTGAGTGGTTGGACGCCATCGGCGTAGGTGGTCAGCGCGAACGCGGACTGGGACTCGCCGATGGCGACGACGTGGGTCGGATCGAGGTCGCCGAGGATGCCGGCCTCGTTCGACCAGACCGTCCGAGCCACCTGGGAGTACAGGTCGTAGGAGTAGGAGTCGCCCGGGTGGCTCAGCTCGCCGTACCGCTCGGGCGAGATCGCCTTGAGTCCCTTGCCCTGCACGCTGGCGATGAGCGCGTTGTCGCCCCCGATCTGCACCGCGGTGGGCCCGCCCTCGATGCCGATGTGCTGCGCCGACACCCCGACCCAGGTGGTGCCGCTGCGCAGGATCTCATCGGACAAGTACCCGAAGTCGGGGTCGGCGTCGACGCCTCCCGAGACGTTGAGCCACTCGACCACGACGGAGCCGTTGGCCGTCGAGGCGTCGGCCGGTCGACGGACCACGATGCGGGTGGTGTAGTCCGCCGGCTCGCCGGTGGGCGCGAGGTCCCACTCGCCGTTCGCCGGCTGGTCCCCGGCGTACGCGGTGGCGGACCCCGACACCTGGTACTCGTGCTGCTCGTAGCCGGCGGCATCGAGGTCGATCGACCGGGACGTGCCGATGAAGGTCGATCCCGCGGTGAGCTCGCGGTCGACCGTCGCGCTGGGCCCGTCGGGTCGGTCGGTGGCTGCCGATGCAGAGGTGGTCGACGTCGCCGATCCCGTGGTGGCCGCGCCGCCGTCGGACGTCCCGTCGGAGCTGCACGCGGCCACGCTCACGCCGAGCGCCATCGCCAGGGTCGCTGCCAGCAGCTTGCGCGTCGAGGACATGGGAGCTCCGTCGGTCGAGGTTGGGCCGGTCTGCCAGGTTGGCACACCTCGTGGCTGAGGCCGTGGCTGCAGTCGCCGACCCCCCGCCCTGGTGCTCGGGTGCGCGCCTGGCGTGCATTCAGGCACCACCTCCGGGCGGGTTGGGGTCGGTCCCGTGCGACCTGGTGCTCGGGTGCGCGCCTGGCGTGCATTCAGGCACCACCAACACCACTGCCACCACCAACACCACCGCCAACGCCACCGCCACCGGGGCGGGTTGGGGCGGGGGCCTCAGGGAGCCGGACGGGTGCGGGGGAGGACGACGCGGCGGAGGTGGGCGACCTCGGCGGGGTCGTAGGGCGAGCCATCGGGGTGGAGCAGCTCGTGGAACCAGGGCGTGTCGGGCGTCGAGCGTCGCCAGGCGCTGCTCCACGGGTAGCGGGTCTGGGTGCGGCCGTCGACGAGGCCCCACGTGTGGCAGCCCACGCCGTGGGCCGCGAAGACGTCGATGAGCTCGACGGGCGACTGCGGCCGGCCCATCCACTCCGTGCACACCATCGGCCGCCGGTACGCGGCCAGGTGCTCGATGCAGGCCTCGAGCTTCGGCTTCGGCTTGTAGCTGTGGAACGAGATGATGTCCGAGCGGCTGAGCATGACGCGGTTGATCGGGTCGCCCCGTTCGGCGGCGCCGCTCATCCCGATGAAGACCCCGGCGGTGAGCGGCTGCGACGGGTCGGCCGCCTGCGCCCAGTCGAACACGTGGCTCAGCAGCTCGGTGGGGAGGCGGTACTTCTGCGGGGCACCGGTGCGGATGTCGGCCTCGGGGCCGTTGGGCTCGTTGTAGAGGTCCCACGCCTGGACGCGGGTGTCGTCGCCGAACCGCTCGAGCAGCGCGTCGAGGTACGGGCGCAGCTCGTGCCAGCGGCGGGGGTCTGAGAGGATCTCCTTGCCGGGCGACTGCAGCCACATCGAGTTGTGCAGCCCCGGGACGGGGTCGCCCTGCGGGCCGAGCTTGGCGGTGTTGCGCCAGCAGCCGTCGAAGGGCACGAGGACCGCGCCGATCCCGTGGGACGAGGCGATGCCGAGGATCTCGTCGAGCCGGTCGTGGAAGTACGGCAGCTCGTGGAGGAGGTGGTGGGTGAAGAGGCGGATGCTGTTCATCCCCAGGTCCGCGGCCCAGCCCAGCTCCCGGTCGATGGTCTCGGGGTCGTAGGTCTCGTCCTGGAACACCTCGAGCTGGTTGCCTGCGGTGGAGGGCGTGAAGTTGCAGCCCACGAGCCAACCCGTCTCCTCCTCCCACCGTCGTGCTCGCTCGGCGCTCCAGCGCGCCTCGGAGGGCACCGGTGGGGTCCAGCGCGCCGGGTACGAGGACTTCACGATGTCGAGCCCGTGGCGGGTGAACTGGAGCACGGCGTCGGTCTGCCAGGCCATGGGGCGTCGTTCCTCGTGGTGAGGCGGTCAGGTGCACGTCGACGGTAGTGGGTCGACATCGAGGCGCTCGGGGTGCGGGCCGTACGCTTCGTCGATGCCCGATGGACTGCTGCCCACCCCGCTCGATGCTGCTGGAGGCGGTGCCGTCGCCACCCTCGACCCGCAGGCCGTGGTGGAGGGGTTCCTCGCGGCGATGATGGCCGGCGACGCCGACGGCGCGCTCGACCTCGTCCACGACGACATCCTCTACGTGAACGTCGGCCTGCCGGCGCTGCGGGGCCGTCGCCAGGTCGAGAAGGTGCTGCGCGGCCTCGACCGGCCGTCGATGGGGTTCGAGGTGTACCTCCACGCCATCTCCGCCGACGGGGCCACGGTGCTCACCGAGCGCACCGACGTGCTGCGCTTCGGGCGGTTCCGCTCGCAGTTCTGGGTGTGGGGCCGCTTCGACGTTCGCGACGGGAAGGTCGTCCTCTGGCGCGACGCGTTCGACTTCGTCGACATCGTCCGGGCCAACCTTCGTGGGCTGCTCGGTCTCGTGGTTCCCGCGCTTCGACCGAAGGCGCCCGCGTCGCTCGATGCCGCGCCGGGGCGCTGATCGGGCAGGAGGCCGGTCGTCGCCGACCGCGTAGATTGGTCGATCGTGACCGATGCTGCGCCCGACCCGTTCTCGCCCCAGATCGAGGCTGCCGTCGTGGGCCACATGAACGGCGACCACGTCGAAGACAACCTGCTCATCGTGCGGTCGCTCGGCGGGCTTCCCGGTGCCACCGATGCCCGGATGACCGCCATCACGCCTGACGGTGCCGTGTTCGAGGGCACCGTCGACGGGCGGGCCACCCCGGTCACGGTGCCGTGGTCCGGGCCGATCACCGAGCGGTCGGGCATCCGGATGGAGGTCGTGCGGATGTACCACGAGGCGTGCGAGGCGCTCGGCGTCGAGCCGCGCCAGGCGGGCGAGCACTGACGTGCCCCGCGTGATGGGTGGGTCGATCGCGGCCCACCGCGCCGAGCAGACCCGCCGCTTGTTCGAGTCGTTCCGCACCCTGCTCTACGAGCGCGGCTACGACGCCATCTCCCTCGCCGACATCGCCGAGCACGCCGGCCTCGCTCGCACCGCGATGTACCACTACTTCTCCGACAAGGAGTCGCTGCTCACGGCCTACACCGCGTCGGAGACCGAGGAGTTCCTCGAGGCCCTCGACGGGGAGCTCCGGGCCATCGACAACCCGGTCGAGCAGCTCCGGGCGTTCGTGCGGCTCCAGGTCGAGTACTTCACCGAGAGCCACCTGCCGCCAGGTCCGACGCTGCGGCTGCTCGTCCCCGAACCGGCGGCCACCGAGATCATCGGCCACATCGCCGCGCTCGAGGCCCGCCTCCACCAGATCCTGCGGGTGGGCCGCGACCGTCGGTACTTCCTGGTCGATGACGTGGATGCCTCGGTGGCCATGATCACCGCGTGCGTCAGTCGCGGCGCGGTGGTCGACCCGGGGCGCTCACCTGCCGAGTCGGTGGCCGCCACCGAGGCGTTCGTGCTGCGAGCGCTCGGTGCCCGCCTCACCGCCGACGGCCGACCCCGCCAGATCCCCCGCCGCTGACCGGCGCGAGCCCCAGGGCGGCGCCGGGGGTGATGTCGTTGGCGGCTGTGGTGCTCGAGTGCACGGTGGGCGTGCACCCGAGCACCACGGCGGCGCTGGACCGCTCAGGTGCGGGCGAGGCGGCGCCGGTTGCCGAGCACGAACGCTGAACCGAGGGCCACGAGACCAGCGCCCATCGTCGTGAGGAGCCACGGCGACCAGCCGGTGCGGGCGAGGGTCCCATCGGTCACGGTGTCGACGCCGTCGGAGGTGGTGTCGGGGGTGGCCTCGGGGACCACCTCGCCGTGGACCACGAACGACACGGGCAGGGAGGCCTCGGCATCGGGGTTCGAGCCCGACACCGACCACGTACGGACGGCGCAGGTGTCGATCGCGGCGCAGTCGGTGTCGCCGAAGGTGGCCTGCACGTCGAGCTCGACGGTGAACGAGCCGGGATCGCCCAGCGCCCGACCCGAGGACGCGACGGCCGCGGCGGGGGTGACCTCCTCGACGTGGTCGTAGTCGCAGGCGGCGAAGTTCGGGACCGACGAGTCGCACAGGGCGACGAACACCGGGTCGCCGGGCCGGTAGTCGGCCCCCTCGACGGTGATCGTGTCGCCGTCGGCGTCGAGGCCCTCGGTGCGGTCGGCGCTCAGCGAGGCGGTCGAGGGCACGACGGGGTCGCCGCCGCCGAAGGCGATGGGGGCGAAGGCGTCCTGCGAGTAGTCCGAGGTTCCCCCGGCGTGGTCTCGGCGGACGAACACCCCGCACGCGCCATCCACGGTGCAGTCGACGTCCGTGCCGGCCGCGTCGGTGAACGACTCGGCGACGGTCAGCGGTGTCGAGAACGTGCCGTTCGACGCTATGGGCGTGACCCACACGATGTGCACGCCGTCCTGCTCCGGATAGCACGAGGTGGCGCGCCCAGCGGCGGTGCCGAGCGTTCCGGTGGGGGTGGCGCACAGCTGGACGTAGACGCCTTGGCCAGCCACGAAGCCGTTGCCGGTCACGGTGATCGTCTGCCCATCGACGAGGTCGGCGTTCGGGGTGGCGGCGACCGAGACGTCGTTGCCGGGCTGCTCGGGCTCGTCGGGGTCGACCGGTGCTTCGGAGCTCGGGTCGAAGGCGAGGGCCGTGAAGGAGTCGAGGGCGAAGTCGGCCGCGCCGCCGTTGTGGTCGCGCCGGACGTACACGCCGCAGCTCGCAGGTTCCATGCAGTCGATCCAGCTGTCGCCGGCGAAGGCGCCGACCACGGGGAGCTCCACGGAGAACGAGCCGTCGACGATGGTGGGCAGCGGCGCGCCGGGTGGCGGGTTGGGCGTGACCCACAGGCCGTCGCCGTCGCACTGGCCCGCCGCGGGGCGACCGTCCGCGGTGCCGATGGTGCCGGTGACCTCCTGGCAGAAGCGCACGTAGACGCCCTGGCCATCAGGGATGTTGCTCCCGGTGACCGTGACCGTGTCGCCGGCGCCGTCGAGGCCAGAGGTGGGCGTGACCGTGACGCTCGGTGCCTCCGGGTCGGTGGGGACGGTGGTCGTCGTGGTGGTCTCATCGGCGGCGAAGCTCACCGGGGTGAACGTGTCCTGGTCGTAGACGCCGGTCTCTCGGTGGTCGTTGCGGGTGACCACGCCGCAGACGGTGCCAGCGGCGCGGCAGTCGACCGTGCCGAACGCGCCGATGACGTCGAGGGTCGTCTCGAACGTGCCGTCACCGGTCCAGGCCACCGTGCCCGAGGGCGGCACCCCCGCGCCGGGGTTGGTGATCCAGGCCTGGGCGCTCGAGCAGTCGGCGCCCCCCGGACGGCCCTCGGCGGTGCCGCTCGCTCCGACCTGTCGGCAGAACATGAGGTAGATGCCCCGGGTGCTGTCGAAGCCGCTACCGCCGACGGTGAGGGTCTCCCCCGTCGCGGCGACGTCGATGGACTTCGAGAGCGTGAGGGCTCGTTCGGTGGCCTCTGCCCCCGAGGTTGGCGTGGCTGTGGCGACGAGGGCCGAGCCGACGAACGCGGCGGCCGCGAGGCTCATGGCCGCGCGGCGCAGTGGGGTGGACATGGTGGTTCCTCCGTTGGTGGGCGGGTGGTGGGAGCGGGCGTCTTGCTCGACTGGGCCGGCGGCGCGGTGGCGCGTCACTCGGTGGCGCTGGACGAGGTGGCGTTGCGGCGACGGATGGCGGCGGCGGCGACGGCCCCGCCCACGCCGAGGACGGCGAGGCCTCCGAGCGCGGTCACGAACGCGCCGCTGTCGCTGTCGTCGCCGGTCTCATCGATCGACATCGAGCCCTTCGCGGCACCTGTCGCCTCGGTCGTGGTGGTGGCGCCGGCGTCGCTGCCGATCGCTGCGGTCGTGGTCGCATCGCTGGACGGGTCCTCGTCGTCGTCCTCGGTCGCGGTGGCCGCGGCGGTGGTGGTCGTGGCGCTCGCGGCGGTGGTGGTGGTCGCCGCGATGGCGGTGGTCGTGGTGGTGGTGGCTGGCGGCGCGGTGGTTGCCGTGGGTGGCGCGGCGGTCGTCGGCACCGGCGGTGACGTGGTGGTCGTGGCGGCGCGGAAGGAGATCGGTGCCGATCGATCCTGCGAGCGGTCGTCGGCGTGGCCCGAGACCGCGCTGGTCTTGATCGCGCACGCGACCTTCGTGCAGTCGGTGGCCCCGAAGCGGGCGACCACCCGCATCGCGTTGGCGGTGAAGCCGCCGGTGGCGTCGGTGGTCACCTTCTGGAGGCCGACCGAGTTGCAGGTGTGGTCCTCTCCGGAGGTGGCGCGGCACTGCATCACGAAGAGCTGCGCGTTCGGTGCGAAGCCGCTGCCCGAGGCGATCACGAAGTCGCCGCTCGGATCGAGCGCGGTGGACCGGTTGAGGCGAAGGGACGCATCGGCCGCGGCCGGCGGAGCGGAGGCGAGCAGGGTCGCGGTTGCGATGGCGATCCCGGAGATGATGGACAGGCGAACGTGCATTGAGCGTAAAGGTAGCCTAACTTCCTTCTGATGCAAGAGTCCCGTCCATCCTGTAGCGACGAGACGTGCATTTGATATGACACTCTGTCGCAACCTTTCACCCGCGCTTCCCCTGGCCACCTCGCCGATCGGAGACCTCAATGACGACCGACACCGACACCGCAGCGCCGTCGCTCTCGGCCTTGCTGCGCACCCGCACGACCAGCGATCACCGCGCTGCGGAGGGATCCGGGTTCCCGACGGCGCTGGTGCGGGGCGAGGTGCCCTTGGAGGCGTACGTCGACATGCTGGCGCAGCACCGCTACGCGTACGAGGTGCTCGAGCGGGTGCGCGCCTTGCACCTGGCCGATCCCGACGTCGGACCGTTCCTCGACGCCCGGCTGCTGCGCTCGGCGTCGCTCGACGCGGATCTCCACGACCTCGCCGGCGCCGATTGGCGTGCGGCGCACCCGCCCTCGCCGGCGACGCTCGACTACTGCGAGCGGCTGGAGGCCACGGCCGCGGACCCGGTGGCGCACCTCGCCCACCACTACACGCGGTACCTCGGGGACCTCTCCGGAGGGCAGTTCATCGGGAAGGTGGCCGCGCGGACCTACGGCTTGCACGACGGTCACGGCGGCCGGTTCGCGACGTTCGAGGAGATCGAGGACGCAGCCGCCTACCGCGACGCGTACCGGGATCGGCTCGACGCGCTCCGGTGGACCGCCGATCAGCAGGAGGCGCTCCTCGCCGCGGTGCACCAGGCCTACGCGTGCAACGAGGCCGTCTTCGACGACCTCGCACGGCACCTGCGCTGACCTCACCCTCCCGCTCGTTCTCGGCACGGGACGTGGACACCCACGCCCACCTTCCGTGCCGAGAAGCGGTGGACGCGTGCGAGGGGTCGACGTCGCTGCCGGGCGGGGAGCGCACGTGACCGGGTTCGTCCTGCGGCGTGCCGGCGCGCTCGTCCTCACCGTGCTGCTCGCCCTCGCCGGCCTGTTCGCGCTCCTCGAGCTGGCCCCCGGAGAACCGTCGGACAACTTCGGCGCCGTGGTCGTGGCCGATCCTGAGGCACGGGCGGCCATCGAGGCGTCGCGTGGCCTCGACCGACCGGCACCGCAGCGGTTCTGGTCCTTCCTCACCGGCGCGGTGCGGGGCGACCTCGGCACCTCCTACTACGACGGTTCGGACGTCGCCGCGTCCATCGCCGCGGCGGCGCCGGTCTCCCTCGAGATCGGGTTCCTCGCGACCGTGCTCGTGGTCCTGCCCGGCATCGCCCTCGGCGCGCTGGCCGCTCGACGGCGGGGCCGCCCGGCAGAGCTCGTGGTCTCGGTCGCGTCCCTGCTGGCGGTCTCGGTGCCCTCCTACTGGCTCGCGGTGGTGTGCCTCGTGGTGGTGGGCGAGCGGTGGCCCGACCTCATCCCGGGGGCCGGCAGCTACGTGCCGTTCTCCGAGGATCCCGTCGCCAACCTGAAGCTGCTGCTGCTGCCCTCGATCGTCGTCGGGCTCGGAGCGTTCGCCCTCGTGGCCCGGGCCGTGCAGGCGTCGCTCGGGCCGGCGCTCGATGAGGACGATGCCACCTTCGCTCGGGCGTGCGGTCTGCCGGAGCGCACCGTGGTCTGGCGCATCGCCGGCCGACGAGCCGCCCCGGGCGTGCTCGCGGTCGCCGGGCTGGCCGTCGGTGGTCTGCTCACCGGGGCGGTCCTCGTCGAGTCCGTCTTCCAGCTCCCTGGCCTGGGCCAGCTGCTGGTCACGGCCTTCACGCGGGGCGACCTTCCGGTGGCCCTCGGCGGCGCACTCGTCACCGCGATCCTCCTGCTCGGGGTGAACCTGCTGGTCGACACGGCCATCGTCGTGCTCGATCCCCGGCACGCTCGGCGAGGGGCGTCCACGTGACGCGGGGCGCCCGGATCGGTGCGGCTTCGGCCGGGCTGCTGCTCGGTGCGTTCGTGCTCGTCGCGCTGGTCGGGTCGTTCCACGGGAGCGCCACGGCGCTCGATGCCGCGCCCCTCGAACCGCCGTCGGCGGATCACCCCTTCGGCACCGACGCGCTCGGCCGTGACCTCCTGGCGCGCACCGGCCAGGGCGCCCGCACCTCCGCCTCGATCGCGCTGGTCGCCGTGGGCGCCTCGCTCGTGGTCGCCGTGCCGCTGGGCATCGCCGCGGGCTGGCGAGCGGGTGGGTGGTTCGACGCGGTCGCCATGCGCGTCGTGGAGACCACCCAGGTCGTGCCGCCGCTCATCCTCGTCCTGCTCCTGCTCGGCGCCGCCGGTCCTGGCTCCGCCGCGCTCGGTCCGTTCCAGCTCGCCGCTCCCACCCGCATCGCGCTGTGCCTGGCGGTCGCGTTCGTGCCGTTCTTCGCCCGCGTCGTGCGCTCGGCCACGATGGCGGAGCGGCGGTCGACCTACCTCGCGGAGCTCCAACGCCTCGGGGTCGGCCGGGCGGAGCTCGCGGTGGGCGAGCTGCTCCCGAACCTGCTCCCGGTGCTGGCCAGCCAGGTGCTGCTGGCGCTCGCGATCGTCGTGTTCGCCGAGGGCGGGCTCAGCTTCCTCGGCCTCGGCGTGGCGCCGCCCGCTCCCACCCTCGGCGGCCTGGTCGCCGAGGCGGGCACCCAGCTCCTCGGCACGGCGTGGTGGTACGCGCTGATCCCCGGGCTCGTGCTCGTGGCGGGCATCACCGGGCTCAACCTCGCGGCCGACGCCACCGCGACCGCCCTCGACACCCGACCCTCCAGGACCTCGTCGTGAACCACGAACCCACCCCGCCCGGGCCGTCGAGCGCCCTCACCCGTCGTCGCGCCCTCGGCCTCCTCGCCAGCACCGCTGGTGCCGTGGTCGCCGGGCCGACGCTGCTCGCCGCGTGCGGGTCGACCTCGACCACCGAGCGCGTCGCCAAGCGCCACCGCGACGGGATCCTGCGCGTGGGGCTCGCCGGGGCATCGAGCAACATCAACCCGCTCGATTCGGGCTCCGAGCTCACCCGGTGGGTCGCCGAGCCGATCGTCGAAACCCTCTACGAGTGGGACGCGGACCTGCGGTCGGTGCCGCTGCTGGCCGACGGCGAGCCGGAGATCGGCGCCGACGGCCTCACGTGGACCGTGCGGGTGAAGGACGGGATCGTGTTCGACGACGGCTCGACCCTCGAGGCCGCCGACGTGGTCGCCACCCTCGACCACATGCTGAACCTGTCCTCGGGCTCGGAGTGGATCACCTACCTCCTCGACTACGTGCAGTCGTTCGAGGCGGTCGACGACCGCACCGTGCGGATCGACCTGGTGAAGCCGTACGGGCTCCTGCGCTCGCACCTCACGAACCTGCCGATCACCCGACGAGACGTGGTGGACCGTCGAGACACGATCGTCGGCACCGGCCCCTACCGGCTGGAGGCGTACACGCCCGGCCAGAGCTTCACCCTCGTGCGCAACGAGCGGTACCGGGGCGAGCCGGGCGCGTTCGAGGGGATCGTGATGACCGTGCTCTCCGACGCCGCCACCCGCCTCGTCTCGCTGCAGCAGGGGAAGGTCGACGTCGTCACCTCGGTGTCGCACCTCGACGTCGCCACCGTCGAGAAGGATCCCGAGCTCCGCCTCGTGCTCGCCGACGCCCCGCTCGACCTCCTCTCGTACGTGAACATGCACCGCGAGCCGTTCTCCGACGACGAGTTCCGCCAAGCCGTGGCCGTCTCGATGGACCGTGCCGGGGTGGTGGAGCGGGTGTTCGGTGGGCACGCCACCCCGGGCCAAGGCCCGATCGGGCCGGCCGAGCGAGGGTGGGACCCGGAGCTGCGCGTGTTCGACGCCGAGCCCGACCTCGACCGGGCGAGGGAGCTGCTCGCGAGGGCGAAGACCGACCGTCGCGACTTCACGATCACCGTCGGCACCAGCCAGCTCGGGCGCGACGTGGCGCAGGTGCTGGCCGCGGGTTGGGCGAAGGTGGGCTTGGAGGTCGAGATCGTGCAGCTCGCTGGGGGGCCGTGGTCGTCCGCGTGGCTGGCGAACGAGTACGACCTGCTGGCCAACACGTTCCAGAGCGGCTTCACCTCCGGCCCGGCCAACTACCTGACGCTCGCTGCCGCCCACTCGCAGAACCTGCTCTCGAACGGGTTCGCCGATCCCGAGGTCGACGCCTGGCTCGATGAGGTCTGGCAGACCTCTGACGAGGCCGCCCGCGACGTGGCGCTTCGCAACGTGAACGGGCGCCTCGCCGGGCAGGCCGTGATCACCCCGCCCGCCTACCCGAAGCTCGCGGTGGCCCAGCGCAAGGAGCTGTCGCCGATCGACGTCGCCGACCTCCGCACCAGCCGCCTCGCGCTCCACCGCCTCCACTTCCTCGACACGTGACCCCCGCGGCATCGGTTCGTCCACCTGAACTTCGTGTGAGATCGATCCCGTTCGGGCCGGATCTCGCACGAACTTCGCAAGGGGATGGCGCCCCGGCGGCGCTGGAGGTCCGGGGGTTGCAGGTGTGGCACGGCAGCGGCACCCGGCGGGTGCACGCCGTCCGGGGGATCGACCTCCACGTCGACGCGGGCGAGGTCCTCGCGATCGTCGGAGCGTCGGGGAGCGGCAAGAGCAGCATCTGCAAGGCGCTGCTCGGCATGGCCTCCACGACCGGCGACGCGGCGGCCGACCACCTCGAGATCGGCGGCGACGACGTCACCGAGGCCGACGACCGACGGTGGCGCGCGCTGCGGGGCCGACGGGTGGTCCTCGTGCCCCAGCACGCCGGGCGGTCGCTCGTGCCGAGCGTGTCGGTGGGCAAGCAGCTCGATTGGTACCTGGGCGGCGGCGCCCTGGAGCGCCACCGCGACGACCTGCTCGACCTCGGCCTGGCCGCGGTGGTCGAGCGGCCGCGGGACCTGCCGAGCCGCTTCTCGGGCGGGCAGCTCCACCGCCTCGTGCTCGCGCTGGCGACGCTCGGGCGGTCGCCGGCGCTGATCGTGGCCGACGAGCCCACCGGGTCGCTCGACGCCGCGATCGCCCGAACGACCATCCAGCTGCTGGACCGCCAGCGTGAGCGACTGGGCGCGGGGATGGTGGTGGTGACCCACGACCTCGGCCTCGCCGCCGAGGTGGCCGACCGGGTGGCCGTGCTCCACGCCGGCGAGGTGGTGGAGGAGGGGGTCACCCGTGCGGTGCTCCAGTCGCCGGTGCACGACCGCTCCCGAGCGCTGGTGGGCGCACGGGCGGACACCAGCGCGCCGGCACCGACCTCGTCCGCGGGCGGAGGCGTCCCGGTCGTCGCCGGCCGGAACCTCTACCGCTACCACGGAGGCGACCGGGTGGTGCGGGCCGTCGACGATGCGACGATCGAGCTGCACGCGGGGCAGATCGTGGCGGTCGTCGGTGCGTCGGGCTCGGGCAAGACCACGCTCGGGCGGCTGCTCTGCGGCCTCGACCGTCCCACCGGAGGCGACCTCGAGCTCGACGGGGAGCGCGTCGACGATGCCGACCGCCACCGCCTCACCCGCGCCGTGCAGCTCGTGGTGCAAGACCCGCGGGGCGCGCTCAACCCGCGTCGGCGGGTGGCCCACGCGCTCGTCCAGGCCCAGCGGGTGCAGGGCGTGGGCGTGGACCGGGCCGACCGGTTGGCTCGGGCCCGTGCTGCCCTCGCCGCCGTGGGCCTCGGCACGGAGGTGCTCGCCCGCCGGCCCCGCGCCCTGAGCGGCGGGGAGGTGGCTCGGGTGGCGATCGCCCGGGCCCTGCTGCCCGAGCCACGGGCCCTGGTCCTCGACGAGCCCACCTCGGCGCTCGACCGTGAGGTGCAGGTGCAGGTGCTGGGCGCCATCGACGCCGTCCGCCGCGAGCGCGACGTGGCGATCCTGCTCGTGACCCACGACCTCGAGATCGCCGCGGCGGCCGACCACCTCCTCGTGCTCGAGCACGGGCAGGTGGTGGAGGCCGGCGCGCCGGACGAGGTGCTGGCCGCCCCTGCGCACGATGCCACCAGGGCCCTCATCGCCGGTCGCTTCGACCGGCTGGCACACTGAGCGGATGGATGGGGCGGACAAGGTGCGTCGGCACCTCACCGTGCCGGTGGCGCCCGCCCTGCGCTGGTGGCTCGCCGGGGCCCTCGTCCTCGGGGTCGCGGGGCTCCTCCAGCGGGTGGCCGAGCTCGTCGACGACGGAGGAGCGCCGGTGTCCTGGATGCTCTCGCTCGGACTCCTCGCGATGGTGGCGATCCTGGGCCGCTCGACGCTCGCGTCGTTTCGTGCGCAGGCGCGCGGGGCGTCGGCCGTGCCATCGAGCGCTGAGGACCGCTAGCCTGGCGCTCGACGGCGATGGGGCTCGCCGAAACCGCCGAACCTTCGGCTGATGGCTCCTGCAGCACCGATCCACTCGTGCCCGCAGGAGCAAGCCCATGTCCCCGACCTCGCCGTTCGCCCGCTCGGTCGCCTTCGTCGCCCGCTGGTGCGGCCTGGGCGTGATCATCGGGGTGATCGCCGGCCTGTCGTCGGCCGGGTTCCTGGTCACCCTCGAACGGGCGACCGAGCTGCGCATCGAGCACCCCTGGCTCCTGTGGCTCCTCCCGGTGGGCGGCTTCGCCGTCGGCCTCGCCGACCACCGCCTGGGCGGAGCGGCCGGCGGCGGCAACGCCCTCATCCTCGACGAGATCCACGAGCCGAGGGCATGGATCCCGCGCCGCATGGCGCCGCTCGTGTACCTGGGCACCGAGCTCACCCACCTGCTCGGCGGCTCCGCAGGGCGCGAGGGAACCGCGCTGCAGATGTCGGGCAGCCTCACCGACGCCGTGTCACGCCGCTTCGACTTCGGTCCGCGCGACCGGCGCACGATGCTGATCGCCGCGCTCGCCGGCGGCTTCGGCGCCGTGTTCGGGGTCCCGTTCGCCGGGGTCGCGTTCGGGCTCGAGGTGCAGCCCCTCGCCCGGCTCCGCCCACGCGCCCTGCTCCCGTCGGTGGTGGCCGCGTTCGTGGGCGACGCCGTGGTCCGCGGCCTCGGCGTGCACCACACCGCGACCCCCGACATCGGTCACGTGGACTGGTCGGTGGGGCTCCTCGCGAAGGGCGCGGTCGCGGGGGTGGCGTTCGGCCTGGCGTCGCGCGCCTTCGTCTGGCTCACCCACGGGATCAAGCACCGGCTCGCAGACTGGGTGGCGTGGCCGCCGCTGCGAGCCGTGGTCGGCGGCGTCGCGATCATCGCCCTCACGTACGCGGTCGGCACCCGGGACTACCTCGGCCTGTCGATCCCGCTCATCGAGGCATCGGTGGCGGGTGGCGCCGGGGTGATCGGGATCGCCTTCGCGTGGAAGCTCCTGTTCACGTCGGTCACCCTCGGCGCGGGGTTCCAAGGTGGGGAGGTCACGCCGTTGTTCGTGATCGGCGCGACCCTGGGCGTGACCGTCGGGCGGGCGCTGGGGGTGCCGGTCGAGCTGATGGCGGCGGCGGGGTTCGTGGGGGTCTTCGCGGGCGCGGCCAACGTGCCGATCGCGTGCACCGTCATGGGCGCCGAGCTGTTCGGGCCATCGGCGGTGCCGCTGTTCGCCGTGGCGTGCGCGGCGTCGTGGGCGTGCTCGCACCCCCACGGCATCTACGGCGAGCGGGGAGCGACCCGGCCCGCACCGCTGCCGACGACCTGATCAGACGTCGATGACCTCGACGTCGACCTTGCCGAGCGCCCAGCCGGCGGCGACCTGGACGAGGCCGACGGCGAGGACCCGGAGGCCGAACAGCACGGCGAGCACCACGATGGTGGCGTGCGGCCACACGAGGGCGAGCATGCCCACGATCAGGCTGAGCACGCCGGAGACGGCGAGCAGGCCGGTGGCGCCCGACAGCTGCGCCTCGGTGGTGAACGCGGCCATCACCTGCATCACGCCTCGCAGCAAGAAGGCGAAGCCGACGATGGCGGCGAGCACCCACAGGGTGACGCCGGGCCAGCCGATCACGAGCACGCCGGTCACGATGCCGACGGTGCCCGCGGCGATCGAGAACCCGCGGCTGCCGAAGCGGTCGTCCATGAGGTCGAGCACGCCGCTCACCAAGAGCTCGATGCCGACGATGATGGCCAGCACCTTGGCGGTGGTGAACGGGTGGGAGATCATCACGATGCCGAGCACGGCGGCGAGCGCGCCCACCCCGATGAGCGCCCAGCGCAGCGAGCCGGGCACCTTCAGCACCGCGCCCTGGGGGGCGGTCACGACTGGCGCGCCTTCACGGCGTTGAGGCCGGCCAGCACGACCACCGCGCCCACGATGGAGCCGATGATGCCCGACGGCCGGAGGCTGAAGCCGTCGCCGGCGATGAGGCTGATGAGCAGCCCGCCGACGAACGAGCCAGCGAAGCCGGCGATGAGCAGCGGGCCCCAGTCCTGCGGGTGGGAGCCGTTGCCGAGGATGACGTTGGCCAGCCAGCCGAGGCCGAGGCCGAACACGAGGATGCCGAGGAGGATCACGACCGCAGCGTAGGCCGAAACCCCGGTGACCAGCTGGTTCCGAGCGCAGCCTCACAACGGCCCGGTGGCGGCCGATCTGCAGGTCATGTCTTCGCCGGGAAGCCCTGCTGACGATCGCCGCACCCAAGACGGCCTCACGTTCGACCCGGAGTCCCGGTGGTTGTCCATCGGCCGGTTCGTGCAGGAGGTGGACCCTTCGGGCGGCAACCGGGCCGTGCTCAACGCCTACGTCGAGCTCACCGCGCGGTGTCGCCACGACCGCATCGCCAACGTCGTCCACGTGCGAGACGCGGATGTCCGCGCCCTCGCGCAAGCCCTCGACCTCAAGGCGGACGACCTCGCGTCCGAGATCGAGGCGGTGCTCGGCGAGAGCCGGGCCGAAGCGCTGCGGACCATCGCCCGCATGCGCGAGTCGCGCCTCATCGGCGGGCTCGCCAAGGCCGCGACCGGCGCGGTCGTCGCCGGCGCGGTGGTGGCCGGGGGCGTCGCGGTGTCGCAGGTCGCGTCGAGCCCTTCGGAGCCGGCGACCCCCGTGGTGCCCACGTCGATCCGTGAGCCAGCGGCGACCTCGGTGGCCGACGCCCTGCGCGGACCGGTCGCGACCCCCACCTCGGCCTCCGTCGCCCCCGCCGCCGACCAGCCCACCGTCGATGGCCCGCTCACCGAGACGCCCGACGGCGTCGGGCTCATCCCACCGGTGAACGTGGAAGCCGACGGCACCACCCGCATCCCCGCGGCCGAGGAAGACCGCCCCGCCGACTGAACGGTTCGCCGGCCGCACCCTCCCCAGAACTTCGTATGGGATCGGTCCCCGGTGAGGCCGATCCCATACGAAGTTCGCGCTCGGTTCGCCCCGAGGCGCTCGCCCCCTCGCCCCCTTGCCCGTGCTTCAGTGCGAGAAGGTGACCTTGGGGACGGCCCGGTCGAGCCACCGGGGCAGCCACCAGTTGCGCTTGCCGAGCAGCCCCATGAGCGACGGCACGAGCATCATCCGCACGATCGTCGCGTCGAGCAGCACGGCCACGGCCAAGGTGACGCCGAGCTCGGTGGGCGGGATCGGCCCGGTGATGCCGAAGGCCACGAACACCACGATCATGATGAGCGCCGCGTTGGTGATCGGGCGCCCGGTGCGGGCGATGCCCTCGCGGATGGCGGTGTCGGTGTCGCCCGTCGCCTCGTAGCGCTCCCGGATCGCCGCCAGCAGGAACAGCTGGTAGTCCATCGACAGGCCGAACAGCAGGGCGAAGAAGAACAGCGGCGCCCAGGCGTCGACGAAGCCCTGTGGCTCGATCCCGAGCAGCCCGGCGCCGTGGCCGTGCTGGAACACGAGCGTGGCGAACCCGAAGCTGGCGGCCACGCTGACGAGGTTCAGCAGGATCGACGAGAGGGCGATCGTCAGGCTCCGGAACACCACGAGGAGCAGCAGGAAGGCGACGCCCATGATGAGCGCGACCGCGACCGGTGCCCGGCTGGTGAGCGCGTGGGTCAGGTCGTGGTTGTGGGCAGCGGGCCCGCCGACGCGGGCGTCGGGGACGGCATCGCCGACCGAGGTCCGCAGGCGAGCGACGAGGTCGGTGGTCTCCTGCGAGTCCACCGCCGTCGTGGGGATGGCCCGCACGACGGTGCGTCCGGCGGCGTTCGGCTCGGCGACGATCTGCGCCATCGCCACCCCGGAGTCGGCGCTCGCGACCTCCAGCACCTTCGCCGCATCCTCCGCGGGGGTCGTGATGAAGAGCGGTGCGGCGGCGCCGGGGCCGAAGGCGTCGATGAGCAGCTCGTAGCCGTCGCGACTGGAGCGGCCCTCGTCCACCACGCCGGCGCCCGGCATGCCGAGGCGCATCCCCGCAGCGGGGGCGGCGAGGAGCAGCAGGAGGCCGAGGCCCAGGGCGAGGGTGCGGCCGGGGCGGGCGAGCGCCTTGCCGGTCCAGCGGGTCCAGCGGCCTTCGGCGGCACGGTCGGGGTCGTCGTGGCCCTTGGCCACCAGCACGCGGTCGCCCAGGGCCACCAGCACCGCGGGGAGCAGCGTGAGCGCGGCGGTCGCGACCGCGACCACGGCGAGGATCATGCCCAGCGCCATCGAGCGGAACACCATGACCGGGACCACGAACACCGCGGCGAGGGAGAGCACCACGGCGAGCGCCGAGAGGAACACGGCCTTGCCGGCGGTAGCGAGCGCGTTGCCGATCGCGTCTTCGGCGCCGTAGCCGTCCTCTCGCTCCTCGCGGTACCGGGAGACGATGAACAGGCTGTAGTCGATGCCGACCGCGAGGCCGATCATCATCGAGAAGTTCATCGCCCAGACCGACAGCGGCATCGTCACGCCGAGGAGGTGGAGCGACGCGAAGCCCACGGCGATGCCGGCAACCGCCAGCATCAGCGGCAAGCCCGCGGCGATGGCGGAGCCGAACGCGATGAGCAGGAGCACGATGGTGGGCAGCCCGGAGAGCAGCTCCGCCTTGTGGAGCGCCTCCTCGTTGGTCTGGTTGAAGTCGCTCCAGACGGCCCACTCTCCGGTCACCTCGGCGCGTGCGCCGTCGGGGAGGTCGAGGCTCTCCACGTGGGAGATCAGCTCACCGGCCGATTCGGGCAGGTCGGCGTCCTCCTTCGCCTCGAGCAGGACCGGGACGAGGGCGGTGCGACCGTCGGGGCCCATGAGGCCGGACTCGGCCGGACGCGTCGTGGGGTCGACCACCTGCTGGGCGCCGGGTGCGCCCTCGAGGTCGGCGAGCAGGGCTTGCAGCCCGGCGGGGTCGTCCGCGATGGGGTCGGCCTGCTGGTAGACGACCACCGCGGCCTCGGCCCCGAGCTCGGGGAAGTCGCTTCGCAGCTCGTCGCGCACCTCGACCGACACCGACCCCTGCGCCTCCCACCCGGCGCCGGACAGCGCGTGGGTGAGGGTGAGCGCGAGCGGAGCGGCGAGGAGCGTGGCCACGAGCCAGGTGGCCATGACGCCACGCCGGTGCCGAGCGGACCACCGTGCGAGGCGGCTGAACCACGCCGGTGGGTGCGCGGGCTCGTCGGTCGTCTGCTGCGGTTCGGATGGGGGAGCGATCGTGCTGGTCACGGTGTCCTCTTGGGTGTCGTCGAATACCCCTGGGGGTATAGGTACGACACCCTAGGGGGTATCTGACGCCGCGGCAACCCCGCGATGCTCAACGCCGTCTGAGCAACCCACCCAGGCGAGGTTGAGCAACCGTTGCTCAGGTGCTCGAGGCCCGCGGCCCCGATCCTGGGGCCATGAGCACGAACCGCACCCGCATCCGCACCTTCCTCCGCGGCGGCGCTGCCGCCGTCGCCCTCGGGGTGGCTGCGATGGGCGTGACCGCCTGCCAGCCCAACGCTCCCGCTGATTGCAGCAAGGACTGCTTCGACTTCGCCGCGACGAACGACAACGCCGACACGCTGTCGATCGCCCACGCCGGCGGTGCTGCGTTCACCGAGATCACGATCTACTCGGACGCGGCGCGCACCCAGGTGGCCGGCTACGCCCAGAACTTCGCGCTCCTCCAGTACGCGTCGGTCCCGATCACGAAGAGCTTCCAGGGCCTCCCGGTGGAGAACCCGGTGAAGGTGCAGCTCAAGCCCGCGACCACCTACTACTACTCGGCCAAGTCCACCTCGAACGCCGTCCACCGGGAGAACGGCCAGTTCAAGACCAAGCAGCGCACGGTGACCTTCACGATCACGAAGGTGTGGCTGTTCTACGACTCGGACGCCACCGGGTCGGGCGAGATCACCATGGAGGCCCGCATCAACGGCGGCACCGCCTCCCTCGTCCACAAGGACCTCGACTGGGCGGCCGAGGAGCCTTCCTTCGACCCGAAGTGGTCGCGGTCGGTGAGCGGGGTCATGAACGCCAACACCCTCCAGGTCCGGGCCTGGGACGACGACTGCACCTTCTCGACCTGCACCGCGCCGGCCAACGCGTGGGACAAGGTGGGCAGCAACGGCGACACCCAGTGGTCCACGGTGACCGTCCCCGTCACTGTCACGGCCCCCAACATGCAGAACGGGTATGGCACGTGGAAGGCCGTCACCAACAACGGCATCACCGACATCGGGTTCCACGTCGAGGGGACGTGGAAGGTCGTCTACACCTACGCCTGAGCCCCTCCTCGGTGCAGGGAGCGCCCCATGAGCCCAGACCAGATCGCTTCGGTCCGCAGCGTCGTCGACGAGATCGGTGCCCACCCCGACTTCGCCTCCCGCTTCTACCGACGGCTGTTCGAGCAACGGCCGGACGCGGAGCTGCTCTTCGCCGACGTGGAGCGCCAGCAGCGGGCCCTGACGGCGGAGTTGGGCGCGATGGTCTCGCTGCTCGACGACGTCGGCCACCTGGACGAGCGGGCGCGGGCGCTCGGGGCTCGGCACCGCTCCTTCGGGGTCCGAGCGAAGGACTACCGCGTCGCTCGGGAGGCCCTCGTGGACACGCTCGACGAGGTCCTGGGGGACGGGTTCGGACCGGCCGAGCGAGAGGCGTGGACGTTGGCGTCGAGCTTGATCACCGAGCTCATGCAATCCGGCTGACGCGAGTCTGACGCCTGTCTCCGAAGGGGCCCGACGAGGCGCCTTGTCGGCTCTGAGCCGCACCTACACTTCGCGCTCGGAATGGCATCACCCCCTGCGGTCCTCACGCAGCCTTGGCCACTCACCGGACGCCACGAAGACCTCGAGGCGATCCTCGCCGCGCTCGAGGATGGGTGCCGGGCATCGTTCGTGATGGGCGACGCCGGGACGGGGAAGACGCGGCTCGCCCGGGAGGTCCTCCGGCGGGCGGAGGTCGACGGGCGGATCGTGGCGGGCGCCACCGCGACCGAGTCGGCCTCGTCCACGCCGCTCGGGGCGTTGGCGCACCTCGTGCCATCGGGTGCGGTGGACTCGCCGCCCACGATCTTCGCCGCCACCCAGCAGGCCATCCAGGCTCGCACGGGTGGGTCCGCGCTGGTCCTCCACGTGGACGACGCTCATCACCTGGACCCGAGCTCAGCGTCGCTGCTCGTCGCCCTGGCGGAGTCCGGTGCCGTGCAGCTCGTGGTCACGATGCGTCCGGGCCACCGGGTGCCCGACGCGCTGGCCTCCCTGCGCGCCGGCGATGGTGTCACCACCACGACGCGCGGGTCCCTCGACCCGGTGGCGATCGACACGCTGCTGCACCGGGTGCTCGGCGGCCCGCTGGATGGCATCGCCGAGGCGCAGCTGCTCCACACGAGCGGCGGCAACCCGCTGTACCTGCGCGAGCTGGTGCTCGGCGCGGTGGCCGACGGGATCCTCAGCGAGGTGGCCGGGGTGTGGCGCCTCAAGGGCTCGTTCCCGGCGAGCGAGGCCCTCGGCGACCGCGTGCTGGGCCGGGTGTCGGAGCTGGGCGACGATGCCCGGGCTGCGCTCGAGCTGGTGGCCGTCGCGGAGCCCATCGGCCTCGACCTGCTCGAGACGTTGGTGGACGCGCCGCTGCTCGAGGTGCTCGAGGATCGGGCGCTGATCCGCGTCGAGCCCGATCGTCGTCGCAACCAGGTGCGGTTGGCGCATCCCGTGTACGGCGAGATCCTGCGGTCCTCGATCGGCCGCCTGCGCCAGCGCCGGCTCAGCCGATCGCTCGTGGACGCGGTCTCGGCCACCGGCGCCCGGCGAGCGGAGGATCCGGCTCGACTGGTGCGCTGGCAGATCGATGCGGGGATCACGCCGGACCTCGACGTGGTGATGGCCGGAGCCCGCCTCGCCCGGCACCACCAGGATTGGTCCACCGCCGCGCTCCTGACGGGCGCGGCAGTCGCTGCTGGCCAGCTCGAAGCCGCTGCGATGCTGGTGGAGGCGCGCTACGCCCTCGGCGAGTTCGAGGAGGCCGACGAGGTTGCGGCGGAAGCGCTCGCTCGTCGCGCGGAGCTGAGCGACGAGGCGCTCGTGCTCCTCCACCGATCGCTCTCCGCTGGCCTGTACTTCAACCGGGGCGACACCGATGCGGCCATCGCGCTCTCCGGCTCGCTCCTCGACGAGCTTCGCGATCCGCACCAGCGCGAGCTGCTGACGTTCATCCACGCGGGGAACCTCAGCTGGGCGGGACGCATCCGGGAGTCGGTGGCGCTCGTGGGCGACCTCATCGCCTCGGACCGAGACGTCGTCGCCGCGCAGGCAGCCATCGTCCTCGAGTTCGAGGGGGTGCTGTGCGGGCCGTTGGGGCGTGCCCTGGAGCTGGCCGACGAGTGGTTCCCCCGGCACCTGGTGCTCGAAGACCTCGGCAGCACCACCGGACCGGGCTTCCACATGGTGCTGAAGGCAGCGGCGCTCACCCACATGGGGCGCCTCGACGAAGCGCGGGCGCTCGCCACCGCTGGGTACGAGGCGTCGGTGGCGGGCCGGGTGCTCAACGGCCAGCTCTGGTTCGCGGTGAACCTCGGGCGGATCGAGCTGCTCGCGGGCGACGCCGTCACCGCGGAGCGCTGGTACCGCGAGCAGGTGGCGCTCTGCCGATCGTCGAGCTGGCGGCGGTCGATCACGATCGCCCTCAGCGGGCTCGCCATCGCGCTCGCCCAGCAGGGCGACGCGGCCGGCGCAGCGGCGGCGATCGCCGAGCGTGACGCATCGGGGTTCGCCTTCGTCGAGTCCTTCGCCATCGACGCTGCTCGCGGCACCGCGTGGGCGCGCTCGGCCGCTGGCGATCCCGCCGGGGCGCGCGCGGCGCTCGCCGAGGCGATCGAGGTCGCGGAAGCCGCGGGCATGACCGCGGTTGCCGCCATCGGCCGGCTCGACGCGCTGCGGCTGGGAGACACCGCCCAGGCGGCCGGCCTCTCGGCCGCCGCCGACGTGGTCGACAGCCCGCTGATCTCGCTCGCGGCTCGCTGGACGGCATCGCCCAACGACGCTGCGGTGCTCGAGGAGGTCGGCACCGGGCTGGAGTCGCTGGGTGCGCTCGTCATCGCCGCCGAGGCCTTCGCCCGAGCAGTCGACGCGCACAAGCGATCGGGCGAGCAGCGCCGGGCCGCCGCGGCTCAGCAGCGAGCCGACGAGCTGCTGCGTCGCTGCCGCGGGGCCGCGCCCAGCCCTGCGCTGGCGGCGGTCGACGCCGTGGTGCCCCTCACCGCGCGCGAGCGCGAGATCGCGCTGCTCGTGGCCGACGGCCTCTCCTCGAAGGAGGTGGCCGAACGGTTGTTCCTCTCGTCGCGCACCGTGTCGAACCACCTGCAGAACGCGTACGCGAAGTTGGGGATCAGCAAGCGGACCGAGCTCGCCGCGGCGCTCGGGCGGGCCGGCGATGGCGGTGCGGCGTGACGCCGGAGCAGCTCGACCTGGTGCGCAAGGTGATCGCCGAGGTCGGCGACCACCCCGAGTTCGCGGACCGCTTCTACTCCCGCCTTTTCCAGGTCGCACCGGCCACGGAGGCGATGTTCGGCGACCTCGATGCGCAGCGCCGCAAGCTGACCGACGAGCTGGTGTCCATGGTGGACCTGCTCGCCGACCTGGCTTCGCTCGAGGCCCGTGCCGGCGAGCTCGGGCAGCGCCATCGTGGCTACGGCGTCCGCGCCGGCCACTACCCGGTCGCACGGGAGGTGATGGTGGACGCGCTGCGCGACGTGCTCGGCCCGTCGTTCGGCGCCGACGAGGAGGCCGCCTGGAACCGCGCCACCATGCTCATCACCGAGCTGATGCAGGCCGGCTGACCCGCGGCCCGGCCCCGACGCCCGGTGCTCAGTAGGCGTCGGGCACGTAGGAGTAGTGGGTGAGCTTCGGGCGGCGGTAGTCGTCCTTGGGGCGCTCGGGGAGCTCGACGATGGGCCCGGAGGTGAGGTCCTCGTAGGGCACCTGGGCCAGGAGGTGCGAGATGCAGTTGAGCCGAGCCCGCTTCTTGTCGTCGGCGTGCACCACCCACCACGGCGAGGTGGGGGTGTCGGTGTGGACGAACATCGTGTCCTTCGCCCGCGAGTAGTCGGCCCAGCGGGTGCGGCTCTCGAGGTCCATCGGGCTGAGCTTCCACCGCTTCTCGGGGTTGGAGATCCGGTCCTGGAAGCGGCGCTCCTGCTCCTCGTCGCTCACCGAGAACCAGTACTTGACGAGGACCATCCCGGAGCGGATCAGCAGGTCCTCGAACGGGGCGCAGGCGCGCAGGAAGTCGTGGTACTCGTCGTCGGTGCAGAAGCCCATCACCCGTTCGACGCCGGCGCGGTTGTACCAGGAGCGGTCGAACAAGACGATCTCCCCGCCGGCGGGAAGCTGCTCGACGTAGCGCTGGAAGTACCACTGGGTGCGCTCTCGCTCGGTGGGCTTGTCGAGCGCGGCGACCCGCACCACCCGGGGGTTGGTGCGCTCGGTGATGCGCTTGATGGTGCCGCCCTTGCCGGCGGCGTCGCGCCCCTCGAACAGCACGCAGACCCGCAGGCCCTCGTGGCGCACCCACTCCTGGAGCTTCACGAGCTCGCGCTGGAGCCGGTTCAGCTCGGACTCGTAGAGGGACTTCGCCAGCTTCGGCTTGCGCTCGAAGACGATGTCGCCGCTCACGACAGGTACTGCCCGGCGCGGATGCGCTCCGCCTCCATCCGCGACAGCTCCTCGGCGCCCGACACCACGATCTCGGGATCGGGGACGAAGTCGACCTCGGGGGACCGGCCGTCGTAGGGCACCGCGTTGAGCATGACGCGCATGGCGTTCAGCCTCGCGCGGTGCTTGTCTTCGGAGCGCACGATCGTCCACGGCGCGTCGACTGTGGACGTGCGCTTGAGCATGGCGTGCTTCTTCTCGGTGAAGTCGTCCCAGTGCTCCTGGGCCTGGACGTCGATCTCGCTCAGCTTCCACTGGCGCAGCGGATCGGTGCGCCGTCGCTCGAAGCGCCGAGCCTGCTCGTCCTTCGTCACCGAGAAGTAGAGCTTGACGAGGATCGTGCCCTGGCGCACCAGGTCCTTCTCGAAGCCGACCACGCCTTGGAGGAAGTGGCGGTACTCGATGTCGGTGCAGAAGCCGAAGATCGGCTCGACCATCGCCCGGTTGTACCAAGACCGGTCGAAGAGCACGACCTCGCCCCCGGTGGGGAACTGGGCCACGTACCGCTGGAAGTACCACTGCGAGCGCTGCTCGGCCGTGGGCTTGCCGAGGGCCACGACGCGGTAGTGCTTCTCGTTCATGTAGCGGGTGACGCGCCGGATGGTGCCGCCCTTGCCCGCCGCGTCGCGCCCCTCGAACAGCACGATCATGCGCCGATCCGCGTCTTCCAGGTACCGCTGCATCTTGAGGAGCTCCACCTGGAACGGCTTCAGCTCTTCCTCTTGGCGCGCCTTGCGCTCGATGCTCATGGCTCGGGGTCGGCCTCGGGCGGATCCTCGTGCGTGTGGGCGGAGACGTGGTCCACCACGATCTCGTCCGCGTCGATGGTGCCGTCGCCGTCGAGGTCCACGCCGGTGGCCTCCCACTGGTCCACCACCTCGAAGTGGCCGTCGTGGTGCAGGTCGCGGCTCGTGGTGGCGACGATGTCGACGATGTCGACCACGCCGTCGCCGTCCACGTCGGTGCGGGTGGTGGTGGTCTCGTGGATCTCGTCGATCTCGCCGTCGCCGTCGAGGTCGAGGTAGGTGGTGACCGTGGTGGCCACGAGGTCGGCGTGACCGTCGCCGTCGAGGTCGACCTCTTCGACCGTGGTCACCTCGAGGTCGTCGCCGGGATGGGCTCCCTCGTGGTGGGTCTGGCGCGAGGTCACGCTGATGGTGGCGTCGATCTGGCCGTCGCTGTCGAGGTCCTCGTCGTGGCTTCCCTGTGCGTCCATGGCTCCATCGAAGCCCCTCGGCCCCGCGATGTCCAAGGGTCGAACGGCCCTTGGGCATCCACCGTCTCGGATCGACGATCATCGGGTGGTGCACGTGAGCGACACGGATGCCTTCACGCTCGGCCTCGAGCGCGATCCCGGCCTGCGAGCGACGATCGTCGCCGTCGCGTCGCTCGACCGCTCGCCGGACTGGGGGCGGCTCGTCGAGCGCATCGATCGGGCCACCCGCATCGTCCCCGCGTTCCGTCAGCGGTTGGTGGCGAGCCCCCTGGGTCTGGCGACGCCGCGGTGGGTCACCGATCCGGACTTCGACCTGGCCTGGCACCTTCGCCGGGTGGCGGTGCCGCCCGGGGGTGGCATGGCCGACGTGCTCGAGATCGCGCGCACCGCGTCGATGGCGGCGTTCGACCCCGAGCGGCCCCGCTGGGAGTTCACCCTGGTCGAGGGACTGGAGGGTGGCGCCGCCGCGCTGGTCTTGAAGGTGCACCACGCGCTCACCGACGGGGTCGGCGGGGTGCAGATCGCTGCCCTCGTGGTGGACCTCGAGCGTGAGGGGAGCGACCTCGGCCCGTTGCCGCCCGTGCCGCCCGACGAGGGCGCGGCCCCCTTCGGGGAGCTCGCCGAGGCCCTCGCCCACGACGCGGCCCGGATCGCGCGTGGCGCGCAGCGGCTGGCGGTCGGGGTTCCACTCGCCGCGCTGCGCGCCCTCCGGTACCCCTTCGCCTCGGCGTCCGGCTTCGTGGCCGACGCCCGCTCCCTCGCTCGGATGGTGCGGCCCATCTCCGACACGCGCTCGCCGGTGATGGACGAGCGCAGCCTGGTGCGCGAGCTCGATCGCCTCGACCTCCCGATGGAGGATCTGCGTGCCGCGGGTCGCCGCATCGGGGGCACGGTGAACGACGCGTTCGTCGGTGGGATCGCCGGGGGGCTGCGCCGCTACCACGAGCACCACGGCCGTCCGGTCGACGCGTTGCGGGTGACGATGCCGATCAGCGTGAGGACCGATGACGACGACGTCGGCGGCAACCGGATCACGCTCGTGCGCTTCGACCTCCCCATCGGCGAGACCGATCCGCAGGAGCGGATGTGGCAGATCCACGAGGCCTGCCAGCGCCAGCGGTCCGAACCGGCGATCGCTCGCTCCGAGGGGATCGCCGCGGCGCTGAACCTGCTGCCGGTGGCGGTGACCGGAGGGATGCTGCGCCACGTGGACCTGCTGGCCAGCAACGTCCCGGGCCTCGAGGGCTCGGTCTACCTTGCCGGAGCGCGCGTCGATTCGTTCCACCCGTTCGGCGCGACGCTCGGTTCAGCTGCGAACATCACGCTCATGTCGTACGCAGACACGGCGTGCATCGGTGTCACCCTCGACACCGCAGCGGTGCCGGACCGGTCGGTGTTCCTCCGATGCTTGCGGGCCGGCTTCGCGGAGCTCCTCGCGTGAACGGCAGACGCCGAGGCGCCATGCTCGGGGTCGCGGCCGCTGCCACCGGTGGGCTCGCGGCCTGGGACCTGCTCCAGCGCCAGCACTCGATCCTGCGCACGTTCCCCGTCGCCGGCCACCTGCGGTTCGCTCTGGAGGCGATCGGCCCCGAGCTGCGCCAGTACATCGTCACCGACAACGACGGCGAGCGCCCCTTCAGTCGCGACCAGCGCCGGTGGGTGTACGCCACCGCCAAGCTCGAAGACCCGAACTTCGGCTTCGGCACCGACAACGACCTCGACCGTGCCGTCGCCTATCCCGTCGCCAAGCACGCGGCGTTCCCGCTCCTGCCCACCGCGGGAGATCCGGGCCACCCCGATCCGGCGTTCCCGCTGCCGTGCGCCAAGGTGCTCGGCGGGGCGCGGCGGCGGCCCAAGGCGTTCCGGCCGACCTCGGTGGTGAACGTCTCGGCCATGAGCTTCGGTGCGCTCAGCTCCGCCGCGATCATCGGGCTCAACCGTGGCGTGGCGATGGCGGGCGCGCTCCACAACACCGGGGAGGGCGGCGTCTCGCCCCACCACCTCCAGGGTGGCGACCTCGTGTGGCAGATCGGCACCGGCTACTTCGGCTGCCGCACGCCGGAGGGGCGCTTCGACCTGGCCCGACTCGTCGATCGCATCGCCGAGACCCCCCAGGTCCGCGCCATCGAGGTGAAGCTCAGCCAGGGGGCGAAGGCCGGCCTCGGTGGCCTCCTGCCCGCGCCGAAGGTCACGCCGGAGGTGGCGGAGATGCGGGGCATCCCCGTCGGGGTCGACTGCCACAGCCCCGAGGCCCACTCGGCGTTCACCGATGCCGACTCGCTGCTCGACTTCGTCGAGTCCATCGCCGACGCCACGGGCCTGCCCGTCGGCATCAAGTCTGCTGTGGGGGAGACGGGCTTCTGGGTCGACCTCGCCCAGCTGATGTCCACCACCGGGCGCGGCGTGGACTTCGTCACCGTCGATGGGGGCGAGGGCGGCACCGGCGCGGCCCCGCTCGCGTTCAGCGACCACGTCGCCCTGCCGTTCTTGATCGGCTTCCCCCGCGTGTACCGGGCCTTCGCCCAGGCGGGCATCCAAGACGACGTCGTGTTCATCGGTTCCGGGCGCCTCGGTCTCCCCGAGCGTGGCCTCGTGGCCATGGCCCTGGGGTGCGACATGGTCAACGTGGCCCGCACCGCGATGCTCGCCCTCGGATGCATCCAGTCCCAGCGCTGCCACACCGGCCGGTGCCCCACCGGCGTCGCCACGCAGTCGCCGTGGCTCCAGCGCGGCCTCGATCCGACCCTCAAGTCGGTGCGTGTCGCCAACCACGTGGCCGCGGTGCGCTACGAGCTCGAGCGACTCAGCCGTGCCACCGGCCACCGCCACCCCGGCCTCGTGTCGCCGAACGACCTCGAGGTGCTGGACGCGGACCGGATCCCCAGCACGCTCGCCGAGCGCCACGGCTACCAACCCGGTTGGGGAGTGCCGAGAGCGGCGGATCAGCTCACGATCACCGATCTGGTCGAGTCTCGATAGCCGTCGCTCGTCCCGGTCGGGGACTGCCTCGTGCCTATTGGCAGTAGGACTGACAAATGGTACGGTCCGACCATGTACGGCACCGTGCGCCACGAGCTGCGCATCCACCGGTCGGCCGACGACGTGTGGGAGCTGGCGGGTGATCCGGCCCGCCTCCACGAGTGGTTCCCCGGCATCGACGCCTGCGAGGTCGACGGCGATCGTCGCACCGTCACCACCTCCACCGGCGTCCCACTGCCCGAGATCATCGTCGCGCGCGACCGGAACCTGCGCCGGTTCCAGTACCGGCTCGACCTGCCGATCGTGGCGCACCACCGCGGCACCATCGACGTCATCGACCTCGAAGACGGCACCTGCCTCGTCGTCTACTCGACCGACGCGGACCCCAGGACCATGGCGCTCACCATCGGGGGCGGCACCCGCGGCGCCCTCGTCGAGCTCAAGCGCCTGATGGAGGAGGACGGCTGATGGGCCGCAAGATCCTGTTCGTCACCACCGACCAGATGCGCTACGACGCGCTCGGCTGCAACGGCGGCCAGCTCGCCCGCACGCCCGTGGTGGACGGCCTCGCCGCCCAGGGCGTGCGCTACGAGCGCGCCGTTCCCCAGTCGGTGGTCTGCATGCCGTCGCGCTCCACGATGCTCACCGGCCAGCACCCCTCCACCCACGGTGTGTGGATGAACGGGGTCCCCCTTGAGCCCGACGCGCCGTCGGTCGCCGCCCTGCTGCGCGACCACGGGTATCGCACCGCGCTCATCGGCAAGGCGCACTTCCAGCCGTTCCTGGACCCGTTCGGTCGCTTCGCCGAGAACCTGCCTGTCACCTCGGCGGGGGAGCACCGGGGCTTCGACCACTTCGAGTCCGCCACGCACTCGCCGATGGGGCCGCTCACCTACGCCCGCTGGATCGCCACCGAGCACCCGGAGGCGGCAGGGATGTTCTACCCGGTGCTCGACGCGGCCCTCGAGGTCAACGCCATGGGCGGCGGCGCCACCGGCGCCCCGCAGGTCCACGACAACCCCATCCCCCGCGGCTGGTACCACACGGACTGGGTGGCCGACCGCACGATCGGCTGGTTGGAGTCGCTCGAGGCCGACGACGACTGGTTCTGCTGGATGAGCTTCCCCGACCCGCACCATCCGTGGGATCCGCCCGAGTCCGAGCTGCACCGCGTGCCATGGCAGGAGGTGCCGCTGCCCGACGGATACCCCGAGGACGCGGCCGAGCGCGAGGCGTTGCTCGACGCCAAACCCCGCCACTGGCGGGCCTGGTACGACGGCCGGCTCGTGTCGAACTACGAGGCGCCGCTGTCGTGGGTGCCCGCGACGATGACCGCCGACCAGGTGCGCGAGGTCAACGCCCGCAACGCCGTCGAGTGCGAGCTGATCGACGAAGCCCTCGGCCGGGTGCTCGCGGCGATCGCCGCCAAGGGGTGGGACGACGACGTCGACGTGATCTTCACCACCGATCACGGCGAGCTCCAGGGCGACTTCGGGCTGCTCTTCAAGGGCCCGTACCACGTCGACGGGCTGATGCGGCTGCCGCTGGTGTGGCGCCCGGCGCGCTCGGCCGCCCCGCAGCCCGCCACCGTCTCGGCGCCCGTCGGGCTGGTCGACCTCGCACCCACCTTCTGCGACATCGCGGGCGTTGCGGCGCCCTCGTGGATGGAGGGCACGGCGCTGCCCGTCGACGATGCCGACGCCGAGGCGCGGGGCTTCGAGCGGGTGCTCACCGAGTGGGACAGCGAGCTGTTCGGCACCGACGTGCACCTGCGCACCATCACCCGCGACGGCTGGGTCTGCACCGCGTACCTCCCCGGCTCCCACCACGACGGCAGCGAGGGCGAGCTCTACGACCTGGCCGACGACCCGCTCCAGCGGGTCAACCGCTGGGACGACCCGGCCTGCGCGTCGCTGCGCTCCGACCTGCTGAGCGACCTGTGGGACCACCAGCCATCCCTCGCCCACCCCCGGCCCGTCGAAGCGCCGGTGTGAGCACCCCGGAGCCCTCGGGTGACGCCGGACGTCGGCCTGTCGAGACCGACGCCGGCCACCACGGCCTGTGGCCCAGCCCCTGGCCTGCCGAGGACGGGGGGCCGCGTCGGCTGCAGGTCCCGCACCACGGTCCGGGCCTCGGCCTCCAGCCGGGCGAGCAGCTCGAGGTCACCTCGCGGCTAGCGATCGCCTCCACGATGGTGGTGCTGCGCGACCCCGGCGAGGTCTACCTGCTGTGCCACACCGGCGGCGACGGCTCGATCTCGTGGGTCGAGCGCATCGACCCGATCACGTTGGAGACCATCGAACGCTCCCCCGACCTGCCGGGCGGCCCCACCTGGCCGGGAGGGCTCGCGGCCCACGCCGACGGCTCGCTGCACGTCGTCTTCGGCCGCCACGCGCACCGCCTCGCCGCCGACTGCACGCTGCTCGCCTCGGCCGAGCTGCCCCGGAACCGGCCCTACAACAGCTTCGTCACCCTGCCGAGCGGCCACCTCGTGACCAAGGACTTCGGTGGCGAGCTCCCCGACGCCGTCACCCACGCAGACCCGATCCGCCCCTGCGAGCTGCTGGTGCTCGACCCGGTGACACTCGAGGCGGTCGCCTCGCTGGAGCTGCCCGAGCCGTCGGTGGCCCGCCTCAGCGCGGATGGCGACGACATCTACGTCGTGGGCGACACCCGGCTGCACCGCGTCCGCTGGGATGGCACCTCGCTGGTGCGCGACGACGTGTTCGACGGCTCCTACCTCCTCCACGAGGGCCAGACCTACGGCTGGGACGCGGTGATCGCGGACGGTGCCGCCTGGTTCCTCGACGACGGCCGGGGCACCGCGGCCTACGGCGGATCGCTGCGCGGGTGCGGGACGTCCGGCGTGCCCCTCCACCTAGTCCGGGTGGGCCTCGGCGACGGCACCGCCACGCTCACCGAGGTGTCGGGCCTCGACGGGGGCATCGTGGCCAACCCACCGTGCGTCGATCCGTCCCGCCGCATCGTCGTGGCCTACGACTCCGGCAACGGCGTCGTGGCGGCCTTCCGGTACGACGAGCACGGTCGAACCTCGCCGTCGTGGCGCATCGAGCTCGACCACGGGTGCCATCCGATCCTGTGGCCCGACACCGGCGAGGTCCTCCTCGCAGACCACGACCCAGAGGCGGGCGAGTCGATCGTGATCGTCGACATCGAGACCGGCGCGGAGAAGGCACGTGCCAGCTCCGGTAGCCCGGTCCAGTCGGTGCTGTTCGGCGCGGCCGGCTTCGCCCGAGACGCCTACCTCTGCAGCTTCACCACCGTCACCCGCATCGCCGTCGCCTGAGCCCTCCACCAGCCTCCTGAGCGCCGGATCGAGTCCGAGGTGGCGAGGTCGGGGTGGGCCGTTCGGACCAAGTTCTGCGGACCTCTCCCCGACATCGGGATTTCCCTTGCTTCGGTGTCGCGGCGGCCGATGGTGAGGTTGGTGCGGTTCGCCGATGGGCGGGCGCGCACATCCCGACATGACCCAGGACGACCACCGCCGCCTCGCCATCGCCACCGCCGGTGCCGTGACCGCGTTCGCCCTGATGGTCACCACCGGGCACCCGACCGAGCGGTTGGCCGTCATCTTGTCGAACCTGGCGCAGTGCGTGGCCCCAGCCGGTGCCGCGGCGGCCTGCCTCTGGACCGCTCGGCGCTCGGCGATCGACGCCCACCGACGGGGCTGGAAGTACCTCGGTTGGGCGGCCGCATCCTGGGCCGCCGGACAGGTGGTCTGGACCTTCTACGAGATCAGCGGCGCCGCCGCGCCGTTCCCGTCGCTCGCCGACGTCGGCTACCTGCTCGCTGTGCCCCTGGCCCTGGTCGGGATCTGGAGCTTCGCCGAGCGGATCTCGGGCTCCGCATGGGCGGTGGCGGTGCTCGACGGCCTGATCCTCGCCGGTGGGCTCCTGGCGATCAGTTGGCCGCTCATCCTCGGGCCGAGCTGGGACGCCGGCGCCGACAGCGCGTTCGAGCTCGCGCTCACCCTCGCCTACCCGATCGGCAACCTCGTGGTGGCGTCGACCGCCCTGCTCGCGCTCATGCGCACCGATCGGCGCCGCAATCGGGTCCCGCTCGTCCAGCTCACGGTGGGCTTCTTCTTGCTCATCTTGGCTGACAGCGTGTTCGTGTGGACCACCTTGCAGGACACCGAGCAGGCCGTGTCGATCGCCGACATCGGCTGGATCGGCGGCTACCTCACCATCCTCCTCGCCGCCCTTCGCTATCCGCTGCCGGTCGAAGCCGGTCGGGAAGAGGTGTCGTTCGCTCCGAGCCTCCGGCGAGCGGCGCTGCCTCTGACCGTGGTGGCGATCTCGTGGGCGCTGCGCGCCTTCCTCGTGGTGACCGGTCACGACGACGACGCGTTCATCGCCACCGTCACCGTCGTCACCGTCTCGCTCGTCCTCGCCCGCTACCTCATGACGATGCGCGAGAACCGTGAGCTCACCGCCAAGCTCGAGCACAAGATCGGCGAGCTCACGGTGCGCGAGCAGCAGCTCAGCCACCAGGCGTTCCACGACCCGCTCACCGGACTCGCCAACCGCCGCCTGTTCAGCGACCGGGTCGACCACGCCCTCAACCGCAGCCGCCGCACCGGCGATCTGACCGCGGTGCTGTTCGTGGACCTCGACGACTTCAAGACGGTCAACGACAGCCTCGGCCACGCCGCTGGCGACCGCCTCCTCGCCTCGGTCGCGGCCCGCCTCAGCGGTTGCGTGCGGCCCGGCGACACCGTGGCCCGACTCGGCGGCGACGAGTTCGGGGTGCTGCTCGAGGAGATGGAAGGACAGGCCCACGCCGCCAACGTGGCGGCGAGGATCCTCGAATCGCTCGACGTCGCCTTCCCGCTCGACGGGCGCCAGGTGTTCACCCGCGCCAGCGTCGGCGTCGCCATCGCGGACCAGGCGAGCGGCCACGCGGGGGCCGACCTGTTGTCCGATGCCGACGTGGCCCTCTACGCCGCCAAGGGTTCCGGGAAGTCCACCTTCCGCGAGTTCGAGCGGTCGATGCGCGTCGGCGCGATCGAACGGCTCGAGCTGAGCCAAGACCTGCGCCAGGCGATCACCCAGGACCAGTTCTTCTGCCACTACCAGCCGATCGTCGACCTCGTCACGGGCCGCATCGTGGCGCTCGAGGCGCTGTTGCGCTGGGACCATCCCGAGCGGGGCCTCGTCGCGCCGTCCTCGTTCATCGAGCTCGCCGAGGAGTCGGGGATGATCGGCGACATCGGGATGGCGGTGCTGCAGATGGCGGCCTGGCAGGCGGCCAACTGGCGCGCCGAGGCCAAGGTTCCCGCCAACCTCGAGCTGCACGTGAACCTGTCGGGCCGTCAGCTGGAAGACCCGTACCTCGTGGAGAAGGTGCGGCGCGTGCTGGCCTCGACGGGCATGCCCAGCCAGCTGCTGGTGCTGGAGATCACCGAGAGCGTGGCGGTGGAGATCGGTGCGGATCGCATCGACGTGCTGGAGCAGCTCCGCACGCTCGGGATCCGCATCGCCATCGACGACTTCGGTACCGGCTACTCGTCGCTCAACTACCTCCGAGCCCTGCCGGTCGACGTGCTCAAGATCGACCGGGCCTTCGCCCAGACCGTCGATGGCCAGACCGACACCGTGCTGCTGGAGGCCATCGTCCGCCTCGGCCACTCGCTCGGCATCGACATGATCGCCGAAGGCATCGAGCTCGAGGAGCAGGCCACCACCCTCAAGCGCCTCGGGTGCCGCCGGGCGCAGGGGTTCCTCTTCCACCGTCCGCTCTCGGTGA
>JBDIAX010000003.1:0-143788 GCA_039812605.1 Acidimicrobiia bacterium | reverse complement strand
CCCGCTGCGCTTCCCCGTCGTGCGCACCCCCGGCCTCGGCGAGCCCGGCGCCGTCGACGCCGCGGTCGCGGCCATCGAGGCCGACGCCGATCGCCTCGCCGCGGTGGTGCTCGAGCCCCTGGTGCAGGGCGCGGCCGGCATGGCGATCCACGAGCCCGAGGCGGTCGCCGCCGTGGCCGCCGCCGCCCAAGCCCACGACGTGCTGGTGATCCACGACGAGGTCGCCACCGGCTTCGGGCGCACCGGAACCCTCTTCGCCACCGAGCAGTGCCCCGGCGTCCAGCCCGACCTCATGGTGATCGGCAAGGGCATCACCGGCGGCTACCTACCCCTCGCGGCCACCGTCGCGAGCCAGCGGGTCTGGGAGGCCTTCCTCGGCGCGGACCTGAGCGAGCGGACCTTCTACCACGGGCACTCCTACAGCGGGAACGCCCTGGGCGCCGCGGTCGCCCTCCGCCACCTCGAGCTGATCGACGAGTGGGACGTCCTCGCCAACGTGGTCGCACGAGCGGAGCAGCTCGGCAGCCGCCTGGCCGACGCGGTGGAGTCGCTCCCCGCGGTGGCCGAGGTGCGGCGCCGAGGCCTCATGACGGGGATCGAGCTGGCACCGCCCCGTGAGGGGCTCCGGTGGGGCCGCCGGGTGAGCGCCGCCTGCGTGGACCGAGGCGTGCTGATCCGCCCCCTCGGCGACGTCGTCGTGCTCATGCCGCCGCTCACCACCACCGCGGACGAGATCGACCGGATCGTCGATGCCCTCACCGACGCCATCGACGAGGTGACCGGCGAGGGCACCACGCCGTGACCCGCGCCCGAGGCGACTGGGACCGCTGGATCGACGCGCAGCTCGCCACCATCCGCGGCGGGGGCCGGTGGCGGACCCACCGCAGCTTCGACGCCAAGGGGCCGAGGGGCATGCTCACGACCGACGGCGCCGGCGGCGTGCCCGTGGCGCGCGAGGTCCTGTCGTTCGCGTCGAACGACTACCTCGGCCTCACGGCGCACCCCGACGTCGCCACGGCAGCACGCCAGGCGATCGACCGCTGGGGCACCGGTGCCGGCGCGTCGCGCCTGGTGACCGGCGACCGGCCGGTGCACGACGACCTCGAGCGCGAGCTCGCGGCGTGGAAGGGCACCGAGCGCGCCGTGCTCTTCCCCACCGGCTTCGCCGCCAACCTCGGCGTGCTCACGACGCTCGGCACCGCCGGGGTGCGGATCCTGTCCGACGAGCTCAACCACGCCTCGATCATCGACGGCGCCCGGCTGGCCAAGGCCGACGTCTCGATCCTCCCGCACCGAGACCTGCACGAGCTCGACGCGGCCCTGGCCGCGAGCGCGCCGCCCTGCTTGGTGGTCACCGACACGGTGTTCTCGATGGACGGCGACGTCGCCGACCTCGACGAGCTCGCCGAGCGATGCCGTCGCCACGGCGCGCTGCTGGTGCTCGACGAGGCGCACGCGGTGCTCGGCCCCGATGCTTCGCCCGGCTGCTTCGACGGCGTCGAGGTGGTGCGGGTGGGGACGCTGTCGAAGACGCTCGGGTCGCTCGGTGGCTTCGCGGCGTGCTCGGAGCGCGTGGCCGACCTGTTGGTGAACGTGGCCCGCAGCCAGATCTTCACCACCGGCTCGAGCCCGGCCGACGCGGCCGCCGGCCTCGCTGCGCTGCGGGTCCTTCGCTCCCCCGAGGGCGACGCGCTCGCCGCGACCCTGCGCCGCCACGTCGACCGCTTGCTGCCGGGCCACCCCTCGCCGATCGTGCCGATCGTGATCGGCTCCGAGGACGATGCCGTCGCAGCGTCGGCGATGCTGCTCGAGCGCGGGTTGTGGGTCCCGGCCATCCGCCCGCCCACCGTGGCCCCCGGCACCAGCCGCCTGCGCGTCACGTTCTCGGCGGCGCACACCGACGACGAGGTGTCCGTGCTCCTCGACGCGCTCGCAGCCATCGGAGCGCTCCCGTGACCGCTCGCCCCGGCCGGCTCGTGGTGGTCGTCGGGACCGCCACCGACATCGGCAAGACGTGGGTCGGCGGCAAGGTGCTGGCCCGCCTCCGCGCCGACGGCGCCAGCGTCGCGGCCCGCAAGCCGGCACAGTCCGCCGATGCCGACGATCCCGGGCCATCGGACGCCGCGGTGCTGGCGGCTGCCACGGGCGAGCCGGCGGCCGACGTCTGCCCCGCCCACCGCTCCTATCGAGTCGCGATGGCACCGCCGATGGCCGCGGATGCGACCGGCGTCGACGTCCCCACGACCTCAGACCTGCTGGCCGAGCTCCGGTGGCCCGAGCCGCCGGTGGAGGTCGGCTGGTTCGAGACCGTCGGCGGGCCCCGTTCGCCCATCGCCGTCGATGGCGACGCCATCACCTTCGTCGAGTCGCTCGACCCCGACCTCGTGGTCCTCGTGGCCGACGCCGGGCTGGGCACGATCAACTCGGTGCTGCTGTCGCTGGCGCCGTTCGCCGGTCGGCCCACCGCCACGTTCCTCAACCGGTTCGATCCGAGCGACGACCTGCACCGCCGGAACCTGGATTGGCTCCGCACGCGCGAGGGCCTCGAGGTCCACGTTGACCTCGAGGCCCTCGGCGATGCGGTGCGGGGCGATCGACGCCCCGTCCGACCTGCCTGATCAGCTCTCGATCAGGTCCTTGGGGGTGATGTCCGCGGTCTTGCCCTCGAAGTCGAGGACGTCGCCGACGTTGTTGAAGTGCTCGGCCGCCGCGTCGTACTGGATCATCTGCACGTTCTCGGCGAGGAAGCGATCGTCGGCCGACGTGTTGACGGTGACCCCGTCGATCAGCAGGCCGCCGGTGACGTCCTGGAGGTCGTACATCGCGTTCATCAGCGCGGGCCGGGTGAGCTCGTCGAGGCCCTCGAGGATCTTCACGAGCAGGGCGCCCTGCGTGTAGCCGTAGGCCACGATCCCGTTCTCGGGGTCGACATCGTCGGCGCCGTACTTCGCCAGCGTGTCGTTGTACTCCTTCATGGCCTCGTCATCCGCGTACGCGGGGTTCATCGGGTCCTTGATGTTGGTGACCGCGAAGACGCCGTCAGCGTTGTCGCCGGCGATGCCCATGAGGGTCTTGGAGATGCAGGTGCCCGACACGAAGGTCACGGCATCCCAGTTCGAGGCCTTGGCCTGCTCGAGCGCCCCGGGGCACGCCAGCAGCGTGGCGCCGTTGAAGAAGGTGTCGGCGCCCGAGGCGGCGAGCGAGGTCACCTGCGACTTCACGTCGTTGGTGCCGGCCTCGTAGGTCTTCACCTGGGTGACGGTGATGTCGGTGCCGTCGATGGCGGCCTTGAAGCCCTCCTCGTAGGCCTTGCCGAAGTCGTCGTTCTGCACGAGCATCGCGACCTTCGCGTCGGGCTTCTCCTCGGCGAGGTAGTCGGCGAACGCCTTGGCCTCGACCGTGTAGGGGGCGAGGGTGGAGCCGATGGTCCAGGGGTAGCTCGGGTTGCCCCACACCGGCGAGCCGGTGCCGGCGAACACGTTCGGGACGCAGTTGTCGCCCAGGTTCTCGCGCAGGGCCACGTTGTTCGCCGTGCCCACCACGTTGAAGATCGCGAACGCCTTGGAGCCGTCGGTGCCGGCGAGCTCGTTGATGTTCTGGACCGTCTTGGCCGCGGTGTACTCGTCGTCCTTGTCGACGACCTCGATCTTGTACTTCTTGCCGGCGACCTCGACGCCGCCCTCGTCGTTCACCTTGTCGAAGTAGGCCTTGTAGCCCTTCGAGATCTGCGCGAACGCCGCGGTGAGGCCCGACTGGGGGAACGACGACGCGAGGGTGATCGTGTCGCCGTCGATGCCATCGGTGGCGTTGTCGGGGCAGTCGTCGGTGTTGACCACACCAGACGCGGTGCCGCCATCGCCGCCATCGCTGCCGCCGCTGCTGCTCTTGTCAGCGCTGTCGCTGCGGCCGCTGCAGGCCGTGGCGAACAGCGAGAGGGAGAGCACCAGCGCCAGTGCGGCGCGTGCGCTGCGGGATCGTTGCATGGGAGTCGCTCCTAGCTGGGGGATGGGGTTGGAGAAGGGGTGGCGGCGTCCGGCGTGGCGTCGCCCTCGGGGTCGTGATCGACCATCGGGCGCACGCGCGCCACCAGCCGCCGCAGGCCTCCGACGATCCCGTCGGGCAGCACGAACACGACCGCGATGAGCGCGGCACCGAGCAGGGCCGGCGCCATGGCCTCGGTCTCGGAGGTGCGACGCCGGATGAAGGTGAGGAGCGCGGCGCCGAGCAGCGGGCCGGAGATGGTGGCCGTGCCGCCGATGACCACGGCGATGAGGAACTCGATCGACTTCTGGAAGTAGAGCAGCACGTTCGATGCATCGGCGCCACCGTCGACCATGACCGAGAGCGATCCGGCGACGCCCGCGTACGCGGCCGAGAGGGCGAAGGTGGCGACCTTCACCCGGGCGACGTTCACGCCGACGGTGGACGCGGCGATCTCCTGGTCGCGCACGGCGATCATCGCCCGGCCGGCCCGGCTGTGCACCAGGCTCCACGCCGCGGCGAACAAGGCGACGAGCAAGAGGAGGCAGACGAAGTACGCGTACTGGTCGCGGTCGAGCCCGGTGATGAGCGAATCGAAGTCCGACCGCTTCGGCTGCAGGAACGGCACGCCGCCGGGGCCTTTGATGAACCGCTTGGTGACGATGGGGAAGAGCACCGACAGCCCGAGCGTGATGAGCGCCAGGTACGAGCCCTTCACCCGCAGCGCCGGGAACCCGACGAGCACCCCCAGCACCGCGGCGAGCACCGCCGCGATCGCGATGGTCAGCTCGAACGACATCCCCTGGTCGGTCATCAGCTTGGCCGTGGTGAACGCGCCGAGGCCGAAGAACGCGCCGTGGCCGATCGACACCTGCCCGTTGAACCCGGTGAGCACGTTGAGGCCCATCGCCGCGATCGCGAGGTACAGGACCTGGCTGAAGATCTGGTTGTTCTCGGGGTTGTTCGTGAACGGCAGGATCAGCGCCACCACCGCCAGCGCCACGCCAGCCACGATGCGCAGCAGCAGCATCGACCGAGACGGCGCGCTCGCCCCCATCACACCCGCTCCACGATGTTGCGCCCGAACAGGCCGTTGGGCCGCACGAGCAGGACCGCCAGGATCAGCCCGAACGGCAGGACCAGCTCGATCCCCTCGAGCGCGTGCACGTACTGCACGGTGAGGGAGTTCGCGATGCCCACCACCAGTCCGCCCACCACGGCGCCGAGCAGCGAATCGAACCCGCCGAGCGCCGCGGCCGCGAACGCGTACACGAGCACCTGCTGCATGAGCGACGTGTCGAAGGCGCCGTTCGACGCCGTGCTCGCGGCCGCCGTGCCGGCGATCGCTCCGAGCGCCGCCGACAGCCCCCAGCCGATCATGAGCATCTGGCCGGGCTTGATGCCGACCAGCGCGGCCGAGTCGGCGTTCGATGCCACGCCCCGCAGCGCCAAGCCGAGCTTCGTCTTCTGCAGCAGCGCCCACAGCACCAGGCAGGTGGCGGCCAGCAGCAGCCCCAGCCCGAGCATGGGACCGTCGGCGTGGAGCGGACCGAGCACGATCTCGTCGGGGAACAGCTCCGGCATGATCGGGGCCTCGGCGCCGGGCTTGATGAAGATGAGCGCGGCCAGCGCGTTCACGCCGAGGAAGAGGCCGAGCGTGACGATCACCACGTTGAGCGGGTTCTTCGTGCGCATCACCGGACGGATCAGGAGGCGCTCGAGCAGCGCCCCGCCGACGAAGGCGAGCGCCACCGAGATCAGGAGGGCGAACCACACGCCGAGGCCCCGCTCGGTGAGCCACCAGGTGATGCAGGCCGAGAACAGGGCCATCTCGCCTTGGGCGAAGTTCAACAGGCCGGTGGTGCGGTAGATGATCACCAGCGACAGCGCCACGGCGGCGTAGATGACGCCGTTCGACACGCCGTTGGCGAGCTGGTCGAGGAACAGATCCATCAGAACCCCAGGTAGGCCTTCCGCACGTCTTCGTCGAGCGCGAGCTGGTCCGCGGGACCGCCGAGCACGATCCGGCCGGTCTCGAGCACGTAGCCCCGCTGCGCGATCTCGAGCGCCAGCCCCGCGTTCTGCTCGACCACGAGCATCGTGAGCCCTTCGGTCCGGTTGATCTCCCCGAGGTGCTCGAACACGTCTCGGGTGATGAGCGGTGCGAGGCCGAGCGACGGCTCGTCGAGCAACAGCAGCCGCGGGCGGCCCATGAGGGCGCGAGCGATGGCGAGCATCTGCTGCTCGCCGCCCGACATGGACCCCGCCAGCTGCGCACGGCGCTCGGCGAGGCGAGGGAAGGTCTCGTACCAGCGGTCGAGGTCGGCGTCGATCCCGGGATCGCGCCGTGCGATCGCGCCGAGGCGGAGGTTCTCGTCGACGGTGAGGTCACCGAAGGTGCCGCGGCCCTGGGGCACGTGGGCGACGCCGGCCCGGGCGATCTCGGGCGTCGAGCTCCCGATCACGTCGCGGCCGTCGAAGAGGACCTCGCCGGTGGTGTCGTCGAGCATCCCGCAGATGGCGCGCAGCGTCGTGGTCTTGCCCGCGCCGTTGGCCCCGAGGATGACGGCCACCTCGCCCTCCTCGACCACGAGGTCGATGCCTTCGAGGACGTTGACCGGGCCGTAGCCACCGCTGACGCCGCGCAGCTCGAGCAGGCTCATGCGGGCGTCCCCAGGTAGGCCTCGATGACCTTCGGGTCGCTGCGCACGTCCTCGGGCCGGCCCTCGGCGATCTTGCGCCCGAAGTCCATGACCACGATCTCGTCGCTGATGGCCATGACCATGGACATGTGGTGCTCCACCAGCAGGATCGAGAGCTCGAACTGGTCGCGGATCTCGCGGATCGTGTCGCCCAGCTCGTCGACCTCGCCGTGGGTGAGGCCGTTGGCCGGCTCGTCGAGCAGCAGCAGCTTGGGGCGTGCGGCGAGCGCTCGTGCGAACTCGATGCGCTTGAGCGTTCCGAACGGCAGCCCGACCGCGGGCCGCTCCGCGAGGTGGCCCAGCGAGAGCCGGTCGAGGATCGCACGGCACTCCTCGCGCAGGCGGCGCTCCTCCTTGCCCACGCCGATGCGCAGCAGCCCCTTGGCGAAGCCGACCGAGCCGTTCGTGTGCGCCCCCACCATCACGTTCTCGAGCACGCTCAAGGCGGGGAAGAGGGCGAGGTTCTGGAACGTGCGGGCCACGCCGAGCTGCGCGATCTGGTGGGGCGCCTTGTCGAGCAGGTCCACCCCCTCGAAGAGGACGTGGCCCTGCTGGGCCTCGTACAGGCGGCTGACGACGTTGAACATCGTGGTCTTGCCAGCGCCGTTCGGTCCGATCAGCGCGCAGATGCTCTGGTCCTCGACGGTGAAGGACAAGCCGTCGAGCGCGACGACCCCTCCGAACCGCACCTCGATGTCACGTACGTCGAGCAGGGCCAAGGCCCGCGTCCCCTTGCGTCGTCCCGGTCCCATCGCCCCCACGAGGGGCTGTGGTGCAGGTCACACTAGGCGACCCGGGCGGCCCCGGGGACGAACCTGGGGTCAGCGAGCACCCATGAACATCACGCGCAGCTGGTCGTAGGACTCGATGCACCGCCCCGCGCCCAGCACGACGGCCTCGAGCGGCTGGTCGACGAGCGTCACCGGGATCTCGGTCTCCTCGGCGAGGCGGTGCGCGAGCCCCTTGAGCATCCCGCCACCGCCGACCAGGTGCATGCCCCGCACGATCAGGTCGTGCGCCAGCTCGGGCGGCGCCTCGCCCAGGCACGCGATCACCGAGTCGACGATCGACGACACCGGCTCAGCGATGGCCTCGCGCACCTCCTCGGGCGAGAGGATCACCGTCTTGGGCAGGCCGCTCATGAGGTCGCGCCCACGGACCTCCGCCTTGATGTGGTCCTGCACCGGCCACGCCGAGCCGATCGAGACCTTGATCTCCTCCGCCGTGCGCTCGCCGATGGCGATGCCGTACTCCCGACGGATGAAGGTCTGGATCGCCGCGTCGATGTCGAACGATCCGACCCGGACCGCCTGGAGGGCGACCACCCCTCCCAAGCTGATCAGCGCGGTCTCCGAGGTGCCGCCGCCGACATCGATGACCATGTTCGCCGAGGGCTCGTTGACCGGGAGGTAGGCACCGAGGGCGGCCGCCATGGGCTGCTCGATGAGCTGGGCGTCGGCCGCACCCGCCCGTCGCGCCGCCTCGGTCACCGCCCGCCGCTCGACCTCGGTGATCGCGGAGGGCACGCAGATCACCACGCGCGGCCGGTTGAACTTCGACACCCCGGCCCGCTGCAGGAGCAGGCGGATCATGCGCTGGGTCACGTCGAAGTCGGTGATCGCCCCCTGGCGCAGCGGGCGCACCGCCACGATGTAGCCCGGCGTGCGACCGATCATCTGCCACGCCTCGTGGCCCATGGCGAGCACGTCGCCGGTCTGCTGGTTGAGGGCGATGACCGACGGCTCGTTGAGCACGATGCCCTGGCCCTTGGCGTACACCAGCGTGTTGGCGGTGCCGAGGTCGATCGCGAGGTCGCGAGCCATCAGGCCCTCCCCCCCGACGAGCCACCGTCGCCTCGCGGCGGCCCGAGCGGGCCGCGGCGAGGCGGCCCCGCACCGTCGGGGCGCGAACCAGAAGCACCCTCGTGCGTCGCGTCCTCCTCGACGAGGCGCTCGCCGGGACGGCGCTGCACCGGGGCCGCGTGGGGCGAGAGGGCGTCCATCTCCCGCCGGAACGCGTCGACGCCGGACTCGATCGAGGTGGGTTGGCGGTTCCGCAGCGACTGGACGACGGCGTAGCCGGCCACGATGAGGGTGGGGACGACGACGAAGAGCAGGATCAGCACGTCGGCACCGGCCCCTCCATCGGCGCGTGCATCCGGTGCACGTCGTGGCCGTCACGGTGATCGCAACGGCCCCAATCGTCGTGGCCGCCGGCCCAGTGCTCGCGCTTCCAGATCGGCGCTGCGGCCTTCACCTCGTCGATGGCCCACCGCGCCGCCTCGAACGCCTCGTCGCGGTGCGGCGCCGCGACGACGACCACCACGGCCACATCGGCGGGAGCCAGCGCGCCCGTGCGGTGCCAGAGCGCGATCCGCGCCACGGTGGCGAAGCGCTCCCGAACGGCGTCGGCAACGCGGGCGAGCGCCGTCAGGACGTGCTCGTCGTACGCCTCGTACTCGAGTCGGTGGACCCCGACGCGATCGCCGGCGTGGTCGCGTGCGGAGCCGGTGAACGTGACGCTGGCCCCGATCGAAGGGGTGATGGCCCAGCGGCCGGCGACGCCTGGGTCGAGGGCGGCGTCGCCGCACCACAGCCAGGTGTCGCCGTCGGGCGGCGCCCAGGGGATGTCCGCGTCGACGGGCATCCGCCCATCGTAGGGTCACGGCCCGCGACCCACCCCGCAGGTCACGCTCGGTAGCGTTGGAGGCCATGGCGTTCGACGACGACGAGGGGCCCGACGACGCCCCGGGCCGCACACCGCCGGCGCCCGACGACCGCCTGTGGCGCCACCCGAGCGAGCTCGCTCGAAGCACCGCACCAACCCCGATGGCGGTCCCGAGCGCCGCTCCTCGGCACCGAGCGCTCGCGGTCGCCCTAGCAGGCGCGGCGCTGGGAGGAGCCGCCATCGCCTGCGGGGTGCTGTGGCTCACCCGACCCGGGTGGGTGCGCGAGACCACGACCGGCGCCCCCCGAGCGGCGAGCGCCCCATCGGTCGAGTACGTCGCGGCCGAGGTCCCGACCCGGGAGCTGGCCGAAGCGCTGGCCCCCGACCTCGTTCGGGTCGAGGCCAAGACCGGGAACGGCTGGACCACGGCCACCGGGCTGTGGCTCGACTCGACGCGGGTCCTGGTGGTCGCCCCCGTGGTGGAGGGCGCCGCCGCCTTCGCCGTCACCGACGCCTCGCAACGTCGGTCCACGGCCCAGCTCTCCGGGGTGGACAAGACCACCGAGGCCGCGGTCCTCACCGTCGAGGGCACCGGTTCCACGCGCACGACCCCGCTCGGGTCGCCGGCCGCTCCTGGCCAGGCGGTGGCCGTGATCGGCGCCCGGGGCGGGTCGACCTCGGCTGAGGGGCAGCGGGTGGTGCCGACCTCGGTGTCCACCACCGGCGTGCGAGCGGCCGTCGGCACCGTCGTCCTGCACGACGCGCTCCAGCTCGACCGTTCCCTCCCCGACGATGCGCTCGGCGCGGTGGTGGTCGACGCTGACGGTCACCTGATCGGCCTGGTGGTCGACGTCGACGACGACGACCACCTCGCGCTCGTCGTTCCGGCGGTGGAGGTGATCGAGGCGGGTCGCCAGCTGGCCGAGACCGGCGAGGTCCGTCGGGCATGGCTGGGCGTGCAAGCGGTGGACCTCGATCCCGGCTCGTCCCAGAGCGAGGGCCTCGACGGCGGCGCGGTGGTGACCTCCGTCCAGCCGGGGTCGCCGGCCGCCACGGCGGGCATCGCAGCGGGCGACACGATCCGCGAGATCGACGGCACCGAGGTGCACGACGCGAGCGACCTCGTCCTCGCGATCCGGCGGGGACATCCCGGTGACCGCGTCGAGGTCCGCTGGTGGCGCGACGGCGAGGAGACGGCCGCGCAGGTCGACCTCGGTGGGTGACCGGCCCGCGTCGCCTCCGAGCCTTCGGTCAGCGGGCGCGGCGCCGCCGAGCCAGAGCGACCGCTCCTGCGATCGCGGCGGCCGCGACCCCAGCGGTGATGCCGAGCGCGAGCTCCTGGCGACGCTGCGGCGAGATCGATTCGAGGAGCGACGCGTCGTGGCCGACGACGTAGGCCTCCTCGTTGGAGGAGGTGGCCGTCCACCCCAGCGCGGCAAGCCGATCGTTGGCCACCACCCACGGGTGGCGCGCGTAGGGCAAGACGCCCGGCGGAACCGGCGCTAGCCGGAGGCGCCAACGCCACGCCGCCACCTTGAGGGCGACCGGCTCGGGCAGCCGCACCCGAGGCACCGGGTCGAGCGCGCGGCGCTGGGTGGGGGTGAGCCAACCGTCGGGCGCCACGTTGAGCGGTCCGTCGACGTGGTGCTCCCATGCGGCCACCACGGCCGACGCGAGGTCCGCGACGTGCAGGTACTGGGCGGCGGTGTCGTCCGCGGCGGGCACATCGGCCGCAGCGTCGAGCGCTTCGGCCAACCAGCCGCCACGGCCGTCGTCGACCACCGGCGCCGGCCGCAGGCATGAGACGACGAGGCCGGGCGTGGAGCGCCGCGCCTCCCAGGCGAGGCGCTCGACCTCGGCCCGCTGCACGGCGAACGCGAGGTCGGGGTGCGGGCGCAGCGGCGCTTCCTCGGTCAGCGGCACCGGATTGTTGGCCCACGGCCCGTAGACCGTGGCCGACGACAGGACCACCACCTGGCCGACGCCCACCTGCGCGGCCGCGTCGAACAGCCGCTTCGCCACCGCGACGTCGACAGCGTCGTCGATCTCGGGCCCCTCGATCGCCGGTCCGAACACCGATGCCAGGTGCAGGACGGCGTCCGCTCCCTCGAGGGCGCCGACGAGGTCCCCGGTGAGCAGGTCCATCGGCCGGGTGCTGGGGGCGGACCGCAGATCGAGCCCGACCACCTCGTCGACGTCGTCTCGGCCTTCGAGCAGGGCCACCACGCGTCGTCCGAGCACGCTCGCCGCGCCGGTCACCACCACTCGCACCATGGCCGCGAGCTTGCCGCCCGAGAGCTCGAAGCTCCACATCGGCCGTACCATGGGCGCCATGTCCTCCGGCCCGAACCCGTTCGATGGGATGCCGTTCTTCGGCGACCTGATCAAGATGCTGGGCTCGCAGGGACCGGTGCAGTGGGACGGCGCCCGCCAGCTGGCGCTGTCGATCGCCACCGGCGGTGAGAGCGAACCGAACGTCGATCCGCTCGAGCGGGTGCGCTACGAGCAGCTCGCTCGGGTCGCCGATCTTCAGGTCGCGCAGGCCACCGGCCTGAGCACCTCGGTCACCGGCCGCACCGTGAGCATCGTGCCCGTCACGCGAGCGCAGTACGCCCTCACCACGCTCGACGCGCACCGACCGCTGGTCGAGGCCATGGCCGGCGCGCTGCGCCCGCCTGCGACCCCCGAGCAGCCAACCGGCTTCGCCTTCGATCCCACCGAGGACGGTGACCCCACCGAGGCCTGGCTCGGCCAGATCATGGGGCTGCTGAGCCCGATGCTGCTCGGGATGACCGCGGGGTCGCTCGTGGGCCATCGGGCCACCCGCGACTTCGGCTCGTTCGACCTCCCGATCCCGCGCCCGCCCTCCGACGAGCTCCTCGTGGTCGCGGCCAACGTCGACGCGTTCGCGAGCGATTGGAGCATGGACGGCGACGACCTGCGGCTGTGGGTCTGCCTGCACCAGGTCGCGCACCACGCGGTGCTGGGCGTGGCGCACGTGCGGTCTCGCCTCGACCAGCTGCTCGTCGAGTACGCGTCGAGCTTCGAGAGCGACCCCGATGCCTTGGGCAACAAGCTCGGCGCGCTCGACGACGACACCGCCGGCGGCGACCCGATGGCACGCTTCCAGGAGCTGCTGAGCGACCCGGAGGTGATGCTCGGGGCCGTCCGCTCGCCGCGCCAGCAGGAGCTGCTCCCCCACCTCGAGGCGCTGGTGTGCGCCATCGTCGGCTACGTCGACGTGGTGATGGATCGCATCGGCCACGGTCTCGTCGGTTCGTACGAGCAGATCACCGAGGCCGTCCGACGCCGCCGCGTGGAGGCCTCTGCCCAGGACCGCTTCGTCGAGCGCCTGCTCGGGCTCGAGCTGACGCAGGATCGCTACGACCGCGGCGCCGCCTTCGTCGCCGGGATCGTCGAGCGAGCCGGCGATGCCGGCCTCGAGCGCCTGTGGTCCAGCGTCGAGGTCCTTCCCACCCCGAGCGAGGTCGATGCGCCGGGCCTCTGGCTGGCTCGCATCGACCTCCCGCTCGAGCCGCCCGCTCCCTGACCGCTGCGCTCAGCGGCCGGCGGGACGGGTGGGGTCGTCGGGCGTCCACGGGAAGGGGTTCGCCACCGACGGATCGACGTCGTCCAGGTAGTCCGACGGCGCCGGCTCCGTCGGCGCATCCCACGGGAACTCGCCGTCGACCACCACCGTCGCGTCGGGCCGAGCGACCGACGTGGGATCGGTGCCAGGCGGAGCGACCACCACGGTGGCGTCCGCGTCGTCGCCGTCCGGCGCGACGGCGCCGCCCTGGTCCGCGCCGCGCAACCGTCCCAAGAGCGAGCGCGGCGCTGCGGTGAGCCGGCCCCGCACCTCCTCTGACACCTCGGCGAAGCGCGTCTCGATCTCGACCGCGGCGGCGGTGGCCGCCGTCTGCCGCGTGCCGGACCGGTGCGCCCAGGCCAGCCGCCCGACCACGTAGGACGCCGTGGCGAACGCCGCGATCACGAAGACCAGCGCGAAGCCGGCCTTGGCCCCGATGTGCACGGCGACGGGGATGAACGCCCCGATCACGTAGGTGACCTGGAAGCGCGTCTCGAAGCGAGCGAACGATCGTCCGCGGTTGGCGTCGGGAGCGTCGCGCTGGAGGATCGAATCGAACGCGAGCTTGCCGCTCCCGGCGGCGAAGCCCACGCAACCGCCGAGGATCGACGCGCCCAGCACCTCGCCGACCACCAGCGACAGCAGCGCGCCCACGACCACCAGGCCGAGGGCACCGGTGAGGATGTTCTCCTCGGTGGTGCGCTCCTTGGCCCGGGGCGCGAGCGCAGCCCCCGCCAGCTGGCTCAGCACGCTGACGCCACCGACCACCGCGAACTCCCACGGCTCGCGGTCGCCCCCGCGGAAGTCGAACGCGATGAGCAGCGTGAGGAAGCCCACGCACATGCGCAGCAGGCCCATAGCGGAGCCGGCAAGCACGATCCCCGCGCCGCGCAGCTCGTGGCGCTCGACCGGGTCTGCCTTCTCGGTGGCCACCCGCGACCGGGGGATGCGCAACCCGAGCGCCGAGGCGACGACGTAGGTGGCCATCGCCAGCCCGAGCGACCAACCGGGTCCCCACACCTTGAGGAGCAGCGCCGCGGGCAGCACGCCCACGAACGCGGAGATGCCCGAGATGATGGCGAGCTTCGAGTTCGCCTCGACCAGCTCGTCGTCGGATCCGACCACGGTGGGCACGAGCGCGCTCCGGGCCACGGCGTAGGCCCGCTGGGCGACGAGGACGCACAGCGCGAGGAGGAAGAACGGTGGGCCTCCCGCTCGGATCTGGTCGATCATCAGGTAGCAGAGGATCGCCCTGGCCATGGCCGAGCCGACGAGCACGAAGCGATGGCCGCCCTTGAGCCGGTCGATGAGCGGACCCACGAGGGGGGCGATCACCGCGAACGGCAGCATGGTGATGATCAGGTACCGCACCACCGGAGCGCGGGCGCTGTCGGCGGGGAGCGAGAAGAACAGCGAGTCCGCGAGCGATGCGGCCACCATCGCGTCCGCCATCGCGGACGCCGCGTGGGTGCGGGCCAAGCGGTGGAACGGCGTGACGATGAACGCCTTGACGCCGGCCACGGTGGCCGGTCGTGAGCCCGTTCCGGGCAGCAGCTCGCTCACCGGCCCCATGGTAGGGACCACCACCGACACGGAGCTTCCGGCCGCGCCGAGTCGGTCACCGCTCTCGGTCGCGGGGAGCTTCGTACTTGTAGCCGAGGCCCCGGATCGTGACGATCCGGGTGGGCACCGCCGGGTCGGACTCGACCTTGGAGCGCAGGCGCTTGACGTGGACGTCGAGCGTCTTGGTGTCGCCCACGTAGTCGTGACCCCAGACGCGATCGATGAGGACGTCGCGGCTGAGCACCCGCCCCGCGTTCTCCAACAGGATCGTGAGCAGCTCGAACTCCTTCAGGGGCAGGGCGACCTTCACGCCCCGGATCACGACCTCGTGGCGAAGCGAGTCGAGCGAGACGTCGCCCACCGTGAGCGCCTCCGCGTCGCCGCCCGCGGCCGCTGGCGACACGTCGCCGGGCGAGCGACGCAGGACCGCTCGCATGCGGGCCACGAGCTCGCGCAGCCGGTACGGCTTCGACACGTAGTCGTCGGCACCCACCTCGAGGCCGACGACGGTGTCGATCTCCGAGCCCTTCGCCGTCACCATGATGATCGGCACCTTCGACTTCGCCCGGATCTCGCGGCACACGTCGATGCCCGACACCTTGGGCAGCATCACGTCGAGCAGCACGAGGTCGGGGAGCACGGCGTCGAAGAGGGTGAGGGCCTGGGCGCCGTCCCGCGCCACCTGGACCCGGAAGCCCTCGCGGGCGAGCCCGATGGTCAGCGCTTCGACGAAGCTGTCCTCGTCCTCGACGACGAGGACCGTGGTGGTCGGTTCAGGCATCGGTGCTTCCGGTGGTGGGGGTGGTGGATGGTTCGGGGGCGGCCGGCAGCCGAAGGGTGAAGGTGCTGCCCTCGCCCTCACGGGAGCGCACCATGACCTCGCCGTGGTGGTTCTGGGCGACGTGGCGGACGATCGCGAGCCCGAGGCCGGTGCCGCCGGTGTCTCGGCTACGAGCGCGGTCGACCCGGTAGAACCGCTCGAAGACCCGCTCGAGGTCGCGTGCGGGGATGCCGATCCCGTGGTCCTCGACCTCGAGGTCGATCCACGGACCACCCGGCCCCTCCGCTCGCGTGGCGCGCACCACCACCTTCGAGGCGGGATCGGAGTACTTGGTGGCGTTGTCGCACAGGTTGGCGATCGCCGAGACGAGCTGGCGCCGATCGCCCACCACGGCGAGCCGAGGGTCGAACTCCGACACAGCCACCTCGACGCCGAGCAGCTCGGCCGCGGGCCGCGTGCGCTCCACCGCCTCCTCGAGGAGGGGGCCGACCGAGAGCTCCTCGGCCGCGGGCAGCTCCGCGGACTCGATCCGGCTGAGCTGGAGGAGGTCGTCGATCGTGCGGGCGACCCGGAACGCCTCCTCCTGCATCCGCCCGGCCAGGCGGCGCAGGACCGCGGGATCCTCCTCCTCGGCCATCGTCTCGGCGAGCACGCCGAGGGCGCCCACCGGTGTGCGCAGCTCGTGGCTGATGTTGGCGACGAAGTCGCGGCGCACCGACTCCAAGCGCTGGCGCTCGGAGATGTCCTCGACCACGAGGAACGCGCCGATGGCCGCCGCGGACCGGCCGCCGTCGTCCGCCTCGCCACCGCCGTCGACCGGCACCGCACGCAGCTGCAGCGCCCGACGCGGCGGCCCGAACACCTCGATCGTCTCCGAGCGAGCCTCACCCCCCACCGCCGCGACGATGAGCTCCTGCATCAGCGATCCGACCAGCGCGTCGCCGTGGCGGGCCGCCAGGAACCCGTCGGCGGTGCGGTTGCGGAACACGATCTCCCCGCCAGCATCGGCGAGCACGATGCCCTGAGGGATGACGTCGAGCGCACCCACCAGCCGATCGGCGGTGACCCGGGTGGAGGCCTGCTTGGCGAAGTGTCGATCGACGGCCGCGGCCAACCGGTCGAGGGCGTCGCCGACGTCGGACGAGGGTGCTCCCTCCTCGCCCGACCGGACGAAGCGGGCGCGCATGGCATCGAGTCGAGCCCGCAGGGCCGTGCGCCGCATCCGATCAGCCCTCGCTGGGCGGCGGCTTGGACTGCGCCGCAGCGACCCGAGCTGCGCCCGTGTGCTCGGGCAGCCAGCCCGTGACCATGTAGCGGACGCGCTCGCCGATGTTGACCGCGTGGTCGCCGATGCGCTCGTAGTAGCGGCCGATCAGCGCGAGCTGCACCGCGCCCTGCACTTGGATCTCGCCGGCGTTGTGCACGAGGAAGATCTCCTGCACGTAGTCGCGGTGGATCGAGTCGAGCCGGTCGTCGAGGTCGTCGAGCGCGGCCGCCAGCGAGGCGTCCTCGTCCATGTAGGCATCGATCGCGAGGCGGAACAGCCGGGTGGACTCCTCGCCCATCTGCGAGATGAGGCCGCGCAGGCGGGCGGACAGCTCGGTGCCGAAGATGCGGCGCGAGCCCTTGGCGATGTTGACCACGAGGTCGCCCGAGCGCTCGATCTCCGAGACCATGCGGATGGCGGTCACGATGTGGCGGAGGTCGCCCGCCATCGGCTGCTGGAGCGCGAGCTGCTGGTAGCACCGCTCCTCGAGCTCGATCGACCGGGCGTCGAGCGGGTCGTCGCCCTCGATGATGTCCTGGGCATCGTGGAGGTCGCCCGACAGCAACGCCTCGGTGGCGCGCGGGATCCCCTCGGTGACCATCGCCGCGATCTGCACCATGTCGGTGCGGATCTCCTCCAGCGTCTGCTGGAAGCTCTTCCTCACGATGTCATCGGTCATGTCTGCTCCGTCAGCGGATCTCGGCGGCGAGGTGGTCAGGGTCACCGGTCAGCAGGTAGCGCAGGCGGCTGCCGATGATGGCCGAGTGATCGGCGATCCGATCGAGGGCCTTGCCGATCACCAGGCTACGGAGCGCGGCCGCCACGGCGTCGGGACCTTCCAGCTCCAGCAGCGCGCGCACCAGTTGATCGTTGGCGACGTCGAGGACCAGGCCCGAGCGAGCGACCTGGTCGGCCTGGTCGAGGTCCTGGGTCGACCAGGCCGCGAGCGCCTGGCGGAACTGGTCGATCGCGGTGTCGGCCATCGTCAGGAGGATGTCGTAGGTCGTGGGGCAGCTGGCCACCAGCGCCCAGTCCTCCCCCACCTTCACCACACGCAGCGCCAGGTCTCCCACCCGCTCCAGCTCGCCCAGCACGCGCAGCGCCGACATGACGAACCGCAGGTCCGAGGCCACCGGCGCCTCGCGGGCGAGCAGGTCGTGGCAGCGCTCGGTGAGCGAGACGTTCATCGCGTCGATGTCGTCGTCGGCGGCGATGGCCACCGCCGCGAGCGCGAGGTTGCCCGTGTGGAGGAACTCGCGCATGCGCTCGAGGTTCTGGTCGACGCGCACCGCCATGACCTCCACCTGCAGGCGGAGCTGGTCGAGCTCGGCGCTGAACCCTTGACGGACCATGGCCATGGTCAGCCGAAGCGCCCGGTGACGTAGTTCTCGGTGCGGACGTCGGAGGGGTTCGAGAACATCTTCTCGGTGAGGTCGTACTCCACGAGCACGCCGGTGCGCGTGTCGCTCAGCTCGCTGACCTCGGTGGTGAAGAAGGCGCACCGGTCGCTCACCCGGGCGGCCTGCTGCATGTTGTGGGTCACGATGATGATCGTGTAGTCCTGCTTGATCTCCTCCATGAGGTCCTCGATGCGCCCGGTGGCGATGGGGTCGAGGGCCGAGCAGGGCTCGTCCATGAGGATGACCTCGGGGTTCACGGCGAGGGCGCGGGCGATGCAGAGCCGCTGCTGCTGGCCGCCCGACAGGCCGAGGCCCGACTTGTGCAGCCGGTCCTTCACCTCGTCCCAGATGGCCGCGCCCCGAAGCGCCCGCTCCACGATCTCGTCGAGCTCCGCCTTCTTCTTGATGCCCGCGAGCTTCGGTCCGTAGGCGACGTTGTCGAAGATCGACTTGGGGAACGGGTTCGGCTTCTGGAACACCATGCCGATCCGACGGCGGACCTCGACCGGGTTCACCTCGCGGTCGTAGAGGTCGACCCCGTGGTACCGCAGCTCGCCCTCCACCACCGCGCCCTCGATGAGGTCGTTCATGCGGTTGAAGCACCGGAGCACGGTGGTCTTGCCGCAGCCCGAGGGGCCGATGAACGCGGTGATCTCGTGCTTGGCGATGTCGATGCTGACGTCCTTGACCGCCCGGAACCCGCTGTAGAGCACCGAGAGGTCGCGGACCTCGAAGACCGTGGAGCTCCCGGCGATGGCGCCCTCCGCGACGGCCGGCGACGCGGCGAGCTCGGTGGCCGCGGCGGCGGCGTCGCCGCCCGGCACGGGCGCCTGGGTGGTGGCCTCGGTGGTGGCCTCGGTGGGCACAGGGGTCTCCTCGTCGGTCATGGGGCCAGAGTTCATCGCATCGTGAACCGCTTCGACACGGTTCGGGCCAAGGTGGTCAGGATCAGCACCAGGGCGATGAGCGTGAGCGCAGCGCCCCAGGCCATCTGAGGCGAGAGCTTCCCGCCGTTGGTGATGAGGTTGTAGATCTGGAACGACAGGGTCGTGCTCTGCCCGGTGATGGTGCTCGCCTGCGCCACCGTGGTGGCGGCGCCGATGGTGAACAGGACGGGTGCGGTCTCGCCGGCGGCGCGGGCGACGGCCAGCATCGACCCGGACACCAGGCCCGGGAGCGCGGCGGGGAGCACCACCTTGAGCGTGGTCTTCCACGTCCGGGCACCGAGCCCGGCGCTCGCCTCGCGCAGCGTGTTGGGCACCAAGCGGAGCATCTCCTCGCTCGAGCGCACCACGATCGGGAGCATCAGGCACGCGAGCGCGAGGGCGGCGGCGAGGGCCGACCGACCGGCACCGAACTGCAGCACCCACAACGTGTAGATGAAGATGCCCATCACGATCGACGGAACGCCGGTCATCACGTCGGTCATGAAGCGGATGAACCGGGCGAGCCGTGTTCGCTTGCCGTACTCGTTGAGGTAGATGGCGGCGAGGATGCCGAGCGGGATCGCGAGGACCGCGGCGAGCACCGTGGTGATGATCGTGCCGACCACCGCGGGCCCCATGCCGGGCTTCACCTCCGGGGTCGTCGCCTCCTCGCACACCGCGGTCGGGTCGTAGCGCTGGCGGAGCTCGCAATCGCCCTTGAGCTCCGACGCGGCGGCGGTGGTGGGGATGTCGCTCGTGAGGAAGCTGGGCGTGACGATGCTGGCCCCTCGGACCAGCACGTTGCCCATGACGAACACGAGGGGGATCAGGGCCAGCACGAACGTGCCGACCATGGCCACGGTCGCGATCCGGTTGCGCACGAACCGAGCGCCCTTGATCGTGGACACACGGACGTCGCTCGGAACGGTGAGTCGCTCGGCCACCGAGCCCTCGTCGGCTCGCTCGCCTCGGTGTTCGAGGGTGGCGGTCACGCGGCCCCCTTGAGGCGACGATCGACGACCTCGACGATGCGACGCGAGGACACGTTCACGACCATCGTGATCACGAACAGGGTGACGCCCAGCCCGATGAGCGCCGCCCGGTAGTCGCCGGCGGCCTCGGGAAGCTTGCGGGCGATGGCCGAAGGCATCGCGTCGCCAGGCGACAAGACGTTGATGGTGATCTCCGGGTTCGCCACGCCACCGATCAGGAGGGTGACGGCGATGGTCTCTCCCATCGCCCGGCCCAAGCCCAGCATCACCGCTCCGGTGATGCCACCGAGCGAGTGCGGGAGCACCACGCCCGTGATCATCTCCCAGCGGGTGGCGCCGAGGGCGAGGGCGCCCTCCTTGTCGTTGCGAGGAACCGTGGCGAACACCTCGCGGGTGACCGTGGTGATGATCGGGATGATCATGATGGCGAGGACGATCCCCGCGGTGAGCAGCGAGATCCCCGACGCACCCTGGCCGAAGATGCGGTTCAGGCCCGGGATCCCCGCGACCGCGTCGCCGAGCGCCCGGTACACGTCCTGGAGGGGGACCCGCAGGACGTAGAACCCGACCAGTCCGAAGACCACCGACGGCACCGAGGCGAGCAGGTCCATCACGGTGGTGATCGAGCGCCGGAGCTTCTGGGGCGCCACCTCGGTGGCGAACAGCGCGATGCCGATGCTGGTGGGTACCGCGAGCAGCACGCCGATGAAGGAGACGACCGCGGTGCCCCAGGCGAAGCCGACGATGCCGAACCGCTGGGAGTTCGGTCGCCAGTCGGTGGAGAAGAAGTAGGAGGCTCCGTGGTTCGCGAACGCGGGCCACGCCGAGCGGGTGGTGCTGTAGGTGATCAGCGCGAGGATCACCAGCACGGTGACGCCGGCGGCCACGGCCAGCCCACGGAAGGCTCGGTCGGGTCCGGCGCCTGCGGTGGACGCCAGTCCGTGAGCGACGTGCTCAGACTCGGGGTCGAGGTGGAGTGCGGTCATCTGTCCAGGGGGAGGGATCGGGCGGGACGGTACCCCTACGGGCCCGGGCTCCGTCGAGGAGCCCGGGCCCGAGGGGCACAGCTTGGTCAGCCGACGGTGATCTCGTCGATCTGAGCGACCGCCTTGGCGGCGAGGTCCTCGGGCAGCGGGGCGTAGAGGAGCGCCTTGGCCTGGCCCTGGCCGGTGGTGAGCATGTAGTTGAGGTACGCCTTGAGCACGGCGGCCTTGCCCTCGTCGCTCTGGACCTTGTCGACCAGCACCCACGTCGGCGACGTGATCGGGTACGCACCTGCGGCGCTGGCGTTCAGCGGGTCGTAGGTGAGGTCATCGGCAATCTCCGCCGCACCGAGCGCCGCGGAGGCGCTGTCGGGGGTGGGGGCCACGAACTCGCCGTCGGCGATGCCGATGGCCGCGACCGTGAGGCTCTCCTTCGCCGCATCGGCGAGGTCCACGTAGCCGACGGCGCCGTCGGTGTCCTTGATCACCGCCGTGACGCCGGTGCTCTTCTCGGCACCGGTGGTCGTCGAGGGCCACTCGACCTCCTCGCCCGAGTCCAGGGTCCAGGTGTCGGGCGCCGCCTTGGTGAGCCACTTGGTGAAGTTCTTCGTGGTGCCCGAGCCGTCGGAGCGATGCACGACCGTGATGGCGGTCGACGGCAGCTCGACGCCCTCGTTGTCGGCGGCGATGGCGTCATCGTCCCACGAGGTGATCTCGCCCTGGAAGATCCCGGCGACGGTGTCGGGGCTCAGGTTGAGCTCGTCGATGCCCTCGAGGTTGAACGCCACGGTGATCGGGCCGCCGACGATCGGGAAGTAGAGGATGTCGCGGCCGCCGAACGACGCCATCTCCTCGTCCTTGATCGGCGAGTCCGAACCGGCGAAGTCGGCGGTCTGGTCGGCCAGGGCCTTCTTGCCGTCGGAGGAGCCGGACTTGGTGTAGGTGACGGTGGCGCTGCCTCCGGCCTCGCTCACGGCGGTGCCGAAGTCAGAGGTCACCTGCTGCTGGAAGGTGTCCTGGAAGCTCGAGCCTTGGCCGTTCAGCGTGGCGGTGAGCTCGGCGAACCCGGAGGTGTCGACAGCGGCGGTGGTGGTCGAGTCGGAGTCGCTCGTACCGGCGTCGGAGCCCTCGGAATCGCTTCCGCACGCGGAAGCGAGGATCGACAGCACCGCCAGCACGGCGATGAGCCAGGCGAAGCCCTTGCGGTTCTTCAACGGATGCCCTCCTTGGGCGTCGTGGTGGATTTCGACGCGCACGGTACGGAGGCTGGGTGACCCGCCAGTGGGACCCGGGTGAACCGGAGGTGAACGAACCCCGAACACTTCGATCCGCCCCTCCTGACCTGGGAGGACGATTCAGCCAGGTGTGGGCAGGTGGCTGAGGAGCGCCACGTCGTGGGGGTAGGTGAGCAGCGCTCGAGCGTCGGGGAGCGGCAGCCAGCGCGCCTCGTCGACCTCCTCGTTCGCCTCGAACTGCCCACCGGTGGCGGTCATCGCCCAGTACCGTACGAGCTTGGAGCGTCCGCGGTGGTCGAAGTAGCGGACCTCGGGTAGCTCGGTGCCCAGCTCGACGTCGAGGCCGGTCTCCTCCAGCACCTCGCGCACGGCCGTCTCCTCGAAGGTCTCGCCCGGGTCGCACTTGCCCTTCGGGAAGCTCCAATCCTCGTAGCGGGGCCGGTGCACCACCATCACGTCGATGCCGTTCGCACCCGACCGCCACACGACCCCGCCGGCGGCGAGCACCTTGGGGGCGGTCATCGTCGGGCCGATGTCGGCACGCCGGCTGCGAAGCACGGCGAGCTCCTGGAACCGCAGGTGGGCGTCGACGGTGCCCGGCTGGGTGGTGGGCCCGACCCGCTCCCAGGTCCCGTTCGGCCCCAGCGACCACGCGAGCGTGTCGTCGGCGAGCACGACGTCGAGGATCTCCTGGACCCGGCGCTGGAGGTTGGGATCCATGACGGGCACCAGCGCCTCGATCCGCCGATCGAGGTTGCGAGGCATGAGGTCCGCGGAGCCCACGTAGGTGACCGGCGCGTTGGGCCCGGCGCCGTTGGCGAACTGGTAGATGCGGGAGTGCTCCAGGTAGCGGCCGATGAGCGACCGCACGCGGATGTTGTCGGACAGGCCCGGCACCCCCGGACGCAGGCAGCAGATGCCGCGGACCACGAGGTCGATCTCCACGCCAGCCTGCGACGCCGCGTACAGGTGGTCGATCATCGACGGGTCGACCAGGCTGTTCATCTTCATGGTGATGCGCCCGCGCTCGGCCTCCGCCTCCTGGTCGATGAGCTCGGTGAGCCTTTCGCGCAGGGGGTGGGGAGCGACGAGCAGCCGTCGATACTCGACGTTGCGGCCGTAGCCGGTGAGGAAGTTGAACATCTGGGCCAGATCGGCGCCCACCAGCGGATCGGCGGTGAGGATGCCCAGGTCCTCGTAGAGCTTCGCGGTCTTGGCGTTGTAGTTGCCGGTGCCGATGTGGCAGTAGCTGCGCACACCCGTGCCCTCGTCGCGCACCACCAGTGCGGTCTTCGTGTGGGTCTTGAGGCCGACCAGGCCGTAGGTGACGTGCACGCCGGCCTGCTCGAGCGCGCGGGCCCACCCGATGTTCGCGGCCTCGTCGAACCGGGCCTTGAGCTCCACGAGCGCGGCCACCTGCTTGCCGCGCTCCGCGGCCCGGATGAGCGACTTGATGATCGAGCTGTCTCCCGAGGTCCGGTACAGCGTGAGCTTGATGGCGAGCACCTTGGGGTCGCGAGACGCCTGGCGCACGAACTCCTCTACCGACGACGAGAAGGAGTCGTAGGGGTGGTGCACGAACACGTCGCCATCGGCGATCACCGAGAAGATGTCGAGGCGCTCGTCCTCCTCGGTCGCGAGCCGGACCTGGGTGACCGGCGTCCACGGCTGGTCCTTCAGGTCGGGTCGATCCAGGTCGCGCAGCGCCCAGAGCCCGCCGAGGTCGAGGGGGCCGACGGACTCGTGCACGGCGTCGTCGGTCAGGTCGAGCTCGCGCACCAGCAGCTCGCGCACCTCGGGGGTCACGCGAGCGTCGACCTCGAGGCGGACCGCCGCGCCGAAGCGCCGACGCCGGAGCTCCATCTCGACCGCGGCGAGCAAGTCGTCTGCCTCCTCCTCCTCGAGGGTGAGGTCCGCGTTGCGCGTCACCCGGAACGCGAAGGTCTCGAGGACCTCCATCCCGGGGAAGAGCCGGTCGAGGTGCGCGGCGATCACCTGCTCGAGCGGCACGAACCGCTCGCCGTCGGGCATCACCACGAACCGGGGAAGCAGCGGCGGCACCTTCACCCGGGCGAACCGGCGCTCGCTCGACACCGGATCGCGCAGCACCACCGCGAGGTTCAGCGACAGGCTCGAGATGTACGGGAACGGGTGACCGGGATCGACCGCGAGCGGGGTCAGCACCGGGAAGATGCGGCTCTCGAACTCCTCGACGAGGTACTCGCGATCGTCCTCGTCGAGCTGAGGCCAGCTGGAGAAGACGATCCCCACCCCGGCCAGCGCGGGGACGATCTCGTCGAGGAACAGGTGCTCGGCACGATCCACCAGCTGACCGACCCGATCGGCGATGGCTCGCAACTGGTCCGTCGGGCTCTTGCCGTCGGGCGAGGCGCGGCCGACCTTGGCGATCACCTGGTCGGCGAGGCCCGCCACCCGGACCTGGAAGAACTCGTCGAGGTTCTGGCTGAAGATCGCGCAGAACTTGGCCCGCTCGAGCAGCGGGACGCGGGGATCGGCCGCGGACTCGAGCACCCGTGCGTTGAAGTCGAGCCACGAGAGCTCTCGGTTCAAGAACCGCTCGGGGTCGCCAGGAGGCGCGGGATCCTCGTGGGGGTCGTCGCGCAGGTCCATGGTCGGATGGTAGCGACGGCGGGTGACGGCTCGGTTGCCGTCGGACGACGTCGAAGCGTCGGCGTCAGGCCGCGGCGCGGCCCGGCGTCACTCGTCTTCGGGCAGACCGAGGTCCCAGTCGAGCAGGAGGTTCTCGCGCTCCGCGTCGCGGATGACCCGCTCGCGGTTGCGGCGGAACTGCGGATCGTGCGGCGGCACGAGCTGGAGGCGGGCCTGCATGCGCACCCGGAAGCCCTCGATGAGCGCCCGGTCGCCGAAGTCGCTCTGGAGGTCCCAGTGCGGCGCGACCGGCCCCAGGTAGACGACGCGGACGTGGCCGCGGGGCGGCTCCTGGGACAGCTCGGGCTCGGTCGCAGACATGGGCGCACACGCTAGCGGTGCCCTCAGGGGAGCACCACCTGCGCCCGGCGCAGACCTTGCCCTCAGGACCCCAGGGTGACCGAGACCGACTGCCGCTGGCCCCGTCGCTCGATCACGATGGTGACCTGGTCGCCCGGCTCGTGGGACCGCACGATGCTGGTGGCGTCGGAGGCGGTGGCCACCGGCTCGCCGCCGATCTCCAAGATGACGTCGCCCTCCTGGATGCCCGCCGCACCGGCGGCACCGCTGGGGTCGACGCTGGTGACCACGGCACCCGACTCGGCGGTGATCTCGAACTGCTCGCGCGTCTGGTCGTCGAGCTGCTCAGACGTGACGTCGACGGTGGCCACGCCGAGGCGTGCCGTGTTGGGGGTGAGGTCTCCCCCACCGGCCTTGAGCTCGTCGATCAGGTCCTGCACCGAATCGATGGCGATCGAGAACCCGATGTTCTGCGCGCCCTGGATGATGGCCGTGTTGATGCCCACGACCTGCCCGTCCGCGTTCACGAGCGGCCCGCCGGAGTTGCCGGGGTTGATGGCCGCATCGGTCTGGATCAGGTGATCGAGCGACGTGGTGCCATCGTCGATGGAGCGGTCCTTCGCCGAGACGATGCCGCTCGTGACGCTCGGGTCGCCGCCGAGGTTCAGGGCGTTGCCGATCGCCACCACCGGATCGCCCACCAGCAGGTTGGCGCTGGATCCGAGCTGCGCCGGCGTCAGACCGGTGCGATCCGCCTTCACGAGCGCGATGTCGTCGCCGGTGGAGGCGCCGACCAGCGAGGCCGACGCGGTGGCGCCGTCGCTGAACCGGATGGTGATCTGGTTGCCGGCACCCTCGATGACGTGGGCGTTGGTGAGGATCAGGCCGTCTTCGGAGATCACGACGCCCGAGCCGGCCCCGCCGAACACGCTGTTCGGGGATCCCGTCTGGATGGTCACGACCGAGGGGCGGACGATGTCGAGGACCTTCTGGATGTCCAACGGTCCATCGGCACGCAAGCGAGTCGTCGTGGTGGCGTCGGTCTTCGCGCTCGTGGCCCCCTCACCGGCTCGATGCCCCAAGGCGTAGGCCGCGAACACCGCGCCCACCAGCAGCGCGCCGAGCAGGAAGGCCGTGATCACCACCAGCGCGCCGCCACGCCGTCGCCGCTCGGGCGCCGTGGGCGCCTCCGGCAGGTGCGGATCAGGCCAGGTGGTGGGCGGCTGGGCCGGTGCCCCCGGCAGCCGGCCGTGGTCGACGACCGGCACGGTGCCCCCACCCGGGTGCTCGCCGGTTCGGGGCGCAGCACCCGCCCAGCTCGGCGGCGCGGCCATCGAGGTGGGCGCGGTGGCGGCCGAGGGAGCGGGTGACGACGACACCGGGGCGCTCGGGGCGACGGGGCGGTGGGCCCGCGACGGCGAGGTCCCAGGCCCTTCGGGGCCGCGAGGAGCCCACGGGTTGAAGGCGGAGCCGCCGGCTCCCGTGGGCGGCCGACCCGGGCTCATGGCCACCATGCAACCAGGTTTTCGACGGATCTCCACCGCGTCTGCACGGAACCTTCACGACCTCCGGGAACCATGGGCGGACCACGATCGTCGTGGAGGGTCGAGGAGGTCGCCATGGACGAGGTCGAGCTGCACTGGATGAACGACGGCCACTGCCGGCACTACCCGCCCGCCGCGTTCTTCCCGAGCGATGGCGTGGGCGTCGAGGTGGCACGCAAGATCTGCGCGGACTGCCCGGTGAAGGAACCCTGCCTCGAGTACGCGCTCGCCGAGCGCATCGACCACGGCGTGTGGGGCGGTTGCTCGGAGCGCGAGCGGCGCCGGATCCTCAAGCGGCGACGCCAAGAGGCGGCCGCCGTCGCTCGCTGACCCGCGGCGTGCGCCGCGGGCGAAGGATCAGCTTGCGGACTCGTCCTCGGTGGCGTCGTCCGAAGCCGACGCTCCCTCGGTCATGCCCTTCTTGAACTCGTTCTGCGCCTGACCGAGCGAACGAGCCAGCTTGGGGAGTTGCGACCCCCCGAACAGCAGCACCACGACACCGATCACGACCAACCACTCAGGACCCATGCCCGCCACGGTACCCGGGCTGGCCCCCGAGCGACACGTCGGGGTGCGAACCCTCAGGCATTTCCCAGCGACCCCACCGGAACGCGACCATGCCAGGGTGCTCGAGTGCGTGGTCAACATCAGCGAGGGGCGCGACCGCGAGCTGATCGGTTCGATCGCCGCCGCGGCCGGCGACGACCTGCTCGATGTCCACATCGACGGCGACCACCATCGCAGCGTGCTGACGCTCATCGGGGCCGAGGCGCCCCGCGCCGTCGCCCGAGCCGCGGTCGACGCACTCGACCTCCGAGCTCATCGCGGAGCCCACCCACGGATCGGCGTCGTCGACGTGGTGCCGTTCGTGGCGCTCCACGGCTCGACCCCAGAGGACGCCGAGGCCGAGCGCGACGCGTTCTGCGAGTGGGCGGGCACGGAGCTGGGCGTGCCGTGCTTCCGCTACGGCCGAGACCGGACCCTCCCCGACATCCGGCGGGGCGCCTGGCGCTCGCTCGGCCCGGACTGCGGGCCGCCGGACCCCCACCCCACCGCTGGCGCCATCGCGGTGGGCACCCGCCCGGTGCTCGTGGCGTACAACGTCTGGCTCGCCGAGCCCGACCTGGACGCGGCGAGGGCGATCGCCGCGCAGGTCCGAAGCTCGACCGTGCGCTCGCTCGGGTTGCAGGTCGGCGGAGAGGTCCAAGTGTCGATGAACCTCATCGCGCCCGACGCCACCGGCCCCGGCGCCGCCTACGACGCGGTGGCGGCGCGGGCCGCGGTCGCACGAGCCGAGCTGGTGGGGCTGGTGCCGGCGTCGGTGCTCGAGGCGGAGGATCCCGCCCGCTGGGGGGAGCTCGACCTGGCGGCGGACCGGACGATCGAAGCGCGCCTCAGGCGGAGGCGGACCCCGCCGACTTCGTAGCTTCGGCCTCGAGGGCGGTCCGGCGAGCCAGCGCCCGCTGACGCCGGATCCGACGGCGCTCGCGCTCGCTCAACCCACCCCAGATGCCGAACTTCTCCCCGTTCGACAAGGCGTACTCCAAGCAGTCCTCGCGGACCACACAGCCCTTGCAGACCTCCTTGGCCTCACGGGTGGACGCGCCGCGCTCGGGGAAGAACAGATCGGGATCGACGCCCAAGCAGTTCGCGAAGTCCTGCCACCCGGTGGCGTCGTCGAGATCGTTGGTGTCGTTCATGGACTGACCCCCAGAGTCGTCCCGCTGGCAGAGGCGCCCGTACGATCGGGCAGGCGTGGTGGGCACCCGTCGAGACGGCTCCTTCCACGCATGGAATTACACTGGTGTGATCTTCGCCGCTGGCGGACGTTCGCGCAAGCAGAACTTGGCCGAGGTGCCACGAGGAGCCCCATGGGTGAGGGAACCGGAGACCGAACCGACGAGCCGTGGGAGCCCGGCCACGACGCCGACTCGGGCTACGCGCTGTTCGCCAAGGAGGCCCGAACGGTCGCCGATGACGGCACCCCGATCGCGTACACCTTCCGCAACTCCGACGGCCCGAAGATCCCGATCCTGTTCGCGAACGGGTGGTCCTGCAGCGATGCCTACTGGGGCAAGCTCCTCCCGGTGTTCGAGGCGGCCGGGCACCCGTGCCTGCTGCCCGACACGAGGGGCCACGGTCGCTCTGGGCTGCCTCGCTCGCCCGGGCGTGGGGCGAAGAACCTCACGATCGATGACGTGTCGATGGCGCGTCTGGCACGCGACCTCCTCGCCACGATGGACGCGGCCGGGGTGGAGCGGGCCCTCGTCGTGGGGCACTCCATGGGCACCCAGACCTCGCTGGAGCTTGCTCGGATCGCCCCGGAGCGCGTCGCGGGCCTGGTGCTCGTGGCCGGCACGTTCGAGAACCCGGCCAAGACGTTCTACGGGAGCTCGATCGGCGACCACCTCTTCCCGCTCGGCGCCGCCATCATGCGCTTCTTCCCGGAGGTGCTCGCTCCGGTGTGGGCCACCATCGGCCCCGCGTCGGTCGGCCACTTCGGTGCCCGGCTGGCGAAGGCGGCCGGGCCGAAGACCACCAAGGAGGACCTGCACCCGTACCTCCTCCACCTCCGAGCAACCGACCCCGCGGTGATGGTGCTGATGGCGGGAGCGATGCGGGCGCACTCGGCGGCGGACCTGCTCGAGAGCCTCGACCTGCCCGTCCTCGTGGTGGCCGCCGGGGCCGACGTGTTCACGCCGGCTCGCTGCTCGGAGGTCATGCACCACCGCATCCCTGGCAGCGAGCTCGTGTCGTTCGCCGACGCCGGCCACACGCTGCCGGTCGAGGAGCCCGAAGCCCTCGCAGCCGCCATCGAGGACTTCCTCGCCCGCCGGGTGGTGCGGAAGCGGCCACGGCAACGTCGCTCCTCCGCCGGCTGAGCACCGCTGCGACGGATCGGGAACGGATCGGGCCGCTCCGCCGTCTAGATGGGTGATGCGGACCTCTGTGCCCACCGAGCGAGCCGAGCGGCTCGGCTGGCCCACCGGTCTGGTCGACGCCTACCGAGACCAATGGCTCGACCTCGTGCGGTTGGCCTACCTCCTCACGGGCGACCGATCGGTCGCGGAGGAGTTGGTCCAGGACGCGTTCCTGGCCGCCCGATCGCGTTGGTACCAGGTCGAGCGCCCCCGCACCTACCTCCGCACCGCGGTGGTCAACGCGACGCGCGTCTGGGGTCGGCACCAGCAGATCGTCCGCAAGCACCGACGGTCGGTCGAGCAGGCGCTGCGCCCGGCGGTGGGCACCCATGAGCCCGACGAGCTGTGGGACGCGCTCGCGCGCCTCGACGATCGGCGACGCCGCGCGGTCGTCCTGCGCTTCTACCTCGACCTGCCCGACCCCGAGATCGCTGAGCTCCTCGGGTGCCGACCGGGCACGGTTCGCACCCTGATCCACCGCGCCCTGCGCGACCTTCGCCGAGAGGTGACCCCGTGAACGGACCGAGAGACGACCACGACCACGACCACGACCACGACCTCGAGCACCGCCTCCGGTCCGTGCTCCACGAGCGCGCCGCCACCATCACCGGCAGAGGGCTCGGGCTTCCCGACATCGAGGCGACCGCAACGGCGCTCCCGACGCACCGACGCGGCCGCGCCTTCGCCGCCGCGGCCATCGCCGCCACGGTGCTGCTCGGCGGACTGGCCCTCGCCACACGAGATCGTGGGGACCGTGGACCAGCCCGTGTCCTGACCACGCAGCCGACCACGTCTACCACCGCACCGGCCGGCGACGGTTCCATCTTCAACGTCCCCGACGTCTGGGACCCGGGGGCGGCCGCACGTGAGTTCCTCCGGGTGTGGCTGGGCGACGGCACGGACGCGACGGATGCCGCCGTGCACGACCTGCCGCTGCAGGTGGGGGCAGCGGAGGACCGGGGATCCGGCACCGTCATCGTCCCGGTGACCTGGAAGGGTCCGGGAGCGGCAGACAGCGACCCGACCAGCACCGTGTGGGTCAGCGTCGGCGTTCGAGGGTCGACGGTCGTGGGCGCCACGACCGAGGGGTTCGATCTGTCCGGCGTCCACCAGGCCGACCAGGTGCTGGCCGGGCAGATCTCACCCCCGGCAGACCTCCGCGACGACGCGTCGTCGGTCGCCACGGTGATCCGCCTCGGCGGCATGCCGTTGTTCGAGCCCGACGTCGCCGTCCAGGCCGGCGAGAACGAGCCGATGGCGACCACGGTCCCCGTCGGCGAACGGTTCGAGCTCGCGATCGGCACCAACGGCACCCTCGTCGTGACGGTGCGAACGGTCGACGACTCGACCGGCGAGGTGGTCGGGATCGCGGCTGTGCCCGTGGATGCCCCCACCGACCCGGCCTTCGAGAACCTCTCCCCCGACGAGGCCGAGGCCATGGCGCGCGAAGCGTTGGCTCGCGAAGCGTTGGAGGGTGTTCCATCCGCGTCGGAGTCCCCCGCGTGCCAGGAGGTGGGTCCGTTCCCCATGCCGGAGCCCGGGAGCTTCCCCACGGAGCTACCAGCACACCCATCCCCGCCCAGCAGCGAGGTGATCTCTGCCCGCACCGCACCCGACGCGACCGCCGCGATGGCGATCGAACGGCTCGCCGATGCCCTCGGGGTCACCTGGGAGGTGGGCGAGCTCTGGCTCGGCTCCACCACGAGCGCGTTCGCCATCGCTCGCCTTCCCGGCGGTCGGCTGGTGGACCTCGACCTCTTCCGCACGCCGGGCCACGCATGGCGAGTGGTCCAGGTGCGGACGCGTGGCGCGTGCCGCGACTTCAGCGGCAGCAACGCCACCCCGTTGGGTTCCGCCGATCCAGTCAAGACCGTCGGGCTGCCGATGGTGCCTGGCGCCACCGACGGCGAGGTGTGGTTCCGCACCGACGCCGGCACCGAACGGGTCGCGGTCGCTTCCACCGACCTCGCCGCTCGCTGGCTGAACATCGGCGCCGATCAGCCGGCGATCGACGGCATGGCCACGGTGCTGCGAGACGCGTCCGGCGACGCTGTCCTGGTGGACGTCGCCGACGACGGCATCCCTCCCGCCTGAGCCCGTCGGGACCTCTGCCGGTCGGGTCAGCCGGCGCGGCGGCCTCGACCGGAGCGGCTCATCTGGCGACGTGACTCGAGGAAGTCGACGAGGACGTAGTCGCCGAGCGTCTCGGGGGTCGTGAAGAAGGCTCGACCCTTGTTGAGCTGGGTGAGCTGCTCGATGAAGCGCTGCAGGTGGGCGGTGGCGTCGAGCATGAACGTGTTGATCCGGATGCCCTCGCGGGTGGCGCGCACCACCTCGGTGAGGGTGGCGTCGATGGTCTCCTGCGTCGGCGGGTAGTGGAACACCGGGTAGCCCGCCTCGGTGATGTGGGCTGTCGGCTCGCCGTCGGTGATCATGATGATCTGCTTCGTGCCGTGCTCCTTGGCGAGCATGCGGCGCGCGATCTGGAACCCGTGCTGCATGTTGGTGCCGTACACGTAGTCCCAGCTGACCTCCGGGAGCTCGCGGGGCTCGATGACGCGGGCGACCTCGCTGAAGCCGACCAGCCCGAGGTAGTCGCGCGGGTAGCGGCTGCTGATGAGGGCGTGCAGCGCCATCGCCACCTTCTTGGCCGCGAGGAAGTTGTCGCGCATCGGCATCGACAGCGAGAGGTCGACCATGAGCACGGTGGCGCTGCGGACCGAGAGCTCGGTCTGCTCGATCTCGAAGTCCTCGGGCCGGAGCTGGACCGGGGTGCCGCCACCTTGGCGGGCGACGGCGTTGCGGATCGTGCGCTCGATGTGGAGGTTGAACGGGTCGCCGAACTCGTAGGGCTTGGTGTCCATGGACCGCTCGTGGCCGAGCCCGGTGCGCGTGAGCTCGTGCTGGCCGAGCTTGTCGCGGGCGAGCTTGGAGAAGAGGTCGTCGAGCGCGTGCTTGCCGATGCGTCGCAGCCCGGCGGGGGTGAGCTCGAAGCGGCCCTCTCGGTTCTCGATCAGGCCCGCCTCCTCGAGCATCCTGGCCAGCTCGGCCATCTTCTCGAGGCTCTCCGCCGCCTCCGCTCCGAGGAGCTGCCTGGCCCGGTCGAGGTCGACCTCGGCGAGCGCGCCGGGGCTGGCGGCTCCCCGCAGCAGCTGCTCGAGCTGGTCGAGGTCGCCGAGCTCGTTCATCACCTGCGCGGCGTCGGCGAAGCCCAGCGGATCGTTGCCGCTGAACTCGTATCGCCGGTTCCAGCCGGCGTCGGGGAACAGCTGCTGGAGGTTGGACGAGAGCTGGTCCATCTGCCAGCGGAGGTCGAGGTCCTCAAGGAGCTGCTCGGCGAGGCCCTCGAGCTGCGCCCGCTGCCCGGGCGTCATGGAGTTGAGCATCGCCTGCATCGCCGCCATGCGCTGGGCCATCACCTCGAGGAGCTCGTCGAGGTCGCGGGGGTGCTCGGGGAAGAGGTCGCCGAAGCGCTCCATGAAGCCGTCGAAGTCGGGCTCGCGCCCGGCGTTGCGGTCCTGGAGCATCTGGTTGAGCTCCGCCAGCATGTCCTTGGTCCGCGCCAGCGCCTCGGGCGACACATCGCTCATGGCCCCGGCCATCTGGTTGAACCAGCGCTGAGCGAGCTGCTCTCGAAGCTGCTGGGTGAGCTCGTCGAACCGCTCCCGCGCCTCGCTGCTCGTGAAGTCGTAGTCCGACAGCTCACGCACCAGGCCGGCGAGGTCGGGAGGGAGGAGATCGAGCTGGGTGCGCCGATCGGTGACCGCCTCGTCGGTCACCTCCTGACGCCGTGGATCGCCCGACGCAGCCGCCTCCTGCTGGAGGTCGTCGAGGGCGGCGCGCTCGGTGTCGACGACGCCACGGAGCTGCTCGGCGATGTCCTCGTACACGCCACCGAGGTCGTAGCGCTCGAGCCGGTCGCGCCGCTCCTGGCGGAGCTTGTCCATGAGGTCCTTGATGCCCTGGACCCGCTCGCCGTTGCGGTCCTCGAAGCCGCTGTGGAGGAGCCGTCGCAACGCCGCGTTGAGGTCGCCGTGGTACAGCAGGTCGTCGTTGATCTGCTCGAGCACCCCATCGGCGTCGAGGTCGAAGCCGACCTGGGTGCCGTCCCAGCGCGAGTACCGGAAGCGAGAGCTCGATCGCGTCACCCGGTCGAGGCTACGGGGCAGTCACCGGGCGCGCACCGAGCGAGCCGGTCTGGGCTCGTTGCCCGGGTCCTGAGCGGACGCAGGCCGATCGCGCACCTCAGAGCTGCGCGATCGACGCCAGTTCGCTCCCGGGAGGTTCCATCCAGGCGTCCGCGATCGGCGAGGATGCCGCCATGTCCTTCCCTGACGGGTTCACGTGGGGTGCCACGATGTCGGCTCGCGCCGCGTGGGGGGTCGCCTCCGGCTCGGACGTCGCCGCGGGCACGAGCGGCCCGACGGCATCGCTCGGATGGCCAGCCTCCGCGCCCCTCGACGCCGAGCAGCTGGCCGGGCTCGGGACGGAGGCGGTGCGCCTCACGATCGACTGGGCGCTGATCGAGCCCGAGCCCGGCCGCATCGACGAGGGCGCGACGGAGCGCGTGCGGGAGGCGGCCGTCGCCCTGCAGCACGCTGGGCTCGACGTGTGGGGGTGCCTGCACGACGGTCCGCTGCCGGGGTGGTTCTCCGTGGACGAGCACGGCTTCGGCGACGAACGGGCCCGCCGCTACTTCTGGCCCCGGTTCGTCGAGACGGCCGGGGAGGCGTTCGGCGACCTGGTGGCTGGGTGGGTCCCGGTCGCCGAGCCGAACCGCTGGGCGATGCGGGGCTGGATCGACGGGACGCGACCTCCGTTCCGGCGTGACGACGCCGAGGGCTTCGCCGAAGCCCTCGAAGGAGCGCTGCTCGCCACCGTCGATGCGGCCCTGCGGCTGCGGGGCAGCGGTCGGCCGGTGGCGTCCGCGCACTGGTACCTGCCGGTGGCGCCCGCGCGCCTGGATGCCGATGCCCCGCCCACGCCGGAGGCCGAGGTGTGGGCGGCGCGGATCGACGAGATCCACCGGGGGTGCTGGGAGCGCCTCCTCCGGGAGGGGACCCTCGTCGTGCCGAACCGGCCGCCGGTGGACGTGCCCGGTGCCCGCGAGGCCTTCGACCTGGTGGGCTTCAGCTATCGCCACGCCATGGCGGTGCGTGGCGACGGGGTGCTGCTCCCCTATCCCCAGCGCACCGCCACCGATGCTGACGGGTCCGTGGTGTGGCCCGAGGGGTTCGGCGTCGTCCTCCACCGGTTGGCGGAGTCGTTCCCCGATCGTCCGCTCGTCGCGGAGGTCCCAGCGATGGGGCGGGGCGCCCAGGCGAGCGAGTCCCTGCGCGAGGTGCTCGCCATCGCCGACGACGCGGTCTCGGGCGGGATGGACCTCCGCGGGCTCTGGTGGTCGAACCCGATCGAGGTCGGTCCCGACCGCGGCACCGGCCTCCTCGACGCAGACCGGGGAGCGACCGCGGCGGGCGACCTCTGGTGCTCGGTCGCCGCCGGCGGCGACGTCCCCCGCTGAAGCGGCCCGGTTCGTAGGATCGGCGGTCGTGCTGGCTCGGCTGCGATCGCTCGACGACGAGGCGCGGTTCTGGCTGATCGTCGCCGCGCTCAGCGCGGCGCTCGCCATCCCGCTCGTGCTGGCCGGGCCGGGCACCGACCTCGACGTGGCCAACGTGTTCCGGTCGGGCCGCGCCATCGCCCGCCACCTCGACTACGTCCCCAGCCGACCTCCGGGCTCGCCGGTCCACGAGGCCATCGTCGGGGTGCTCGACCTGGTCGGCGGCCCGCTGCTCGCCGCGCTCGCATCGGTGGTCGCGGCGGCTGCCCTCGTGTGGGCGCTCGATCGGCTCCTCGACGACGCCGGGATCGGCAGCAGCCGCCGCTTCGGGCTCACGGTCCTGGTCGCCAACCCGTGGTTCGCCATCGCGGCCACGTCGGCCGCGGACTACGTCTTCGCGCTGCTCTTCGTGGCCCTGGGCGCGCTCGCGCTGCGCAACGATCGCCCGCTCGCCGCCGGGGTGCTCCTCGCCCTCGCGATGGGAAGCCGGATCGGGTCCGCCACCCTGCTCCTCGGGCTGCTCGTGGCCGAGGTCGGCGAGGGTTCCGCCGGTCGCCGACGCATCGCCAAGGCCGCGCCCGTGGCCGTGGTCGGCACCCTCGTGCTGTTCGTGCCGTCGATGGTCGCGGCAGGAGGTCTGTCGTTCGCGCAGAACGACTTCTCCGCCTCCTCACCCCTGGTGCAGCTCGGCCGGGCGCTGGCCAAGGACCTCCTCCTCCTGGGCCTGCCCAGCGCGCTGCTCATCGTGGCCACCGCCGTCCCGGCGCTCATCACCGCCCTGCGGTCGTGGCCGACCTCGTGGCTCGTGCGCTTCGCCGCCACCGGGCTGGTCGCCAGCCAGCTCCTGTTCCTGCGGTTCCCGTGGAAGATGGCGCACCTCCTGCCATCGCTGCTGTGCCTCGTGCTCCTGCTCTGCGTCGCGGTCGAGGAACGGCCCAAGGCGCTGATCGCGCTCGTCGCGCTCCAGGTGGCGTTCGGCCTGGTGCGCGTCGACGTGCTCGCCCCGAACCAGGCGAACGAGGCGTCGGGTGGCCGGTTCCGCCCGTCGATCACGAGCGGACCGGTGCTGCGCGACTGGCAGTGCCGACGGGACCACCCTGGGGTCGAGCGAGGCCGCCAGATCGAAGAGGTCGAGCCGGCCTGGGACTGCGCCGCGCCCTACCGAGACCGGTAGGTGGCTCGGACGCCTCGGTGATCGGCGTCCTTGTTGAGCCGCTTCGAGAGGTGCAGGCCTTCGAGCACGAACTCCACGGCGCTCGCGAGCACCGCCGGTCGGTCGTCGTCGCCCACCAGCTCGGCGACCGCCGCGCGCAGCGCCGGGATCTCCTCGACCAGGTGGGCCTCGTCGACCGCGGCGACGTCCTCGCCGGCATGGACCACCCGGCCGTCGTCGAACGCGTCGAGCACGCCGCGGAGCGCGCCGACGTCCACACGGTCGCGGAACACCGTGAGGACCGACTGCTTCACCAGGCGCTCGATGACCTCGCCACCGTCCTCGTCGAGCGTGTCGAGCTCGACCTTGCCGGAGGTGGAGGCGGCCAGCGCGTCGAGGTCCGACACGCGCGGCACCACGACCTCCTCCCCCGCCCGCAGGGCGCGGCGCGCGGCGTTGGCCACCAACGTCTCGGCGTTGGTGACGGTGAGGCGCACGGAGACGCCCGACCGCTGGTTGATGTGGCTGCTCTGGCGCGCGAGCTGCGACAGCGTGGCCACCACCTCGGCCATGAAGTCGGGCACCACGACGGTGAGCTCGGCGTCGGCGATCGGCTCGGCCTCCTGGGCGACGATGGCCATCTCGGTCTCGACGTCGAGCGGGTAGTGGGTGCGGATCTGGGCGCCGAAGCGATCCTTCAGCGGTGTGATGAGCCGGCCGCGGTTCGTGTAGTCCTCCGGGTTGGCCGAGGCGAAGAGCACCACGTCGAGCGGCAGGCGGACCTTGAAGCCGCGGATCTGCACGTCGCGCTCCTCGAGCACGTTGAGCAGGCCGACCTGGATGCGCTCGGCGAGGTCGGGCAGCTCGTTGATGGCGAAGATCCCGCGGTTGGTGCGGGGGACGAGGCCGTAGTGGAGGGTGAGCTCGTCGGACAGGTAGCGACCCTCGGCGACCTTGATCGGATCCACCTCGCCGATGAGGTCCGCGATCGAGGTGTCGGGCGTCGCCAGCTTCTCGCCGTAGCGGGCGTCGCGGTGCACCCAGTCGATCGGGGTGTCCTCGCCCTTGTCGGCCACGAGCTCACGGGCGTGGTGGCTGACCGGCGCGTACGGGTCGTCGTTGATCTCGGAGCCGGCGACGATCGGCATCCACTCGTCGAGCAGGCCCGTGAGCGACCGGATCATCCGAGTCTTGGCCTGGCCTCGCTCGCCGAGGAAGATCACGTCGTGGCCGGCGAGGATCGCGTTCTCGAGCTGCGGCAGGACGGTGTCCTCGTAGCCCAGCACCTCGTCGACCAGCGGCAGGCCCTCCCGCATGCGGGCGATGGCGTTGCGGCGGATCTCGGTCTTGACCGAAACCGACTCCCAGCCGCTGTCGCGCAGCTGTCCGATCGTGGCCGGGCGGTTCGACATGGAGGGCAACCTACCGCCGCCTCGGCTCGACGCGACCGGGCTGGGTGGGCGGCGAGGGGGCGCGGGTAGCGTCGGCCGCCATGGACCTCGGTGGCACGTGGCGGGCGGTGATCGCCGACGAGGCCCACCGACGCACGTGGCTCGACGATCCGGCCGGACCGGGGTCGGAGTCCGCCGGCCCGACGAGGTGGGAGGCGGTGACGGTGCCGGGGCACTGGCGCGGCGACGACGCGTTCGCCGACGCCGACGGCCCGCTGCTGTACCGCACCGAGTTCGACCACCCCGGCCCCGAGGGCGACGAACGCTGGTGGCTGCGGTTCGACGGGGTCGCCTACCAGGGCGACGTGTGGCTCGACGGTGGCTACGTGGGCGACACCGAGGGCTACTTCTTCCCCCAGACCTACGAGGTCACCGAGGCGCTCGCGTCGCGCAGCGAGCACGTGCTCGGGGTAGAGGTCACCTCCAGCCCCGTGGGCGACCCTGGCTCGAAGCGCAACCTCACCGGCTCCTTCCAGCACGCCCGCTACCAAGATCCGGCCTGGAACCCGGGCGGCATCTGGCGGCCGGTGACCCTCGAGCGGACTGGCCCGGTGCGCATCCGCCACCTGCGGGTGCGCTGCCGAGATGCGACCGAGGTGCTCGCCACCGTCTCGTTCCGAGCAGTGCTCGACGCCGCCGAAGCGTGCGACGTGCTGCTGCGCTCCGCGGTCGGCGGCACCGAGCTCGTAGAGCAGCGGCGGCTCGCCGCGGGCGAGAACCAGGTGGAGTGGAGCCTCGGCATCGACGAGCCCGCGCTGTGGTGGCCCCACGCCCTCGGCGATCAACCCCTCCACGACGTCGTCATCGAGGTGACCCTGTGCGACGGCGATGGCGTCGTCGCGCGAGGTGTGGAGCCGAGCCACCGCAAGGAACGGCGGATGGGCCTGCGCCAGGTGGACCTCCGAGGCTGGGTCCTGCACGTGAACGGCGAGCGCCTGTTCCTGAAGGGCGTGGACCTCGCGCCCACCCGCGCCGCGCTCGGCGACGCCACGCCCGACGAGCTGCGCCGCGACGTGCAGCTCGCGCGAGACGCCGGCCTCGACCTGGTCCGGATGCACGCGCACATCGGGCGACGCGAGACCTACGACGCCGCCGACGAGCTGGGCATGGTCGTGTGGCAGGACTTCCCGCTGCTCGGCGGCTACGCCCGTTCGGTGCGCAAGCAGGCGGTGCGCCAGGCCCGAGAGATGGTCGACCTGCTCGCCCACCACCCATCCATCGCGATCTGGTGCGCGCACGACGAGCCCTTCCACGTCGAAGGCGACGACCCGGTCGGAACCGACGACCCCACCGTGGCGAAGCTGCTCGCCGCGCAGCAGCTCCCGAGCTGGAACCGTTCGATCCTCGACCGCTCGGTGAAGCGGGCGATCGACAAGGCCGACGGCACCCGACCGGTGATCGCCCACTCGGGCGTGCTCCCGCACCCACCCCAGCTCGACGGCACCGACACCCACACCTGGTTCGGCTGGAGCATCGGCGACGCCCGCGACCTCGCCGGCCTCGCCCGGGCCCTCCCCCGCCTCGTGCGCTTCGTGGGCGGCCTCAGCGCGCAGTCCGTCCCCACCTCCGCGGGCTTCGCGCACCCGGAGCGCTGGCCCGACCTCGATTGGGAGGACCTCGCCACCGCCCACGGCATGGCCGAGGCCACCTTCGAACGGCGAGTTCCACCCGTGGACCACCCGTCGTTCGCCTCGTGGCAGCGAGCCAGCCAAGAGCTCCAGGCCGACCTCGTCCGCCACCAGGTGGAGACGCTGCGCCGCCTCAAGTACCACCCCACGGGCGGGTTCTCGGTGCGCCACCTGGCCGACCCCCACCCGGCGATCTCGTCGTCGCTGCTCGATCACGAGCGCGTGCCGAAGCTCGCCTACGACGCGCTCCGCGACGCGTGCCAGCCGGTGATCGTCACTGCCGACCGGCTGCCAGCGGAGCTGCTGGCGGGAGACGCGATCGTGCTCGACGTGCACGTGGTGAACGACCGGCGAAGCCCGGTGGACGGCCTCGAGGTGGAGGCCTCCCTCCGCTGGGAGGGAGGCGAGCAGCGTTGGCGCTTCGGCGGCGCGGTGGCCGCCGACACGGTGGCGCGGGTGGGAAGCCTGCAGATCGAGGTGCCCGACGCTCCCGGCCCGGTCGTGCTCCACCTGTCGCTCGCCGGCCCGACGCTCGGGCCCGATCCCATCGAGCGCGACGACCGCGCCCGCATCGTCGCTCGCTGAGCCAGGCGGCCAGAGCGGGATCAGGTCACGGGGCGCTCGCCCTCTGATCGACCCACCAGATCGTCGGGGGTCGTGCCGCCGTCCACCAGCAGGGCGAGGGCGTCCACGCCCAGCTGCGACGCGAGGCGCTCGATGGTGCGCAGCGTCAGGTTCCGCTCGCCGCGCTCGACGGCACCGACGAACGTGCGGTGCCACCCCACCCGCTCGCCGAACGTCTCCTGCGAGCACCGCTGGCGTTGCCGAAGTCGGCGGAGGTTGTCCCCGACCACCTGCTGCAGTTGACCTTCCATGCGAGTCCTTCTCGAGTCACGTCGCCATCGTTCCGCGCACCCGCATGCATCCACCCTTCTCGGTGGTGGTCGTGAGCGTCGACAGACCGATGAGTCGCAGCCATCCGTAGAACCGGACAACCGCGCCCCGCCGAGCCGCCGTGCTCCTGCACGACCGTATCCGGCGCGCGCCACATCGGCCTGCGGCCGGGGGTGGGGACCGGGTTTGTCCCCCCGCGAGGTGCCAGGGGTAGCGTCGCTGGCGATGGCTACGACAACGGTCGCCCGGGGTGCCGGCAACGGTCCGCGGGCCAAGCGCAAGGCTCCCTTCCCCATCGAGCTCTACCGATCCGCCCTCGGCAAGAAGTACGTGATGGCGATCACCGGGATCATGCTCATGGGCTTCGTGTTCGCCCACATGGTGGGGAACCTGAAGATGTACCTCGGTGCGGAGGAGTTCGACCACTACGGCCACTTCCTCCGCGAGCTGCTCGTGCCGATCCTGCCCCGCACCGTGGCGCTGTGGGGGCTGCGGCTCGGGCTCATCGCCGCGTTCGTGCTCCACATCCACGCCGCCTACTCGCTCACGGTGATGAACCGGAGGGCTCGCGAGGTGAAGTACCAGAGCCCCCGCGACTACATCGCCGCCAACTTCGCCAGCCGCACCATGCGCTACACGGGCGTGATCTTCCTGATCTTCCTCGTGTGGCACCTGTTCGACCTCACCTTCACCGGCACCGGGTACCACTACGTGCGCGGCCACGCCTACGACAACGTGGCCAACAGCCTCAGCCGGGTGCCGGTCGCGCTGCTCTACATCGCCGGCAACCTCGCCCTCGGCGTCCACCTGTTCCACGGCGCGTGGAGCCTCTTCCAGTCCATGGGGTGGAACAACCCGCGGTTCAACGCCTGGCGCCGCAACTTCGCCGCCGGCTTCGCCGCCCTGATCGTCATCGGCAACGTGTCGTTCCCCATCGCCGTGCTGGCCGGCTGGGTCGGCTGAAGGAGCACGCAGTGGAGCTGAACTCGAAGATCCCCGACGGCCCCGTCGCCGAGAAGTGGACGAACTACAAGTTCGACCACAAGCTCGTGAACCCGGCCAACCGGCGCAAGTACCAGGTCATCGTCATCGGCACCGGCCTCGCCGGCGCGTCGGCGGCGGCGACCCTCGGCGAGCAGGGCTACCAGGTGAAGGCGTTCACCTTCCACGACTCGCCTCGCCGGGCCCACTCGATCGCCGCCCAGGGCGGCATCAACGCCGCCAAGAACTACAAGGGCGACAGCGACTCCGTCTGGCGCCTCTTCTACGACACCGTCAAGGGCGGCGACTTCCGCTCCCGCGAGGCCAACGTGTACCGCCTCGCCGAGGAGTCGGTGAACATCATCGACCAGATGACCGCCCAAGGCGTCCCGTTCGCCCGCGAGTACGGCGGCCTGCTCGACAACCGCAGCTTCGGCGGCGCCCAGGTGTCTCGCACCTTCTACGCCCGAGGCCAGACCGGCCAGCAGCTCCTGCTCGGCGCCTACCAGCAGCTGGCCCGCCAGGTGGGCCTCGGCAACGTGGCGCTCTACAACCGCACCGAGCTGGTGGACGTCGTCGTGGTCGACGGCGAAGCCGCCGGCATCGTCGTGCGCGACCTCGTCACCGGCGAGCTGTCCAGCCACTCGGCCCACGCCGTGGTGCTCGCCACCGGCGGCTACTCGAACGTGTTCTTCCTCTCGACCAACGCGATGACCTGCAACGTCACCGCGGCGTGGCGGGCGCACCGGCGCGGGGCGGCGTTCGCCAACCCCTGCTACACGCAGATCCACCCGACCTGCATCCCCCAGAGCGACGACTTCCAGTCGAAGCTCACGCTGATGTCCGAGTCGCTGCGCAACGACGGGCGCATCTGGGTCCCGAAGGACCCCAACGAGGCCCGCCCGGCCGATCAGATCCCCGAGGACCAGCGCGACTACTACCTCGAGCGCCGCTACCCGAGCTTCGGCAACCTCGCCCCGCGCGACATCGCCAGCCGCGCCGCGCTCGTGGAGGTGGCCAAGGGCCACGGGGTCGGCCCGCTCAAGAACGGCGTGTACCTCGACTTCTCCGACGCCATCGGCCGCCTCGGCGAACACGTCATCGAGGAGCGCTACGGGAACCTCTTCGAGATGTACGAGCGCATCACCGACGAGTCGCCGTACAAGGTGCCCATGCGCATCTACCCGGCGCCCCACTACACGATGGGCGGCCTCTGGGTGGACTACGAGCTGATGACCTCCATCCCGGGCCTCTACGCCGCCGGCGAGTGCAACTTCTCCGACCACGGCGCCAACCGCCTCGGGGCGTCCGCGCTCATGCAGGGCCTGGCCGACGGGTACTTCGTGCTGCCGAACACCATCAGCAACTACCTGGCCCCGCGCCTCGGCACCCAGCCGGTGCCCACCGACCACCCCGAGTTCCAGGCCGCAGAGGCCGCGGCCAAGGACCGCTTCGCCCAGTACCTCAGCATCGGCGGCACCCGCTCGCCCGACTCGTTCCACATGGAGCTGGGCCGGATCATGCTGGAGAACTGCGGCATGGAGCGCACCAAGGAGAGCCTCACCACGGCGCTCGCCGAGATCCCCGTGCTGCACGAGGAGTTCCGCAAGGACCTCCGCGTCACCGGCGACGGCGAGTCCACCAACCAGACGCTCGAGAAGGCGGGCCGGGTCGACGACTTCTTCGAGCTCGCCCAGGTCATGTGCCTCGACGCCCTCACCCGCGAGGAGAGCTGCGGCGGGCACTTCCGCGCCGAGCACCAGACCGACGAGGGCGAGGCCGAGCGCGACGACGAGCACTTCGCCCACGTCGCCGCCTGGGAGTGGACCGGGAACCCGTCCCAACCCAAGCGCAACGTGGAGCCCCTCGAGTTCGACAACGTCCACCTCGCCGTCCGGAGCTACAAGTGAAGGAACTCAACGTCACCCTCAAGGTCTGGCGCCAGGACGGCCCCGACGCCCCCGGACACTTCGACACCATCGACGCGCCGGGCGTCAAGGACGAGATGTCGTTCCTCGAGATGCTCGACCTCGTGAACGAGCGGCTCATCAACGACGGCAAGGAAGCCATCGTCTTCGACCACGACTGCCGCGAGGGCATCTGCGGCACCTGCTCGCTGATGATCGACGGCCAGGCGCACGGCCCCCAGAAGGGCACCGCCACGTGCCAGCTGCACATGCGCAAGTTCGCCGACGGCGACACCATCACCATCGAGCCGTGGCGAGCGACGGCGTTCCCGATCGTGAAGGACCTCATGGTCGACCGCTCGGCGTTCGACCGCATCGTGGAGGCCGGTGGCTTCATCACCGCCGAGACCGGCGGCGCGCCCGACGCCAACATCATCGCCATCCCCAAGCCCGTCGCCGACTCGGCGATGGACGCTGCCGCCTGCATCGGCTGCGGGGCCTGCGTGGCCGCGTGCCCGAACTCGGCGGCCAACCTGTTCACGTCCGCGAAGGTGAGCCACCTCAACCTGCTGCCCCAGGGCCAAGCCGAGCGCTACTCGCGGGTCGAGGCGATGGTGGAGGTGATGGAGGACTTCTTCGGCTCCTGCACGAACCACGGCGAGTGCCAGGAGGCGTGCCCGAAGGAGATCTCGATCGACTTCATCGCGCTGATGAACAAGGACTACCTGGCGTCCAAGTTCAAGAACCGCAAGCTGCTGTCTCGCAAGTAGGCGCCGGGCGATCGGCGCTCCGCGGTCAGACCCCCTCGGTAGGGTCGTCGACATGGAGCTGATCCTCGTCCGCCACGGCCAGCCCGCCTGGGTCACGCCCGACGGTCGCAACACCAACGATCCCGAGCTCACCGCGCTCGGCCACGAGCAGGCCAAGCGCGTGGCCGCGCGCTTGGCCGACACCGAGGACCTGCCGGGCCGTGGCGATGTCGACCGGCTGTACGTCTCGCCGGCGATCCGTGCCCAGCAGACCGCGGCTCCCATCCGCGACGCCCTCGGCATCGAGGCCTCCACGCACGACTGGCTCGTGGAGCTGCAGAGCCCCTCCGCATGGGAGGGTGCGCCCATCGAGGAGGTCCAGCAGGCGTTCGCCACCCTCGGAGCGGGCACGCGAGCGCAGTGGTGGGCCGGCCACCCCGACGGCGAGTCGCTCCTCGCCTTCCACCGACGCGTCACCACCGGCGTGCGGGGGCTGCTCGCCGACCTCGGCGTCGTCCCGACGGGAGACCCCGGCCTGTGGGACCTGCGAGGGCCCGCGGGCGACGGCTCGGTGGACCGCATCGTCGCCGTGGCCCACGGCGGCACCAACTCGGCGATCATCGCCCACCTCCTGGGCGCTCGACCCGAACCGTGGGAGTGGGATCGCTTCTCGATGGGCCACGCCTCGGTCGCGGTCCTGGCCACCGTGGCGATGGCCGGCCACCACATCTGGTCGCTGCGCGCGCTGGGCGACGCGAACCACCTCCTCGTCGCCGACCGCACCTCCTGACCTACGGTCGGGCGATGAGGTCCCCGATCCGCAGCCTGGTCGCCGTCGTCGCCCTGCTGAGCGCCCTCGGGGCGTGCAGCTCGGACGGCGACGCCCCGACCACGAGCGCGTCCACCGACACCACCTCGACCACCACCCCGGCCACGCCGCTCGAGCGCTACGCCGACTACCGCACGGTGAGCTACGACGACCCGAGCCACTGGGTCTGTCGCCCCGACATCGACGACGACATCTGCGACGGGGACCTCGGTGCCACCCACGTCGCCGAGGACGGGACGCTGACCGTCGAACCGTTCGTCCGGGCCGACGATCCGCCGATCGACTGCTTCTACGTGTACCCGACCATCTCGCGCGACACCACCGCCTACTCGGACTGGGACCTCTCCGATGAGCAGGAGGGGTTCGTCACCCTCAACCAGGCGGCGCGCCTGCAGTCGCAGTGCCGGCTGTTCGCGCCCGGCTACCGGCAGCTCACGCTCGGTGGGCTGGGATCGCTGTTCAGCGGCGAGCCATCGGGCGAAGAGGGGGACCCGTTCGCCGACGTCCTCGACGCGTTCGAGACGTACATGGCCGAGGACAACGGCGGCCGCGGCTTCGTGCTGATCGGTCACTCGCAGGGCGCCGGCATGTTGAACCAGCTGATCCGCACCGAGATCGACCCCAACGAGGACGTTCGCGACCTGCTCGTCGGGGCCTACCTGGCCGGCGGCGCGGTCACCGTCCCCGATGGCGAGATCGTGGGTGGAGACTTCCAGCACGTGCCGCTGTGCGAGCGCGAGGGCGAGGCCGGCTGCGTGATCACCTGGGCCACCTTCCGGAGCACCGCGCCGCCGCCGACGAGCTCGTTCTTCGGTCGACCCCGTGGCGGCGGCGGGGTCGCGGGCTGCGTCAACCCCGCGGCGCCCGGCAAGCGCTCGACGCTCGACTCCTACTTCACGGCCGACGCCGAGGCGTCGATCTTCGCACCAGGCGACGAGGCCGACGAGGCGACCTCGTGGATCGAGCCCAGCGCCGGAGAGATCGAGACCCCGTTCGTGCACGTCGACGACCTCGTCACCGGCGAGTGCACCGCCCTCGACGGGTTCCGCTACCTGGAAGCCACCATCACCGGCGCCGGGGACGGCCCGAGGGCAGACGACGTTCCCGGCGACCTCTCGCCGGACTGGGGGTTGCACCTCGTCGACATCAACCTCGTGATGGGCGATGTCGTGCGCAACGTCGCCGCGCAGGCCGAAGCCTTCGCCGGAGGCTGACCGACGTGTGCGACACGCTCGTCTCGCTCACCGACGACGGGATCCTGTTCGCCAAGAACAGCGATCGCGACCCGAACGAGGCCCAGGCGCTCCGTTGGCACGAAGCCGCCGGGCACGAGCCGGGCACCGAGGTCGGTTGCACGTGGATCTCGATCCCCCAGGTGGAGCGGACCCACGCGGTCCTGCTGTCGCAACCGTGGTGGATGTGGGGCGCGGAGATGGGAGCGAACGAGCACGGCGTCGTGATCGGCAACGAGGCGGTGTTCACCCGGGAGCTCGCGCTTCGCCTCCGGCCAGAGCCCGACGGCCTGCTCGGCATGGACCTCCTGCGGCTCGCCCTCGAGCGCGCCGCCAGCGCCGACGAGGCCGTCGGGGTGATCGTGGCGCTGCTCGAGCGCTACGGCCAAGGGGGCTCGTGCAGCCGGGGGCACCCTCGGCTGCGCTACCACAACAGCTTCCTGGTGGCCGACCCCGATGGAGCGATCGTGCTCGAGACCGCGGGCCGCTCGTGGGCGACCGAGGCCGTGCGAGGACCCGGCCGAGCCATCTCCAACGGCCTCACGATCGAGCCCTTCGCCCGCCAGCACCGCGATCCGCTGCGCACGGCCGTGGTCGCGTGCCGGCCACGGCGGGCTCGCACCGAAGCGGCCGCGCGAACGGCCAGCGGCCCCGGCCACCTCGCCGCGGCGCTGCGCGACCACGGCGGCGTCGGCGTCGGCGTCGGCCCATCGACCAACCCGACGTGGTCGGTGCTCCACGGGGGCCTCGGAGCGCCCTGCGTGCACGCGGGCGGAACGGTCGCGTCGAGCCAGTCCGTCGGCTCCTGGGTGAGCGACCTGCGCCACGGCCCACGACACTGGGCGACCGCGACCAGCGGGCCGTGCACCTCCCTCTTCAAGCCCGTCGCGGTGGCCACGCCCATCGACCTCGGGCCCGCTCCCACCGACCAGCACGACCCGACCAGCACCTGGTGGCGCCACGAAGACCTGCACCGGCTGGCACTGCGGGACCTCGCCGCGTCGCTCCCCCGGTTCTGCGCCGAGCGCGACCTCGTGGAGCGGGACTGGTTCGAGTCACCCCCACCGAGCGCTGACGCGTTCGCCCACGCCGCGGCCCTCGAGGCACGGTGGACCCGCGAGCTGGAGGACGCGGACCTCCCAGACCGACGTCCCCGATGGGTCCGTGCACAATGGCGGCGGTTCGACGAGGAGGCCAGACGGACGTGACCGACGACGCGCAGGTGATCGTGGTGGGTGCCGGACTGGCGGGGCTCGCCGCCGCTCGCCACCTGACGTCCCACGGGACCGAGGTGACGGTGCTGGAGGCACGGAGCCGGGTGGGTGGACGCACCGAGGGCGGCGCCACCGCAGACGGCACCCCGGTGGAGCTCGGCGGCCAGTGGATCGGTCCGACCCAGACCCGCATGTACGAGCTGGTGACCGAGCTCGGCCTGGAGACCTTCCCGACCTACAACGAGGGCCAGCTGGTGGTGCAGCTCGGTGGCCGCACGTCCCGGATGGGCTCGCAGCGGGGCGCGGTGCCCAAGCTCAACCCCATGGCCCTCGCGGACCTCGGCCAGGGGCTCGCCCGGTTCACCAAGCTCGCCTCCCAGGTTCCCCTCGATCGGCCCTGGGCCCACGAGCGCGCCGCCCGGCTCGACGGCGAGACCTTCGAGACCTGGATCCGCCGCAACCTCCGCACCCCCACCGGCCGGGCGTACTTCCGGGTCGCGTGCGAGGCGGTGTTCTCCGCCGAGTCCACCGACCTGTCCACGCTGCACGCGCTCTTCTACGCGCACTCGGGAACGGACCTCGAGACGCTGCTGTCGGTGGACCGCGGCGCGCAGCAGGACCGCATCGTCGGGGGCTCGGTGCGCATCGCCGAGGCGATGGCCGCCGAGCTGGGCGACCGCGTGCGGCTCTCCTGTCCCGTCCGACGGGTCGAACAGGACGAGCGCGAGGTGCGGGTCGTGCTCCGCGACGGCGAGATCCTGCGCGGTTCGCAGGTCATCGTGACCCTGCCGCCGACGCTCGCCGGGCGCCTCGAGTTCGACCCTCCCCTCCCATCGTGGCGTGACCAGCTCACCCAACGGCTCCCGGCCGGCTCGGTCATCAAGCTGTACGCCGTCTATCCCGAGCCCTTCTGGCGCGCCGAGGGGCTGAACGGCCAAGCCGCCTCGGATGAGGGCCCGGTCAAGGTCACCTTCGACAACTCGCCCCCCTCGGGAACGCCCGGGATCCTGATGGGCTTCATGGAGGCCAACGACGGGCGCCGCTGGGCGCGACGGACCCCGGAGGAGCGCCGGGAGGCCACGGTGGCGTGCTTCGTGCGGTACTTCGGCCCGCAGGCGGCCCACCCCATCGAGTACCTCGAGCGCGACTGGATGGCCGAGGAGTTCAGCCGCGGCTGCTACGGCGCGCACTTCACCCCGGGGGTCTGGAGCGCGTACGGCGAGGCGCTCCGCGAGCCCGTCGGCCGCATCCGGTGGGCGGGTGCCGAGTGCTCCCCCGTCTGGAACGGCTACATGGAGGGTGCGGTCCGTTCGGGCGAGGGCGCGGCCGCCACGCTCCTCGCCGAGGGCGCCTGAACCCCACCTGAACCCTCGACATCCCTTGTGCGATCTTGCACAAGGACCGAGCGGCGTAGTAGCGAAGAGCCGTCCAGCGGGGGTTCTTCCCGCGCCGCGGCCAACCACGATGGCTGCGTCGCGGGCCCGTCGCGGACGCTCCACGTCTCACCCGCCGACCCGACGAAGGATCTACGGTGCACCTGCTCGCAGCCGAAGGCGGCTACCAGCTGTTCGACCTCGGAGGGACCGACAAGGCCCTCCTGCTCATCTCCCTCATCATCGCGCTCGTGGCCCTCGTGGTCGGCGCGGCGATGGCCAAGGGCGTCCTGGCGTCGCCCGACGGCACGCCAGAGATGAAGAAGATCGCCGATGCCGTCCACGAGGGCGCCATGGCGTACATCACCCGCCAGTTCCGCACGATCGGCATGATCGTCGTGCCGCTGGCGGTCGTGGTGTTCGCGACGTCGTCGGAGATCCTCAAGCCCGCGGATCCGTTGGGCAACGAGGAGGTCGCGCTGTCGATGGTCCAGTCGGGCCTCTTCCGCACCATCGCCTTCCTCGTCGGCGGCCTCGCGTCGGGCGCCATCGGCTTCTTCGGCATGTGGCTGGCCACCAAGGGCAACATCCGCACCACCGCGGCTGCCACCGAGAGCGACTACCCGGGCGCCCTGAAGGCCGCCTTCCGGACCGGCGGATCGGTCGGGCTCGCCACCGCCGGGTTCGTGCTCCTCGGCGCGACCACCATCATCCTCGTCTTCCAGAACACCAGCTCCGCCATCCTCGTCGGCTTCGGCTTCGGCGGTTCGCTGCTGGCGCTGTTCCTGCGTGTCGGCGGCGGCATCTTCACCAAGGCGGCCGACGTCGGCGCCGACCTCGTCGGCAAGGTCGAGGCAGGCATCCCCGAGGACGACCCCCGCAACCCCGCCACCATCGCCGACAACGTGGGCGACAACGTGGGCGACTGCGCCGGCATGGCCTCCGACCTCTTCGAGAGCTCGGGCGTCGTGCTCGTGGCCTCGATCATCCTCGGCGTCTCGGCCTTCTCGGCCATCGGCGTCGGCCCCGACCAGGCCGCCAAGGGCCTCGTCTTCCCGGTGGCCGTCATGGCCCTCGGGCTGATCGCCTCGATCGTGGGCATCTTCTTCGTCAAGCCCAAGACCGGCGAGACCGACGCCCTCAAGGCCATCAACCGCGGCATCGGCGTGGCCCAGGTCCTCGCGGTGATCGGCGCCGCCGCCCTCGCGTTCGGCTACGTCGGCAGCCCCGATTCCGTCGACGGCAGCGACCTGCTCGTGAGCGCCCCCGGCGCCCGCATGTTCGGTGCCGTGCTCATCGGTGTCGCCCTCGGCTTCGCCGCCTCGAAGATCACCGCCTACTTCACCAGCACCACCACCAAGCCGGTGCAGGACATCGCCAAGAGCACCCGGACCGGCCCCGCCACCACGGTGCTCGAGGGCATCTCGTCGGGCCTCGAGTCCGCCGTGTGGGCGCTCATCGCCGTGGCCGTCGCCATCGGCGCCGCCATCGCCCTCGGCGGTGGCTCGTTCAAGTTCTCGGTCTACCTGGTGGCCCTCGCTGGCATCGGCATGCTCTCCACCACCGGCATCATCGTGGCCGAGGACACCTTCGGGCCTGTCGCCGACAACGCTGCGGGAATCGCCGAGATGACCGGCGACTTCGAGGGCGAGCCCGAGCGCATCATGGTGGCGCTCGACGCCGTGGGCAACACCACCAAGGCCGTCACCAAGGGCTACGCCATCGGCTCGGCCGTGGTGGCCGCGGTTGCGCTGTTCGCCTCCTACGGCGAGACCATCATCGAGCAGCTCGGCCTCGACGTCGGCGACCAGGCGTTCCCGATCAACGTCGCCGACCCGAAGGTGTTCATCGGCCTGCTGGTCGGTGGCTCGATCGCCTTCATCTTCTCCTCGCTCGCCATCCGCGCCGTCTCCCGCACCGCGGGCGTGGTGGTGCAGGAGGTGCGCCGCCAGTTCGCCGACGGCAAGATCATGGCTGGCGAGAAGGAGCCCGACTACGGCCCCGCCATCGACATCTGCACCCAGGCGTCGCTGCGCGAGCTGGCCACGCCGGCCATCATCGCCGTGCTGGCTCCCGTCATCATCGGCTTCGGCCTCGGTCCCATCAGCCTCGGCGCCTTCCTCGCCTGCGTCATCGTCGTCGGCCAGCTCATGGCCAACTTCTTGTCGAACGCCGGCGGCGCCTGGGACAACGCCAAGAAGTACATCGAGGATGGCCACGAGGGCGGCAAGGGCTCGGAGAGCCACAAGGCCGCCGTCATCGGCGACACCGTCGGCGATCCCTTCAAGGACACCGCCGGCCCCGCGCTCAACCCCCTGATCAAGGTCATGAACCTGGTCTCGCTGCTGATCCTGCCGGCCATCATCAAGATGTACGACAACGAGAAGCTCGGCGAGCTGAAGCAGGCCCCGGAGGCCGGCGCCATCGCCGTGGCCGTCGTGGCCGCGGTGATCGTGGTCGGCGCCATCGCCTACTCCAAGAAGGCCGGCGACAAGGCTGCCCTCGAAGCATGACGGCTTCGTCGACGGCGGCGACGTGACCATCCCCGGCGGGAGCGAAGACATCGAGCACGGGCGGGCACCCCACCGGGGTGCCCGCCCGGCTCGCGTGCTGGGGCTCGTCGTCGCGGTCCTCGCCGTCGCCTTCGTGGCCCACGCGGCCCGCTGGGTCGCCGCCCCGCTCGGCGACTCCCACGACGGCCGCAACGGCGCCGCCTGGGCGCTTGCCGCCCGATCGCTGCGCGACGACCCGATCGGCCACCGCCTCGGCGGCATCCGCCCCGACGGCGAGCCGTACGCCAACCATCCGCCCGGCATCGTCGCCGCCACCGCCGTCACCACCCTCGTGACCGGTGATCGGCCCGTCGGCGTGCGCCTCCCGGCGGTCCTCGCCACGATCGCGTCGCTCGCGCTGCTGGCGGCACTCCTCCAGCAGCTCCGGTACCCCCTCGCCGCCACGATCGCGGGCCTCGGGCTCGCCGCCACGTCGCCGATGCTGCTCGGGTACGGCACCATGCTCGACACCCCCATGCTCGGGCTCCCGGCGTTCCTCGGTGCCCTGCTGGTGGCCGTGCGCTGCCGCCAGGGTCACCCCGCATCCCGGGGCCTCGCCGTGGCCGTAGGCGCAGCCACCGGGCTGCTCGCGTGGCAGGCGGTGCTCGGCCCGTGGTTGGTTGCCCTGTGGCTGGTCGCGGTCCCGGCGTCGCGAGCCCGCAACAGTGCCATCGCCCTGCGCCTGGCGTCCGGAGCGCTCGGTGGTGCGCTGGTGAGCCTCGCCTGGGCGTGGTGGGCGTACGGCAGCCCGGGCGCCCTGTTCGACGCGCTCCAGACCCGCAGCGGCGGGTCCACCGGCTGGCTCGATGCCCAAGTCACCTACCTCGGCGCCACCTTCGGCTGGGCACGCCTGGCCATCGTCGCGCTCGGCGCGGCGGCCGCGCTCGCCTCGCGCCGGCGCATCGGCCCGATCGCCGTCGCCCTGGCCACCACCGTGCTGTGGACGGTCGGGCTGCGGGAGGGCGCCACCATCCACGGCTACTGGAGCTACTTCGGCATCGTGGTGGTCGCTCTCGGCGCGGCCGCCGCCGCGGAGCGCGCCATCGAGCTCAGCGCCCGGGCCACGAGCACGGCCGCGCTCGAGCGAGTCCGACCGCTGGTGGCCGCCGTGGCCGCGCTCGCGCTCGGCATCGGGTTCGGTTCGACGCTCCTGATGACGAACGCCCCCGAGACGGCCACCATCGACGGGCTCGACGCTGGGCGCCTCGCCGAACGCATCGAGCGAGCGGATCGCCCCGATGAGGTCGTGATGGTGGTGCTCGAGGGCAACGTCGGCGGCGGCACCACGCCCCTGTGGGCGTCGTGGCCCACCCACGGGGCGGTCGCGGTCATCGGCCAGGACGAGGTCGCCTCGTTCGACGACACCTACCCCGGCGCGGTCCTCATGGTGGAGGCCGCCAGCCCGTGGGAGCTCGCCGCCCTCCTCGACGCCGGGGCGATCGACAGCGAAGGGCTGTTCGTGCTGTTCTCCCGTGCGCCGGGCACCTGACCGGCCCCGGCTCCCAGCTGACGCCTAGGCGTTCGCGTGGGCTTCCGCCCGACGGTGCTTGCGGGCCTGGTAGAGCTCGATGAACACCGGGGTCAGCGAGAGCGCCACGATGACGATGATCGTGTACTCGATGTTGTCGCGGATGAACTCGACGTTGCCGAGGAAGTGCCCGAGGGTCGTGATCCCCACGGCCCACACGAAGGCGCCCACGAAGTTGTAGGTGATGAACGTGCGGTAGCGCATGCCGCCCACGCCAGCGACGATGGGAGCGAACGTGCGCACGATCGGCACGAACCGGGCCAGGAAGATCGTCTTGGGACCGTACTTCTCGAGGAAGTCGTGGGCCTTGGTCACGTGGCTCTGCTTGAAGAACCGCGAATCCTCCCGGGTGAACAGCGCCGGGCCGACCTTGCGCCCGAACAGGTAGCCGACCTGATCGCCGAGCACCGCCGCGAGGAACAGCAACGGGAGCAGGACGGCGATGTGGGGCATGCCGTCGACCACCGGAGCCAGCGCTTCGCCCGCAGCTCCCGGGGCCACGAACTCGGCGGCGCCGCTCGAGGTGAGGAACCCGGCCATGAACAGCAGGGAGTCGCCGGGGAGGAAGAAGCCGAAGAACAGGCCGGACTCGGCGAAGATGATCGCGACGATCACCCACGCGGCGTAGCCACCGGCCTTCTCGAGCCAGAACTCCGGCTTCCAGGGTCCGGTCGCGAGGATCGTCGAGAGCATCCGAGCACCCTAACGGTCCACCTCCGACGGACGGGAACCGAGCCAGCGCGGGGACGACGGGGAGAATGGCGATGGCCCCGCCGAAGCGGGGCCATCGTCAGAAGGGTGTGGGTTGCAGCGGCGATGAGCCGCTGCTCAGCTCAGGCTCAGGCCTGGCGAGGACGGCGGGCGCCGTAGAGGAACGCCCCACCGAGGACCAGCGCAGCAGCGCCGATGCCGACCAGCGGGCCGGTGTTCGACGAGCCGGTGCGGGCCAGGGTGCCCTCGTCCACGTTGTCGACGGTGTCGGCGAGGACGTTCACGTTGATGAACTGCTCGACGTCGCCGCAGGTGGCGGTGACCAGGTGGATGCCCAGGGTGGCGTCCATCGGGATGGTGATGGTAGTGGTGAAGTCACCGTTCTCGTCGGCCGTGAAGGTGCCGAGCACGGTGCCATCGTCCCAGGTCACGGTGACCGTGGCGCCAGGAGCGCAGGCCTCGCCGTCGACCGTGATGGTCTCGCCGCGGACCGCGGTGATCGTGGGGATCTCCGAGATCGTGGTCGTGGTCGAGCCGCCACCGCCACCACCAGTCGTGGTGGTCGTCGGGCAGCTGCCGTCGTAGATGCAGGCCTGCGCGTTCGCGGCAGTGCTGCCGAATGCGAACATCGCGGCCACCACCGCCATCAGGACGAGCGTCTTGCGAATCATGTGAACCCTTCCACCCACTTGCGCAGGTAGCACCCTGCGAACGATTGAGGGTCACGCTAGCCGCGCGTCCGACCCTGGTGCAAGGAATCGGACGAAGCGCCGCCGCCTTGAGCGCAAGCACCCGATCGCTGCGCCGAACACCGCCACGTCGACCGCCACGAGCAGCGCCGCCGGCCAGAACCAGACGACCCGGCCATCGCCCGTCAGCTCGAGGCGACCGTCGCCCGTCACGCGCGCCGGCGAGCCCCATCCCTGGACCCAGCCGGGCGCTCCGCCCATGCCGAGGACCGTGCCGGCCTCGCCATCGGTCAGCACCACCGGCGGGATCGGCCGCTCGAGCGTCCGGGCCCCACCGTCGGGTCCCACCGCCGGTCCGGCCCAACCGATCACCTCGTACAGCTCGAGGTCCTCGTAGGCCAGCTCGAGGCGGAGGCCGACGTCGTCGGCCAGGCCCTGGTAGGTGGCCCAGAACTCCTCGTGCGCGAGCACCACCCAGCGGACGCCCAGATCGGCCAGCCGGTCGCCCATGGCCTCCCCCGACCGCAGGTCGTGGACGAGCCCGTCGACCACCAGCGCCCGCTGGTCGACCTGCTCCTGGTGGTGGCCGTCGGGATCGAAGCCCGGGTCGTAGCTGCTGATGACGTCGCCACCCAGGAACTGGGGCAAGGGGTTGAACGCCTGCCGACCGTCCGCGAACGAGATGGTGGGGTACTCGCTCCAGGGCAGGGCGAGCACCGTGCCGGGCTCGTCGGCGATCCGGTCACGGGCGAGCGACCAGGACCGCGGGTAGCGCACCGGCGACAGGCGGCCCTCGATCCCCCACCACGACGGCACGGACGCGCCGAGGACGGCCAGCACCAACAGCGCAGGTGCAGCGAGACCGACCCTGCTGGCACCTCGACGACCCTGCGCTCGAAGCGCCACGCGCCGGGCCCCGAGCGCCGCCATCGGCGCCGCCCAGACCAGCCACATGGCGAGGAAGCGATCGCTCTCACGCAGCGGCGCGCCGATGGGGAGCAAGCTCAGCGCGTCGTAGGCCGACGCGATGCCGGGGACCGCGCTCGCCGCGGCGAGGAGCAGCGCCAACACCGCCGAGACCGTTGCCGCGCCCGGCCACGACCGCCAGCCCCGACGGGCGACCACCTCGGCCATGCCCACCGCCGAGGCCGCGACGACGAACACGCCGGCCGCCGCGGCCGCGACGCCACCACTCCCGACCTGGAGGTCGGGTCGCCAGAACCCGCCGCCCGCCGGGAGGCCCAACCAGCCGCCGACGCCGTCGGCGGCGGTGGGGAAGCTGCTCGCGCCGCTGACCCCCGCACCCGCCCACAGCAAGACCGCGGTGGGGAGCACCCACACGACCTGGGGGGCCAACGCGGCGAGTGCCGTGCGCACCTTGGCTCCCGAACGCTCCAGGCCGAGGCCCACGAGCGCGACGAGCACCCCGAGCGTCCCGCCGGCCGGCCCCCCGATGGCGAGCGCCAGCGAGGCCAGGAACGTGGAGGGCAGGTGGTCGCCGGGCCGACAGAGCCTCGGGAGCGCCCACGGCAGCACGGCGACGACCCAGACCAGGTTGATGTGGCCCACGCCGATCCGGGTGAGGGCGAACGGGCCCGCCGCCCACAGCAGCCCTGCGGTGGCTTGCGCCAGCGCACCCGCTCGGGGCTCGAGCACCCGAACCAGGCGCGCCGCACCGGCGAACCCGACGGCCACCCAGCCGACCAGCAGCACCTTGACGGCGACCGGACCTCCCACGAGAGCGGCGAGCCATCCGACGAGCACGAACAGCGGCACCCGCTGCGACAGCGCCGGGCCGAGCCCATACACCCCGGGAGGCACGGCCATCTCCGGGGTCACCAACAGGTCCAGGCTCAGCAGCGACCCGCCACCGAGGCCCGGTCCCACCACCAGCAGGCCGACGAGCACCCCAACCCCCCAGGGCCACCACGCGGGAGCAGCGAACCCACCGAGCGGGCGGGGAGCGGCGGCGGCCCCGGAGTCGGGCGTCGCGATGTCGGAGACCTCGGGCATCGGCGGCACGTCGGTTGGTCGGGGCTCCCGGGCTCGGGAGCGAACGGCCCGGGTCACGCTACAGTTGCCTGCTCCGTCTCCAGTCGGCGAGGGCCAGTCCGACCACGATGCGCACCGACCTCCACCCTTCGCGCCGACCCGGCGCCGCAGCCGGACCATCGGCGACGGTGCGCTGATGCGCATCCTCGTCACCGCCTGGCGAGACCTGGCGAACGAGCTCGCCGGCGGCTCCGAGGTGCTGGTCGACCACCTGTGCGCCGGGCTCACCGAGCGCGGCCACCAGGTGACGTTGCTGTGCGCCAACCCGATCGGTGAAGGCCACACCTACTCGGTGCAGGCCAACGGCGGCACGATCGATCAGTACCTGCGAGCCCCGCTCGCCTACTGGCGCCGCCACCGCAACGCAGACCTGGTGGTCGACATCGCCAACGGCGTGTCGTTCTACGTCCCGTTCTGGCGACGGGGCGCGTCGCTCTGCCTGGTGAACCACATCCACACCGACCAGTGGGACCAGTGGTTCCCGAAGCCGATCGCGGCGGTCGGCAGGATGCTCGAGCTCCACGCCATGCCCCGGGTGTACCGCCGCAACCTGTTCGTCGCCGTGTCGCCCAGCACCGCCGACCAGCTCGAGGAGATGGGGGTCGACCGCGAGCGCATCCGCATCATCATCAACGGCACCGACCTTCCCGCCGAGGCCAGCCCCGAAGGTGCCGAGCCGCTCTTCGTCGGGCTCGGCCGACTGGTGCCCCACAAGCGCTTCGACCTGGCGGTCGAAGCCTTCAACCAGATCCAACCGCTGATCGGGGGGCGCCTGGTGATCGCCGGCGACGGCCCCGAGCGCGAGCGGCTGCTCGAGCTGGCCGGACCGGGCGTCGAGATCCCCGGACGCATCTCCGAGGCCGACAAGGAGGCGCTGCTGCGCGACTCGTGGCTGATGGTGCACCCGGCGAGCCACGAGGGCTGGGGCCTGGTGATCACCGAGGCGGCCGCGCACGGCACGCCCAGCCTCGCGTTCCGGGTCCCCGGCCTCCAGGACTCCATCGTCGACGGAATGAGCGGGGTGCTGGTCGACCGGCCCGAGCAGCTCGCCGAGGAGTGGCTGTCGCTCGCCCGCGACCCCGAGCGACGTGCCCGGCTGCGCGCCGGGGCCCGCCGACGTGCGGAGGCGTGCTCGTGGGAGGCCACCGTCGAGCGCTTCGAGGAGATCTGCCAGGAGGCGATCGCGTCGCACAAGCGCTCGTTGCGCCTGCCGTCGGGCTCGTGGACCGGTCCCGACGACGGGATGTCGGTCGATGCGTACCACGACGACGAGGTCGCCGAGGACCGCGACCGACCCGAGCTCGCCGGCATCCCCCAGGGCACCGGCCGACCCACGCTGCAACTGGTGCGCGACCGGCCGGACCTGTCGATCGTGCTGCCGGCGTTCAACGAAGCGGCGCGCCTTCCGGTCTCGCTTCCCCTGCTCACCGAGCACCTCCGAGAGCGCGACCAGCGCGTCGAGGTCATCCTCGTCGACGACGGAAGCACCGACCGCACCGTCGACGTCGCCACCGACCTCCTCCGCGCCCTGCCCCAGAGCGGCGTGTACCGGCTCGGAGCCCACGCCGGCAAGGGCGCCGCCGTCCGCGCCGGGGTCGCCCGAGCCACGGGCCACCGGATCGTCTACATGGACGCCGACATGGCCACCGACCTGGCCCACCTCGATCCCCTGCTCGAGATGCTCGACGACGTCCACCTCGCCATCGGTTCGCGCAGCGCCCCAGGCGCCGTGACCAGCGGGGTGACCCCATCGAGCGACGCGGCGCACCGGTCGTTCAACACGTTGGCCCGCAGGGTCACCGGTCTCGACATCACCGACTTCCAGTGCGGCTTCAAGGCGATGCGCGCACCCCAGGGCAAGCTCCTGTTCCACCTCCTCTCCGAGCGGGGCTACGCGTTCGACGTCGAGCTGCTGTCGCTCGCCCACCACCTCGGGCTGTCGATGCAGGAGCTCCCCGTCCACTGGCGCGCCGTACGGGGCAGCCACGTGCGGATCGTGGTCGACTCGGGCCACATGGCGTTCCAGGTCACCCAGCTGAACCGGCGCCGGCGCAAGCGCCAGGTCCTCTCGGCCATCGAGGCGCACTCCACCTCCCCATCGACCGAGACCGACGAGGTCATCGAGCGGCTGCGCGCCGCGCTGCCCGTTCCCGCCCCGGTGGTGCCCTGGGAGAAGGGCGCGCTCGCGATCCTCCCGTTCGTGGAGCCCGTCGACGGCACCGAGCTCGCCGCGGCGATGGAGCGCAACCTCCCCGGCCTGCTGGTGCGACCCACCACGATCGCCTCCACCCAGATCCTCGAACCTGCCGACGAGCGGTTCCGGACCGGGCTCCAGGAGCGTTGAGCACCCCCACCGCGGCAGCGGGAGCGCCGCTGCCGGCACCGGCGTCGCGCCACGCGCTCGCGCTGCTTCGCTTCCCGGACCCTCGGACGGACTGGGTCGTCGTCACCGTGGCGACGCTCTCGAAGCCGGTCGACGACCTGATCGGACGGCTCGACGCGCTCCACGCCGCCGTCCCCCTCGTCGGCGCCCGCCTCGACGGGGAGACGTGGCGCCCCGGAGCCCCGCCGACCGTGGAGGTCGTCCCCGGCGAGCCGCTCGGCGAGCGCACCCTCGACCGACCGTTCGACCTCGCCACCGAAGCGCCGTTGCGGCTCGTGGCATCCGCCGACGGGCGCCGCCTGGGCATCGTGGGTCACCACGCCGCGTTCGACGGGCTCGCGCTGGTCGCGATCCTCCGTGCCCTCACGGAGGGAGCGCTCCCCTCCCCGGTCGCGTCTCCCCCGCCGGGCGAGCCGGGCTCGAAGCTGCCCTTGCTGCAGCGCCTGGCTCGACCCGCCGATGCGGTGACGCCGACCCCGGGGGTCTGGCCGGGCGACGCCTACGCCACCGCCGACCTGGCGGTGACGGGCCGGGGCATCACCGGACGCATCGCCGCCGCCGCGGTGGAGGCCACCGCCGCCCACCAGGCTCGAGCCGGCGGCCGGCTCCGAAAGGTCGGGCTCACCATCGCCGTCGGTGGTCCCGCCGGTGTCGGCAACGTCGCGTCCTACCGCCGCATCGACGTCGCTCCCACCGATCCGATCGCCGACCTGGTGCAGGCCGCGCTCGCATCGCCCGACGAGCCCGGGGAGCAGGTCAGCGCCCCGAAGGCCCTCATGCGCGCCCTCCAACCGGTGGTCGAGCGGTTCTCCGACACCCTGCTCATCTCCAACCTGGGCCGCCAACAGATCCCCGGCGTCGAGCGCCTCGACTTCTTCCCGGTGGCCCGGGGGCGCTCCGCGGTCTGCATCGCCTCGTGCGCCATCGACGGCGCGGCCACGTCGCTCACCGTCCGTGCCCGCGACCTCTCCCCCGGCGACGCCCGCCGCCTCCTCCATGGCACGGTCGACCACATGGCCGAGCGCGGGTGACCGAGCCGGCCCGTCCGGCCGGGCCGCGACTGCCCCACGTCGCGGCGCTCGACGGGCTGCGGGGCGCGGCGGTGGCCGCCGTGCTCCTGCACCACGCCGGCCACCTGCGCGGCGGCTGGCTCGGCGTCGACCTGTTCTTCGTCCTGTCGGGCTACCTGATCACCGCGCTGCTCCTGCAGGGGTGGCGCGACGGGGGCGGTGTGGGGCTGCGCGCCTTCTGGGCGCGGCGCTTCCGGCGGCTCGGACCCGCGCTGGTGCTGACGCTCGTGGGCACCGGGATCTACGCGGCGACCGTCGCGCTGCCCGTGGAGCGCCTGCCGATCCGCTGGGACGGCATCGCGACGCTCCTCGAGGTCGCCAACTGGCGCACGATCCTCACCGGCGGCGACTACTGGGCGGCGCAGCTGCGCCCGTCGCCGCTGCGCCACACGTGGAGCCTGTCGATCGAGGAGCAGCTCTACCTGATCTGGCCGCTCGCGCTCGCGTTCGTCCTCGGAAGGTGGCGCAGCGCGCGGGCGGTGCTGGTGGCGGCCGTGGGCCTCGCGCTCGCGTCGGCCACCGCGATGGTCGTGCTCGAGCACCTGGGTGCGAGCCGGTCGCGCCTGTACTACGGCACCGACACCCGGGCCAGCGCGGTGATGGTCGGCGCCGCCCTCGCCGCGCTCCGCGTCGTGGCGGGACGGGAGCGCTGGATCCGGTGGCGCGCCGGTCGACACCTGGGCAGCGTCGCGGGAGCGCTCGCCCTCGCGGTCGCCTGGGTGCGCCTCGACGGCAGCAGCGCACTCCCCTACCAGGGGGTGCTCCCCCTCGCCGGGCTCGCCGGCGGCCTGGTCGTGGCGGGCGTCAGCGATCGGCGCCACCCCGGCCCGATCGGCAACGTGCTCGCCCTCCCGCCGCTCACGGCGCTCGGGCGCATCAGCTACGGGGTGTACCTGTACCACTGGCCGCTCTACCTCGTGATCGACCAGTCGCGCACGGGCCTGGGGGGCTGGGCCCTGACCGGGGCCCGCATCGCGGCGACGCTCGCCATCGCCGCCGCCTCCTACCGCTGGATCGAGGCGCCGATCCGGTCCGGACGCATGCTCGCCGGGCGCCAAGGCCGCGCCGCGGTCCCCGCGGGGGCCGCGCTCGCGGCGCTCGCGCTCTTCGCCGGCACCCTCGGGGCCACCAAGCCCGTCGGCATCCTGGCGAACGTCGGCGGGGCCATCGACCGAGCACAGGACCCGAACGCTCCCGTGCTCATGCTGGTGGGTGACTCCGTGCCGCTGCTGCTCGGGGCCGAGCTGTCCGAGCAGGTCGACGAGCTCGACGTCTCGGTGCTCAACCGCTCGGTGCCAGGCTGTCACCTGCTCGCCTCGCTCGGGCCGATCCGCGGCATCGAGGGCGACGTGCGCACCGACGTGGCGGACTGCACCGCTGGGGGTCAGTACCGCAAGGACGCAGCGAAGGTGCGGCCCGACGTGTCCGCGGTCCTGTTCGGCGAGTTCCCGAACGAGGCGGTCGAGCTCGACGGCCGCTGGTCGATGCCGTGCGAGGAGACCTACCTCGAGGCGCTCCGCGATCGGGTGCAGGGCCTGGTCGACGAGCTGCACGCTGGGGGTGGGCAGGTCGTGCTGATCACCGCACCGGGGTCCGACCTCAGCTGGTTGCTCGAACGGGTTCCACCGGGGATGGACGAGCGGGTGGCGTGCACCAACCACGTGCTCGAGGAGGTGGCCGCAGCGACCCCGAACACGTCGGTGGTGGACCTGGCGTCGTTCGTGTGCCCGCCTGGCGAGGAGTGCGAGCAGGAGGTCGACGGGGTCGACCTCCGCGAGGACGGTCTGCACTTCCAGGGCGAGGGCGCTCGCTACATCAACCGTTGGCTGGTGCCCGAGGTGCTGGCGGCCGCGGGCTTGCGCTGAGCCTGACGGGACGTCTGCTCGCGACCCGGCTCAGCGCGCGGCATCGGTGAACGCCGAGCGCAGCGCGGCCAGCTGCTGGGTGCGCTCGAAGCGTTCGACCACGACGCGGCGCAACTCGGGCGCGATCCGCCGCCGGAGGGCTGGATCGCCGAGGAACCCGACGAGCGCATCGGCCAGAGGACCGACCTCGTCGGGGACGCGCACGCTCGGCTCCAGCACCGCCTCGTGGTTCGTCCCGCACACGGTGGTCACCACCGGGACGCCCGAGGCCATGGCCTCCACGTACGCCAGGCCGAACTGCTCGTTCCACACCCGCGTGGGGCGAGGCGCGGTGACGAACACGGCGACCTCCCGAAGGAGCTGGGCCACGCCGTCACCTGGAAGCGACCCGACGTAGTCGATCGAGGGGTCCGCGCTCGCCCGCTCGGCGACGAGCGACTCGAGCGGACCACGGCCTGCGACCACCAACCGGGCTTCGGGAACCTTCGCGGTCACCAGCGGCCAGGCGTCGAGGACGCGGTCGATGCCCTTGTTCGTCGCGAGGGGCGAGATGAAAGCGGCCACCGGCTCCTCCACGGGCATCGCCGGCGGGTGGAAGCGGTCCATGTCCACGGGCGGCAGCACCACCCGCAGCCGCTCGTCGCGGAAGCCGAGCTCGAGGCAGTGGTCGCGCGCCGCCTCGATCAAGCACACCACGAGGTCCGCCCGCTCGGCCCGGTGCAAGGCCTGACGGTACGGAGGAAGGCGGTACAGCGGGTTGCGCGCGTCGTTGCCCCAGGTGAGCACCGCCTGGCGAGCCCCGAGGCGCTCGGCCAGCGATGTGGCCTGGCCGGTCACCAGCGCGCACAGCTCGAGCGACGCCACCCAGTCCACCTCGTTCGGCTGGGCGACGGTCGCGAGGTCCTGGAACCAGGCGAGGGCGCCGGCCTCCACGAACCTCCGGGTGACGCGCCGATACGGGCGCTGGACCCACTCGACGTCGTCGCCGGTCGGCGTCTCGCCGACCGCACGGGTCCGAGCAGCAGGCATCGAGGCCAACCAGTCGAGCTCACGCCCGCGGCGCGACTCAGGAAGCGTCAGCCACAGCAGCTCGATCGATGCAGACGGATCGACGGGTTGGCTGGGCACCGGGCCTTCGTAGCACGCTTCGGCCCGTGGCGATCCCGCCATCCACGTGGAGGACACGTGCCCGAGCTGACCATCACCACCTGCAACGCTCGCTGGGGCCACGACGTGACGAACGCCCCGTTCGACGTCGACGCGGCGATCGAGCGCTTCGACGACGACGTGATCTGCCTCCAGGAGCTGTGGGAGCCCGAGTCTCGGAGGGGAGCGCGGCGGGCGCACGCGGAATCGCTCGGGTACCAGGTGGTGGAGCTGCCCCAGTCGCCGTCGTACGTGGTGCCGGCGCCCGAGATCACCGCGGATCCCGAGGAGGCCGATGGGACCTGGGGCATCGCGCTGCTCACGCGCCTCCCGCTCCGTCGGGTGCGCATCGTGGACCTCGGGCGACTGGTCGAGCGCTGGGACGTGGCGCACCGTCGGGCGATCGTCGCGCAGGTCGAGGTCGATGGCGTGCTGGTCAGCGTCGCCGTCGCCCACCTGTCGTTCGTGCTCCCGAACGCCGTGGCGCAGCTCCGACGCCTCGCAGGGGCCCTGCCCGTCGATGGGCCGAGCATCGTGGCCGGCGACTGCAACCTGTGGGGGCCGTTGGCGTCGTCGCTCGTGCCCGGGCACCGACGCACGGTGCGCGGACGCACCTGGCCCCTCCCCCGGCCCCACAGCCAGCTCGACCACATCCTCGTGTCGCCCGAGGTGGACCTGGTCGAGGGGCGCGTCGGCGAGCCCACCGGGTCCGACCACCTCCCCCTCCACGCCCGCTTGCGCGTCGACCCCCACCTGCGAGCCGGCGCCGGTCGGTAGGCGCCGAATCGACGCAGCGTTCGAGGGCGCTGGGCGGTCAGGTGGTCGGGGCGGAGCGAGGGGCGCGGCCGCCGGCCCGCCGGTGGGTGACGACGGCCACCAGCGCCGCCGCGACGTTGCCGCCCACGAACGACCGGACCGCAGCGTCGGTGCCCCCGGGGCCGATCGTGAGCAGCGCCGGCACGACGATCCCCAGACCGAGCGTGGCGGTGATCAGCACCGTCGCCACCTGATCGTGGCGGATCCGCGCCTCCGAGAGCCGCACCGAGGTGATCGCCCACGGGATGCCCGCCACCATCAGCGATGGGAGCAGGACCGCGAGCCGCTGGTAGTCGTCGCCGAACAGGGCGGCGACCACGATCCCGCCCACGATCGACCCGACGAAGGCCAAGCTCGCCAACCCGAGCGAGATCAGGAGCGCCTCGCGGGCACGAGCGGTTGACGCTTCGACGTCCTTGGACCCCTCGACCAGCAGAACCTGGGCGATGGCCCCGGGCAGCAGCAGGACCAGGCCGGTGAGCGTCCACGCGAGGAAGAAGCTCGCGTTCACCGATGACGGCACCCGCTGGGCGACGATCAGCGGGAGCACGAACATCGGCGCCTGGCTGGCCAGCGTGGCCGCCCAGTTGACCCCCGAGTATCGACTGAACGCGGCGAGGGTGCGCGGCCGGGCGAGCGACGCTCGACCGGCCCGCATCAGGGGCAGGAGCGGCACGGTCAAGAACCCGACGACCGCCATCGGCGCCAGCATGAGGTGGTACAGCCACCGGTCGTCGGTGAGGCCGACGTCGAGCGGGAGCAGTGCGAGCCGCACGACCCCGGCCACCGCGATCCGCGACACCATCCACCCCCAACGACCGGCGGCCATCAGCCGCACGTCGGCCACCAGCAGCACCGACGTGCCGGCGGTGTAGACGCAGAAGAGCATCCAGGACCCCACCGAGCCCGACACCAAGCGGGTGGCCGGCGTGTCGGCCACCACGAGGTAGGCCGAGCCGAAGACGAAGGAGGACGCGATCGTGGCCAGGATCCCCCACCCGAGGAGGGCATCGGCCTCGTCGGAGCCATCGACGGCGAAGCGAGCGAGGGCGACGGTCAGACCCAAGCCCGACGCGTAGTTCACGAACTGGATGGCCGTGTAGAGGGCTGCCGCCCGCCCGACCGACGAGCTCGAGGCGACCTTGGACCCGAGGAACCAGAACGCGAAGCCCAAGACCGAGTGCAGGGCGATGCCGACCAGGATCCACGCGGAGCCGTGCAAGACCTTGGATGACCGAAGACCCCCCGCCCCCCGTTCGGTCATGCGGTCAGCACCGCCGCGCTCGCCGCCACCGCGCCGACGACGACCATGGCGAGGACGGCCCACGCGACCGGCCGGGGGAGCTGGCCCGGCGTCGAGCGCTCGTCGGGGACCGCCGGCTCTCGACCGGCCTCCCGATCCGCGTGGCGGCGGGCGGCCGTGTCGAGCACCGCCCATGTGCCGACGAGCACCAGGCCGACGAACATCAGGTGGTGGGGCCACAGCGATCCCACGACGAACTCGGGCGAGACCTCGTCGTCGGCTGGCAACCCGTTGGCCAGCACGGCGACCGGAACGGCTGCCAGCGCGGCGACCCCGGCACCGCCGAGAACGGTCCGCGGGAGCCCGGCGAGCAGGATGGCAGCGACCGCGACCGCCACCGCGCCACCGACCGCACCGTCGAGCGCCACCGCCACCGCGGCGAACACCAACCACGCGCCCCCCGCCCGCAGGGAGGGTGCCGCCCGCTCAGAGCCAGCGTCGCTCACGAGCCGCCTCCTTCCCCGCCCTCGTCGGCCGGCGGGGCCCCCGCAGGGGCGCCACCACGGCGTCGCCAACGGGGAGCGGGGCGCTCGGTGGCGTCACCGGTGAGCACGGCGAGCGCGCTGACCCCGACCAACCCCGCCATCGAGACGACGAACGACGTGGACACGGCGCGCTGCGGCCCGAAGTCGACCTCCAGCCGATGCTCGCCCCCGTCGATCGACCAGCCGCTCGAGTACCCGTCGACCACCATGGGCTCGCCGACGTCCTCGCCGTCGACCGTGAGCCGCCATCGGGGGTCCCACGCCTCACCCAAGCGCAGGATCCGCGCCTCGACGTCAGAGGCCGGGACGGTCAGCTCGAGGTGCGTGGGCGTCCGCTCCACCACCGTCACCGCGCCTGCGTCAGCCGGATCGGGCAGCTGCGCCGCCGAGGACCCCTCGCCGGCGAGGTGGACGCGATCGAGGCGCCACCCGAACAGGGCCACGAGATCGTGGTCCCCGGCGGTGAGGTCGAGCGGATCGCACCCCTCGAGGTGGAGGGTGCCATCGGCGATCTCGTCCGGGGTGGACGTGATGCGAGCCCGCACCCAGTCGCCGTCGAGCACGGCGACGCGCTCGCAGCCCGCGTCGCCGGCGAGCGCCGCGGCGAGCACCGCCGGATCGACCTCCCCGGCGGCGAGGTCAGCCTCGAACGACATGGTTCGAGGATCCGGCAGGCTGAACCGGCGGTCGAGCGTGGCCTCCTCGTCATCGCCCACGTCATCGACGACGCCCTGCGCGCGATCGAGCACGACATCGAGGGGCATCGCCGCCAGGCGCTGCAGGTCTGCGCCATCGAGCTCCGCGGCGAGGTCGGTCAGGGTGGTGGGGGTGCGGGTGACGTTGCGGACCGTGATGCCCTCCACGGAGATCTCGCTGATCCCGACGGGGTTGAAGCCGTCGGACTGCTCGAGGACCGTGACCTCCACCCGGTCGGCGACCCCGGGCTGGATGCCGACCTCGAGCGGGACCCCGGGCTCGACCGCCTCGATCACCTGCTTGGACCCGACGCGCACCCGGACCGCGGTGACCGCCGCCGGCTCGGTCTCGGCCACGGTGATCGTCACGTGCTCGATGAGCTGCGCCTTCGGCAGGTCGATCCAGATGGAGTCGCCGGGACCGGTGCCGAAGCGCCCGGTCATCCAAGCGGTGGTGGGGTCGCCGTCGAACGCGTCGCTCGCCCGCCCGGCGGGCTGCAAGCCGAAGTCGGGGGGATCGGCACCGATCAGGTACCCGCCGCTCAGCTCGGACACCGACTGGTCGTCGGGCTCGTCGGGCCAACGGGTGGTGGTGGAGCCGGAGCCGGCATCGATGTCCTCACCGGCGCGCAGCGTCGGCGACGTGGCGTTCATCGTCCGGTTGATCTCCCACGCTCGACGCCGGTTGGTGTCGGTGAGCACGAACCGACCACCGCGGCGCAACGCCTCGCGGAGGTCGTCGACGTCGAGATCGCCGACCAAGCGCACCGGCTGGCGACCGTCGACGATCCCCTCGTCCGCGAGCGGGACCAGGGCCTCGCCGTCGCCCACCACCAAGACCTGGCTGGACTCGTCGGCGAGGCGAACGGGATCGATCGGCGCGTCGACGTCGTACACGGCGAGCGGCGGCACCGCCGCGTCGTCGGGGTCGCTGCTCCGCTCCTCGAGCGTGGGGCGGCCCGAAGCTCCGGGGATCGTGTCGGTGCCGGGCCGCCCGTACGTGCGATCGAGGTGCAGGCCCTCGTCGCCGTCGGCTTGGTCCATGACCCGCGCCGGGGGAGGTCCGCCGATCTCCTCGGTGAGCAGGTCGTTGCGGACCAGCACCTGGTCGGCTCCGAGGTAGCGGGCCGCGGTGGAGATGCCTCGCTCGCCCGCTCGGCCCTGGCCCACCGCGATGTCGACCGCCGAGAGCAGGTTGCCCGCCGGATCGCCGCGCCCCACGACCGTGGAGCGCACCGCCACCGGACGCTCCAACAGCGAGGGGAACAGGTCGTCGGGGCTGCGCATCCCCCACCGGTAGTTGCCACCGCTGCCACCGGGGAGGACGAACACCCGAGCGTCCGAACCGGTGGCATCGAGGTCGCGGGCCGCGTCCCTCCAGGTGTCGGGGACGTCGTAGCCGAGCGGGTACAGGTTGCCGTTCCACATCGGCGCCGAGATCGCCACCAACAGCAACGACGCCATGGCCAGCCCGAGCGCCCGCACCCGTCGCCGCCCCCGGTTGGCGCGGTGCTGCCAGGCGCGCCACGCAAGGACCAGGCCGATCGTCTCGGCCAGCACCACGACCGCGCCGACCTTGTTGGTGGTGCGGAAGGCGAGGGTGGCAGGCACCCCCTCGAAGATCCGCAGCAGCAGCGAGCCCGCCGGATAGCGATCGTCGGGCGGGAACAGCCCGACCATCACCGGCAGGCCGGCCGCCAGCAGCCCCACGACGAGCAGCCGCTCCCTCGCCCGGCTGCGCCACAGCCCCAGTCCGACCGCCAACGGGACCAGGAACGTGGCGATCACGACCACGGCAGCGGTCAGGTACACCGTGTAGCCGCCGAGGAACAGGCGGCTGCCGGCACGGCCGTAGAGCGGCCAGTTGCCCAGCAGGCGCGCGGTCTCCGCGTACGAGGACGTGCGGGCCACGTCGATCGGCTTCTCGGTGCCCTGAGCGATCCCCGCGCCGGTCCCGGCGGCGAGGAACGAGGGCAAGATCCAGTAGAGCGAGACGGCGATGCACGCGACCGCGCACCGGCGGACGACCCGCCACAGGTCGGACCACGAGCGGCCTTCGGCCCATCGTGCGAACACCAGGTGCCCGGGCAGCGCGAGCAGCTGGAAGAACGGGACCACGCCGGCGTTCAGGCCGCTCTGCGCGAAGAAGGCGAGGCCGAAGAGCACGGGCCACCGCCACGTGCGCGGGGAGCGCGTCGCGTGCAGGAACGCGAGCATCGTCCACGGCAAGAGCGCGTACGGAAGGAGGATGGGCGTGGTGCTGCCGGCAACGATCACGTACGGGTTGCACACCCAGAACGCGGTGGCGAGCACCCGGGCCTGGACCGACAACCGTCGGCCGAACAGCGCGCCGAGGTAGCGGCGGATGCCCCAGGCGCCCACCAGCAGCAGGAGGAGCCGCCAGATCCGCACCGCGAGCCACGCCGGTGCCCCCAGGGAGCGGATGATCCAGATGACCAGGGCCACGGGAGCGGCGCCGGCGTTGAAGTTGCCCTGGCCGAGCCCGCTGGCCCCCGGCACCCACGCCTGGACGGTGGAACGGAGGAACGCGCCAGGGTCGACGTAGAGGTCGGGGCGGGTGTCGGGGGTGAAGACCCCGGCCCGGGTGCCGATCACGAACGCACCGACCAGCACCGCACCCAGGGCGAGCAAGATCGCTTCACCTCGACGCACCGGGGGCGCGGCGTTGGTGCTCACCGCTTCGCGCTGGGCGGCGCCAGCGCGCCGACCGCGGCGCCCAGCCCGTAGGCCGCGAACTCCCCTGCTCGCATGAAGACCACCCCGACCGCGACGCTCGGCTTCGCCGCGAGGCGACGCCAGTGCTTCCGATACGCACCGACCGCCGAACCGGCCTGGACGCTGAGCGCGCCCGGATGCTCCTCGCGGTACTGCTTGAGGCCGCGCCCGTAGTAGTAGCGCTTCGACCAGATGAAGCCCAGCGACATCCGCCCCTCGTCGTGGACGATGAGATCGGGGATCCACGCCAACGAGCACCCGCCGGCGATCATCCGGGTCCGCAGCTCCGCGTCCTCCGTCCCCGAGAGCGACTCGAGGAAGCCTCCGGTCTCGAGGAGGTAGTCGCGTCGCACCAGGCGTGGGGACTGGACCCAGATCTCCTCGATGCAGCACGATCGCTCGAGCGCCCGACAGGCCGTCCAGTAGCCGTCGCCGACGGTGACCTCGGGGATGAAGACCCCATCGGCCTCCTCGTCGAGCGCGACGTGCATCGCCCGCTCGACGATCGTGGGCGGTAGCTCCATGTCCGCGTCGATCCACAGCACCCACGGCCCTCGGGACCGCTCGATGCCGAGGTTGCGCTGCGCGCTGCGCTCGGGCCCGGCCTGCTCGGCGTGGTGCGCGTACCGCTGCACGACCTCCCAGGTCCCGTCGGTGCTGAAGTTGTCGATCACGACCAGCTCGAGCGCTGGCCAGGTCTGCTCGCGGATCGACCGCAGGCACGCCTCGATCGTGCGGATCGAGTCCTTGACCGGCACGACCACCGACACCATCGGGTGCTCGGCGCTCATCGCTTCTCCAGAACCATCGCCAGGTTCCACGTCGCCACCTCCCGAACGCCCGGGATCCGCACCACGCCCGAGGCCCAGCTCGGGTAGTAGCGGGGGAAGGCGTCGACCAGCGAGACATCGGCGCGCCGTCGGGCCCAGCCCAGCAGCTCGCCGACGTGGATGGGGAACAACGAGCGCCCGAAGCGGTTCTTGGCCTCGCTGCCGGTCCGCGACCGGTACCGGCGCGCCGCCCGCTCTCCCCCGAGGTAGTGCCACGGCGAGGTCTCGTGCCCACCCCACGGCGACCACCAGTTGGTGACCCCGACGAACACCGTGCCACCGGGCTTCGCCACCCGGACGAGCTCCGCGAGGAACGCCCACGGGTCTGCCACGTGCTCGACGGCGTTCAGGGTGACCACGAGATCGACCGCTCCGTCGGCCATGGGCAGGCAGCGCCCGTCTGCCACGACCGCCCCCGCCGGGGCGCGGCCGTGGAGGCCCAGCTCGTCGAACGACGCGTCGACGGTGAACGCGTGCGCCCCAGCCCGGCGGAGCGCCGCGGCGGTGTAGCCCGGCCCCCCACCCACGTCGACCGCCGACGCTCCGGCGAGCGAGCAACGGTCGGCGAGCAGCGCGACGGTGTCGTCGGCGACCAGCGAGTAGGCGGCCTGCGGGTCGGTCTGCTCGTGGCGCATCGCGTCGAAGATCCGCCACGACCGGCGAACGTCGCGCTTCAGCGCAGGTCGCCCACCCGGGAGCGAAGGCATCGAGCGGGGCTCGCTCGCCGCGGCGAGGGCCACTACGCCTTGGTGAACTGGACCGGGCTCGCGTCGGCGACGCCCTCGGCGCCCCCGAGGAAGATCTGATCCTTCGGCAGGTCCTGGCCATCCACCGTGATCGTGAACGTGGCGGTCTCGGAGTCGAGCAGATCGAAGCCAGCACCCGTCGTCGGGTCGCCGGGAGCGATGGTGACGACGGCCTCGGTCGACGTCGGGCTGTCGCCCTTCTCGTCGCTGTCGTCGTAGTCGTCGGTGGCCTTCGCCCGGACCTTCGGGGCGGTGACCTTGACCACCACCTCCTTGTCGAGGCTCGAGCGCACGTGGAAGCCCTGGAAGTCGGTCCAGATGTAGACCCCCGGAGCCTTCTCGACCCGGGCTTGGGCCTGCGAGCCGTTCTCGCCCACCGCGTCGCCCACCGCCCCCTGCCAGTTCTTCTCGATCGCCGCGGGTTGCTCGGTGGTCTCGCCGTTCCCGGAGGAGGCGGTGGTGGTGCCACCATCGTCCTTGGGGCGGGTCAGCACGATCGCCAGCACGATCACGATGGCGGCGGCGACCACCGCGTAGACGAGGGTCAGGTCGCGCTTGGCGCCGCGATCGCCGCCGTCGTCCCAATCGTCGTCCCAGTCGTCGTCCGGGGCGGTGGTGCGCGCCGACTTGGCGTCGTCGACGGGGTCGGCCGCAGGCTCCTCGGTGGGGTCGTCGTCGAAGTCGCTCACGTCTGCTCCCTGGCCCTCCGCCGAGCGCCGGAACGGCGCTCGCGTCAGGCGCCGACCCTAGACGATCGCCGGTTCTGCGCCCGGCGGCGGACCCGACGCAAGAGGGGTCGTTCCAGGCCGAACCAGCTGGCGGCGGCGATCGCCGTCGTCACCAGGAGCGCCCAAGAGGTCAGCGGCAGCAGCGACGGCCCGCCGACGAGCTCGGGATGGCGCGAGAGGCGGCCGATGACGGTCAGGTGCCAGAGGTACACGCCGTAGGACACGACGCCGAGCGCCCACACGGGCCAGGAGCGCAAGACCCGCCTCGACCACCCTCGATCCTGGGGCCCGAACACCCCGGTCGCCACGATGAGGCCCGCGATCAGGCCGAACAGCGCTTGGTGGAGGAGCTCCTGGGCGACCGTGGGCTGGCGGAGGTCGCGCGGGAACCGGAAGCTGACCGCGAGGAGGTAGCTGGCCGCGGCGGCCGACCAGGCCAGGCCGGGCCGGTCGCCGATGCGAACGAGCAGGCGGCCCGGCCCCCGTCCGGTCGCGCGCGCCCACGAGTGCGCGAGCGCGAGGGCCATGCCGATCGCGAACAGATCGGTGTTGGCCGGCAACGTCGCGTAGCCGATGGCGTGCTCGCCGGCTCGGAGCCACCACCGGGTCGCGACCGCGACGAGGTACCAGGCCACGAGACCCACGGCGTGGGCGCGAGCTCGCCGCTCCACGGTGCCTCCGACACGGCCCATGGCTGCGGCCCACACCGGGAGGAACAAGTAGAACGACAGCTCGGTGCACAAGCTCCAGGCATGGGGCAGGCCGCCGAGCACCGTGTCGCCCGAGTAGATCTGCAGCAGCGCGTAGTAGCGGAGCTGGCTCCAGGCGTCGCCGAGATCGAGCGAAAGCACCCGCGCGGACACGAACAGCGCCACCCAGTAGGCGGGGAAGATGCGCACGAGCCGCCGGAGGAGGTACGGGCGCGTCGCCGGCCCGGCCGCGCCGGTGAGGTGCGCGAGCACGAACGGACGGAACAGCAAGAAGCCGGAGAGGACGAAGAACAGGCTGACGCCGACGTTCAGGTTCTGGATCCACGCCCCGAGCTCAGCGGGTCCCCGGCTCTCGCCAGCCAGCGTCGTGGTGAAGGTGGCTGCGTGGAAGACGAGCACCGCCACCGCGGCGAGCGCCCGCAGCCCCTCGAAGGTCGGGAAGCGGAGCACGGGCGCTTCGGCGGGACGCCCATCGGGTGGCGGGTCGGCGGCGGGTCGGATGCGCGGCATCGTAGGACCGCGCCCGTGCAGCAGACTCGACCCGATGGAACCAGGCCCGGTCGACGTGCGGGAGCGGGCCGCCCTCCTGGCGGCCAGCTTGGCGGTGGGCATCGGGCTCTTGGCGCACGAGCCGGGGCGCATCGTCCCGGAGACGAAGCTCGACGTGCTGATCGACCCCGGGGGCGCCGCGGCGCGGGCGCTCGGCGCCTGGGATCCGAGCGCGGGCTTCGGACGCCTGCAGAACCAGGCGGTCGGCTACCTCTTCCCGATGGGCGCGTGGAGCGGCCTCGGCAAGGCCGTGGGGCTCCCCCCGTGGATCGTCCAACGACTCTGGCTGTGGGCGGTCGTGTCCGTGTCGCTGTGGGGAGCCCACCGCGTCGCTCGGGCGATCGGCATCGCGAGTGCCGGCGGTCGGGTGTGCGCCGCGGTGGGCTACGCATTGGCCCCGGCCACGTTCACGATCACGTTCTTCCAGTCGGCCGGTCAGCTCCCGTACGCGCTGGTGCCGCACGTCTTGGCCGAGCTGATGGCGGCCCGGGCGGGCGCGAGCCCGCGACGGGCCGCGGCACGCTCGACGCTGTGGCTCGCGGCCATGGGCGGGGTGAACGGGGCGTCGGCGATCGCGGTGCTGCCGATCGTGGGCCTCTGGTTCTGGACGCGCACGCCCGGCCGAGACCGGAGGCGACTCCTCGGCTGGTGGTCGCTCGGCGCCGTGCTGGCCACGCTGTGGTGGGCGATCCCCCTGCTGGTCACCGTCCGGTACGGGTTGCGGTTCACCGACTACACGGAGACCGCCGCCACCACCACCATCACCGAGTCGGCCACCGAGGTGCTGCGCGGGACGGGCAACTGGCTCTCGTACGTGGACTCCGCCGCCGGCGCCTGGCTGCCCGGGAGCTGGGCGATGGTCTCGACCCCGCTCTCGATCGCCGCCACGTCGGTGCTCGCGGCGGTGGGGATCGGCGGCTTGGCGCGGCGGGATGCTCCCGAGCGCACGTGGGCGGTGGCGTGCGTCCTCGTCGGCGCCGTCGCCATGGGAGCCGGCTGGGCGGGCACCGGGGGCGGTCCCTTCTCCGGTCTCGTGCAGCAGGTGCTCGACGGGCCGATGGCCCCGCTGCGGAACGTGCACAAGTTCGCCGCGGTCGTCCGCCTGCCGCTCGCGCTCGGCCTCGGGCACCTGGTCGCGGTGGCCGGCGCCGCCCTGGCCCGCCGTTCCGCTCCAACCGGGGCGTCGAGCTCGATCTCGACCTCGACGGCACGCCGTCCTCGCCCGCAGCTGGCCGCGCCCGCGCTGGCGGTCGCTGTCGCGGTGGCCGCCATCCTCCCCGCCATCGATGCCGGGCTCACGGCGCCCGGGTCGTTCGAGGACGTGCCCGATTCGTGGCGCCAGGCTGCGGCCTGGATCGATCGTCGCGACGACGGCGCCCGCACCCTCGTCCTCCCCGGTTCGGCGTTCGGCGAGTACCGCTGGGGTCGACCGCTCGACGAGCCGTTGGCCAGCATCCTCGAGTCGGACTGGGCGGTGCGCGACCTCATCCCGCTCGGGGGCAACGGCTCCACCCGGCTGCTCGACGGCATCGACGCCGCGCTCGCCACCGACGCGCTGCCCGAGGGGTTCGTCGCCACCCTGCAGCGGGCGGGCATCGGCTTCGTGCTGGTGCGCAACGACCTCGATCTGGTGCGCACCGGCGGGCCAGCACCCACCACCGTGCGTCGCCTGCTGGGCGACGTCGAGGGCCTCGAGCTCGCCACCTCGTTCGGCCCCATCGTGGACGCCATCGGTGGCGACGGCCGACGCTCGCCGCTGCCGGGAACCGGCGAGGGCGGCGCCGCGAGCGAGGCGATGCGCGAGATCGACGTGTACCGGGTGGAGCGACCGGACAGCGTGGCGACGACCTATCCAGCGGAGGGTGCGCTGGTGGTGGGCGGCGGGCCCGAGGCGCTGCTCGGCGCGCCCGACGATCTGACCGATGGGCGGGCGGTCGTCCTCGCGGTCGACGACCCCGGGACGCTGGACGACCCGATGCGCGTGGCCACCGACACGGCTCGGCGCCGCGACGTGGAGTTCAACGTGATCCGCGATGGGGCGACCGAGACCCTCACGGCCGACGAAGCGTCGCCGCGGACCGGCGACGCCCCTCAGGATCGATGGCCAGGCGACGGTCCGGTCGGGCTCACCGTCGCCCGCCTCGACGGCGTCAGCTCGCTGCGCGACTCCGGACGCCGCGGCCTGCTGGTCGCCCCGGAGTCCCAGCCGTACGCAGCGTTCGACGACGACCCCGACACCGCCTGGGAGCCCCAGGGAGCGGGGGTCGGCGAGTGGCTCGAGGTGACCTTCGACGAACCGCGGGACCCGGTCGAGGTGGAGGTCGACGTTTCACCGGACGAGGGCCGACGGATCACCGAGCTCGCGGTCCGAACCGACCGAGGGATGACCACCGCGACGGTCGGCGAGGACGGTTCGGCGCGTGCGCGCCTGCGACCGGGGTCGACCTCATCGCTGCGCATCGAGGTGACGGAGGTGAGCGACGGGCCGGCGCTCGGGCGCGTCGGCATCGCGGAGGTGCGGATCGACGGGGCATCGATCGGTCGCCCGCTCGTCGCCGCCCCGGCGGGGACGCCCACGGATGGAGCACCGTCGGAGGTGGGCGTCGACGCCGCGGTGCTGGTGCGCGCTCGCCGCGACCGGCTCGACCGCGACCGACGCGACGAGGACGGGGCCTTCGAACGGATCGTCGACTGGGCGGGCGGCGACGCCACCGTCACGGGCACCGCGACGATCGGCGACACGCAGGGGGCCATCGACCAGCTGCTCACGCCCGCGATGCCCTCCGACGCGACGGTCGTCGCCACGGCGAGCAGCCGGTATCGCGATGCGCTCTCCAGCGATGCCATGTGGGTCCTCGATGGCGACCCGGCCACCGCGTGGGTGAGCGACGCCGAGGAGGGCGCCCCGATGCTCACCGTGTCCTGGGAACGGCCGGTCCTCCTCGACGGGTTCCGACTCGACCTCCTCGCCAACGACGTCACCCCGATCCAGACCATCGAGGTGGATGCGGGCGGCACCACCGCCACCGCACGCCTCGACGCGACGGGTCGGGTGTCGCTCCCTTCCCCGGTGACGACCGACCAACTGTCGCTCCGGTTCCCCGATGCGGCGGGAGGAGGCACCGTCGGGGTCGCCGGGCTGGAGGTTCCCGCGCTGTCGGGGATGGTCGCGGCGGTGCTCGACCGTGGCGCGGCCGTCGGGCTGCCGTGCGGCAGCGGGCCCGAGGTCTCGATCGACGGCAACGCCATCCCGACGCAGTCGTCCGCCACCGTGGCCGACCTCGTCGCCGGTCGCGCCGTGCGCTGGGAGGCGTGCGACACGGTCTCGTTGGAGGAGGGCACCCATCGCCTCCACGCCGACCGAGGTGCCCTGTTCGCCTCGTCGATCGTCGTGCGCCGCGCGTCGCTCCCCGACCTGACGCCAGCCCGATCGGCGACGGTGGCGCGGTGGGGCACCCAGGACCGAACCGTGCACCTGGGCGCCGGCCCGGAATCCATCCTCGCCACCACCGAGAACCTCAACGCCGGTTGGGAGGCCACGCTCGATGGCAAGGTGCTCGAGCCCCTGCGCGTCGACGGCTGGCGGCAGGGATGGATCGTTCCCAGCGGCGCCGCGGGCACGGTCCGCCTGCACTACCGGCCGGCGACGACCCAGCGAGCCGGCCTCGCCATCGGTGCGATCGCCCTGGTGGTGCTGGCGGCGGGAGCGACGATCGGAGGGCGACGATCGGGTTCGATCGTCACGCCGCGACCGCTCGATCGACGCGTGGGCGCCGCGACGGCGGCGGCCGGCGCCGTGGTCGGCGTCGCGCTGGCCGGGCTGGGTGGCATCGTCCTGGTGGCGGTGGTGGCGCTGACGGCGCTCCTCGTGACCCGTCCGCTCGCCCGGTGGGGTTGGGCGGTCGCGATCGGGCTCGTCCTCGGTGCTGGGGTCGTCGCGCTCACCGGGGCTGGGGCGGGCCCGGGCAGCGATGGGGGGACGTTCTCCCCGGTCGCGCAGTGGCTCGCCACCGGGGGGCTGGTGGCGCTCGGGGCGAGCGTCGTGGCGGACGCCGGTCTCAGTCGCCGACGCGCTCGATGAGGTTCCACTCCGTCCAGCCCTGACCGGTGCGGCCATCGGCCGCGGTGAACTCGCACCACGACCGGGGAAACCGGCTCCGACGCCCGTCCTCGCTCACGAGGTGGACCGGGGACGTGGCGATCGGCTCCACCCGCAGGTCGAGGTCGGCGACGCGCCAGGTGCCGGAGCCGGGGACCCCGGGCGCCTCCTGGTGCAGCGAGTGAGCGACCTGGTCGGTGGCAGCGAGGGGTCCGCCCGGGGGCTGCACGTACCCGGTGGCGTAGAGGGGCGCGCCGCCCAGGTCGACGTCCACCCCGTGGAAGCGGGTGCCGTCGTCGAGGCGCCCGGCGGTCCAGCTCCAGCCGTAGGTCCACCAGTCACGCTCGCCCCAGGAGTGGTCGCGCTGGCCGTGACCGTCGATCTCGAACCGCTCGCGGCCGACCAGGACCTCGCCGTGCACTCGACACGGAACCTCGTAGCGAGTGACCCCGGGATACGCGTACGGGGTTCCGTCGGTCTCCCACTCCAGGTCGAAGCCGAGCGGCACCCGGTCGCCGCGGAGGTCGCCGTACACCTCGCTGGGATCGTCGACGCCGACCGCGAACGCCTCGAGCCCCGCAGACAGGTGGTCGAGCGGCGTCTCCACCGTGAGGTCCGCCCAGAGGCCCTCGGTCCGGATCTCGTGGGTCCCGGTCCGAGGCAGCGGGACGTCGTGGTCGATGACGGTGACGAGCGGTCGTCCGGGCCCCACCACGCACGCCCAGTACCAGGCCCGCCCCTGGTTCGGGTACAGGCCGAGGCGCAGGTAGCCGCCGATCCCGTTGGCCGGGTCGACGAAGTCGAGGTACCAGCTCTCGTTCCACCAGGTGCCGGCACCGGGCTGGTGCCAACCCTCATCGCTCGGACGCGGGGTCGGGTCACCAGGTTCGTCAGCCATCGGGCCGGATCGTAGGGCGGCGGTAGCGTGGGCCCCGATGGTGAGGTTCCTGAGCGACGAGTGGATCGCTGCGCTCGATGCGGCGGCGACGAGCGACGAGGCCCTGGGGGCGCTGAGCGCGGGGCTGCACCTGGTGGTCGAGCAGGAGGTCACCGGGTCGCCGTGGGGCGACGTGCGGTTCCACGTCGTGGTCGACCACGGGCAGGTGCACGTCCGACCGGGACCGGCCCCGGAGCCCCTGATCCGGTTCAGCCAGGACTACGCGACCGCCGCGGCCATCGCCACGGGAACCGGCTCGGCACAGCGCGCGTTCATGGCGGGCCGGCTGCGCGTAGGGGGCGATCTGCGGGTGCTGCTCGAGCACGTCGGGACCTTCGAGCAGCTGCAGGACGTGTTCGCCGCGGTTCGATCCGAGGTCGTCGTCGAGGAGGCTGGGTGAGCAGCCCGGCGGCCAAGTGGCTCGGCCGTGCCTGAGCTTCCCGAGCTCCAAGCCCACGCGGAGCGGCTCGACGCCTCGTTCGGCGGCCGGGTGCTCGCTGGGTTCCGGCCGATCACCTTCACGGCGCTCAAGACGTTCCGACCAGACCCCGCAGAGGCGGTGGGCCAGGCGGTCGGCCCGTTCGGCCGGCGCGGCAAGTACCTGACGCTCGCAGCGGGACCGGTCACCTTCGTGGTGCACCTGATGCAAGGTGGGCGGTGGAAGCCCGATGCGAAGCAATCCGCCAAGCCCCGCGGCGGCATCGCCAGGTGGACCTTCGAAGACGGCTCTGCGCTGCTGCTCACCGAGCCGGGGACCGAGCGCAAGGCGGGGGTGTGGGTGGTGGAGGGGGACCCGATCGCCCAGGCGCCGCTCGATGAGCTGGGACCGGAGGCCGACTCGCTCGATGCTGCTGGTTGGGCCGAGGTGCTCTCGGGCCGGAGCGGTCGGTTGCACGGGGTGCTGCGCGACCAGCATGCCGTCGCGGGGATCGGACGTCGGCTCGCGAACGAGATCTGCCATCGGGCGAAGGTGTCGCCGTTCGCGAGCTCGTCCAAGCTCTCGCCGACGCAGGTCGAGGCGCTCGCTGCGGCCGCGTCGACCTGCATCGCCGAGTCGCTCGCCGAGGAGCGCGGGCGCGGGGAGATGGGTCGCTCCGCGGAGCGCTCCGGCGCGGTGCACCACCGCGTCGGCGAGCCGTGCCCGGTGTGCGGCGACGGGATCCGAGCCGTGGAGTACCGCAGCTACACCGTCGCGTACTGCCCCACCTGCCAGACCGGAGGCCGGGTGCTCGCCGACAACACGACGAGCCGCTTCCTCAAGTAGCCCTGAGCTTGCTCAGGTGGCCCCACCCCGGGCCGCTGCCCTCGACGGTGCGCGGCGATTCGACGTCGATTCGCCGCGCACCGCCCCGATTCGGTGGGGTGGGCGAGCTTCAGATGAGGCCCAGCTCGCGCACCGCGTCACGCTCGTCGGCCAGCTCGGCCACCGAAGCGTCGATGCGGCCGCGTGAGAACTCGTCGAGCTCCAGGCCCTGGACGATCGACCACTCCCCGCCCTCGCAGGTGCACGGGAACGAGCTCATGAGGCCCTCCGGGACGCCGTAGGAGCCGTCGGACGGGACCGCCATGGACACCCAGTCGCCGGCGGGCGTGCCGGCGACCCAGTCGCGGACGTGGTCGATGGCGGCGTTCGCAGCCGACGCCGCCGACGACGAGCCTCGAGCTTCGATGATCGCGGCGCCGCGCTTCTGCACGGTGGGGATGAAGTCGCCCTCGAGCCACGCCTGATCGTCGACGAGGGCGGCCGCGCTCTGCCCGTTGACCTCGGCGTGGAACAGGTCGGGGTACTGCGTGGCGGAGTGGTTGCCCCAGATCGTCATCTTGGTGATGTCGTTGACGGTGCTGCCGGTCTTGGCGGCCAGCTGCGCCATGGCTCGGTTGTGATCGAGCCGGGTCATCGCCGTGAACTGCTTGGGATCGATCTCCGGGGCGTTGTTCATGGCGATCAGCGCGTTCGTGTTGGCCGGGTTGCCCACCACCAGGACCTTCACCCCCTTCTTCGCCGAGTCGGACAGCGCCTTGCCCTGCGCGGTGAAGATGGCTCCGTTCGCGGAGAGCAGGTCCCCACGCTCCATCCCTGCGGTCCGGGGCCGCGATCCCACGAGCAGCGCGATGTCCGCGTCACCGAACGCCACGTCGGCGTCGTCGGTCTTGACGACGCCGGCGAGCAGCGGGAAGGCGCAATCCTCGAGCTCCATGGCGACGCCGTCGAGGGCGCCCAGCGCAGGCGTGATCTCGAGCAGTTGGAGGACCACCGGCGTGTCCGGGCCGAGCAGCGCCCCGCTGGCGATCCGGAACAGCAGGCTGTAGCCGATCTGGCCGGCGCCTCCGGTGACGGCAACGCGGACGGGCTCGGTGGTCATGGCGGTCTCCTCGGATGTCGATCGGGGTGCGTCCGCGCCGGCGGGCCAGGCATCGGACCGAGTCGAACCCTAGTGACGCACCCGCTCGGCTCCCGAATGGGCCTCGGCGGTGGTCGACCGAGGTTCGAGCCGGAAGTCCTGCCAGCGTGGCCGCGCGGTCCGCCGCCAGTAGTCGAGGGTGAGCCCCGACCAGTTGTTGGTGATCCGTCCGGCCGCGGTCTTGTACCAGGAGTGGCAGGAATCGGCCCACACGGTGCGGCGCAGCCGCCGTTGGAGCCGATCGTTGGACGCCTCCTGCACATCGGAGCGGACCTCGACCGACCCGATCCCGTCTTCCACCATCCGGCGCACCGTCGTGAGGATGTAGCTGATCTGGCGCTCGAGCATGAAGACGATCGAGTTGTGCCCGAGGTTGGTGTTGGGCCCGTACAGCAGGAACAGGTTCGGGAACCCGGCGACGGTCACGCCGAGGTGGGCTCGTGCGCCGTCGGCCCAGGCTTCCCGCAGGTCTCGTCCGGCGCGCCCGACCACGTGGATCGGGGCCAGGAAGCCGGTGGACTCGAACCCTGTTCCGTAGATGAGGACCTCTGCTCGACGAAGCTCGCCGTCCGCGACCACGCCCTCGGGCTCGATGCGCTCGACCCGATCCGTGACGACGTGGACGTGAGGCTGCAGCAGGGTCGGGTACCAGTCGTTCGCGATGAGCACCCGCTTGCACCCGAACGTGTAGTCGGGGATCAGCGCCTGCTGGGTCAAGTCGTCGGAGACGAGCTTGGCGAGCTCCGACTTGAACCGCCCCTCGACGAGGCGCCCGACACGCGATCCGCGTCGGAACCACGTGAACCGCACCTCGAAGCGGGCCCAGATCGAGAAGCGGTAGGCGCGCTGGAGGAGCGGGTGCCGCTCGAACCGAGCGCGCTGGCGTTCGGTGAACTCCCCGTCGGGCTTCGGTGCGACGTAGTTGCTGCTCCGCTGGTAGAGCGTCACGGAGCGCGCCGATGCCGCCACCTGGGGGACGAACTGGATGGCGCTCGCACCGATGCCGATGACCGCGACGTCCTTGTCGGCCAGATCGACCTCGTGGTCCCACCGAGCGGAGTGGAACGCGTTCCCGGCGAAGGCATCGGATCCGTCGATGCGAGGCACGTGCGGTCGGTTCAGCTGACCGGTGGCCGCGATCAGGACCTGCGCCGCATCGATCGTGCCATCGGCGAAGCGGAGATCCCACGACCGCGCGTCGTCGTCCCACGACGCCTCGACGAGCTCCGAGCCGAACCGGAGGTGAGAGCCGAGGTCGAATCGATCGACGACCTCGTTCAGGTAGTCGAGGATCTCCGACTGCTCGGGGAAGCGGCGCGTCCAATCGGCCTTGGGGGCGAAGGACAGCGAGTAGAGGTGCGACGGGACGTCGCACGCCGCCCCGGGGTAGGTGTTGTCACGCCAGGTGCCGCCGACCGAGTCCGCCTTCTCGTGGATGGTGAACGTGTGGATCCCCGCCTGCTTGAGGCGGATCGCCATGCCGAGACCGCCGAACCCAGATCCGATGATGACGATGGTCGGGGTCGGCGTTCCGTCCTCGACCGGCGGCGCGAGCGCACCGGGGAGGCGGGCGGCGACGCCTCGCAGCGCCGTCGGGAGGTGCTCGGAGAGCGGCATGTGGGCAGAGGGTACCGACGTGCGGGTTGGCACGCTCCGGATGCGAGAGTGGGCACGTGAGGTCGGATCACCTCTTCGTGTACGGCACCTTGCTGCCCGGCCACCTGCGATGGGGTCTGCTCGCACCCGATGCGGTCGGATGGTCGCCGGCAACGGTCCCAGGGGAGCTGTGGGACACCGGCCGCGGGTGGCCAGCGGCGCGCTTCGACCCGTCGAGCGACACGGTGGTGCCAGGGATGGTCGTCGAGTTCGCGGAGCACCGGCTCCGCGAGATGCTGGCGGACCTGGACGAGATGGAGGGCCTCGGCGACCCACCCGATCCGCTGGTCGACCCCTACGTCCGGATGCGGGTCGGTGCCGCGGGCCGGCGAGCCTGGGCGTACCACGCAACCCGGATCGGGGCCCGGTGGACCCGAGTGCGGTCGTGGGAGGGCCACGACGAGCGGTAGGGGCTACGCCGCGCTCAACGCTGGAGTGACTTCGTCTGGAGGTACTCCTCCAGACCGGCGCGACCCCCCTCCCGGCCGAGGCCCGACTGCTTGAACCCCCCGAAGGGCGCGAGGGGGTTGTAGCGACCACCGTTCACCTCGACACCGCCGGTGCGGAGCCGCCGAGCCACCGAGGTGGCCGCCTCGACGTCGGCGCCCCACACGCCACCGGAGAGGCCGTAGGGCGAGTCGTTCGCGATCGCCACCGCGTCGTCGACGGTGTCGTAGGGCAGGATCGACAGCACGGGTCCGAAGATCTCCTCGCGTGCGATGGCCATCTGGTTGTCGACGTTCGCGAAGACGGTGGGCTTGACGTAGAAGCCGACGGGCAGGTCATCGGGTTGCTCCCGCCCGCCCGTGACCAGGGTGGCACCCTCGTCGATGCCTCGCTGGATGTAGTCGCGCACACGCGCTCGCTGGACATCGGAGATGAGGGGACCGAGGCGGCCGCCGCCGGTCGCGGGATCGCCGAGGGTGTAGGTGCCTTCGACCTCGTCACGCACCAGGTCAACGATCTCATCGTGGCGGTCGGCTGGGACGAGTAGTCGGGTGAAGGCGGTGCAGGTCTGACCGGAGTTCAAGAACGCGGAGCCCACCGCGGCCTTCGCCGCCTTCTCGAGGTCCTCTCCTTCGAGATCGGGGAGGAGGATGTTGGCGGACTTGCCTCCGAGCTCGAGCGCGACCCGCTTGATCGTCGCTGCCCCGACCTCGGCGACCCTCCGTCCGGCGCGGGTGGAGCCCGTGAAGCTGACCATGTCGACCTGCGGATGGGCCACGAGGGCCTCGCCAACGACCGAGCCCGTCCCGGACACGAGGTTGAACACCCCCGCGGGGAGGCCGACCTGGTCGATGATCTCGGCGAGCACGAACGCGTTCAGCGGGGCGACCTCGCTCGGCTTGAGGACGACGGTGCACCCAGCGGCCAGCGCCGGTGCCACCTTGAGCACGATCTGGTGCAAGGGGTAGTTCCAGGGCGTGATGGCCGCCACGACGCCCATCGGTTCCTGGATGACGAGCGACGAGCCGACCTCCTCCTCCCAAGCGAAGTCGGCCACGATTCCGGGGTAGCTCGACGCGATCGTCTGCGGCAGCCCGGCTTGGATCCGCTTCGAGAGGAAGATCGGCATGCCGACCTCACCGCAGATGATCTCGGCGATCTCGTCTTGGCGCTTGGCGATCCCATCGGCGATGGCCTGGACGAAGGCGGCGCGGTCGGCTGGCGGTAGGGCGGCCCATCCGTCGAAGGCTGCCGCCGCGGCCGCCACCGCAGCGTCGACATCCGCAGGCGTTCCCGCTGGAACCACGCCCATCACCTGCTCGGATGCAGCGTTGACGACCTCGATCAGATCCGCGGCCGCGGGGTCGACCCACCTGCCACCGATGTAGAGCTTCTCGAACCGCAGCATCTCGTCCTTCTCCTGGGTCGACTCGAACCTACCGCCCCCCACCCCAGACCCGACTGGGCCGCCGGGCGCGGACGATACGCGGCGATTCGACGTCGAATCGCCGCGTATCGACACGAGCCGAAGGTCGGGCGCGGCCGAAGGTCGGGACCCCAGACGCAGGCCAACGAAGCTTCGTTGTCACACCCCCGGACCAACCTGGTGGCGCCTTCCCGCTCGGAGCCTGCGCGACTCCCATCCCGGTCACCTCCCGCACCTGAGGCACGAACCATGCACGGCCCGGTCCCTCCCGCCCCGGACGACGAACCCCCGACCCGCGATCCCGACCTCGACGCGCCACACCGGCCCACCCGCCGGGCGGCCGTGCAGCGATACCGACGCACGCGACCGATGCGCTCCATCCAGCGGACGCCGAGCCGACGGCGAATCGCTCTGCAAGCGATCCGCAACCGCAAGATGTGCGAGCTGGCCGAGATCGACCGAGCGCTCCAGCAGACCACCACGCGGCGGATCGAGCTCCTCGATGAGCTCGACGACCTCCGCGAGGAGCTCTGGCCCCGGATCCCCCACCGAGCCGGACGAGAGCCTCCCGACGCCGAGGCCCCACCGCTTCCACCCGCCCACGACGATGCCATCGACCTCTGGGGCCGCGGCCTTCGGTACGCGTGCCTCGCCGTCCTACGTCGGTACGGGACCCTGCAGCTGAAGCAGCTCCATGCCCTCCTCCACCACCACGGCTACCAGATCGCCAGCCCCCACCCGGTGAAGGCCTTGGGAGACGCCATGGGCCACGAGGTGGAGCGCGGCCGAGCGCGGCGGGTGGCAAGAGCCACCTATGAGCTCGACCCCCGCTACCGGAGCTCGCCGGTACGGCGAAGCCCGGAGCCAACCCTCATCGACCCGGAGCTCGACCTCGACCCAGATCGCTGGCTGCCACCCGGCAACCCAGACGACCTCGACGAACCAAGCCGACCCGACGAACCGGGGCCGGAGCGGTCAGGAGGTGGCCACGGTCCGGGTGTCTCGGCCGCTCCGCAAGATGGTGCCGGGCAGCGCCCCGGTGGACTTGCCGTCCTCGACCACCACGGTGCCGTTGACGAGCACGCGATGCACCCCGATCGAACCGGCGGTGAGCCGCGGGGAGCTCCCCGGCAGATCGTGGACGAGCTCAGCCAGCTCGGAACCGACGGTCTCGGGATCCACCACGACCAGGTCGGCGTGGAACCCCTCCGCGACGAGCCCCCGGTCGACGAGCCCGAACAGCTCCGCCGGCACCTGGGTCATCAGCTGCACGGCCCGCTCCAACGACACCAGCTTGCGGCCCCGCAAGGTGTCGCCCAGGAACCGGGTGGGGAACGGGGCCCCGCACATGCGATCGAGGTGCGCTCCAGCGTCGGACCCGCCGAGGATCGCCCGGTCGTCCGCCCACGTCTGGCGCCGCAGCTCCCAGGAAGCATCGTCACCATCGGGCGGGATCGGCCACAGCACCGTCTTCAGCTCGTCGCCCACGACGATGTCGATGAGCGTGGCGAACGCGTCGCTCCCCCGCTCGGCAGCGAGATCACCCACCCGTCGACCCTTCAACCCCTCGTTGGCCTCCGAGTAGGTGTCGCCGATGATGTAGTTCTCGAAGTCCGCCAGCCGCTTGAAGACGCCTGCCTCATCGGACTGCGCCTGCGCCAACATCGTCGCCTGCACCTCCGGATCCAGGAGCTTCGCGATCCGCTCCGGCACCGGGAGCCCGAGGACGTCCTTCCAACCGGGGATCAGGAAGAGACCGCAGTGGTTCAGGAAGCTCATGTTCATGGGCACCTGCACCGGCAGCGTCAGCGCCACGATCCGCCCTCCCTTGGCTGCGGCGCGATCACCGGCCGACAGCTGCCTGGGGATCCGCCCCGGCTCCTTCGAGTCGATGGTGAGGACGTTCCAGTTCAGCGGCCGCTTGGCGGTGGCGGACATGTCGGAGAACAGCTCGATCTCTTCGTCGCTGAACCGATCGAGGCAGCCGTCGGTCATCGCTTCGAGGGTGGTGCCCGGCTTGTCGCCCACCACCTCGCACAGCGCGAGGATCTCCTCGTTCGAGGCCCAGCGCGAAGCGACCGGGTTGCCGTCGCCATCGCTGTGCGTCCGGCTCAGCGTGGTGGAGAAGCCGAGCCCACCGGCATCGATGCACTCCGCCAGCAACGCCTGCATCGCCTCGATCTGCTCGGCGCTCGCCTCGCTGCCCACCGAGTCGGCACCCATCACGTAGCGGCGCAGGGCGTTGTGGCCCACCAGGAACGCCGCGTTGACGCCGACGTTCCCCTCGAGGCGCTCGAGGTACTCCTCGAACGTCTCCCAGTTCCACGGGACGCCCTCCTCCAGCGCCGCGACCGACATGCCTTCGACGCTCGCCATGAACTCGCGGGTGTACGCGGCGTCATCTGCCCGCAACGGAGCCAGGGTGAAGCCGCAGTTGCCGCCGATGATCGTGGTGACGCCGTGGACGTTCGACGGCGACGCGCCCGGGTCCCAGAACAGCTGGGCGTCGTAGTGCGTGTGCGGATCGATCACCCCGGGGATCACCAGGTGGCCGCTCGCGTCGACGACGTTCACCGCTTCCTCGACGATGGCGCCCGGCTCGGCCACCGAGACGATCCGTCCATCGCGCACCCCGACGTCGGCCAACCGCGCCGGCGCCCCGGTGCCGTCGACGACGGTGCCTCCCTGGATCAGGTGATCGAGCATCTGACGGTCCTCCGAACGCAGATCTGACGGACCGTCAGATCTTACCGACCCTCCACGACGCCGCCATCCCCCGCCATACCCCGCCGTCCGTCGATGCCGGGGACGCTCGGTAGGGTCTGGCTGTCCAAACCACGCAGCACGCCGGAAGATCGCAATGACGGATTCGAAGATCATCTACACGCACACCGACGAAGCACCGGCGCTGGCCACCGCATCGTTCCTGCCGATCGTGGCCGCGTTCGCCGGCGCTGCCGGCGTCACCGTCGAGAGTCGCGACATCTCCCTCGCCGGTCGGATCCTCGCCACCTTCGCCGATCTGCTCCCCGAGGACCAGCGAACCGCCGACGCCCTCGCGGAGCTCGGCGAGCTGGCCACCCGGCCCGAAGCCAACATCATCAAGCTCCCCAACATCAGCGCGTCGATCCCGCAGATGAAGGCCGCGATCGCCGAGCTCCAAGCCGACGGCTACGCCTTGCCCGACTTCCCCGACGACCCCGCCACCGACGCCGAGCGCGACGCCCAGGCCCGCTACGACCGCGTGAAGGGCAGCGCGGTCAACCCGGTGCTGCGTGAGGGCAACTCCGACCGGCGCGCCCCCCTGGCGGTGAAGGAGTACGCCCGCAAGCACCCCCACTCGATGGGCGCCTGGTCGCCGACCTCGAAGACCCGCGTGGCCACGATGTCGGCCGGCGACTTCCGCCACAACGAGCAATCCGCCACCCTGCCGGCCGACGACGTGCTGCACATCGAGCTCATCGGCGCGGACGGGTCTGTCACCGTGCTCAAGGAGGCCCTGCCGGTGCTGGCCGGCGAGGTGGTCGACGCGACCTTCATGAGCAGGTCGGCGCTCCAAGCCTTCCTCGCCGACCAGGTCGCCGCGGCGAAGGCCGACGGCCTGCTCTTCTCGATCCACCTCAAGGCCACGATGATGAAGGTCTCGGACCCCATCATGTTCGGATACGCCGTCCGAGCGTTCTTCCCCAACGTGTTCGACGAGCACGGCGCGCTGCTCGATGAGCTCGGCGCCAACCCCAACGACGGCATGGCGTCGGTCCTCGCCGCTGTCAGCGAGCTCCCCGACGCCCAGCGCACCGCGATCGAGGCCGAGGTCGCCGCCGCGTACGAGACGGGCCCGGCGATCGCCATGGTCGACTCCGACAAGGGCATCACCAACCTCCACGTCCCCAGCGACGTGATCGTCGACGCCTCGATGCCGGCGATGATCCGGGCCTCGGGGCAGATGTGGAACGCGGAGGGCAACCAGCAAGACACCCTCGCCGTCATCCCGGACTCGTGCTACTCGGGCATCTACGAGGTGGTCATCGAGGACTGCAAGGAGCACGGCGCGTTCGATCCGTCCACGATGGGATCGGTCCCGAACGTCGGCCTGATGGCCCAGAAGGCGGAGGAGTACGGCAGCCACGACAAGACCTTCGAGATCCCCGTCGATGGCACGGTGCGCGTCACCGCCGCGAGCGACGGGCGAGTCGTGTTCGATCAGGCGGTCGAGGCCGGCGACATCTGGCGCATGTGCCAGGTCAAGGACGCCCCGATCCGCGACTGGATCAAGCTCGCGGTCAACCGGGCCCGCGCGACCGGTGCGCCGGCGGTGTTCTGGCTCGACGCCGAGCGACCCCACGACGCGCAGCTCATCGCCAAGATCGAAGCCGAGCTCCCGTCCCACGACACCGACGGGCTCACCATCGAGGTCTTGGCACCCGCTGACGCGTGCCGGTACTCGATCGAGCGGATCCGCCGCGGGGAGGACACCATCTCGGTCACGGGCAACGTGCTGCGCGACTACAACACCGACCTCTTCCCGATCCTCGAGCTCGGCACCTCCGCCAAGATGCTGTCGATCGTCCCGCTCATGAACGGCGGCGGGCTCTTCGAGACCGGAGCGGGAGGTTCCGCTCCCAAGCACGTCCAGCAGTTCCTCGCCGAGAACCACCTGCGTTGGGATTCGCTCGGCGAGTTCCTGGCCCTCGCCGTGTCGTTCGAGCACCTGGCCACCGTCACCGGCAACACCGGCGCCCAGGTCCTCGCCGACACGCTCGACGCCGCCACCGCTCGGTTCCTCGACGAGGGTCGCAACCCCTCCCGCCGCGCTGGCGAGATCGACAACCGGGGCAGCCAGTACTACCTGGCTCGCTACTGGGCCGAGGAGCTCGGGGCCCAGACCGTGGACGCGGACCTCGCGGCACGGTTCGCCCCCCTCGCGACCGCGCTGATCGACGGCGAGGAGGCGATCACCCGGGAGCTGCTCGAGGTCCAGGGGGCGCCCGTCGACATCGGCGGCTACTACGCCCCCAGCCCGGAGCTGGCGGAGGCGGCCATGCGGCCGAGCCCGACGCTCAACGAGGCCCTCACGCTGTTGGGCTGACCGAGCGACCGGCGACGGCGACCGGCGACGCCGCCTGTCGGGCTCAGCGCCGCAACCCGAGGTTGTCGTAGATCGCCTGGATCGACGCGGCCCGGTTCATGGCGTAGAGGTGCACACCGGGCACCCCCAGCTCGAGGAGCTCGGCGACGAGATCGGTGGCCACCGAGATGCCGAGGCGACGGGTTGCCTCGGCATCGCCGTCGACGGCGTCCAGCCGCTCTTGGAGCGCCGCGGGGATGGCCGTGTTGTTCATGGCGGCCATCCGGCGGGTGCCGGCGACGCTCACGAACGGCATGACGCCTGGCAGCACCGGCGTCGTGCACCCCAGATCGGCGAGCTCGCCCATCAGGCGGCGGTAGTGGTCGACGTCGAAGAAGAACTGGGTCATGCCGAAGTCGGCGAGCGCCAGCTTGTCGGCGAGGTGACGGCGGTCGGTCGCACGGTCGCTCGACCGGGGGTGGACCTCGGGGAAGGCAGCCACACCGACCGAGAAGTCGCCCACCTCGCGGACGAGCTCGACCAGCTCGGTCGCATAGGTGAAGTCGCCACCGGCCGGGGAGCCGTCCTTCGGCGGATCGCCGGCGAGAGCGAGGACGTTCTCGATGCCGTGGTCCCGATAGCCCTCGAGGAGGTCGACCAGCTCCGCCCGGGTGTGGCCGACGCAGGTGAGGTGGGGCATCGCCGGGAACGACTGGTCGTGGTCCACCCGCACCACCAAGTCGTAGGTGGTGTCGCGGGCGGCTCCGCCCGCGCCGTAGGTGATGGAGACGAAGGCGGGCTCGAGGGCAGACAGGTCATCGACGGCGGCGTCGAAGGCCGCCATGCCCTCCGGGGTCTTCGGCGGGAAGAACTCGAAGGACCAGGTGGGCCCCTTGGCGAGCAGGTCGGAGATCCGCGTCATGGTGGGCAGCAGGCTAGGCGAGGCCGCTTCGCCGCTCCGCGGCTTCGACCGCGTTGCGGAACAGCAGCGCGATCGTCGTGGGGCCCACACCGCCGAGTCGGGGGGTGATCGCCGACGCGACCGCTTCGCAACGCTCGTCGACGTCTGGGAGCAACCGCTTGCCCTCGTAGCGCACTCCTCCGCCCACCACGACGACCCCCGGCGTGAGGTGCTCCGGCTGCAGGATCCCTGGCACGCCGGCTGCAGCGATCACGATGTCGGCGCGCTTCGTGTAGCGAGACCAGTCCGGCACCCCCGTGTGCACCACGGTCACGGCGGCGTTCGCGGTGGGCCGCTTCTGCGTGAGGAGCAGCGCGAGCGGTCGACCGAGCGTCGTCCCTCGGCCCAGGATGCACACCTCACGCCCCGACACGGGGATCTCGTAGTGCGCGAGCAACGCCTCGATCCCTGCCGGCGTGCACGGCACGGGGCCGGGCATGCCGAGGGCCAGCCGACCCATGTTCACCGGGTGGAGGCCGTCGACGTCCTTGTCGGGATCGAGCTCGAGCAGCGCCGCATCGAAGTCGATCTGCGGCGGCGTCGGGTGCTGGAGGAGCACCGCGTCGACGTCGGCCGCATCGTTCATCGACCGGATCGCAGCCAGGACGTCGGCCTGCGAGGCCGACTGCGGCAGGTGCACGTGAGGCGACGTGAACCCCAGGGCCTGCGCCTTCTCCATCTTCATGCGGATGTAGCCGGCCGATGCCGAGTCGTCGCCCACCAGGATCGTCCCCAGCCCCGGGGTGCGCCCCGCAGCCACGAGCGCGTCGATCCGGGGGCCGAGGGCGGCGAACACGGCGTCGGCCACCGGCCCGCCGGGCATGAGCTTCACGTGGTGCACGTCGTCCTCCATCGCATCCGATCAGTGCTTGAACTGCCGCTCGCCGGTGAACACCATCGCCACGCCGAGCTCGTCCGCCTTGGCGATGGTCTCCTCGTCGCGCACCGAACCGCCGGGCTGCACGATGACCGCGACCCCGGCGGCCGCGGCCGCCTCGATGCCGTCGGCGAACGGGTAGAACGCGTCGCTCGCGCACGCGCCGCCCGCCGCCCGACCATCGGCCTTCTGCGCCGCGAGCTGACCCGACTCGACCCGGTTCTGCTGGCCAGCCCCGATGCCCCAGGCGACCCCGTCCTTCACCAGGACGATCGCGTTCGACGACACCGCCGCGCAGATCCGAAACGCCAGGGCGGCATCGTCGAGCTCGGTCGTGGTCGGCTGGCGCTGCGTGACCACCCGCCACTCCGACGGCGACGACGCCACGCGGTGCGGCTCCTGGACCAGCCACCCACCCGTGACCGGGCGGAGGTGTCGAGCGTTGGGGACCGGGGCGGGCGCCTCGAGGAGTCGGGTGTTCTTGCGCTTCGCCTGCAGCCGCTCGACGACCCCAGGCCCGTAGCTCGGCGCGATCACGAGATCGGCCTGCGCGGCCGCGACCATGGCCTCGACCGTCTCGTCGTCGACCGGCCGGTTGAGCGCCACGATCCCACCGAACGCGGAGCGCGGGTCGCAGTCGAACGCCTTCTGGTAGGCGTCGGCGAGCGACTCGGCGACCGCCGCGCCGCAGGGGTTGGCGTGCTTGATGATCGCCACCGCCGCCTTCGCGCCGGTCGCCGCGCCGAGGTCGTGGGCGAGCAGCCAGGCGGCGTCGGCGTCGAACAGGTTGAGGTAGCTCATGGCCACCCCGCCGTGCTGGGTGGCGTTGGCCCACCACGGGTCCGCCCCGTCGGTCCGGTAGAGCGCGGCCCGCTGGTGGGGGTTCTCGCCGTAGCGCAAGGCGACCGGTTCGCGGGTGGCGGCGACGTGCAGGGTTGGCGGCAGGATCGGATCGTCGGCCTCGTCGAACCAGGCCACCACCGCGGCGTCGTAGGCCGCGGTGTGGGCGAACGCCGCCCGAGCGAGCCGACGGCGAGTCGGCGCCGAGAGGCTGCCCGAGCCTCGGAGCTCGTCGAGCACCACCGGGTAGTCGGCCGGGTCGACGACGACGCCGACGTGGGCGTGGTTCTTCGCCGCGGCACGGACCATCGCCGGACCGCCGATGTCGATGAGGTCCTCCGCACCCCCGCCCCCGTGCGCGAAGGCCGACGGATCCTGGCCGAACGGGTAGAGGTTGCCGACCACGAGGTCGATGCCCTCGATCCCGTACTCCTCCATCTCGGCGAGGTGGCCCTCCGACCGATCCGAGAGGATCCCGCCGTGGATCTTGGGGTGCAACGTGACCACCCGATGGCCGAGGATGGCGGGGAAGCCGGTGACCTGCTCGGTCAACGTCACGGGGATGCCGTCCTCGGCGATCGCCGACGCCGTGCCCCCGCTCGAGACCAGGTCCCAGCCGAGCTCGTGGAGCCCGCGTGCGAGCTCCACGACCCCGGTCTTGTCGTACACGGACAGCAGCGCCCTCATGGCAGGCGGATCCCTTCGTCGATGATGCGGCGGATCGTGGCCGGGTAGAGCCGACGTTCCACCTCCTTGATGCGTTCGTGCAGCGATGCCTCGGTGTCGCCCTCGAGGACCGGCACCGCCTCCTGGGCCAGGATCGGCCCGGTGTCCACGTCGAGCCCGGCGATGTGCACCGTGCAGCCGGTGACCTTGACGCCGTAGTCCAGCGCTTCTCGCACCGCGTGCCAGCCCTTGAACGAGGGCAGCAGCGCGGGGTGCGTGTTCAGGATCCGGCCGCCGTAGGCCTCCTGCATGGGGGCACCGAAGATCGTGCCGAAGCCGGCCATCGCCACCAGGTCGATCTCGTGGGCAGCCAGCACCGCCGCGAACCGCCGCGAGTAGCCGTCGCGGTCGAACCCGCGATCCCAGCGCTCACGCTCCACCAGCTCGGAGGCGATCCCCGCAGCTGCTGCACGCTCGAGGGCGAGGCACGGGCGATCCGCGGCGACCAGCGCCACCTCGATGCCGTCGTCGACCATCGCATCGAGGATCGACCCCGTCCCCGACACCAACACGGCCACTCGCACGTGCCGGGACGCTACCAGCAGGCCCGGTCGTGGCTTCCAGCCCGGGAGGAGCACCGTCCGGCATCCCCGCCTCGCTCGGGGCACCTGCGATACCTTGGCGCCGACGACCCCACAAGGAGCGCGGCCACATGGACTTCAGCAAGCTCTCGACAGGCGACAAGGTGATCGGTGGCTCCGGCATCGCCCTGTTCCTCTTCTCGTTCCTCCCCTGGTTCAAGTACGACGCCACGTTCGTGACGGTGACCCAGAACGGCTGGCACTTCTTCTTCACGGGCATCATCCCCGTGCTCTTGGGGCTGGTGATGGTCGCCTGGATCGTCGCCACCAAGCTCGCCGACATGGAGATGCCTGAGCTCCCGGTCCCCGAGCCGCTCCTCATCCTGGGCATGGGCGGTCTGGCTGCCCTCCTGGTGGTCCTGCGCTTGCTGGTCGGCGGCGACGATGAAGGCACGGATCTCCTCGATCGGACGATCTGGCTGTTCATCGCGGTGCTGGCCGCGATCGGCCTCGGGGTCGGGGCGTTCCTGAAGTTCCAGGAGGACGGCGGCGAGCTCCCGACCAAGGGCGGCTCCTCGGGCGGCGGCAACGGCGCACCCCCCACGCCCTTCTAGGCCGTCGGTGCGCGCCGATTCGACGTCGAATCGCCGCCACATCCGGAGGACGACAGAGGCCCGCCACCCATCGGTGGCGGGCCTCCTGCGTTCTGGGCACGGGCGAGTACGCGCCGATTCGACGTCGAATCGCCGCGCACCGACGAGATCGACCTACAGGCCGAGCCCCCGCACGATCTCCACCATGAGCTCGCCGGCCTCGGTGGGGTTGTTGCCCACCTTCACGCCAGCATCGGTGAGCGCCTCCATCTTGGCGGCCGCCGTGCCCTTCCCGCCCGACACGATGGCACCGGCATGGCCCATCTTCTTGCCGGCAGGCGCCGTGACGCCGGCGATGTAGGCGGAGACCGGCTTGGTCATCTTGTTCTTGATGAACTCGGCCGCCTCCTCTTCCGCGGAGCCGCCGATCTCGCCGATCAGCATGACGGCCTTCGTCTCCGGGTCGGCCTCGAAGGCCTCCAGGCAATCGATGAAGGAGGTGCCCGGCACCGGGTCGCCACCGATGCCCACGCAGGTGGTGACGCCGATGTCCTGCAGCTTGAGCTCGTAGAGCGCCTGGTAGGTGAGCGTGCCCGAGCGGCTCACGATCCCCACGGGCCCACCGGCCTTGGCGATCTCCCCGGCGGTGATGCCGATGTTGGCCTTGCCGGGGCTGATGATGCCGGGGCAGTTCGGGCCGAGGATGCGGGTGCCGGGGTAGTCGCGCTTCACCTTGTTGAAGAAGTACGCCTCGTCCTGCGCGGGCACGCCCTCGGTGATGACCACCACCAGCTCCATGCCCGCCTCGGCGGCCTCGAGCACCGCGGCCTTCACACCCGGGGCGGGGATGAAGACGCACGACACCGTGGCACCGGTGGCCTCCTTCGCCTCGGCCACCGAGCCGTAGACGGGGATGCCATCCACGTCGGTGCCGGCCTTCTTGGGGTTGACGCCACCCACGACCTGGGTGCCGTAGTCCCGGTTGCGAAGGCCGTAGAACCGGCCTTGGGAACCGGTGAGGCCCTGGTAGATGACCTTGGTGTTCTCGTCGACGAAGATCGCCATCGTTCTCTCGTTCCTCTGCTTCGGTTCCGGCTACTTCGCGAGCTCGACGGCGACCTTCGCCGCCTCGATCATGGTGGGCTTGGAGATCAGCTTCTCCGAGGCGTGATCCGCGAGGATCGTGCGGCCCTCCTCAGCGTTCGTGCCATCGATGCGGATCACGATGGGCGCATCGATCTGCACCCGGCCGAGGGCGGTGACGATGCCGTTGGCGACCTCGTCGCCCTTGGTGATGCCACCGAAGATGTTGATGAAGATCGACTTCACGTTCGGGTCGTTGTTGATGACCTCGAGCGCGCCGGCCATGACCTCGGCGTTGGCGCCGCCACCGATGTCGAGGAAGTTCGCCGGCGAGCCACCGACCTGGTTGACGATGTCGACGGTGGACATGGCGAGGCCAGCACCGTTCGCGATCACGCCGACCGACCCGTCGAGGCCCACGTACTGCAGCCCCTTGTCGTGGGCGGCCTGCTCGCGCTCGTCGCGCACCTGGGTGGCGTCGTAGACGTCCCAGCCCTCGTGGCGGAACTCGGCGTTGCCATCGAGGGTGACCTTGGCATCGAGGGCGTGCACCTCGCCGGTGGGCTTGAGGATGAGCGGGTTGATCTCGCAGAGGTCGGCGTCGCCCTCGACGTAGGCCCGGTACAGCTTGAGGAGGATGTCGACCGCGCCGTCGTTGGCGGCCGGGTTCAGCTTCGCCTCCTCCACCCACGCCCGAGCGGCCTCGGGGGTGAGGCCGTCGACCGGGTCGATCCAGATCTTGGCGATGGCATCGGGATCCTTCTCGGCGACTGCTTCGATCTCGACGCCGCCCTGGGCGGAGAGCATCCCGAGGTGCTTCTTCGCCGCACGGTCGAGCGTGAAGCTCGCGTAGTACTCCTCGGCGATGTCGGAGGCCTTCTCGATCCACACCGTCTTGACGATGTGGCCCTTGATGTCGAGGCCGAGGATGTTGGTCGCGTGCTCGCGCGCCTCGTCGGTGTTCGATGCCAGCTTCACGCCGCCGGCCTTGCCACGCCCTCCGACGTGCACCTGCGCCTTGACCACGACCGGGTACCCGATGCGATCCGCGACGGCCACGGCCTCATCGACGGTGGTGGCCGCCTCGCCGGGCGAGACAGGGATGTCGAAGGAAGCGAAGAACTGCTTGCCTTGGTACTCGAGAAGGTCCACGTGGACTCCTGACGATGAAGGTTCGGGCGAGGGCTCGGGCGATACTAGGCAGGTGCCTGGAACGTGTTCCCATCCACGATGAGCCCGGTCGACCAGTCGCGCGCCCACGTGGGCCAGGCCGCCATCGTCGCTCTGGTCGGCGTCGTGGTCCTGCTCCTCGCCGCCGGAGCGTTCGCGATCCTCAACCGCAACACCAAGAGCTCGGACCTCCGACTCGGCGACCAGACCTTCCAAGGCGGCTCCGCGGAGCGGCTCGCGAAGGAGATCGCGCGGCGCGGACCGATCTTCTACGGCGACGTCTCGGGCAACAAGGAGCGCGACATCATCCTCCAGCACCTGGGCGACGACGTCGACGAGGGCTGGTACGCGTTCCGGGCGGCCCCGGCGAACAAGCCCCGCGACTGCACGTGGGAGTGGCAGGCGGACGAGGAGCTGTTCCGCGCCAAGTGCGACGAGTCGCTCACCGCTCCCGCCGACGGTGAGGGGCTCCAGCGCTACCCCGTGAAGGTGCGAGACGGCCGGCTCGACGTCGACCTCAACGCCGAGGCGCGCCAGGCCGAAGCCACCACCACCACGGGAGGCTGAGCTCGTGCGCCGGGTGGTCTGCCAGGCGTGGGGCCCGCCCGAGGACCTCGTGGTGGAGGAGGAGCCGACCCCGCAGCCCGGTCCTGGGCAGGTGCTGGTCGAGGTCGCGGCCGCCGGGGTGAACTTCGTCGACGCGCTGTTCGTGGCCGGGACCTACCAGATCAAGGTTCCGCCTCCCTTCACGCCAGGGTCCGAGCTCGCCGGGACCGTGGTCGCCGTCGGCGATGGCGTCGACGAGGTCGAGGCGGGCGATCGGGTGCTCTCGTCGCTCGGGCTGGGCGGCTACGCCAGCCACGCCCTGGTGTCGGCGAGCTCGCTCACCCCGGTCCCCGAGACGCTCGACCTCGCCACCGCTGCGGCGCTCGTCCAGTCCTACTGCACGGCGTGGTTCACGCTCACCCGGCGCACCACCGTCGAAGCCGGCGAGCACGTCCTGGTGCTCGGTGCCGGCGGCGGGGTGGGCCTCGCGACGATCGACGTGGCCCGGTCCCTCGGCGCCCAGGTCATCGCGGCCGCGTCGAGCCCCGAGAAGCTCGCCGCCGCCACCGAGATGGGCGCCGAAGCGACCATCTCCTACGAGGACGAGGACCTCAAGGCACGTGCCCGCGAGCTCGCGGGAGGCGGTGGCGTCGACCTCGCGATCGACACCGTGGGCGGCCGGCACACCGAGCCGGCCCTGCGGGCGCTTCGCCCGTTCGGTCGCTTGGCCATCATCGGCTTCGCCGCCGGGTCGATCCCGTCGATCCCCGCCAACCAGGTGCTGCTCAACAACCGCACGGTCGTCGGCGTCGACTGGGGTGCGTGGGCGATGCGCCATCCCGCCGAGCAGGCCCAGCTCCTCGCCGAGGTGCTCGACGCGGTCGGCTCGGGTCGCCTGCACCCCACCACGCCCGCCACCCGACCGCTCGATGAGGCGGGGTCGGTGCTGCGCGACCTCCTCGAGCGACGGCTCCTCGCCAAGACCGTCCTCGTTCCCCAGCGGTAGCGAGCGAGCCCTCGGCTCGAACGGTCCTTCGGCTCGATCGATCAGTCGGCTCGATCGATCAGTCGGCTCGATCGATCAGTCGCCTCGGTCGAGCACGGCGGCGACCAGCGCGGCCACCTCGCGGCGCTGGACCTTGTCGGTCCCGGTGCGGGGCAGGTCGTCGAACGCGACGAAGCGCACCGGCACCTTGTAGGCCGCCATGCGCTTGGCGGCCCACCCGTCGAGGTCGACGGCGGCCACCGTGGCACCGGCAACCAGGCGCACCGCCGCGACGGGCACCTCGCCGTCGCGCTCGTCGGGGACCCCGACCACCGCGGCCTCGACCACCGCCGGATGCTCCTCGAGGTCGTGCTCGACCTCGACGGCGTACACGGAGTACCCGCCCCGCTTGATCACGTCCTTCATCCGGCCTTCGAAGTTCACCATCCCGAGCGGTCCGCGGCGAGCCAGGTCTCCGGTCCGCAACCAGCCGTCGGCGGTGAGCGCGGACGCTGTGATCTCGGGTGCGCCGTGGTAGCCGGCCAGCACCCCGGGACCTTGCAGCAGGAGCTCGCCGACCCCTCCGAGCGACACCTCGTGGCCGTCCTCGTCGACGACCCGGAAGCGCACGCCGGGCAGCGGCATCCCGATCGAGCCACCGAGCGCGGCCGGCACCAGCGGCGGCGACACCCGAACCGCGACACCGCCAGCGGTCTCCACCATCCCGTAGCCCTCGGCGAAGGCGGCCTCGCCGACGGGCCCGACGATCGGCAACGTGACCGACGCGCCTCGGCGCTTGAACCGGTGGGCCAGCTCGGCCGGCATGGCGTCCGCGCCCGAGATCCAGCAGCGGACGCACGTGAGGTCGCGGTCGTCTGCCCCCGCCTCCTCGAGCATCCGGTACATCGCCGGGACACCGGCGAACAGCGAGCTGCGCCGCGACTCGATCGCATCGAGCACCGCGATCGGGTGGAAGCGGTCGAGGAAGCACACGCGAACCCCGGCGCACGCCGCCCCGATCGCCATGGCGAAGCCGTAGATGTGCGCGAGCGGCAGGGCGAGGACGAGCTCGTCGTCGCGCAGCTCCGTGGGCAGCAGCGCGGTGGCCGAGAGCCCACCGATGAGCCCCACGTGGGTGAGCTCGGCGCCCTTCGGCGCGCCGGTGGTGCCCGACGTGTAGAAGAGCGCGGCGACCGACCGGGGATCGGCCTGGACGGCGCGGCCGAACGGCCTCAGCGCATCGGGCTCGGCGGCGAGATCGTCGATGGACCGCACCACGAGCGACGCGCCGGAGTCCGCCACGACGTGCTCCACCTCGGCCCCGGTCATCTGGGAGTTCACCGGCGCCGGCAGGCGCCCAGCGCGCGATGCAGCGAGGGTCACGAACAGCTGGTCGTACCCGTTCGGCATCGCCACCACCACGCGGTCGCCGAGCTCGGTCTGGGCCGCCACCGCGGCCGCCAACCGATCGACGAGCGCCGCCGCCTCGGTGGTCGTGAGCGTCCTCCCAGCGGACACCTCGTGGACGAGCGGCCGGTGCGGATGCACCTCGGCGACGCGCTCGAGCAGGGTCCCCAGCGCGACCCCGCGGCCGGTGGCCAGATCGATGCGCGCGCGCCACCTCACGGCGACCACCCTAGGAGCATCACGCCCCGCGCCCGACGGGTCAGGCCTTCTTGAGTGGCGCCCAGGCCAGCAGCAGCGTCTTCTGCCCCACCGTGGGGAAGTGGACCGTGACCTCGGTCTTGTCGCCGGCCCCCCGCAGGTCGAGCACCACGCCATCGCCCCACTTCGCGTGGACCACGTCGTCGCCGATCCGCAACGACGGCCCAGACCCCGCCCCGGCCGCCACGGCGCGCTCCCCCGCCGCGATCGCCTGGTCCACCATCCGCTCCCGGTTCGCCTGGCGCTGCGCGGAGGAGATGCGGCTCCGTCGCTCGGGCCGCTCGCCCCAGCTCGACTGCGACGACGTCATGGCGGAGCTGTCGGCCCACGAGCCCGAGCGCGACGCCCGACGGTTCCCCTCGATCGACTCCACGAGGCGCTGGGGGATCTCCTCGAGGAACCGGCTCGGCGGGTTGTACTGCGTGGATCCGTAGATCGTGCGGCTCCAGGCGTGGCTCAGGTAGAGCCGCTCCCGAGCGCGCGTGATGCCGACGTAGGCGAGGCGCCGCTCCTCCTCCAGCTCCGCGGGCTCGCCGATGGCCCGCAGGTGCGGGAAGATCCCGTCCTCCAGCCCGACGAGGAACACCGCGGGGTACTCGAGCCCCTTCGCCGAGTGGAGGGTCATGAGCACGACGGACGAATCGTCGTCGGGCACCTGATCGGAGTCGGCGACGAGGCTGACCTGCTCGAGGAAGACGTCGACCGACTCGATCTCGCGTGCCGAGCCCACCAGCTCGGCCAGGTTCTCGAGCCGTCCCTCGGCCTCGATCGAGTGCTCGGCCTGGAGCTCGTCGACGTAGCCCGATCGCGAGAGCACCGACTCGAGCAGGGGACCCGGACCGTCGTCGACCACCTCCGCGGCGGCGTCGAGCACCGAGAGGAAGTCCTCGATGCCCTTGACCGCCCGACCGGTGACGCCGGCCTCGTCGGCTCGGCGCAGTGCCTGCACGAACGTCAGCCCCTGCACGGCCGCCCAGGCGTCGAGCCGGGCGACCGTGGAATCGCCCACGCCCCGCTTGGGGGTGTTCAGCACCCGCTTCACCGACACCTCGTCGGCCGGGTTGACCACCGATCGCGCGTATGCCAGCGCGTCCTTCACCTCGCGCCGGTCGTAGAAGCGGGTGCCCCCCACGACCTTGTAGGGGATGCCGCTGCGCAGCAGGTGCTCCTCGACGACCCGGCTCTGCGCGTTGGTCCGGTAGAAGACCGCGATGTCTCCCCAGCGGTGATCGCCGCCGTCGTGCAGCTTGGCGATCTCGTGGGCCACCCACTGGGCCTCGTCGCCCTCGTCGTCGGCGTGGTAGCGGATGATGGCGTGGCCGTCGCCCTCGTCGGTCCAGAGCTCCTTGGGCTTGCGCGACAGGTTGTTGGCGATGACCGAGTTGGCGGCGTCGAGGATCGTCTGGGTGGACCGGTAGTTCTGCTCGAGCACCACCACGGTCGTGTCCGGGAAGGCCTCCTCGAACTCCAAGATGTTGCGGATGTCCGCGCCGCGGAACTTGTAGATCGAGTTCCGCACCACGACGCCGCCGGCGACGAAGTTGTGGAGGCGCTCGACCTCGAGGTCGTAGACGGGCCCATCGTGCTCGGCGACCTCCACCGCATCGACCGTGGCCGGGAGGGTCCGTTCCCCGCCATCGGAGACGAGCACCTCCATCCCAGGACGGAGGCTCGCGAGCGGCAGCATCTCCCACACCTGCCCGCCGATGCTGGCCCGCCGCCGAACCTCGACCCCGGCGGCGAACGCGATCGCGTTCGCCAGCTCGACCGCCTCGACGTACGAGCGGCGCACGGTCTCGACGCGGAAGCTGCCGGCCCTGCCGGCGCGGACCGGGAAGCCTGCCCGTCGCAACCGCTCGGCCACCGCTGGTCGGCTGGAGCTCCACTGGACGCGATGGCGCCCGACGGGACCCCGTGCATCGAAGAACATCGTGAGGTCGACGGCCTGGCGCCGCGCGCCGCCTTGCGTGGTGAGGTGGGGGAAGTCGACGAGCAGGTCGAGATCCTCGAGGAGGTCCTTCGCCCGACTCCGAGTATCGATCGACTCGAAGAGCCGGTCGAGCGCGTCCTGCCCCATGGCGAGCCGGCGGCCGCCATCGTGGAAGCACGCGGTGGGAAGGCCGTACTGGGCGGCGAACCAGGACTCCCACCACGCCGCGTCCTCCGCCGTCGGGTACACCCCGAGGATCCACAGGCGGTCGCCGTGCTCCTGGTTCATGCGGACGCGAGGCCCGACGGCGACGCGCCCTCGCCCGTTCGTCCGCACGCTGGTGGTCCGGCCGATCCGAAAGCCGCGGTCCTCGCGCTCCATCAGGTGCACGGCGTGGTGATCGGGGTCGAGGACCACGCGCACGGGCACGATGTGGTGAGGGGTGCCGACCACCTCGTGGCCGCCCGCCCGCACCCGGTACACCCGACCCTGGTACCGCCCGGGAGCCACGGCCACCACGCGCGCCGGGGCGAGCGCACCGCTGCCGGTGGCACCGAGGACCTCGTCGCCGATCTGGACGCCTTCGATCGGGACCACGCCGCTCGGCGTGCCAACCGAGGTGCCCGGGAGGAGGCACTGGTCGCCATCGCCGACCACGCAGATGTTGCGGTGATCGCCGGCCAGCTGGAGGATCATCTCGTTCTGGACGCGGTTCGTGTCCTGGTACTCGTCGACCAAGACGTGGCGGAACCGACGCCGGTAGTGCTCGAGCGCCTCGGGCTCGGTGCGGAACAGCTCGACGACGTTGCGCAGCAGGTCGTCGAAGTCCATGGCGCCGGCCCTCAAGAGGCGGGACTGGTACTCGCGGTAGACGTCGGCGATCTTGCGCTCGAAGATCACCGACGCCCGCGCCGCGTACTCCTCGGGACCGACATCGTCGTTCTTCGCCGCCGAGATGGTGCCGTGCACCGAGCGCGGCGGGAAGCGCTTGGCATCGAGCCCGAGGTCGCGGATCACGTAGCCCACCAGGCGCTGGGCATCGGCCTGGTCGTAGATCGTGAAGCTGGACGGGAACCCGAGGCGATGGGCGTCTCGTCGCAGGATCCGCACGCAGGCCGAGTGGAAGGTGGAGACCCACATCTTCTCGGCGACCGGCCCGACCAGGGCGCCGACCCGGTGCTTCATCTCCTGGGCGGCCTTGTTGGTGAAGGTGATGGCGAGGATCTCGAACGGCGACACGCCGCTGTCGATGAGGTGGGCGATGCGCGTGGTGAGCACCCGCGTCTTGCCCGAGCCCGCGCCCGCGATGACCAGCAACGGCCCTTCGTCGTGCACCACGGCCTCGCGCTGCGCTGGGTTCAGGCCCTCGAAGATGGCGTGGTCGGAGCGATCGGAGGGCATCGGGAGCACCCTACCGGCGGGGTCCGACAGCAAGATCGGGGACCCGATGACCACCGAGGGCATCGAGGCGCGGAAGAATGGGCGGATCGCACCCGTGCCGTCGGCGCCGAGCGCCTCCGCCCTCCCGGTCTCCCGGTGACCCCCCGCCGCAAGGCGTCGGGGCCCCGACGAGCGGTCCAGCGGACGATCTTCATCGTCGCGAGCCTCTTCGTCTTCTACTACCTCGTCATCCCGACGCTCGCCCGGTCTCGCACCTCCGCCCGCCTCCTGCAAGAGGTCAGCCCGTGGCTGCTCGCCCTCGCCGTGGGCCTCGAGATCGGTGCCCTGGCGTGCTACACGATCCTCACCAGGGTCACGCTGCCGTCCGAGCCGCGCCTCCACCTGTTCACCATCTTCCGCATCCAGCTGGCGACGCGGTCGGTCACCAACCTGGTGCCCGGCGGCTCGGCGGCCGGCGGCACGCTGGGCTACCGCCTGCTCACGGAAGCCGGCGTCGCCCCCACCGCCGCGGGGTTCAGCCTCGCCACCGTCGGCCTCGGCTCGGCGGTGGTGCTCAACCTGATCCTGTGGCTGTCGCTGCTGATCTCGATCCCGATGAACGGGTTCCGCCCGCTGTATGTGACCGCGGCCATCGTCGGCGTGCTGCTGCTGCTCTTCGCCGGTGGGCTCGTGTACCTCCTCATCGAGGGGCGGGACCACGCCGAACGGGTGCTGCGCGGGATCTTCCGCCGCATCCCGTTCGTGGAGGAGGAGACCGCCGCCCGCTTCGTGCACCAGATGGCCGACCGGATCCAGGACCTCGCCCAGCAGCCCGAGCTCGTGCGCCGCGGCGTGCTGTGGGCCGCGGCGAACTGGCTGCTCGATGCAGCCGCGCTGTGGGTGTTCCTCCGGGCGTTCGGGACGTCGCTCAACCCGATCAACCTGATCGTGGCGTACGGGGTGGCCGGCGTGCTGGCGGCCATCCCGATCACCCCGGGCGGCCTCGGGGTGGTGGAGACCGCGCTCCCCTCGCTCCTCGTCGGCTTCGGCGCCCCCGCGGGCGAGGCCCTCTCGGCCGTGCTCGCGTGGCGGCTGGTGCAGTTCTGGATGCCGATCCCGCTCGGTGGCCTCTCGTACGCGTCGCTCAAGCTCGGGCCCTTGGGGCGACGGCGGCGGCTCGCCGCGGTCCGGTCGCTGGCAGCAGAGGCCGGGGCGCACGCCACCGAACGCGTGTGGGACCAGCAGACGGGAGAGTTCCGCACGGTCCGTGTCGACCGAGGTGCCCCACCGGCCTCCGGCGCGGCAGAGGCCGCCGTGGACGACGGACGGGCCGAGACCGACGAACCGACGGCGGACGCCGGACCGACGGCCGACGACGAAGGCTCCGAGGACCCGGACCCGGACCCGGGCGGCTACGCGACCTCGGGCTGGTCCTGACCGGTCAGGTCGCCAGCAAGCGCCGTCGGAACAGCTCGAGCACCTGCTCGAGCGCGTCGTGCGTGGGGTGGCCCACCTCGTCGACGAGGTCCTCGGTCAGCACCGAGTGCGCGGCACGGCGGATGCCGAACGAGTTCCCCTTCGACGAGTCGATCTCGACCCCGACGAACGAGTCGCCGAGCTCGTCGCTCAGCCGGGCGAACCGCTCGTGGGGAGCCATCCAGTCGCCCGTGAACCGCAACCCGAGGACGCACAGATCGTCCTCGGCCTCGCACCGGGCCTTCACCGCCGCGAGGTCGTCCGGCGCCAGGTTCACGTCGCGACGCAGCGACGGCGTGAGCGCGAACGGCAGCGACGGCTGCGACAGGACCGGGGCGAGCACCACGGGGTCCACCATCATCGCCAGCGCGAAGTTGCCGGTGAGGCACATGCCCACCACCCCGACCCCTGGTCCGCCGCACCGCTCGTGCTCGTGGCGAGCGAGCGCCCGCGCCCACGCGGTGGCGGGCGAGGTCTTGTTGCGAGCCCACGTGGCGAACTCCTTCGAGACGCACGCCCACGAGATCGTCCGAGCGATGTAGCCCGGCGTCGGCTCGCGGCCGGGCTCGCCGAACAGCGAGGGGAGGACGGCGGTGAAGCCGGCTTCGGCCACCCGAAGCCCGAACGCCGCCACCGAGGGGGTGATGCCCGGGACCTCGGTGATCACGAGCACCGCCGGGCCGGAGCCGGCGCGGAAGACGACCCGCTCGGCACCATCGGCCTCGAACGTCTCCGCCTCGTACCCCACGAGCTCAGCCATCGGGTCGACGCTACGCGCCCGATGACGTCGCGTGCGCGGAGAGCCAATCGACCAGGTCGGCCACCGTCAGGGGCATGGTGACGACCCGACCCTGCACCGCGTCGACCCCGAAGCCGAACAGGACCGCTCGCTGGTGGTCGCTCTCCACGCCGACGGCGAGGCTCCGCCACCCCAACCCGTGGGCCAGGAGCACGAGCGAGCGGGCGACCTCGACGCCCAGCGGGTCGTCCTCGTGGATCCGGCTGACGACCGCGTGGCCGAGCTTCAGGCCACGCACCCGCTGCCCCGCGAGGTCGCTGAGCGAGAGGCCACCTTGGCCCGCGTTCTCCACCAAGACCTCGAACCCCGCACCGGTGAGCTCCGCGACCTTCGCTGCGTGCGCGGGATCGACGAGCAGCCGCTCTCGCACCTCGAGCACCAACGAGTCGGGTTCGAGCCCGGCACCCGCCAGCTCGTCCTGGAGCATCGGAAGGAGCGCGTCGCTCCCCAGCTCTCCCGCGCTCAGGTTGAGGTGCACGGGGACCGGCGCGGGCGACCCGCACGCGACGATCCAACGTCGCCGGTCGGCCAGCGCCTGGTGCAGCACCCAGCGGCCGAGGTCGGCCGCGGACCCCTCCCCCTCGGCCGCCGAGAGGATGCGAGCGGGCCCGACCGGTCCGAGCACCGGGTGATCCCAGCGCACGAGCGCCTCGACCCCCGAGAGCGTGCCGTCGCGGCCGACCAGCGGCTGGTGGACGAGCTGCAGGGTCCCCTCGGCGATCGCTCGCACGAGGTCGGCGGCGAACGGGTCCGAGCGGGCCGCTCCGAGGACCGCGGAACCATCGCCGGGCTCACGGCCTGCGTCGACCAGCGATGCTCGCGCCTCGACCCCCGCGAGGTCGATCACCGTCGACGGCACCGCCCGACCGATGCCGTCGCTCGAACCGTCGTCGGATCCGGCGCGGGCGGCCGCCCGCTGCTGCTTGCGCGCGTACATCGCCAGGTCCGCGGTGCGCAGGAGGCGGTCGGGGTCGTCGAGGGCGAGGTCCGCGGTCGCGACCCCGACGCTGATCGCGACCGGCAACCGCAGCTCGCCGATCTCGACCGGCGTCGATTCCACGGTGGAGCGGACGCGCTCGGCGATCGCGTGGGCCTGGTCGGCGTCGGCGAGGTCCTCGCACACGATGACGAACTCGTCGCCTCCGGTCCGGCACACGGTGTCGGAGGGTCGGACCGCCCGGCCGACGCGCGCCGCGACCTCGATCAGCAGGCGATCGCCCCGATCGTGGCCATGGCGGTCGTTGATCGCCTTGAAGCCGTCCAGGTCGCAGAAGAGCACGGCCACGGCACGACCCGAGCGGCGGGCTCGGGCCAGCGCGAGCTCGAGGCGGTCGAGCAGGGCCGCACGGTTGCCGACACCCGTGAGGGAGTCGTGGGTGGCCTGGTGCGCGAGGCGGCGCTCGTCGATCGAGCGCTCGACAGCGACGGTGACCAGCGAGAGGACCGAGTCCCGCACCGCCGGGCGCGCGATCGGCGCCCCCGGCTCACGGCCGAGCAGCCCCACCACCGCCAGCGTGCGGCCGTTCCGCGACGAGCGCACGGGGAGGATCGTCGCGCTCAGGAACGTCGGATCCGGCAGCACCGAGCCGTCGTAGCGAGGATCGCCGAACGCGTTGGCCACCATGACCGGCTCGCCGGTGACCACCGCCTGGCCGAACGGGTTCCCGAGGCCGGGCTCGAGGTCCGCGAACCACGCCTGGGCGGCACGCTCGTGGTCCGCGGTCCCATCGGTGACGAGCGAGAGGACGCCACCGTCCTCGACGGTGGCGACCACCACGGTCGCCCCGAGCGTGTGGCGCTCGAGGAGCGACCGGGCCGCGAGCAGCGCGGTGGCGACGGGCGCGCCCCGGGCGATGAGCTCGAACACCTCGGCTTGGCCGTCGGCCAGCAAGGCCACGCTCCGGCGACGCAGCGCTCCCAGGAACGCATCGGCGGCGAAGCGCACCAGCCCGAGCACCTCGTCGGAGGGCGGAGGTTCGTGGACCTTCCAGGTGAGGCCCAGCACCCCGACCAGCTCGCCGCCATAGCCGAGGCGAACCCAGAGCACGCCCTTGTCCTCGGGGTCGACCAGCGATTGCTCGGTTGCCTCCCGGGGGATCGAGCCCGGCCCTCGCGCGTACACGTGGCCGGCCCGCTCGAACCTGGCGGTGAGCCAACCGAAGCCGGTCACGTCGACGCGCTCGCCACGGCCTCGGGTCGGACGAGCGGGGTCGCGAGACCACTGGTGCGACACCCGCAGGGTCGCGCCGTCGGGGGAGAGCTCGTCGATGAACGCCCGGTCTGCGCTGAAGAAGGCCGCGATCTCGCCGAGCCCCGATTCGATCGCCCCATCGAGGAGCTCGGGCGAGCACCCGATCAACCGCGTCGAGATGGACGCCACCAGGGCCTCGAACGCCACCTGCTCGGCGAGGGCCAGCTCCGCCCGATGGCGCTCGGTGATGTCGCGGACGATGCACAGGACGACCTCGCCCTCCGCCGGCACGAACCTCGCCTCGACGCGCCGGTCCCCCCCATCGGGACCGGCAGCGAAGACCTCCGACTGGAGCCGACCCGACGCGAGCGCGGACGACACGGCGCGCTCCACGCGCTCGAAGGTCGCCGGCAGCGCCGCGGTGCCGGCGGGCCGGAACGACGCGGTCGGGTCGAACGGCCCGAGCACCCCACGGCCATCGGGCGCGAGCTGCTGGCCGTGGCGATCGAGCCGGACGATGGGATCCGGCATCAGGTCGATCATCGCCTGGGCCTGAGACTCGAGGCGCACCATCGCCCGGATGTCCGCCTCGTGCTCGAGGATGCGAGCGGCGCCGTCGGCGACGAGGTCGACGAGCGCGAGCTGCCAGGAGCTGAACGGAGCGTGCTGGCCGGTGTCGGCGAACGCGAGCGCTCCCGCCACGCGCCCGGTGACCCACAGCGGGCACGCGACCATCGAACCGGTGCCCAGCGCACCCGGAGCATCCGGGGACCCCGGTCCGCCGAGCGCGGCGACGGTGGCCTGGCGCGCGAGCACGTCGTCGAGCCGCCAGTCGACGATCCGCACGCCCTGGGCGGGGCCGGCATGGTCGTCGGGCCCGGCAGCGACCCGCACCTCGAGCTCGGTGCCCGCCCGCACCAGCACGAACCCGCGGCCCAGCCCCAACGCCCTGCAGCCTGCCTCGACCAGGGCAGCCAACCGCTCGTCGGGGTCGCCCGGTGCCAGGCTCGAGACGCGGTGGAGCGCGGCGACGTCGTCGGCGTGACGGTCGGCGAGCTGCTCGAGCTCGCCCTCCGTGGCACCGACCAGCCCTCCCTCGGCCGACGTGTCCGGTTCCATAGCGTTGACGGGCGACGCTACTCGCTCGCGCCTGCGCTGACCACTGATCGTGGTCGTCAGAGTGATTCCGCCACGATCAGCGCGATCGAGATCGACGCGCCGACGGCCGAGCCATCAGGCCCTGGGTCCGGTCACTCCCACTCGATGGTGCCCGGGGGCTTGCTGGTCACGTCGTAGGCGACGCGGTTGATGCCATCCACCTCGTTGATGATCCGGCTCGACATCCGCTCGAGCAGGTCGTAGGGCAAGCGAGCCCAGTCGGCGGTCATGGCGTCCTCGGAGGTGACGGCGCGGATGATCGCCGGGTAGCCGTAGGTGCGCTCGTCGCCCATGACGCCCACCGACCGGATGTCGGGGAGCACGGCGAACGCCTGCCAGATCTCCCGCTCGAGGCCGGCGGATCGGACCTCCTCGCGCACGATCGCATCGGCCTTCTGGAGGATCGCCACCTTGTCGGGCGTGACCTCGCCGATGATCCGCACGCCGAGGCCCGGCCCCGGGAACGGCTGGCGCCACACGATCTCGTCGGGCAGGCCCAGCTCGCTGCCCACCGCGCGCACCTCGTCCTTGAACAGGAGGCGAAGCGGCTCGACGAGGTCGAACTGCATGTCTTCGGGCAGGCCGCCGACGTTGTGGTGGCTCTTGATCTTCGCGGCGCTGGCGGTGCCGGACTCGATCACGTCGGGGTAGAGGGTGCCCTGGACCAGGAACTTGGCGTCCTCGATGCCACCGGAGACGTCCTCGAAGATGCGGATGAAGAGCTCGCCGATGGCCTTGCGCTTGTCCTCGGGGTCGAGCACGCCGGCGAGGCGCTCGAAGTAGCGGTCGGCGGCGCGCACGTGGATGAGCTCGATCCCCTGGTGGCGCTGGAAGGTCTCCACCACCTGCTCGCCCTCGCCGAGCCGCATCAGCCCGGTGTCGACGAACACGCAGGTGAGCTGCGGCCCCACGGCCTTGTGCACGAGTGCGGCGGCGACGGCCGAGTCGACCCCACCCGACAGCGCGCAGATCACCCGAGCCGATCCGACCTGCTCGCGGATGAGCTCGACCTGGGTGTCGATCACCGAGCCCATCGTCCAGGCGGGAGGACATCCGCACACGTCGTAGAGGAAGTGCTCGATCACGGCCTGGCCGTGCGGGGTGTGCACCACCTCGGGGTGGAACTGCACCGCGTGGATCCGGCGCTCGACGTGCTCCATCGCCGCCACCGGGGTCTGGGCCGTGGTGGCGGTGACCGTGAAGCCATCCGGAGCCGTCGAGATGGAGTCGAAGTGGCTCATCCACACCTGCTGGTGCGCGGGCTGGCCGCCCCCGAACACCACGCCGTGCTGGACGACCTCGAGGTCGGTGCGCCCGTACTCGCCCACCCCGGTGTTGGAGACGAACCCGCCGGGGAGCTGCTGCGCGATCAGCTGGGCGCCGTAGCAGATGCCCAAGATCGGGACGTCCAGCTCGTAGACCCCCTCGTCGATGGTGGGGGCGCCCTCGACGTGGACCGACTTGGGTCCCCCAGAGAAGATGATGCCCGCGGGGTTGCGCTCGGCCACCTCCGCCGCGCTGATGGTGTGGGGCACGATCTCGCTGTACACGTGCGCCTCGCGCACGCGGCGGGCGATGAGCTGCGCGTACTGCGCGCCGAAGTCGACGACCAGGACGGGACGGTCGGGCGCGCCGGGAGCAGGGGCGGTGTCGGTCATGGGTGCACCGGGGTGATCGTGAGCTCCGCCTTCTGGAGCTCCTTCAACGAGGGATAGCCGCACGACGCCATCGACCGGCGGAGCGCCCCCGCCAGGTTCGTGCGCCCGTCCGGACGGTGCGCGGGGCCGACGAGCACCTCCGCCAGGGTTCCCACCGGCTCGACGGCGAGGCGCTCGGCACGTGGCAGGTCTGCGTGGCCGCCGCTCAGCCCCCAGTGGCGACCCCGACCCGGCGCGTCGGAGGCGGCCGCGAGCGGCGCACCGACCATCACCGCGTCGGCGCCGCACGCGATGGCCTTGGCGATGTCGCCACCGGTGCGGATGCCGCCGTCGGCGATGAGGTGGACGTAGACGCCCGTCTCGTCGAGGTGGCGCATCCGGGCGGCCCGGGCATCCGCGATCGCGGTGGCCTGCGCGGCGCCGATCCCCAGCACGGTGCGGGTGGTGGACGTGGCCCCCGACCCGACCCCGACGAGGACCGCCGCGGCGCCGGTGCGCATGAGGTGGCTGGCGGCCTGGTACGAGGCGCAGCCACCCACGATCACCGGGATGTCGAAGCGGCGGACGAACGTCTTGAGGTTGAGCGGATCTCCCTCCCTGGTGACGTGCTCGGCCGACACCACCGACCCCTGGACCACGAGCAAGTCGAGCTCGGCAGCGAGCAGCACGTCGGCGTACTGCGGGAGGCGCTGGGGGGTGATGGCCGCGCACGAGGTGACCCCCGCCCCACGGATCTCCTTGATGCGGTCTCGGATCAGCTCCGGCTTGATCGGCTCCGCGTACAGCTCCTGGAGCCGGGCGGTGGCCTCGTCGTCGGCCAGCGACGCGATCTCGTCGAGGCGCGAGTCGACGTCGTCGTAGCGCGTCCACAGCCCCTCGAGGGCCAAGACGCCGATGCCGCCGAGCTGGCCGATGGCGATGGCGCTCGACGGGCTGACCACGCTGTCCATGGCTGCCGCCATGATCGGGAGGTCGAACCGGAAGGCGTCGACCTCCCACGACAGGTCGATGTCCTCGGGGTCTCGCGTGCGACGGCTGGGCACCAACGCGAGGTCGTCGAGCCCGTACGCGCGGCGACCGGCCTTGCCCATGCCGATCTCGATCTCTGCCACCACGACGCTCCTCGGACCCTCGTTCAGGAAAGGTCCGAGTCTACGCATCGGCCGGTCGCCGCCCGAACGACGAGAGCGGCCCCGTCGAAGTCGCCGACGAGCACGTGCGAACGCCGAGCTACCGGCTCCAGTAGTTCGGCGCCTCGGCGGTGATCGTGATGTCGTGCGGGTGGCTCTCGCGCAGGCCCGCACCCGTGATGCGCACGAACTTCGCGTGGTGGAGGTCCGCGATGGTCGAGGCACCGCAGTACCCCATCGCCTGGCGGAGGCCGCCAACCAGCTGGAAGAGGATCCGACGGACCGGGCCCTTGTAGGCCACCCGCCCCTCGATGCCCTCGGGGACGAGCTTCTCGGCGTCGATCACGTCGCCCTGGAAGTAGCGGTCCTTCGAGTACGAGCGGGTCTTCATGGCGCCCATCGAGCCCATGCCCCGGTACTCCTTGAAGCGCTCGCCCTGGTAGAGCACCACGTCGCCGGGGCTCTCGTCGACACCGGCGAGGAGGCTGCCCAGCATGACCGTGTCGGCGCCGGCCGCCAGCGCCTTCGCGATGTCGCCCGAGAACTGGATGCCGCCATCCGCGATGATGCAGGCGTCGTAGCCCCTCGCCGCCTCGGCCGCGTCGGCGATCGCGCTCAGCTGCGGGACGCCCACGCCGGCCACCACCCGCGTCGTGCAGATGGAGCCCGGGCCGACGCCGACCTTGACGCCCTGGGCCCCGACGTCGAGCAACGCCTTGGCCCCTTCGAGGGTGGCCACGTTGCCAGCGACGATCGGCACCCCGAACTCCTCGACGACCTTGCCCACGAGGTTGATCACCCCGACCGAGTGGCCGTGGGCGGTATCGACGACGAGCAGGTCGACCCCGGCGTCGATCAGCGCACCAGCTCGCTCGAACGCGTCGGGACCGGTGCCGACGGCGGCACCGCAGCGGAGGCGGCCCTGGGAGTCCTTGGTGGCGTCGGGGTACTTGATCTTCTTCTGGATGTCCTTGACCGTGATGAGCCCCGACAGCCGCCCGTCGGCGTCGACCACCGGGAGCTTCTCGATGCGGTGGCGCCCGAGGATCGCCGTGGCGTCCTCGAGCGTGGTGCCCTCGGGCGCGGTCACCAAGCCTTCGTGGGTCATCACGGCACCGATCCGCTCGTTGGGATCGTCGTGGAAGCGAAGGTCGCGGTTGGTCAGGATCCCGACGAGGTGGCGGTCACCGTCGGTGATCGGGACGCCCGAGATCTTGTAGCGAGCCATGAGGTCGAGAGCATCGGCCACGAGCGCGTCGGGACCGAGCGTCACGGGATCGACGATCATCCCCGACTCCGAGCGCTTGACCTTGTCGACCTCGGCCGCCTGGTCGACCACCGAGAGGTTGCGGTGCACGATGCCGAGGCCGCCGGCGCGCGCCATGGCGATGGCGAGGCTCGCCTCGGTGACGGTATCCATCGCCGCGGAGAGGATGGGCACCTGGAGATCGATCCCCGGCACCGCCGTCGACGCGGTGGACACCTCGCCCGGGAGCACATCGCTCGCCGCCGGCACCAGCAAGACGTCGTCGAAGGTGATGCCCTCGGTGGCGAAGCGGTCGGACGGCGTGTCGGCCATGGTGGCTCCCGGGTGCGGCAGGTCGATGCCGCAGGCTACCCGCCGGGCCACCCGTCCACGATTCGCCGCAGCGCGCCGATTCGACGTCGATTCGGCGCGGCGGGACGTCCCGGCACCGACCGCCCGGTCAGCGGCGCAGCGACTTCAGGATCTGCCGCGCGACCGTGGCGTTCATCTGGTACACGGCGGTCTTCGTGGCGTCCTGGGCGAGCTTGACCACGCTCCCACCCGTGACCTCCTCCACCGAGTCGAGACCCTCGACCACGGCTTGCTTCGTGAGGTCGGTGGCCTTGTAGCCGGCGTTCGTGAGCGCCTTGACGACCTCGCTCTGGGCGATGGGCTCTGGGGCGGCCGACGCGATGATGCGCAGGGCCTCCTTGGTGAGCTCCGCCCCCTGCTCGATCGCTTCGTGGGGGGTGAGGTCACCGATGTCCTCGCCCTCCACCGACGCAAGCCAGCGGCGCACCTTCACCACCAGCTCGCCGTGGGTCTCGCCTTCGAAGGACAGCGTCGCCATCACGCCACGCTACCGGCTGGCCACGCGCGGCCGGGGTCCGAGCGCGCCACGAGCGCTCAGTTGGCGCACGGATCCATCGGGTAGTTCGCGAACCAGGCCAGCTCGCCTCGTTGGCGGCGCAGCACCGCCGCCCACAGGCCCTCGGGATCGATGGTCAGGAGATCGTCCGCGCCCGCGTCGACCGCCCACCACGCCCCCTCGGCAACCTCGTCCTCGAGCTGACCGCCCGCCCATCCAGCGGAGCCGGCGAACAGGCGCACCGACGACCATCGGCCATCGCCGGAGTCCTCGTCGAGGTCGACCAGGGTGCACCCTCCGGGAAGCACCGTGGCTCCGGGGATGGCCTCCTCGGCCCGACCGAGCCCGAGCACCGCGTCGCTCCCCACCGGGCCTCCGACGAACACGACGGCGGGCCACCCGACCGCGGCCGCCCACGGCGCCGCGACCTCGGAGACCAAGAGGTCGCCCGGCCGGTTGAGCACGACGCCGAACGCGCCGTCGGAGCCGTGGGCGAGGATCAGCACGACCGTGCGCTCGAAGTTCGGGTCCGCGATCACCGGCGTCGCGACGAGGAGCCGGCCCGCGAGGCTCACCGCCAACCGCCGGTGCCATCGCTGGTCGAGCTCACCTGTCGGAGCGTACCGCTGGCTCGGTTCCACCCCTCCGCCGACGGGCGCACCCGTTCGCGCTCAGAGGTGTCCGAGCTGGCCACGGGCGACCGTCCCGGTCGCCAGGCCGAGGAGCTGGCGCAGCATCGCCGCGGTCGCGCCCCAGACGGTGTCGCCCACCAGCTCGAAGAACCAGATCGGCCGCTCGACACCGAGCACGTCCCACCGCTCCTCACGGAAGTGGTCAGGCTCTAGGAGCTCGGCGAGGGGCACGTGCAGCACCGCGTCGACCTCGGCCGGGCTCGGCGAGAGGATCGGCCGCCCCGGGAGCACCCCGACGTAGGGAACGATGAAGGAGTTGCTCGTGATGGTGCTCAGGTGGTCGAGCTCGCCGACGATGTCGACGGTGGACGGATCGAGGCCGATCTCCTCCCCCGCTTCGCGCAGCGCGGTGCGAGCAAGGTCCTCCCCCGCTTCCCGAACGCCGCCCGGGAAGCTCACCTCCCCGCTGTGCACGCGCAGGGCAGCCGAACGGCGAGTCAGCACCACCCACGGCTGGCCGTCGTGCTCGTAGAGGGGAGCGAGGACCGCGGACGCCCGAGCGACCTGCCCCTCACGGGGCGAGGGCAACGCCGGCCCAGCAGCGGCGAGGCGCTCCACCAGATGGGGAAGGTCCACGTGGCGATCTTCGGGCGCCAGGGACGCCCACGGGGCGACCGCGCCGACCCGGTGCTGGGCCGGTCGCGGGATCTGCTGGGGCCCACCTCGCGGCGGCGTCTCAGACGGGGTCACCAGCGGACGCGTCGGCCACGAGCTGCTCGAGCACGTCGCGGAGCCCTCCGGTCTTGAGGTCGGCCAGGATCCGCCCGGGGGTGTTCTCGCCGCGCTCCCACTCCATCCAGGAGGCGAGGAGCTTGGCGGGGTCGATCGGGGGGCGGTCCATGGCCCGGATGCTACCGGCGTCCGCTCACCATGGGCCGGGTAGCCTCGGGGTCGTCAGCATCGTGCCGGATGGAGGGGAACCGATGGCCGAGGTGCCGCCAACCCATCTGCGGAACCGACCCCGCCAAGCGCGCTCGGCCGCTCGGGTGGAGCTGCTCCTCGACGTCGCCGAGGCCGTGTTCGAGGAGGTCGGCTACGACGCGGCCACCACGAACCTCGTCGCCACCCGTGCCGACGTCCCCGTCGGGACCCTCTACCGGTGGTTCCCCGACAAGGCGGCGCTCGCTGAAGCACTGACGGACCGCTACCTCGACCGCCTCCTGTCGCTCTACGGCGAGCTGCTCCAGAACCCCGATCCCGGCGAGCGCATCGGGGAGTTCCTCCGGCGGATCATGCAGCGGTTCATCGAGGAGACCGCCGACAACCGTGCGATGTCCGCCCTGCTCGTCTCCGCGATGGTGCCCGGTCGACGCTCGAGCGCGGGCGAGCGGCTGCGCGACGGGCTCGAGGGCCACATCCGCGGCCTGATCGAGCTGCGCGTGCCCGGCATCCCGACGGATCTGCGCGACCAGACCGCCGAGGTGTGCGTGACGCTCGCCCACCTCGTGATCACCTCTGCCGCCGAACATCCCGACGCCACGCACCGGGACCTCACCGAGGAGTACATCGACGTGCTCCTCGCGTACCTCGAGGCCAAGTTCCCCAGCGCTGACCACCCGGCGTGGACCGACCCCGACATCCCGGTCCGCCCGCTGTTCGCGGCGCCCGACCGCGCCGCCCGCCTCGCGACCAGCCAAGACTGACCCGCGCCACCCCGGCCCGGCGAATCCGTCCATGCGCGTCGAATCGACGTCGATTCGACGCGCCGCGGTGCCTGGGTGCACGTCTGGCATGCATCCGAGCACCACCGGCGGACCTCGGCGACCGCGTTCGCCCACCCCGTCGATTCGACGTCGATTCGACGCGCATCCACCGGGGCGGGAACGGCGAGAGGCCCGGCCGAAGCGGCCGGGCCTCTCGCACTCGTTCCGCTGGAACGGAGGGGACTACATCATCCCCATGCCGCCCATGCCGCCCATGCCGCCACCGGGCATGGCCGGAGCGGCCTCGTCCTCGGGCTTGTCGGCGACGATGGCCTCGGTGGTGAGCAGCAGCGACGCGATCGACGCCGCGTTCTGCAGCGCCGCCCGGGTCACCTTCGCCGGGTCGATGACGCCGGCCTTGAGCAGGTCCTCGAAGTCGCCGGTGGCGGCGTTGAGGCCGATGGCCCCGGTCTCGCGCTCCACCTGCTGGACGACGACCGCACCCTCGAGCCCGGCGTTCTGGGCGATCATCCGGGCCGGCGCCTCGAGGGCGTTGTGGACCGAACGGGCGCCGGTGGCCTCGTCGCCCTCGAGCGACTCGACGGCAGCAGCGACCGCGGCGCGGGCACGCACGAGCGTGGTGCCACCGCCGGGCACGACGCCCTCCTCGATGGCCGCGCGCGTGGCCGACAGGGCGTCCTCGATGCGGTGCTTCTTCTCCTTGAGCTCCACCTCGGTGGCGGCACCGACCTGGACGACGGCCACGCCGCCAGCCAGCTTGGCGAGGCGCTCCTGGAGCTTCTCGCGGTCCCAGTCCGAGTCGGTCTCCTCGATCTCGCGCTTGATCTGGGCGATGCGGCCCTGGACGTCGCCGTCCTCACCGCCGCCCTCGACGATCGTGGTGGCGTCCTTGGTGACGACGACCTTGCGAGCGGTGCCGAGCAGGTCGAGCGTGGTGTTCTCGAGCTTGAGGCCGACGGTCTCGGAGATGACCTGACCACCGGTGAGGGTGGCCATGTCGCCGAGCATGGCCTTGCGGCGCTCGCCGAAGCCGGGGGCCTTCACCGCGACCGAGTTGAACGTGCCACGGATCTTGTTGACCACGAGGGTGGCGAGGGCCTCGCCCTCGATGTCCTCGGCGACGATCAGCAGCGGCTTGCCGGTCTGCATGACCTTCTCGAGCACCGGGACCAGATCCTGGACCGAGCTGATCTTCGACTCGGTGAAGAGGATCAGCGCGTCCTCGAGGACGGCCTCCTGGCGCTCGGGGTCGGTGACGAAGTACGGCGAGAGGTAGCCCTTGTCGAACTGCATGCCCTCGGTGAAGTCGAGGTCGATGCCGAACGTGTTCGACTCCTCGACGGTCACGACACCGTCCTTGCCGACCTTGTCGATGGCGTCGGCGAGCACCTCGCCGATGGCCTTGTCGTTGTTGGCCGAGATGGTGGCGACCTGGGCGATCTCGCTGCGGTCGTCGATCTCCTTGGCCTGCTCGCGGATGCTCTCCACGGCGGCGGCCACGGCCTTGTCGATGCCGCGCTTGAGCGCCATCGGGTTGGCGCCGGCGGCCACGTTGCGGAGGCCCTCACGTACGAGCGCCTGGGCCAGCACGGTGGCGGTGGTGGTGCCATCGCCAGCGACGTCGTTGGTCTTGGTGGCCACCTCCTTCACCAGCTGCGCGCCCATGTTCTCGTAGGGGTCCTCGAGCTCGATCTCACGAGCGATGGACACACCGTCGTTGGTGATGGTGGGGGCGCCGAACTTCTTCTCGAGCACCACGTTGCGGCCCTTCGGGCCCAGGGTCACCTTGACGGCGTCGGCGAGCTTGTTGACGCCCGCCTCGAGGCCACGACGGGCCTCATCGTCGAACTTCAGGATCTTCGGCATGGTTCCTCAGCTCACTTCTCGACGATGGCGAGCACGTCGCGGGCGTTCAGGATCAGCACGTCCTGGCCATCGACGGTGATCTCGGTGCCGCCGTACTTGCTGTAGACGACCACGTCGCCCACCTTGACGTCGACGGGGATGCGGTTCTCGCCGTCCTCGTCCCAGCGGCCCTCGCCCACGGCCAGGACCTCGCCCTGCTGGGGCTTCTCCTTGGCGGTGTCGGGGATGACCAGGCCAGAAGCCGTGGTCTCCTCGGCATCGCCGGGCTTGACGATGATGCGGTCTTCGAGCGGCTTGAGAGCCATCTGGGCGCCTCCTGGGCGGTCCGAGTCGTCCGTGCCACGCCCAGGACAGGCGTTAGCACTCCTCTGTTGCGAGTGCTAACCCTACGGCGCGTCGACCGCGATCGCAAGCAGTCGAGGACCGAGAGTGCTAATCAGTCGAGGAGCGGGAGCTTGAGGTTGGGGTCGGCGCCGTGGTCGAGGCTGCTCGGACCGTCGGAACCGAGGCGCCACCACGCCGCTGCCGCCACCATGGCGGCGTTGTCGGTGCACATCGCCCGGCTGGGCAGGAAGCCGTGGATGCCATCTTCCACGCACGCGGAGAGGAACCGCTCGCGCAGCACGGAGTTCGCGGCCACGCCACCGCCGAGCGCCAGGCCCTTCGCCCCGATCTGGTGCGCAGCACGGCGGGCCTTGGCGACCAGCACGTCGACCACCGCCTCCTGGAAGCTGGCCGCGACATCGGCGGTGCTCACCTCGGGGTGCTTGCGGACGTGGTTGATGACCGCCGTCTTCAGGCCCGAGAAGGAGAAGTCGAGGCCGTCGCTGTACATCGCACGCGGAAACGCGATCGCGCCCGGGTCGCCCTCCATCGCGATGCGGTCGATGGCCGGACCGCCGGGATACCCGAGTCCCAGGTAGCGGGCCACCTTGTCGAAGGCTTCGCCGGCCGCGTCGTCGAGGGTGGAACCGAGCAACCGGTAGCGGCCGTGGCCCTCCATGGCCACGAGCATCGTGTGGCCGCCCGACACGAGCAGCACCACCAGCGGCAGCTCGAGCGAGGGGTCCTCCACCAGCGCCGCGTACAGGTGCGCCTCCAGGTGGTTGACCGCCACGAACGGCACACCCCACACCAGCGCGAGCGCCTTGGCCGAGCTCACGCCCACGAGCAGCGAGCCCACCAGCCCCGGACCGGTGGTGGCGGCGACCGCGTCGAGCTCGCTTCCGTCGAGGCCGGACTCCACCAGGGCCTGCGCGACCACGGGCGTGAGCAGGTCGACGTGGGCACGGCTCGCGATCTCGGGGACCACGCCACCGAAGCGGGCATGGATGTCGACCTGGCTCGACACCACCGACGATCGCACCTGGTGCCCGCCCACCACGACCGCAGCCGCCGTCTCGTCGCACGACGTCTCGATGCCGAGGATCTTCGTCCCGGCGTGGATCGGGAAGCCGATGGTGGAGGGGACGGTGCTGGTCACGGTGCCTCCCGAGAAGCGAGCGCCGGGTGCGCCGCGGGGTGCGCGCTCGGCGGCCGCTCGTCGAAGCCGATGCGCTCCACGGCTGCCGAGCGATCGTCGATGGCGGCGAGGCGGGCCCGGTAGCCATCGTCGCGGAGGCCGTACGCCCACATCACGAGCGCGTCCTCCCCGTTGTCGGCGTAGTAGGCCTTGCGGGCGCCCACGGGCGCGAACCCGAACTCTCGGTACAGCGCCTGCGCTCCGTCGTTGGAGACCCGAACCTCGAGCGTCAGCTGGTTCGCGCCGAGCGCCAGGGCCTGGGTCACCAGCTCGCGCAGCAGCGAACGACCCACCCCCGCCCGCTGAGCGGCGGGATCGACCGCCACCGTGGCGATGTGGCCGTCATCGGCGATCATGAGCACGCCGGCATACCCCACGACCTGCTCGCCACGACGGGCGACGACGTAGGCCCGCCCCCGCCGCTCGAGCTCGTCCTCGAAGAGCCGCTGCGACCACGGCTTCGGGTACACCTGCCCCTCGATCGCCAGGACGCCCGGGAGGTGCCGGCGGCGCATGGGGGTGATGGTCAGGGTGCTCGATCCGCCCATCACGCCCCCTCCCGCACGGCCCAGTTGATCTCGGCGTCCGGCTTGCGCAGGTACAGCAGCTCGACCTCGTCGGGGCGGATCCAGTCCTCTCGCAGCGCCTTGGCGTGCGCGAGCTGAACCAGCGACCGGGCCGACGGGTACGCGTGGTCGCCCCCGGCCACCTCGGTGCCGGGACGCTGGAGGAGCCGATCGGCGTAGCGCAGCGCGCCGTCGCCGACCAGGAGCGTCTCGCCGGGCTGGGCGACCACCTCGGCGGCGAGGTCGTCGGGGCTGCCCACGGCGGGCTCGCTCACCCGCTGCACCCCGCCGGGCACCTGGCGGTAGAACGCCCAGAAGACCTCGTCGCGGCGAGCATCGATGACCGCGGCGATCCGGCGGTCGGTGAACCGGAGCGGGAACGCCAGCAGGTCGAGGCTCGACACCGTGATCATCGGGACCCGCAGCGCCTGAGCGATGGCCTTGCCCGACGCGACGCCGACGCGCAACCCGGTGAACAGGCCGGGCCCGTTGTCGACCGCGACGCAGGAGATCTCCGACAGCTCGACGCGCGCTTGTCGGCACACGAAGTCGATGGCGGGGGTGAGGTTCTCCGCGTGGCGCTTGCCTCGCGCCGAGTGCGACGAAGCCAGCACGCCCTCGTGGCCGCCGATGGCGCAGCCCACCTGCGCGGTGGCGCTCTCCAGCCCGAGGATCAGCACGACGGATCCTCCCCGAGGTAGTCGGCATCGGCGCGCCAGGGGCCGACGGCCTCGTCTAGCAGCCGGGCCCGGGCGTGCCAGGGGCCGCCTCGCGGTCGGAGCTCGAGGACGCGGTCGTCGTCGAGCTCGCCGAAGGTGATGCGCACCTCGAGGTACCGATCGCCGAGCGCGGGAAGCACGGCGTCGCCCCACTCGACGAGCATCACGGCCTCCTCGTCGAGCATCTCGCCGAGGCCGAGGTCCGTGACCTCGCGGAGGTGCTCGAGCCGGTAGACGTCGAGGTGGTGCATCGCCAGCCGGCCGCCCCCGTACTCCTGCACGATGGTGAACGTGGGGCTGGTGACCTGATCGGCGATCCCGAGCCCACGGGCGAACCCTTTGGCGAACGCGGTCTTGCCGGCCCCCATCTCGCCGGCGAGCACCAGGAGATCGCCGGCGACGACCACCGCGGCCAGGGACTCCGCGAGGGCCTGCGTGTCCTCGACGGTGGCGGTGCGCGCCACGAGCGGCCCGCTCACCGCGACCCACCGATGGTCGAAGCTGGGTCGCTGCGACCGAGGAGCGAGCGGGGCGAGTGCACCCGACGATCGTAGTGACCCGCATTCCCCGTTCCGACGGTCCGAGCGCCTCGCCACCGGCGGCTCGCCACCTCCTGCCCTCGCCGCGTGCGCCACTTCCGTCGCAGGTGGAGGCGGCCGAGGGTCCCGCCGCTAGGACGGACCGGTGATCAGACCCAACCGCGCCGAATCGACGTCGAATCGGCGCGCCGTGCTCAAGGCGGACGGCCGCGCGGTGGCACCGGTGGAGGTCGCCACCACCCGACGGGCCCGAGGCCGCGGCCTGCTCGGCCGCGGCCACTTCGACGGGGCGCTGCTGCTCCCGGGCATCCGCTCGGTCCACACCTTCGGCATGCGGTTCGCGATCGACGTCGCGCTGTGCGACTCGACGCTGCGGGTCGTGGCCATCCACCACGTGCGGCCCGGGCGCCTGGTGCTCCCCCGGCCGATGGTGGCCCACGTCGTGGAGACCCAAGCGGGTCGGCTGCAGGCGTGGGGCGTCCGACCCGGGGTGGAGCTCACCGTGGCGGGCAGCCCGATGCCCGGGCCCGGTCCCGGCCTCAGATCGGTGGAAGGCCCGAGACGAAGTCGTCGATGAGCTCGGCCACCTCGGCTGGGCGCTCCTGCATGAGCTGGTGTCCGGCCCGCGGGAGCACCACGAGCTCCGACCGCGGCAACAGGTGGGCGAGGTGGCTGGCCGAGGGAACCGGGGTGAGGAGGTCGCGGGTCCCCACGATCACCAGCGAGGGCGTGTGCGTCCGACGCAGCGCCTCGCGCGCGTCGTGCTCGATCAACCCGGCCACCGAGGGCAGCAGCGCCTGCGGGGCGATCGACTCTCCCATCTCGGCGACGATCGACACCGCCTTGGGCGACGGGTGGTCGCCGAAGGCCAGCCGGGCGACGTTGCGCGTCGTGGTGGAGCGAGCGGGCAGCGTCCGCCCCGCGTCGAGCATCCCCTGGCCGCGAGCGACCAGGGAGCGGGCGCCCCGGTCGACGTAGGGCGGGAGCACCTGGTGGGCCCGGGTCGCCACGAAGATCAGCCCGGCGACCCGGTCGGCGAGCACCTCGGGGTGCTGGCCGCAGAACTGCATCGCGGTCATGCCACCCATCGAGTGGCCCACGACGACCGCGTCGTGGAGGTCGAGCGCCTCGAGCAGCGAGGCCAGATCGTCGGCGAGGCGGGGGAGCCCGTAGCCGTCCGACCCTGCGGTGGATTCGCCGTGTCCACGTAGGTCGACCGCGATCACCCGGTAGCGATCGGCGAGCTCGCGCAGCTGAGGCGCCCACACGTCGTGGCGCAGGGTGATGCCGTGCAGGAGCACCAACGGGCGGCCGCTCCCCCGCTCGACCGCGTGGATCGACCCGCCATCGGGTGTCGGGATGCGGTGGTGGACCACATCGTCGGGGAGGTCGAAGAGGTCGTCGGGCAACGGGGCGCGGCTACGACCGGGATCGGGGCTCAACGGGCCGCGAGCGCCCCTCGGATGCGTCGCGCGGTAGGCGCCGGCTGCTGCCGCACCGATGCCGACGAGGGTGGCGCCCAGGAGGAGCGCACGCTTGGTGTTCACGATGGGCCTCCCAGGTAGCGACGGGGCACGCGCAGGCTGATGCCGCACACGATCTCGTACGCGATCGTGCCCAGGGCATCGGCCCAGTCGGTCGCGGTGACCTCGTCCTCGCCCTGGCGGCCGATGAGCACCACCTCGTCGCCCACCTCGACCTCGGCATCGCCGCAGTCGACCATGACCTGGTCCATCGTGATCGACCCCGCGATCGGGCACCGCCGACCTCCGATGAGCACCGCGCCACCGACCTCGCCGAGCCGACGCGGCACCCCGTCGGCGTAGCCCAGGGGAACCGTGGCGATGGTGGTGTCACGCTCGGGCCGGTAGCGCAGCCCGTAGGAGATGCCCTCACCGGCAGCGACGCGCTTGACGTGCGACACCCGGGCGTGCAGCGACAGCGCGGGGCGCAGCGCCACCCGACCCTCGAGCGCCGGCGCGGGGGCGATCCCGTACAAGCCGATGCCGACCCGGACGAGCGACCGGCGCGCGTCGGGGTGGTCGATGGCCGCCGCGGTGTTGGCGGCGTGCGTGCAGGCCACCGCGAGGCCCGCCGCCTGTAGCTCGGCCAGCACGGCGTCGAAGCGATCGAGCTGGGTGGCGGTGAAGGTGGAGTCGGGCTCGTCGGCCACCGCGCAGTGGGTGAACACGGAGCGCAGGGCGAGCGCGGGGTCCGCGTCGATCGCCTTGGCGAGGGCCAAGGCATCGGCCGGCTGCGCTCCCACCCGATGCATGCCGGTGTCGACCTTCAGGTGCACGCCGACTGGGTGCTGAGCGTCGCGACCGGCACGGACCGCGGCCGCGGCCAGGTCCGCGATCGCCTCCTCGGCGTAGACGGTGGCGTCGAGCTCGGCCTCGACGAGGTGGTCGAGCTCGTCGGGAGACGCCTGCGAGAGGACGAGCACCTCGGCCTCGATGCCCGCGCGGCGCAGCTCGACGCCTTCGGCGACGAGCGCGACTGCCAGTAGGTCGGCACCTCCGGCGAGCGAAGCCTGCGCGACCGGGACGGCTCCGTGGCCGTACCCGTCGGCCTTGACGACGGCGCACAGGCGCGCGGGCGAGGCGACGGCTCGCAACGCCGCCGCGTTCTGCGCGACGGCGTCGAGGTCGACCTCGGCCCAGGCCGGACGCATGGCGCTCGGCGTCCTCAGCCCTCGGTGGAGGTGGCGTCGTCGGCGATGATCGCCCGGACGATGTCGGTGCGCGACACGATGCCGACGAGGCGTCCCCCGTCGACCACCGGCAGCCGGCTCACCTCCTCGTGGTGCATCTTCGTCGCCGCCTGCTCGACCGAGGCCGCCGGGTCGATGGTCACCGGGTCCGTGGACATGACGTCGGCCACGGTGCTTCCCAGCGCCCGCCGCAGGTCTTCCTCGAAGTGGCGCTTGGAGGAAGGGAGCTCGAGGGTGGCCCCGAACAGCGAGATCACGGTGGGGACGTGGAGCTCGGTCTCCTGCACGATGAGGTCGCCGGTGGAGATCACGCCCACCACCTCGCCGTCGTCGTCGAGCACCGGGGCGCCGTCGACGCCGCGGGCGACGAGCTCGGCCATGGCGTCGGCCACGTTGATGTCAGGTCGGAACGTCAGGACCTCGGTCGTCATGACCTCGGCGACGGGGGTGGTGCGTGGCAAGCGGGCCTCCAACGACAGCTTCGAGCGCGGCGGGGAGGAGGTCGACCAGGTCGCTGGCCACCATGCCGCGCTCCCAGGCTAGGGCGCCCGCCCGCGCGTGCAGGAGTGCGGCGCCGGCAGCGGCCTCGAGGCCGGGAAGTCCCTGGGCGACCAACGAGGCGACGATGCCGGTGAGGACGTCGCCGGTGCCCGCGGTCGCGAGCCGAGCATCACCGGCATCGCACGCGAGCACCCACCCGTCAGGGGCAGCCACGATCGTGGTCGGGCCCTTGGCCAGCACGACCGCACCGGTGTGGGCGGCCAGCGACCGCACCGCCTCGAAGCGATCGGTCCCGATGGGCTCGCCGAGCAGCGCCTCGAGCTCGCCGTCGTGGGGCGTGAGGATGACGGGACCGGCCCCTGCAGCTCGCGACCCGACCGACCGCCCCGCGTCGCGGCCCAGGGCGTGGAGCGCGTCGCCGTCGACCACCACCGCAGACCGACATCCGGCGACCAGGCGTCGGACCTCGTCACCGGTGGCTGAAGCCCGACCCAAGCCGGGGCCGACGGCGAGGGCTCCGAAGCGGGCCTCGCCCTCCACCACCTCGAGCGACCACTCCGGGTCGTCGAAGGGAACCTCCACGACCTCGACCGGAGCGCCAGCGGCCTCCACGCCGGGCACGGAGAGGCGCACGTAGCCGGCGCCGGATCGCTGCGCGCCGCCGCACGCCAGGTGCGCCGCACCGGTCATCCCCTCCGAACCGGCGATGACCCACACGGCGCTGCGCCACTTGTGCGCATCGCGCGGGCGGCTGGGAAGCCAGGCGCGCACGTCGTCGTCGGTGACGCGGTGCGCGGCGGCGCGCGACACATCGAGGCCGATGTCGGCGACCCGCACCCGACCGGCGAGGCGGGCGCCGTCGGCGAGGAGCAGCCCGGGCTTCCAGGCCGCGAAGGTCACGGTCCGCTCAGCCGACAGCGGCCGTCCGGACGCCACGCCCGTCGTGCCATCGACCCCGGACGGGATGTCGACCGCGAGGACGGGCGGGCTCGAGCCGGCGAGGGCGGGCGCCTCGTAGGTGCCTCGGAACCCGGTGCCGTAGGCGGCATCGATGACCAGGTCGGCGTCGGGCAGCTCCGATGGCGCCGACCCGGCGTCGATCACCCGGCACCGGACGCCACGCGAGCGGAGCCGCCTGGCCGCCGCACGACCATCGGCACCGTTGTTCCCCTTGCCGGCGAGGACCACGACTCGCTTGCCGTACGCGCCACCGAGCAGGTCGAGCGCCTCCCGAGCGACCGCGGCGCCGGCGCGCTCGATCAGCTCCTCGACGGGCTCCGGGGCCGCGGCGTCGATGGCCGCCATCTCCGAGGGGGTGACGATGGGCTCCACGCATCCATCCTGCCCGCGCCGCCGGCTCCAGGTCGCCGGTATCGTCCGCACCTGTGCGCACCGCACCGAACCTCCACCGGCTGCCCGGCGGGCGAGCACTGAGCTACGACGACGTCGGCGACCCCTCGGGCACGCCCGTGGCCTTCTTCCACGGCACGCCGGACTCGCGCCGATCCCGTCACCCCGACGATGCGCTCGCCGCGGCCGCCGACGTCCGCCTGATCGCCGTCGACCGACCGGGCATCGGCGGGTCGACACCGCACCCCGCGACGACGGTCGGGACCTTCGCCGACGACGTCGCCGACCTCCTCGCGGCGCTCGGCATCGACCGCTGCGGCGTGCTCGCGTGGTCTGCGGGGGCACCCTTCGGGCTCGCGCTCGCCGCCCGCCACCACCACCTGGTGCGAGGCGTGGTGGTCGCGGCCGGCCTGGTGCCGTTCGCCGCGCTCGCCGAGCCGGGGATCCTCGACCACGCGGACGGCGGACGGCACCTGATCGCCGAGCTCGGTGCCGAGGTGGGGGCGACGGCCACCGCGGAGATGGCGGTCCCGATGCTGGCGCCCATCCCCTGCGACCTCGCTCTCGCCCGCGAGCTGGTGCTCGAAGGGGCCGACGAGCGCCGCCGGGCGACCTTCGGCTCGATCGCCGGCGCGCTCGACGCGATGGCCTGGGGGGTGGTCGATGCGGTGGCGCAAGGCCCCGACGGCCTGCTTCGCGAGGTGGCGCTGCAGGTGGAGGACCCCGACGTGTCGTGGACCGACGTCGCGGTGCCGGTCCACCTCGCGTACGGCGCGCACGATTCCACCGCACCCCCGGCGTTCGGCGAGTGGTGGCAGGACGCGCTGCCATCGGCGACGCTGGTCGTCCATCCCGACGAGGGCCACCTGCTCGCCCTCACCCGATGGGCGGACCTGCTCGCTCGGGCAGCGCGCTGACCAGCCCCGACACGAGGTGGTGCCCAGGCTCGACGCGAGGTGGTGCCCAGGCTCGACGCGAGGTGGTGCCCGAGTGCACGCCACGCATGCACCGGAGCACCATCCCCGAACAGCGAGCGCCGATTCGACGTCGATTCGACGCGATGTGGTGCTTGAGTGCATGCCCCGCGTGCACTCGAGCACCAGCCACCTTCGAGGCGCCGAATTCGACGGGGCGCCGATTCGACGTCGAATCGGCGCGCATCGCCCCAGGTCAGAGGGCCACGACGACGGCTTCGGCCATCGAATCGGTGTGGGTCAGGGTCACCTGCCACCGGGCGACGCCGAGGTCGGCGGCCAGCTCCTGCGCTCGACCGGTGACCCGCAGCGACGGCGCCCCGCTTTCGCCCCGGATCACCTCCACGTCGTGCCAGTCGATGTCGCCGAGACCCACGCCCAGCGCCTTCATGGCCGCCTCCTTGGCGGCGAACCGCGCCGCGAACCGCTGCGACGGATCGGCAGCGGACTCGGCGTAGGCCCGCTCACCTTCGGTGAAGAGCCGCAGTCTGAGCGACGGCGTCCGAGCGAGCGCGGTGCGCATCCGGTCGACCTCCACGAGGTCGACCCCGATGCCGATCACACGCCTCGCCGGTTGTTCACGAACGCGACGGCGATCATCACGACCGCGGCCGCGAACACCAAGGCGATCACGATCACGAGCCGACCTCGGCATCGGTGGACCGCCACCGATCGGCCAAGACGTTCACGGGCGTCGTGAGCAGCTCGATCGGCGAGATCGCCCCGAGGAGGTCGTCGCGGAACGTCGGCTCGGTCTCGGTGACCGCGTCCTTCAGCGCCGCGTAGCGGCCGCGGTAGGTCTCGAGCACCGAACGCATCCGCCCGGCGTCGAGACCGTCGGCGAAGCGGGCGTGCAGCAGCGTGATGCCGGTGCACTGGGTGCCCTTCACCTCAGGGACCAGCACCAACGTCCGGCCGTCGGAGCGCCCGACGGCAACCGTCACCTCGCGCTCGGTGGCCACCCGGTGCTTGGTGCCGCGCAGCAGCGGGTTGCGCTCCGTGCGCAGCGGCAGGTCGCGCGCGATGCCTCCCCGGTCCACCACGACGATGGTGGCCTCCCCGTCGTCCACGTCTCCCTCGATCCGGTAGCGCGTGTAGCCCACCACCTCGACGACCGACGGGTCGAGCCCGGCGAGGGTGCGCAGCGCCTTGTAGCTGAGCCGATCGCGGGCGGCCCCAGCCGAGAGCGCGGCAGCCACCAGCGCGACGTCGAGCAGCGACTCGTCGGAGCGGGAGATGCCCACGGTGACGGTCTTCGCCTGGTGCTTGATCGCGTCGACTGGGCGGGTGAGCTCCTCGATCGCCGAGGTGAGCGCGGCGGTCAGGTCCTCGATCACCACGCTCGGCGTACCGACCCGACCGTGCTCGACCTGGTACGCCTCGAGCGGCGCGAGACCGGTGGCGTACCGCAGCATCGAAGCGAGGCGCACCGCGGTGCCCGCCTCGAGCGACCCGTCGTAGGCGCCGGTCCGCAACCGGTCGTGGAAGCGAGCGGCGACCGGCTCCAGCGTCGAGCGAAGGCCCGAGAGGACCCGATCCACATCGGCGGCGTCCGGGCCCGTGATGGCGTCCTCGATCGCGCCTCTGGCCTCGCGCAGGCCTCGTGCCTGGGCATCGATGGCCAGCGCGGCCTCGTAGCCGAACAGGTGACCGACCACGGTGGTCAGCACGAACGCCAGCTCCGTCCGCACCGACGGGACCGTGAGCACCCGCAGGGCGGCGCTGAAGCGATCTTCGTCCTCGGTGGCGACGACGACCGGCGTGGCCTTGTGGGCCCGGTAGATCGCGACCTCCTTCGCGACGTCGTCGGCGTTCGATCCGATGAGGCCAGCGGCGCACACGAGGATGAGCGGCTCCGAGGAGAGGTCGATGTGCTTCTTGTCCTCGATGGCATCCGAAGCGATGGCCTTGTAGCAGAGCTCGGACAGCTTGATCCGGATCTCCTCGGCGGCGATCCGGTTGGCGCCCGAGCCGACGATCGCCCAGTAGCGACGGGAGGGTGCCAGCTCCTGCGCCGCCTCGGCGATCACCTCGCGCCGAGCGAGCGTGGCCTCCATCGCCGCCGGCAGGTCACGCAGGCCGGCGAGCAGCTCGCTGCGACGGGTGACGCCGTCCTCGGTGCCGGAGACCTCCTGCGCGATCCCGAAGGCGAGGAGGAAGCCCGCCGCGATCTGCGCGTAGAACGCCTTCGTGGAAGCCACCGACATCTCCACGTCGCGGCCGTCGGACGTGTAGAGCACGCCGTCGCTCTTGTCGACCAGGTCGCTGGCGCGGCGGTTCACGATCGCGATCACCCGCGCCCCCCGGCTCCGAGCGAGGTCGACCGTGCGGTTCGTGTCGGTGGTGGTGCCGGACTGGCTGATCGCCACGATCAGCGTGTCGGACATGTCCGGCCGGAGGGAGAAGCCCGACAGCTCGGTGGCCGGGAGGGCCTCGACGCGCACGGGGGTGCCGGCGACTTCCGCGGCCAGCGCCCGCGCCAAGCTCTGTCCTGCCACCGCGGCGGTGCCCTGGCCGATGACCTGCACCCGACCGATCCTCCCGGACCGCAGGTCGGCCCGAACCGCCTCGGGCAGCGTGTCGGTGCCGAGCGTCACCCGAAGCGCTTCGCCCTCGCGAGCGATCTTGCCGCGGAGCGTCTTTCGGAACGAGAGCGGGGCCTCCTCGATCTCCTTGAGGAGGAAGTGGTGGTACGAGCCGCGGTCGATGTCGCGGGTGGTGACCTCCGGAGCGATCAGCTCCTCGGCAGCGATCGGGAGCTCGGTGCCGTCGTAGCTGCGGCGACGCAGCCCCTCCGGCGTGCCGGCGAGCGATGCGTCGAGCTCCACGACCTGGCCCCGGCTCGCCGCGGCGTTGGTCGGGTCCGACGGGGTCTCGCCGTCGAGCCGGAGGTAGCGAGTTGCGTCCTCCACCACGCCGTAGGGCTCGGACGCCACGATGTAGAGGTCGTCGTCGAGGCCCACGTAGAGCGCCTGGCCGCTGCCCCGCAGCGCCAGCATCAACCGGCCTGGCGCCGCCGACGCGCTCGCCGCGATCGCGACCGAGCCGTCGAAGCGGCGCACCGACTGGCGGAACGCTTCGAGCGGCGCATCGCCGGCCGACAGCCGGCGCGACACCAGCGTCGGGATGACCTTGGCGTCGCTGGTGATCTCCGCAGCGATGTGCAGCTCGTCGGTGACCTTGAGGTCCGCGAAGTTGTCGACGTCGCCGTTGAGCGCAGCGGTCACGTACGGCCCGTCGACCCGGTCCACCTCATCGGAGTTCATGGGGTGGGCGTTGGGCTGCGAGATGATGCCGATGGATGCCCAGCGGGTGTGACCGAGCACGGTGCACTCGGCGGCATCGGAGGCGAGCGCGAGGTGCAGCAGCGCGTCGTCTCGGATGGCGGCGCGCAGCACCGCGGTGTTGTCGCCCAGCTCGCCGATCTCCGCCGCCGCCTTGTAGATGAAGCTGAGGCTGCCCTCGGGGGTGACGCGCACCGCGCCCGAGGTGAAGAGCGGGTCTCCGGCGCGGGCCGAGACGAGGGCCGCGACCGCTGGCTCCTCGAGGTCGAGACCGTGGTCGTGCACCAGCAGCATCAACCCCGCCGAGTCGCGACCACGGACCTCGAGGCGATCGAGCGCCGACAGCGCCGCCTGCACCGAGGCGAAGGCCGTGATCGCGGCTGCCGCGCCACCGGCCGAGGGGCCAGCGAGGTCGGTCACCGCGCTGGCCGTGCGGAGGCGATCACGTTCGATGGCCCACAACGCGTCCTTCAGGCGGATGATCGCGGCGTTGGTGGCTTCGAGGTCGATGCCGGGCACACCTTCGTCGAACGCCCCCTCGCGGGCGTCGAGCACCGCCGACAGGTCGTCGCAGAGCGACCGCAGCAGCGCGGCCGTGCCGTGGTCGCGGTGCAGCGCCGTGATCCCGGCAGTGCCTCGCAAGAGCCGGTCCACCCCTTCGGCCCGTGCCGCGACGGCGGCCGCGACGTCGGCGAACGCTTCAGGAGCAGCGCTGGCGAGCTCGTCGCTCGCACCGTCGAGCGGACCGACGAGCTCTGCGCTGGAGGGAACGGGTCGATCGCTGCGGCGACGGACGACGGCGATGATGCCGCACATCGGACGGACCTCTCGGACGGGGGCAGAAGAGCGGGCGAACCCGGAGTCGGTCCATCGTACCGGTCGCCCTCGCAGCGCCTCAGCCGCGATCGATGCGACCGGGGGACCCGAGCCGGCTCAGCCAGCGGAGCGCTCGACCGCAGCGGCCAGCCGAGCGGCCACGGCCGAGGCCTCGTCGTGCGAGGGCGCCTCGATCATGACCCGGATGACGGGCTCGGTGCCCGAGGCCCGCAGCAGCACCCGGCCTCGGTCGCCCAGCTGCTCCTCGGCGGCCGCCACATCGGGCTCGACCCGACCGAGCAGGTCGGGGTCGCGCCGAGCGAGGCGCACGTTGACCAGGACCTGTGGCAGGCGGACCATGGCATCGGCGGCCAGCTCGGCGAGCGGGCGACCGCTGCGAGCGATCACGTCGAGGAGGCGCAGCCCGGTGAGCATGCCATCGCCGGTGGATGCGAGGTCACGGAAGATGACGTGTCCCGACTGCTCGCCGCCCAGCACGTGGCCGCCGGCATCGAGCGCCTCGAGCACGTAGCGGTCGCCGACGTCGGTGGTGACGACCTCGATGCCGTGGCGAGCCATGGACTGGTGGAACCCCAGGTTGGCCATCACGGTGACCACGACGGTGTCGTGGACCAGCTCGCCGCGAGCGTGCAGGTCGATCGCGCAGATCCCGATGATCTCGTCGCCGTCCACCATGGTGCCCCCGGCGTCGACCGCGAGCACCCGGTCGGCATCGCCGTCGAACGCGAGGCCGACGTCGGCCCCCTCGCGGACCACCGCCGCTTGGAGGTCCTCGGGGTGGGTGGACCCACACCCCGCGTTGATGTTGGTCCCGTCGGGTGCCGCGTGCAGCACCGAGACCTCCGCACCCAGGTCGGTGAAGACCCCAGCAGCGAGGTCGGCAGCTGCGCCGTTCGCCGCATCCAGCACCACCCGCAGCCCTCGCAGGCCGCCGTCGGGGATCACCGCCGACGACAGGTGGTCGCGGTAGCGCGCCACGAGCGCAGGCCCCGCTTCGATCGCCCCCACGTCGGCACCCGCAGGTCGGGGTCGGGGGTCGCCCTGGGCGCTGAGCGCGGTGAGCTCGGCTTCGAGCTGGGCTTCGACCTCGTCGCTGAGCTTGCGGCCGCCCGGCGCGAACAGCTTGATGCCGTTGTCGCCGAACGGGTTGTGGCTCGCGGAGATCATCGCCGCCGGCACCCCGTCGGCAGCGGAGAGGAACGCGACTCCCGGCGTGGGCACCACCCCGAGGTCCACGACATCCGCGCCTTCCGTGGCGAGCCCTGCCGCGAGGGCCGCGGTCAGCAGCGTTCCCGACCGGCGCGTGTCACGGCCCACCATCCACCGCTTCCCGCCGAGGACCCTCGCCGCGGCCCGGCCGAGCGTCAGGGCGAGCTCCGGCGTCAGCTCTTGGTTGGCGACGCCACGGACGCCATCGGTCCCGAACTTCAACGTCATGTGTGTGCACCCTCAGGGGAAAACGGCGAGCGCCGCAGCACGAGGCTGCGGCGCTCGACACATCGTGGGCAGGTCTACCGCTTGGAGTACTGCGGCGCCTTGCGAGCCTTCTTGAGGCCGTACTTCTTCGATTCCTTCTTGCGATCGTCCCGCGAGAGGAACCCGGCGCGCTTGAGCGCGGGGCGGGTCTCGGGGTCGAGCTCGACGAGCGCCCGGGCGATGCCGAGGCGAACCGCTCCGGCCTGGCCGGTGACGCCGCCACCGTGGATGGTGACGTCGACGTCGTAGGCCTCTTCGGTCTGGGTGAGGCGCAGCGGCTCGCTGAGGATCATGCGGTGGGTGGGGTTCGGGAAGAAGTCCTCCACCTCCCGACCGTTGATCACGATCTTGCCTTCGCCGGCCCGGAGGCGGACGCGGGCGACGGCCTCCTTGCGGCGACCGGTGGACTGCACGAGGGGCTTGGTCACGTCAGGTACTCCTACGCGCTGGCGCGGGCGTGGGCGAGCTCGAGCGGCTGGGGCTGCTGAGCGGCGTGCGGGTGGGTGGGGCCGGCGTAGACCTTCAGCTTCTTCAGCTGGGCCCGGCCGAGGCGGGTCTTCGGGAGCATGCCGCGGATGGTGCCGCGCACGGCGTCCTCGGGCTTCTTCGACAGCAGGTCGGCGAAGGTCTGCTCCTTGAGGCCACCCGGGTAGCCGGAGTGGCGGTAGACCTTCTTCTTGTCGGCCTTGCCCGAGGTGAGCACCACCTTGTCGGCGTTGATGATCACGACGTGGTCACCGGTGTCGATGTGGGGGGCGAACGTGGGCTTGTGCTTGCCGCGCAGGATCGACGCGACCTCGGTGGCGAGACGACCGAGCACGAGGCCATCGGCGTCGATGATCACCCAGTCGCGGGTGATCTCTGAGGCTTTCGGGCTGTACGTGGGCACGCGAGGCTTCCTTGCTTGCTTCGAGACGGGGGCCAGAACCGCCCCGCGGGCGGGTTCGGGCCGAAGGGACACGTTACGGCCACCCGCCGATCCAGGGCAAATAGCAGCCGCAGGTGCGAGGGCGGTGGATGCTCCGCGGCCGGGATGCACCCTCAGGGACGGTCGGGGACGACGCCGAACGAGACCCCGCCGGACTCGATCGAACCGGTGTGCATCCCCTCGGCCAGCCCAGCGGGTCGGGTCCACGAACCCCGCGCCTCGAGGACCGGCAAGACGCCCTCGCCGAACCAGTAGAGCTCCTCGAGGTGCGGATAGCCCGACAGGATGAACTCGTCGAGGCCGATCGCCGCGTACTCCTCGATGCGGTCGGCCACCTCCTCGTGGCTGCCCACGAGGGCGGTGCCCGCGCCGCCTCGAGCGAGACCGACCCCGGCCCAGAGGTTCGGCGAGACCTCGAGGTTGTCCCGCGACCCGCCGTGCAGCTCGAGCATCCGCCGCTGCCCCTCGGACTGCGTCTGCTGCATCTGGGCGTGGACCTTGGCGATCTCCTCCTCGGAGATGCCGTCGAGCAGCGCCTCGGCCGCCGCCCACGCGTCCTCGGCACGATCCCGGCTCACGACGTGGAGCCGGATCCCGAACCGGACCGTGCGCCCCTGGGCTTCGGCGAGCGCACGGACCCTGGCGACCTTCTCCGCCACCAGGTCGGGCGGCTCCCCCCAGGTGAGGTAGGCGTCGACGTGTCGGGCGGCGACGTCGAGCGCCGCCGGCGACGAGCCGCCGAAGTAGATCTCCGGCAGCGGGTCGGGGATGCGTCCGAGCGCAGCGCGCTCGACCTGGAGGTGCTGGCCCTCGAAGTCGACCGGCTCGCCGGACCACAGGCCGCGCACGATCTGGAGGAACTCGGCGCAACGCTCGTAGCGGCCGCCCTTGTCGAGCCAGTCGCCGTAGGCGTGCTGCTCGGCGTCGTCGCCCCCGGTGACGACGTTGAGCAGCAGCCGACCACCGGTGTGGAACTGGTAGGTGGCCGCCATCTGCGCCGCCAGCGTCGGTGACATGACCCCGGGGCGGAACGCGACCAGGAACTTGAGCCGTTCGGTGCGCTGGGCGAGCGCGGCCGTCGTGATCCACGCGTCGTCGCACCACGGTCCCGTGGGGGTCAGCGCCCCGACGAAACCGAACGACTCCGCGGCGAGGGCGACCTGGGTCAGGTAGCCGAAGGTGGCCGGCCGCTGGCCCCCGGCGGTCCCGGGGACCGCGGTGGCCGGCTCCACGAGGCGCCGGCCATCGCCGTTGGTGGGCAGGAACCAGTGGAACGAGATCGACATGGGCTCCACCCCTCGACGGCACCGAAGGTGCATCCGCGCGGCGCGGACGAGCGATGTTGGCCGGTGGAGAAGCGAAAGGTCAACGTGGCATCGGCCACGTCGCGCGTGCGTCATCGGTGCACCAGCCCGGGTACCGCACCACCTGGAGCGTCAAGCCGTGCGGCGGGGCGAGCTGCCCCGCGAACGATCGGTCGCGCGACCGGATGACGTCGAGGAGGTCCCCGGGTCGCAACCGGCCCCGGCCCACGTCGACGAGCGTGCCGACCACCGAGCGCACCATCTGGTGGCAGAACGACGAGGCCTCGATCTCGAACCGCAAGATCCCATCCCCATCGTCGTGCCAGGTCGCCTGCGTGACCCGACGCACGAGGCTCGCCTCCTGCCCGTCTCGGCGGACGGGGCGACGGCAGAACGCGGCGAAGTCGTGCTCGCCGATCAGCGGATCGCAGCCGAGCACCATCGCCGGCAGCGACAGCGGTTCGTCGACGTACCAGGCCGATCTCGCCATCGCCGGGTCCGGCCACGGTGCGCATCGAACCAGGTACCGGTAGCGGCGAGCGGTGGCCGAGAACCGAGCGTCGAACCCGCGGTCCACCACGTCGATCGCCCGCACACCGATCGAGGGTGCGCACATCCGGTTGAGCGAGCGCGCCAGCCCCACGAGGTCGATTGACCCCTCGGGGACGTCGACGTGGACGACCTGACCGTGGGCGTGGACGCCCTTGTCGGTCCGACCCGCGCAGGTCAGCTCGACCGGGGCCCCGACCACCCGACCGAGCGCGTCCTCGAGGCGTCCGGCGACCGTGTCGACACCCTCGTTGCGGGCGAAGCCATGGAAGGGTGCCCCGTCGTAGGCCACCACCATCCGCAGTCGCATCGGCGAAGGGGACGTGGGGATCGCTTCGACCGCAGGCACGGACGGACGCTACCGAACCACCCCGCCGGCGCTCGCCGGTCCGCCGCCAGGCAGGTCACCGCAGCTCACATCGCGACGGCGACGAACCCATCGGCGGTGATGGCGACGCACTGCTTCGCGTCCGCGGTCGAGGTGTAGTCCACGGCGCCCGACGGTCCGGTGAGCCGGAACATGTCGCCGACCTTCGTGTAGCGGGTGCTGGTGGTGTACCCCGGCCCGAGGTCCTGCGCGTTCTCCACCTCACCGGTCTCCTGGTTCAGCCACCCCTCGGAGTAGGTGTCGTCGGTGTAGTTGGTGATCATCAGGCTGAGCGGCCAGTCCGCCTTGGGCGAGTCCTCCATGCCGCTGCACACGCTGCCGTCGATCGGCGCGACCTGGGTGTCGGCCTCGACCTCGGGGAGGAAGCTGTCGAGCGCCTTCTCCACGACGGCGTCGTCGTCCGTCGGCTTCTTGCCCACGGAGAGGAACAGGTTGGTGCCACCGGGCACGGCCACCGCGATCCGGTGCACCTCGTAGGCGCCTCCGGGGCAACCCGAGTACGCGATGCGTACGCCGGTGAACTCCCCGTAGCTGTAGGGCTCGCTCGCCGCCGCCGTCGGGCAATCCGATGGCGGATCGATGTCGAGCTCCTTCTCGGGCGTCATGTCCGGACGTCGGTCGAACATCATGTTGAGCCCGCCGCCGGTGTACAGCTTGTCGCCAGCGTTGGGTCGGGCGATGAGCGCCCGCTGGCCGATGCCGTACATCGCGCTGGTGACGACCATCCCCTCGGGCATCGAGGCCTGGAACGTTCCGCTGTACTCCGCCCATGCGTTGGGATCGACCGCAGCCGCCGTGGTCGTGGTCGCGCCGGTCGCCGTCGTGGCGACATCGGCGGCCTGGTCCTCGTCGTCGAGGACCTTCGGGCCGACGACGTAGCCGATCGCGCCGCCGACGAGGAGCATCACGACGATGGTGGCGATCAGGCCACCGATGCCGGACTTCTGGGGTGCCGCCGCCGGGGTGGCGGCGGTCGGGGGCGGTGCCGAGGGATCGTGGGGATCGGTCACGTCGTGTCCTTCGGGTCAGGGAGCGGTGACGGTGAGCACGTTGCTGGCATGGCCGGCCGCGTCGGTGAGCTGGATGTCCTGCAGGTCACCGGGGAGCGCACAGATGCTGCTGCTGAACGATCCGCTGCTCCCGTCCCCGGTGAACTTGAGGTCACCTCCGGCAGGCGCTCCGCTGATCGTCACCGAGCCCTTGCCATCGCCGTCGGCGTCGGTGAACGAGGCGCCGATCACGTAGTACTGGATGCCTGCCCCGTAGGTGGCGCAGGCGGGATCGTTGCCAGGATCGTGGGTGACGACACCGTTGGACAGGACCGGCGCGGCACCGATGGTGGTGGTGGGCGCGGCGGTGGTCGTCGGCGGCGCGGTCGTGGTGGCCGCCGCGGTGGTCGTGGTCGCAGCCGTCGTGGGGGTGGCTGCGGTGGTCGATGTCGTGGTCGTCGTCGGGGCGGTGACCGGCGAGCCCGCCTTCAGCGTGAAGGTCTTGCCGGTGGCCAAGTCGGTGACGATGAAGTTGTTGATCACCGTGGTGTTCTGCTGGATGAACGAGATCTTCGTGGGATCGAAGTCGGGCCACTTGCTCCCCGTGTACTTCGGCGCCACCTTGCTGGCGACTGCCGGCGTCAGCGGATTGCCGCAGAAGCACTTCGAGCGGGGCACGCCCTTGGTATCCACGAGCACCGCCGTGCCCTTCTGGAGGACGGATTGCAGCGGGTTCGCCTTGCCGTTCTTGAAGCCGTGGTTGGTGACTCGGGTGTCTTCGCGCAGCACGAGGGGGGTGAGCGTGGCGACGTAGTCCGGGATCGTCGCCACCGTGAGCTTGCTCCCATCGGGCAGGGCGACCTCAGGATCGGCGTTGAGCGCGTCGACCCACGCCTGCGCCTTGGCTGGGTTGGCGGCGAGGAAGTCCACCATCTTCTGCGGATCGCACGCCGCCTTGTCCTTGGTGCCGCCGTACAGCCCGGGGGTACCGCCCGCGGTGGCCGTGGTGGCCGCCCCCGCGGCCACCGTGACGGGCGCGGAGAGCGGCGTCGCGGCCTGGGCGAGCTTCGGATCTGGCGCAGCAGACACCGGCTGGGTGAACGGATCCGACCCAGGGTCCGCGGCGGGCGCCAGGATGATCTCGCCAGCGGCTTGGTCGTCGTCCTTGCCGACCTGGGTCGAGACGACCGCGCCAGCGCCGATCCCGACGAGCAGGGCGAGCAGCCCAGCCACGATGTTGCGGGTGCGCCGCGATCCAGCAGACTCGTTGGCCATCGACTTGCCCTCCCTCAGGCGCCGTCGATCCAACGGACGGTGCTCGGAGCCGGACCCTAGCAATGTGTCGCTCGTCACCGCTCAAACCGCATCGCCACCGGCTCGGCCGTGCCCCTCGCCGACGGCGCCACGCGCAGAACCGACCACATCCCTGTCACACCGAGGGGCGCTCCATCGTCGGGGGAGGTGACCGAGGAGCCAGGAGGCAGGGATGTCCGCGACGAGAACGATCGAGACCGACGTGGCGGTGGTGGGCGGTGGGGTCGCAGGCCTCGTGGCAGCCGCCACCGCCGCGACCCTCGGGTGCCGGTGCACCCTGGTGGAGCCACGACGACTCGGTGGCCGGGCTCGGACCGACGAGCGGAGCGGGTTCACCTTCAACGGCGGCCCGAGGGCCCTCTACGTCGGCGGTCCGGCCGAGCGAGCGCTCACCGCGCTCGACATCCCGCTCGCCGGTGGGAAGCCGGCCCTGGACCGGGCCATCGCGGTGCGGGCGGGCAGGGCCCACCGGTTCCCGGATGGCCCCGGGGCGCTGCTGTCCACCTCGCTGCTCCCGGGCCGAGCCCGTGCCGCCGCCGTGCGAGCGCTGGCCCCCTTGCTGCACGAGCCCAAGCGGGTGCCCTCCGATGCCTCGCTGGCGGCGTGGCTCGATCGCCGCCGGGTCTCGGGCCCCGCGAGGGAGCTCGTCGAATCGCTCGTCCGGCTGGCCACCTACGTCGATGCGCCGGAGCTCCTCCCGGCTTCGGTCGGGATCCGGGCCGCTTGGAACGCCTCGACCCTGGGCGTGCGCTACCTCGATGGCGGGTTCGGGACGATCGTCGCCGGGCTCGAGGCCGCCGCGGCAACCCGCGGGGTCGAGATCGCTCCCGCCTCGGCAGCGGCGGTCTCGCCGGACCGCGATCGCTGGGTCGTGGACGCCGGCGACGTGGCGGTGGTGGCGCGCTGCGTGATCGTCGCCGTCGGGACTCCATCGGCCGCCGTCGCCATCCTGGGTGAGCATCCCGAGAGCTGGGGAGTGCTCGGCCCGCGCATCACGGCGTCGTGCCTCGAGCTCGGCACCGATCGGGTTCCTCACCGTCGGTTCGCCCTCGGGACCGACGAGCCGACCTACCTCTCGGTGCACGCACCGCCGGCCCGCTTGGCGCCTCCCGGGGGCGCGGTGGTCCACGCGATGAGGTATCGGCGTCCGGGCGACCTGGCGGATCCCGGCTCGACCAAGGCGCAGCTGGAGGCGCTCGTGCGCCTCAGCGGCATCGACGCGTCCTCGATCGTCGCGCAGCGCTACCTGCACGAGATGGTGGTGCACGGCTCGATCCCGACCGTGACGGGCGGAGGGCTCGCCGGTCGACCTCCGATCGAGCTGGTCGAGATGCCCGGGGTGCTGCTCGCGGGCGATTGGGTGGGCCCGACGGGGATGCTCCTCGACGCCGCCGTGGCGAGCGGGGTGGACGCGGGGCGGCGGGCCGCCGAGCGTTGGACCACCATGGCCGTCGCATGACCGGTTCCGGACGCACCCTCGGCGACGCGACGTTCGCCGCGGAGCGCGAGCGCCTCATCGGCCTCGCCTACCGGATCACCGGATCTCGCTGCACCGCGGAGGATCTCGTCCAAGACGCGTGGCTGCGCTGGCAGGGCGCGGACCACCACGCGATCGAGCGCCCGGCCGCGTGGCTCACCACGGTCACCAGCCGGCTCGCGCTCGATCACCTGAAGTCCGCCCGCCACCAGCGCGAGGCCTACGTGGGGCCGTGGCTGCCCGAGGTGGTGTCGATCGAGCCCGATCCCGCGGACCACGCCGAGCTGGCCGAGAGCTTGACGATCGGGTTCCTCGCGATGCTGGAGCGCCTCGGGCCGACCGAGCGCGTGGTGTTCGTGCTCGCCGACGTCTTCGCGGTCCCGTTCGACGAGATCGCGACGATCGTCGGCCGTTCGCCCCAGGCGTGCCGCCAGGTGGCCTCCCGCGCCCGCAGCCGGGTCCGCGAGGGTCGTCCTCGCTACGCCCCGACCGACCACGAGGCGTGGCAGGTGGCGACAGCGTTCCTGCTGGCCGCCCAGGTGGGCGACCTCGAGTCGCTGGTCTCGCTCATCGCGGACGATGCCCTCGCGGTGAGCGATGGCGGCGCCGACCACCGCGCTGCTCGGCGCCCGGTCGTCGCCGCGCGCCTGCCCCGGTACATCGTGAACCTCGCCACACGGGTGCCCGCCGGCGCTCGGCTCACCATGCAGCTCGTGAACGGCCAGCCGGGTCTGGTGACCTGGGTCGACGACCGGCCGGTGATGGCGATGGCCATCGTCGTCGCCGAGGCCCAGGTGCACCGCCTCTACAGCATCCTCAACCCCGACAAGCTCCGATCCCTCACCACCCCGCCCACCTGACCGCCCGCAGCTCTCCGGCCGTGGACGACCACTGCGGCCACGCATGCAAGCGCAGAGCCCCACCGACCCGGAGCGAACGCGCGTCGTGCTTCGAAGCAGGGGCACCGTGATCGCTTCGAAGCGGAGCGCCCCGCGCGCAGAACCCGCACGGCCGAGCGTGGAGAACGCACGAGGCCCGGCCCCCGAAGGGACCGGGCCTCGTCAGAGGTGGGTCGGTCAGCGACCGGCTGGTCTCAGACCAGCTCGATGCGAGCCATCGGCGCGTTGTCGCCGTGGCGCGGGCCGAGCTTGAGGATGCGGGTGTAGCCGCCGTTGCGGTCCGCGTAGCGGGGGCCGACGTCGTCGAACAGCTTGGCCGCGATCTCCTTGTCGTTCAGGAAGGCCACCACCTGACGGTGGTTGTGGAGGCCGCCCTTCTTCGCCTTGGTGATCATCTTCTCGGCCACGGGGCGCAGGGCCTTGGCCTTGGCCTCGGTGGTGGTGATGCCCTCGGCGGCGATGAGCGACGACACGAGGTTCGCCATCATCAGCTTCTGGTGCGAAGCGGAGCCGCCGAACCGGCGGCCGCGCTTGGGGGTGGCGGGCATGTCACTCCATCCCGCGGAGCGCGAGGCCCCGCTCGTTCAGCTTCTCCTTGACCTCGTCGAGCGACTTCTGCCCGAAGTTGGTGATGGCCAGGAGGTCGTCTTCGCTCTTGCGAAGCAGCTCGCCCACGGTGTTGACCTGGGCGCGCTTGAGGCAGTTGCGGGGACGCTCGGACAGGTCGAGGTCCTCGATCGGGGTCTCCAGCTCGGGCGACGACGCCATGGCGGCGCTGGTCTCGCCGAGCTCGAGGGTGGGCGGCTCGTCGCTCATCTCGGCCACGAGCTGCACCAGCTTGGTGAGCGTGTCGCCGGCGGAGGCCACCGCGTCGCGAGGCGTGATCGAGCCGTCGGTCTCGACGTCGAGCACGAGGCGGTCGTAGTTGGTGTCCATCTCGACACGGGTGGGCTCCACCAGGAAGGTGACGCGGCGCACCGGCGAGAAGATGGCGTCGACCGGGATGACCCCGATCGTGTTGTTGCCCTTGTCGCGGTCGGCCGAGAGGTAGCCGCGGCCGCGGGCGACGGTGAGGTCGAGCGCGAGGCGGGCCTTCTCGTTGAGCGTGGCGAGGTGCTGGCCCGTGTTGAGGACCTCCACGTCCGCCGTGGTCTGGATGTCGGCACCGGTGACCTCGGCCGGGCCGCGCACGTCGATGCGCAGCGTGACCGGCTCATCGGACACGGAGGTGATCACCAGGTCCTTCAGGTTGAGGATGATGTCGGTGACGTCCTCGGTGATGCCGGTGATGGTGTCGAACTCGTGGAGCGCGTCGTCGAAGCGAACGGCCGTGATGGCCGCGCCGGGGATCGACGAGAGCAGGGTGCGCCGCAGCGAGTTGCCGAGCGTGTGGCCGAAGCCGGGCTCGAGGGGGCTGATGGAGAACTTCTGGCGGTTGTTCTCCTCCTCGCCGACTGCCTCGACCGTGGGGCGCTGAATGACCAGCATGGATTGCCTTCCTCGGGGTTCTGCGTGTTGCTGCGTGAAGGGTTACTTGGAGTAGAGCTCGACGATGAGCTGCTCGCGGACCGGCACGTCGATCTGCTCGCGCACGGGCAGCTCGTCGATCGTGACCTGGAACCCGGAATCGCCCATCTCGATCCACGCCGGCTTCAGCCGGTCGATCGTGTCCATGTTGTGGCGGATCACGATCATGTTGCGCGACTTGTCGCGCAGGGTGACCACATCGCCCTTGCGGACGCGGTAGCTCGGGATGTCCACGCGCTTGCCGTTGACGTTCACCATGCCGTGGCTGACGAACTGGCGGGCCTGGGGGCGGGTGGACGCCCAGCCGGCGCGGAACACGATGTTGTCGAGGCGCTGCTCGAGCATCCGGAGCAGGTTCTCGCCGGTGACGCCCTTCTGGCGGGACGCCTCCTTGTAGAGGTTCGAGAACTGCCGCTCGAGGACGCCGTAGATGTACTTCGCCTTCTGCTTCTCCTGGAGCTGGAGCAGGTACTCCGACGGCTGGCGCCGACGGCTGCGACCGTGCTCGCCCGGAGGGTAGGGGCGCTTGTTGAGGGCCTTGGAGCCCTTGTCGTTCTCGAAGATGTTGACGCCGAGACGACGGGAGATCTTGACCTTGGGACCGGTGTAGCGAGCCATGCTTCCTTACCTCAGACCCGACGACGCTTGGGCGGGCGGCAACCGTTGTGCGGCACCGGCGTGACGTCCTTGATGCCGGTGACCTCGATGCCGGTGTTCTGGATCGAGCGGATGGCGGTCTCACGGCCCGAGCCTGGGCCCTTGACCATGACGTCGACCTTGCGCACACCGTGCTCCATGGCCCGGCGAGCAGCTTGCTCGGCGGCCATCTGCGCGGCGTAGGGGGTGGACTTGCGAGAGCCCTTGAACCCGACGTTGCCCGCGGATGCCCAGGAGATGACGTTGCCCTCCTGGTCCGTGATGGACACGATCGTGTTGTTGAACGAGCTCTTGATGTGCGCCACGCCGTAGGTGACGTTCTTGCGCTCGCGCTTGCGGGGGCGTCGACCGCCCGGCTTCGGCTTCGCCATTACTTCCTGACCTTCTTCTTGCCGGCGACGGTCTTCTTCGGGCCCTTGCGGGTCCGGGCGTTCGTGTGGGTGCGCTGGCCGCGCACGGGGAGGCCCTTGCGGTGGCGCAGGCCCTGGTACGACCCGATCTCCATCTTGCGCTTGATGTCCTGCTGGACGTCGCGCTTGAGGTCGCCCTCGACCTTCAGGTTCTGGTCGATGTAGGCGCGGATCTTGTTGATCTCCTCATCGGTGAGATCACGGGTGCGGGTGCTCTCGTCGATCCCGGTGGCCTCGCAGATCTGCGAGGCCGTCGTGCGGCCGATGCCGAACACGTAGGTGAGGGAGATGACGAGCCGCTTCTCTCGCGGGATGTCGACGCCGGCGATGCGTGCCATGGATCAGCCTTGCCTCTGCTTGTGGCGGGGGTTGGACGAGCAGATGACCTGGACGCGGCCGTGCCGACGGATCACCTTGCAGTGCTCGCAGATGGGTTTGACGCTGGGTTGGACCTTCATCGGTGCCTCGGGTTGCGGGAGCGTGCTGGGGTGGGGCCCCGACGCGCTTACTTGTAGCGGTAGGTGATCCGACCGCGGGACAGGTCGTAGGGGGTGAGCTCGACCTGAACCCGGTCCCCAGGAAGGATTCGGATGTAGTGCATGCGCATCTTCCCCGAGATGTGCGCGAGGACCTCGTGCCCGTTCTGCAGCTCCACGCGGAACATCGCGTTCTTCTGCGCCTCGAGCACCGTCCCCTCGAGGACGATCGCGTCTTCCTTGGGCTTGGGCAGCGGAAATCTCCTGGTACGACCTTCGACGACCGGCCGGGCCGCGGACGCCCGAAGGCGCGCGGGCCACTCGGGCCGAAGGACGATCGTAACGCGGTCGCCACGCGTCGCCAAGTTGAGCGTCCTACCACACCGCGAGCGTGGCCGCGTGGCAATCGTCCGGTGAGCCACCGCAGCCTCGGAGATCAAGGAAGGGTGAGGATCTCAGGCCCGTCGGGCGTGACGGCGATGGTGTGCTCGGCGTGGGCTGCCCACGAACCGTCCGCGGTGACGACCGACCAATCGTCGTCGAGCACGTCGGTGTCGTCGGTGCCCAGCGCGACCATCGGCTCGATGGCCAGGACGTTGCCGACCCGTAGCTTCGTGCCGGTCCCCCGCGTGCCGACGTTGGGCACGTTCGGCGCCTCGTGCATGGCCTGGCCGATGGCGTGGCCCGTGTAGCCGGCCACGACGTGCATGCCGGCCGCTTCGACCACCGATTCCACGGCGTGCCCGAGGTCTCCGAGGCGGTTGCCCTCCACCATCGCGGCGATGGCGGCGCCGAGCGCCTCCTCGGTCACCCGGATGAGTTGGGAGGCCTCGCGCGACACCTCGCCCACCGGGGCGGTGAACGCCGCGTCGCCGTGCCAGCCCTCGACGATGGCCCCGCAGTCGATCGAGATGATGTCGCCCTCCTGCAGGACCACCTGCTCGCTGGGGACCCCGTGGACGACCATGGAGTTCGGCGAGGCGCAGATGACCGCGGGGTAGGGCGGGCTCCCGTACCCGAGGAAGTTCGAGGTCGCCCCCCGTCGAGCCAGCACCTCGCGCCCGACGAGGTCGAGCGCCGCGGTGGTGACGCCCGGGCGGATCGCGGCGCGGATCTCCTCGTGCATCTCCGCCACCACCCGGCCAGCGCGACGCATCGTGGCCAGCTGTGCCCCGGTGCGCACGGCGGGGGTGCGGGAGAACAGCACCCGGGGTCAGCCCCGACGGGCGCCGATGGCGTCGACCAGGCGGCCGAAGACGTCGTCGGGAGATCCCATCCCGTCGACGTCGACGAGCAGCCCGAGCTCCGCGTAGTACGGCACGAGCGGCAGCGTCTCGGCCGCGTAGAGGTCGAGGCGCTTGCGGACGGCCTCCTCGGTGTCGTCCGCGCGCTGCACGACCTCACCACCGTCGACGTCGCAGGTCCAGCCGTGCTTCGGCGGAGCATCGACCGAGTAGATGTGGCCGCAGCTCTTGCACACCCGCCGCTTCGTGATGCGCTCGAGCACCACTGCCTCGGGCACCTCGAGGTTGACGACCAGCTCGAGCGGGCGCTCGGTCGTGATCTCGCCGAGCGACACGGCCTGAGGCACGGTCCGGGGGAACCCGTCGAGGATGTAGCCGCGCTTGGTGGTGTCGCTCTCGTTCAACCGCTCGTCGACGACTCCGACCATTATGTCGTCGGACACCAGCTGGCCGGCGTCCATGACCGCCTTGGCCCGCAGGCCGAACTCGGTGCCCGCGTTGACCGCGGCCCGGAGCATGTCGCCGGTGGAGATGTGCGGCACCACGAAGTGCTGCGCCAGGCGGACCGCCTGGGTTCCCTTGCCCGCGCCTTGTCGGCCGAGCACCACGAGTCGGATGCCGTCGGTCATGTCACGACTTGGCGGAGCTCTTCGCCTTGGACTTCGTGTTCAAGAAGCCCTCGTAGTTCCGCATCATGAGCTGGCCGTCGATCTGCTTGACGGTCTCGATGGCCACGCCGACGGCGATCAGGATCGAGATGCCGAAGAAGCTGAGCCGCTGCTCGCCGGTGGTGCCGGCGAGGACCTTGCCGAGGATGAACGCCGGGATCAAGGCGATGCCGGCGACGAAGAGCGCCCCCGGCAGGGTGATGCGAGAGAGGATCTTCCCGAGGTAGCGCTCGGTCTGGTAGCCGGGCCGGATCCCGGGGATGAACCCGCCCTGCTTGCGGATCTGGTCGGCCTGCTTGTGCGGGTCGAACTGGATCGCCGTGTAGAAGTA
>JBDIAX010000002.1:0-153674 GCA_039812605.1 Acidimicrobiia bacterium | reverse complement strand
GCCGACATCGCCTCGAGCGACCAGCGAGCGGTGCGCCAGATCTTCGCCACCTACGCCGAGGGCTCGCTCGCCACCGCTGGGGATGCGTGGCTGATCGAGTCGGATGCGGCCGCGGCGTGGCAGGGGCGGGGCCTCGATGCCGCCGAGGTCGAACGTCGTCGCGCCGCGGTGGTGGACCGGGGTCGCCAGCAGCTCTGACCGGGGCCTCAGCCCGCGGCCGTCGTGGTGGTGGTCTCTTCGTCGTCGCTGCCGCCGAACTCGCCGTTGCAGAACCTTCCGGTCTGGAAGTCGTCGACCTCGAAGCGCGTTGGCGGGATGCCGGTGGTGACGAGCCCGGTGCGGAGGTCCTCGGACCGGTACCGGGTGCCCGCGACGCCCTTCACGCTGCGGACCACCACGAGCCGCAGGATCGACTCGCGCGGCGGTTCGCGAAACGGCGTGACCTCCGTCCACCCGGGCGGGAGCGCGCCCACCACGAACGACGCCATCGGCGTGGGTGGACCCGACACCGCCCAGTACGCCTCGGAGTCCTCGTCCCAGAGCTCGATCCGCACGACGGGCGCCGCCGCGCAGTCGGGGATGTGCGCGAGGTGGAAGTCGCCCACCTTCTCGATGCCGACCGCATCGCGCCACGGGTCCTCGCCCTGCTGGTCCTTTCCGACGATGGGCAGCACCTCGGCGACGTCGTCCCAGAGGGCGACCGCGCCGAGCACCATCACGGCGAGGAGCGCGAGCAGCACCATGACCGAAGGCCCGCGACGGCGCCACCAGCGCTGGCGACGGTGCGTGGGCATCGGGAGGCGGACATCGTCGGTCATCGCCCCCAACCCTCGCACATCGCTGCCGCCTCGCTGACCTCGCAGACCAGCGCTCAGCCCTCGCCGAGATCCATCGGATCGTCGTCCGCGGCGAACGCCGCGGGGTCGCCCACCGCGGCGAGGAGCCGCCCGATCAGCTGCTCCCAGTCGTCGGGGTCGGGCAGCGGCGACTCCACCACCTCGAGCAGGAGGAACCCGAGCCCCACGGCGTGGCAGAACGTGACCAGCGCCTCCGTGTCCATCTCCGCGTCGATGCCACCGGTGGCCTTGGCGCCATCGACGATGGCCGCGAGCCTCCGGTGCCGATCGACCAGGCGAGCTTGGAGCATGGCGAGCACGTCGGGATCGTGGCGAGCAGCGGTGAACGACTCGAGGAGCAGCCCCGGCGCTTGGTGGTCGCGGGCCTCGGGACTGGTGCGGCTGCCGACGAGGTGGCTCCCGGCGATGCGCAGGATGTCCTCCATGCGGCCCTCGAACCGGTGGTCCGCGAACAGGCCGTCGAGCTCGTCGGCGGACGCGGCATCGATCGCCTCCGCGAGGAGCTCCGCCTTGCCCGCATAGCGCGTGTAGATCGCACCGGTGGTGACGCCAGCCCGCCGAGCGATCTCCGCGACACCGGCGCCGGCGTAGCCCTTCTCGGCGAACACCTCGGCGGCAGCGGCGAGCAGGCGAGCCCGCAACTCGTCGCCCTCGCCTCGCTCGACCGGTGCCGCAGACATCGGTCGCAACGGTACCGACCGATCCCCGAAGGTGTCGACGCGCTGCGGCGCGGACGTCCTCCGGCAGCACCGCCCAAGGATCAGCGGTACGGTGCGGCCAGCCCGCCGACCCGGCGCGGGAACCATCACAAGGGAGTCCACCGTGAAGCAACGACGTCGGAGCCGAGTGCTCCTGCTGCTCCTCGCCGCCTTCGCGCTCGTCCTCGCCAGCTGCTCCAGCAGCGACAGCGACGGAGCATCGAAGGGATCGGACGACGGTGGCAGCACCGAATCCGCCGCGACCTGCCAGGGCAAGACCGGCGAGGAAGCCACCCCGGCCGACCTCGGCGGCGACGACGACCCCGACGGCTCCGGCAAGAAGGTCGGGCTCGTGTTCGACATCGGCGGCAAGGACGACAAGTCGTTCAACGAGTCCGCGTACAACGGCCTGGTCGCCGCTGAGGAGAACATGGGCGTCGAGGTGAAGGCCCTCGAGCCCAGCGCCGACGGCTCCAACCGCGAAGAGCTGCTGCGCCAGCTCGCCGAGGACGACTACGGCCTGATCATCGGCGTGGGCTTCAACTTCTTCGATCCGCTGACCGCGGTCGCTGCGGCCTACCCCGACACCGACTTCGCGATCATCGACTCCGTGGTCGATGCGGACAACGTGGCCTCGATCACCTTCGCCGAGGAGCAGGGCTCGTTCCTCGTCGGCGCCATCGCCGCCCAGTCCACCCAGTCGGGCACCGTCGGCTTCGTGGGCGGCGTCGAGACGGACCTGATCAAGAAGTTCCAGGCGGGCTTCGAGGCGGGCGTGAACGAGGTCGACCCCGACGTCAAGGTCGAGGTCAAGTACCTCACCCCGGACGGCGACTTCAGCGGCTTCAACGACTCCGCCAAGGGCCAGACCGTGGCCGCCGGCATCTACGACGCCGGCGCCGACGTGATCTTCCACGCTTCGGGCGGCTCGGGCGCTGGCGTGTTCAAGGCCGCCGCCGAGGCCGACCGCCTCGCCATCGGCGTGGACTCCGACCAGTACTTCCAGGTCGACGAGGACCAGCAGAAGTGCATGCTCTCGTCGATGCTGAAGCGCGTCGACGTCGGCGTCTACCAGACGATCAGCATGTTCGCCGCCGGTGAGTTCAAGGGCGGCACCGAGGTGTTCGACCTCGCCAACGGCGGCATCGGGTTCTCCGAGGCCGGCGGCCAGGTGAAGGACGCGGCGCAGATCGAGGATCTCAAGCAGCAGATCATCGACGGTGCCATCGACGTCCCGACCGCACCCTGATCACCCGCTGAACCGTTCGAGACCCGGGACCGCGCTGGCGGTCCCGGGTCTCGCTGTTCTGGAGTTCCCGTGACCGCACTGCAAGATCCGCCCGCAGCCGCACCCGCACCGGACGCACCGCCCGCTGTCGAGCTGGTGGGCATCGTGAAGCGCTTCCCGGGCGTGGTCGCCAACCGCGACGTCAACCTCCGGGTGGCCCCCGCGACGATCCACGCGATCGTCGGCGAGAACGGGGCGGGCAAGAGCACCCTGATGAAGATCCTCTACGGCATGCAGGCGCCGGACGAGGGCACCATCTCGGTGCACGGCGAGCCCGTCGCGTTCAAGAGCCCGAACGACGCCATCGAGGCCGGGATCGGCATGGTGCACCAGCACTTCATGCTCGCCGACAACCTCACCGTCATCGAGAACATCATCCTCGGCTACGAGCCGCGCCGCTCGTTCCCGTTCCGTCGGCTGATCGACACGGGCGCCGCTCGCGATCGGATCGTCGACCTCGGCGAGCGGTACGGGCTCGCCGTCGACCCCGACGCCCTGGTCGAGACGCTCGGCGTCGGGCAGCGCCAGCGGGTCGAGATCCTCAAGGTCCTCTACCGAGGCGCCACCACGTTGATCCTCGACGAGCCCACCGCGGTGCTCGTGCCCCAAGAGGTCGACGAGCTGTTCGCCAACCTCCGCGAGCTCAAGCGCGAGGGCATCACCATCTTGTTCATCTCGCACAAGCTCGACGAGGTGCTGGCCGCCGCCGACGACATCACGGTGATCCGGGCGGGAACCACGGTGGCCACCGCGGACCCGGCCCAGGTCACGACCAAGCAGCTCGCGGAGCTGATGGTGGGCAGCGAGCTGCCCACCCCCGAAACCCGCGAGTCCACCGTGACCGATCAGGTCGAGCTGTCGGTCGCCGACCTCGGCATCGCGCCGCCCGGCCGGCGCCCCACCCTCGAGGGCATCTCCTTCGACATCCACCGCGGCGAGATCGTCGGCATCGCCGGCATCGAGGGCAACGGCCAGACCGAGCTCATCGAGGCGATCCTCGGGCTCGCCCAGCTCACGTCGGGCACGGTCCAGCTCGGCGGCGACGACATCACCACGTGGTCGACGCGCCAGCGCCGCGACGCCGGCATCAGCTACATCCCCGCCGATCGCCACCGGCACGCCCTGCTCCTCGACGCCCCGCTCTGGGAGAACGAGATGCTCGGCCACCAGACCCAGCCCCCCAACACCAGGGGTCCGTGGATCGACCGAGCGGGCGCCCGCCGGCGCACCGAGGAGATCGTCGAGCGCTTCGACGTCCGCACGCCCGGGATCGACGTCACCGCCGAGGCCCTGTCGGGTGGGAACCAGCAGAAGCTGATCGTCGGGCGCGAGCTGATGGCTGGGCCGCAGGTCCTGATCGCGGCGCACCCCACCCGCGGCGTCGACGTCGGCGCCCAGGCCGCCATCTGGGACCAGCTGCGCGATGCCCGCAGCGCCGGCCTGGCGACCCTGCTGGTGTCCGCCGACCTCGAGGAGCTCATCGGCCTCTCCGATCGGCTGCTCGTGATCTTCGAAGGGCGCATCGTGGCCGAGCTCGACCCCGCCACCGCCACGCCGACCGACCTGGGAGAGCACATGACCGGCGCCACCCGAGGGGAGGACCGATGATCCGTCGTGCGACCCTGGCGCTCGCCGCGCCCATCCTGGCGATCGCCGTCGCCATGGCGTTCTCGGCCTTGATGCTGGCGCTCACCGACTACAGCGCCGGCGACGTCCTCCACGTGATCTTCAGCAAGGGCTTCGAGCGGACGAACCTGGTCACCACCGTCAACCGGGCAGCGCCGTACTACATCTCGGGCGTCGCCGTCGCGATCGGGTTCAAGATGAACCTGTTCAACATCGGCGTCGAGGGCCAGTACAAGCTGGCCGCGCTGTTCGCCGCCGCGGCCGCCGCCGCGGTCGAGCTGCCAGCGCCGCTCCACGTGCTCTTCACGTTCGCCGTGGCCATGGCGGTGGGCGCAGCCTGGGCGTCGATCCCCGCCCTCCTGCGGGCCTACCGCGGTGTGAGCGAGGTGATCTCCTCGATCATGCTCAACGCCACCGCGCTCGGGTTCGGGGCCTTCTTCCTGCAGCGATGGCTGCGGGCGCCGGCGTCGGAGAGCCCCGTGCTCGGGACCAAGGCGATCTCCCCCAGCGGCCAGCTCCCCACCCTCAACGGGCTGCTCGGCGCGATCGGCATCCACGTGCCCGACGCGACTCGGGTGCAGTCCTACATCGTGGTCGCGGCGATCGTCGGCGTCGCCTACTACCTGTTGATCTGGCGGGCCCGGTACGGCTTCGACCTCCGGGCCACCGGCTCGAACGCCGAGGCCGCCACGGCCAGCGGTGTCGACGCCAAGCGCATGGTAATCACGGCGATGCTCCTGTCGGGGGCGATCGCCGGGCTGATCGGCCTCAACAACATCATGGGTCCGGCCGCCCGCTACACCGACGTGTCGGTGGTGAGCGGGCTGGGCTTCACCGGCATCGCGATCGCGCTGCTCGGCCGCAACAACCCGATCGGGATCGCGTTCGCCGCCCTCCTGTGGGCGTTCATGGACGCGGTGCAGACGCCGCTGTCGAACGCCGACCTCCCCAAGCAGATCACCGCGATCATGCAGGGCATCACGGTGCTGTCCGTGGTGATCGCGTACGAGGTGGTCCGCCGGGTCTCGGTCCGCCAGGAGCTGGCCGGCCTCCGCCACCACAGCGCCGACGGCGCGGCGCCGTCGGCGGACCCTCCCCCGAGCACGGGCACCGGGCCGGAGGTGGCACCCGCATGACCGCCCTCATGAGCCCCGCGGAGACCGAGGGCGACGCGAAGCCGCCCGCGCGCTTCGCCGAGATCCCACGCTGGGCCCGCTCGGTCCTCTACCTCGCCCTCGGGGTCGGCATCCTCTCGCTGACGCGCGTCCTGACGGGCGCCGGGCAGCTGACCGCGGAGAACACCCTGCGCTCCGCCCTGTACCTCGCGCTCCCGATCGCGCTCGCCGGGCTCGGCGGGCTCTGGTCCGAGCGCGCCGGCGTGGTCAACATCGGGCTCGAGGGGATGATGGTCCTCGGCACGTGGTTCGGCGCCTACGGCGGCATCGCCTACGGCCCGTGGCAGGGGGTGCTGCTGGGCGTCGTCGGTGGCGCCATCGGCGGGCTGCTGCACGCCATCGCCACCGTCGTGTTCGGGGTCGACCACATCATCTCGGGCGTCTCAATCAACCTGCTCGCCGTCGGGCTGTGCGAGTTCCTCACCTCCGTCAACTGGGACGGCGCGTCGGCGCGCGAGTCCCCCACCATCCCCGACACCGTCGCCCGGGTCGACCTGCTGCCGTTCCTCAAGGACCCGCTGCGCGACCTCGCGGGCCAGCACCGGTTCTTCCTGTCCGACCTCGCGAACGCGATCTTGTCGGTGACCACCAACATCTCGCTGCTCGTCCTCGTCGCGCTCGCGCTGTTCCCGCTCACCTACTTCATCCTCTGGAAGACGCCGTTCGGTCTGCGCCTGCGCTCGGTGGGCGAGGACCCCGACGCCGCGGACTCCCTCGGCGTCCCGGTGTACCGGATGAAGTTCATCGCCGTGATGGTGTCGGGCGCGATGTCGGGCCTCGGTGGCGTCGTGCTCGTCTACCTGTTCTCGGGCAAGTTCCAGAGCCAGCAGACCGGCGGCCGCGGGTTCATCGGGCTGGCCGCCATGATCTTCGGCAACTGGCGACCCGGCGGGCTGCTGGTGGGCGCCGGGCTGTTCGGGTTCATGGACTCGATGCAGTCGCAGGTCACCGAGACCAGCCACGCGCTGCTCGTGGGCGCCGCGCTGGTCTTCTTGGTCACCGGCCTGGCCTGCGCGTACCGACGGCTCTGGGTCTCCACCGCCGTCTTCTTCGTGCTCGCGGGCGCGGCAGCGTGGTGGTACCAGGCCACCGACGAGCTCCCGCGCGAGATCATCCCGTACTTCCCCCACGTGACCACCCTGCTCGTGCTGGTGTTCGCCAGCCAGCGGCTCCGGATGCCAGCAGCCGACGGCAAGGTGTGGCGCCGGGGCGGACGATGATCAGCCCGGACTGGGACGCGCTGCGGGCCGCGGCCCGAGCCATGGTCGCCCACGCGTACGCCCCGTACTCCCACGTCCACGTCGGCGCCGCGGCGCTGGTCGACGACGGACGGATCGTCTCGGGGTGCAACGTGGAGAACGCCTCGTACGGGCTCACGCTGTGCGCCGAGTGCGGGGTGGCGTCCGCAGCAGCGGCCACCGGCGGCGGACGCCTCGTCGCGCTGGCGGTGGTGGGCGACGACGGCCGCTACCTGGCACCGTGCGGGCGCTGCCGGCAGGTCCTGTTCGAGCACGGAGGCCCAGGGCTGCTGATCGATGCGGGCGACCGCATCGTCACGCTCGACGAGCTCCTGCCCGACGCCTTCGGCCCCAGCGACCTTCCGCCGAGCCCCGGAGGCGAACCATGACCCCCGATGCCACCGATCGGATGTACCACGTCGGCTTCGGCCGCTCCGACCTGCCCGACGGCACCGAGATCGCCCTGCTCTCGGGCGACCCGGAGCGCTCCGAGCACATCGCCACCGAGGTGCTCGCCGCCGGTCGAGCGCTGTCTCGCAACCGCGGCCTCGACGCGTTCGTCGCCGCCCTCCCATCGGGCCGTCCGGTCGTGTGCGCCACGAGCGGGATGGGTGCTCCGTCGACCTCGATCGTCGTCAACGAGCTCGTGCAGATCGGCATCCGCACCATCATCCGCATCGGCACGGCCGGGGCGATCCGAGACGACGTGCGCGTCGGTTCGGTGGTCATCGGGGCGAGCGCGCTCACCGAACAGGGAGCCGCGGCCGACATCGCGCCGACCTCCTACCCGGCCGCCGCAGACCCCTTCCTCACCGTGGCCCTGGCCGATGCCGCTCGGGACCTCGGCATCGACCACCACGTGGGCACGATGGCATCGGTCGACACGTTCTTCGAGGGCCAGGAGCGCACCGAGTCGTCGGCCAACGCGCACCTCCTCCGCCGCCTCCGCGGGGTGGTCGACGAGTACCGCGACCTCGGCATCTTGAACTTCGAGATGGAGGCCGGGACGCTGTTCAAGATGGGCGGCGTGTACGGGTTCTCCGCGGGGTGCGCGTGCGGCATCATCGCCCAGCGCACCGAGGACGAGCGCCCCGACCTCACCAAGAAGGAGGCGGCGGTCACCGACGCCATCCGCACCGCGGTCGCCGCCGCCGACGGGTGGGAGCGGCGCTGATGCTGAGCGACGCGCAGGTCGCCCGGTGGGAGCGCGACGGGTACCTCGCGATCCCCGATGCCATCGACCCGGCACGCTGCGACGAGCTGCGGGCTCGGGCCGAGCAGATCGTCGACGACTTCGACCCGGCCACGGTCTCGATCTTCTCGACCCACGAGCAGACCCGCACCTCCGACGAGCACTTCTTGGCCTCCGGGGACGCGACCACGTGCTTCTTCGAGGAGGGCGCGTTCGGGCCCGACGGCGCGCTCCAGCAGCCGAAGTCGCTCTCGATCAACAAGATCGGCCACGCCATGCACGACCTCGACCCGGTGTTCGACGCGTTCAGCCGCCAACCGGCGATCGCCGACGCCGCTCGCTCGATCGGGCTCGGCGACGGGTTGCTCCTGCAGTCGATGTACATCTTCAAGCAGCCGCGCATCGGGGGCGAGGTCACCTGCCACCAGGACTCGACCTTCCTCTACACGGACCCGATGTCGGTGGTGGGGTTCTGGGTCGCGATCGAGGACGCCACCCTCGAGAACGGTTGCCTGTGGGCCCAACCCGGCGGCCACCTCGGTCCCCTGCGCAAGCGCTTCGTGCGCGACGAGGTCGACGGCACGCGCTTCGAGGCGCTCGACGCCACCCCGTTCCCCGAGCCCGGCGGCCCCGAGCTCACCCCGATCGAAGCCCGCGCCGGCACCCTCGTGCTCCTCCACGGCCTCCTCCCCCACTGGAGCGACGTGAACCGCAGCGCCCGCAGCCGCCACGCGTACACGGTCCACGTGATCGACCGACGGGCCACGTACCCGCCGGAGAACTGGCTCCGGCGCGGTGACGACCTGCCCTTGCGCGGGTGGGATCGGGCGCCTTCAGCCGCCTGAGCGGCCGTGCCGCGACGCACCGTGGCGGTTCTGGGGCCGAACGGCCAGAACCCGGCGCGAACGCACCCGATTGACCAGATCGGCCAGGGCCGCGCCGGTACCGTGCTCCCAACACCCTTGGGGCAAGGACGCACCGCACCAATGACGCCCACGCACGACGAAGACCTCCTGGCGTTCCGGCCGATGGCCCGCGAGGACCTGCCGCTGCTGCGCGAGTGGCTCGGTCGTCCCCACGTGGCCGAGTGGTGGGACACCGGCAGCGAGACGTTCGAAGCCGTCGAGGCGCGCTACGGGGAGCGGATCGGTCGCACCCATCCCGTCCAGCCGTGGGTGTTCGAGCTCGGCGGCCGGCCGGTGGGCTTCGTCCAGTGGTACCGGGTGGCCGACGAAGCGGAGTGGTTCCCCGGCGTCGACATCCCGCCCGAGACGGTGGCCATGGACCTCGCGATCGGCGACCCGGAGCTGATCGGCAAGGGCCTCGGCCGGCGGGTCGTGCTCGAGTTCGCCCACCACGTGCTGCGCTCGTTGGTGCCCGACAGCCCCGAGGTGTGGATCGACCCGAACCCCCGCAACGAACGGGCCGTGCGGGCCTACCGGGCCGTGGGCTTCGTGGACACCGGCATCGACCTGCCCGACCCCGACAACCCCGCGGAGGTCCGGCGGCTCATGCGGATGGCGTGGGCTGGCCCCACCTTCCGCTGACGGCCGGTACCCTCCGTCCATGGCAGAGCGAATCGACCGGGAAGCCATCCGCCGGGCGCCCAAGGTGCTCCTCCACGACCACCTCGACGGTGGGGTGCGACCGCAGACGGTGATCGACATCGCGGGCGAGATCGGCCACGAGCTGCCCACCACCGACCCCGTTGCGCTGCAGGCCTGGTTCACCGAGGGCGCCAACCGCCGCGACCTCGACCTGTACCTCCAGCCCTTCGCCCACACGGTCGCCTGCATGCAGACCGCCGACCACATCGAGCGGATCGCCGCGGAGTGCGTCGAAGACCTCGCCACCGACGGCGTCGTCTACGCCGAGGTGCGCATGGCCCCCGAGCTGTGCATCGACCGCGGGCTCACGCCCGACGAGGCGGTGGAGGCGATGCTCGCAGGCTTCGAGCGAGGCCGAGCGGAGCAGCTCGCCGCCGGCCGACGCATCGAGGTCGGCCTCCTGGTCACCGCCATGCGCCACGCGGCGCGCTCCACCGAGATCGCCGAGGTCGCGCTCCGCCACCGCGACGAGGGGGTCGTGGGCTTCGACATCGCCGGATCGGAGTCGGGGAACCCGCCGAGCCGCCACCTCGACGCCTTCCGCATCGTGGCCCAGGCCAACTCCCACATCACCATCCACGCCGGGGAGGCGTTCGGGCTGCCGTCGATCTGGGAGGCGCTGCAGATCTGCGGTGCCGAGCGCCTCGGCCACGGCGTGAGGATCGTCGACGACATCACGGTCGATGATGACGGACAGGTATCGCTCGGCCGCCTCGCGGCGTACGTGCGCGACCGCCGGGTCCCCCTCGAGATGTGTCCCACCTCGAACGTGAACACCGGGGTCTGCGACACCATCGCCGACCACCCCATCGGGCTGCTGCGGCGCCTGCGGTTCCGGGTCACCGTCAACACCGACAACCGGCTCATGAGCGACACCTCGATGACCAACGAGATGGCGCAGCTCCACGAGGCGTTCGGCTGGGGCTGGGACGACTTCGAGTGGCTCACCATCAACGCCATGAAGAGCAGCTTCTGGCCCTTCGACCGCCGGCTCCGCATCATCGACGAGCAGATCAAGCCGGGGTACGCGGCGCTGAAGGCGGCGTCGCTCGGCTCGTCCTCGGCGCTCCGATGAGCATCGAGCTGCGACGGGTCACCGTCTTCTGCGGCTCCAACGCGGGGTCGGATCCGGCGTACGCGGCGGTCGCCGCCGCGCTCGGGACGCTGCTCGCCGAACGTCGCATCGGGCTCGTGTACGGCGGCGGCGCGGTGGGCCTGATGGGCATCGTCGCCGACGCCGCGCTTGCCGCAGGTGGCGAGGTCGTTGGCGTCATCCCCAAGCACCTCTGGGACAAGGAGGTCGGCCACCGAGGGCTGTCGGAGCTCCTCATCGTCGACTCGATGCACGAGCGGAAGATGGAGATGGCCGACCGCGCCGACGCGTTCATCGCCCTGCCCGGCGGGGTCGGCACCTTCGAGGAGCTCTTCGAGGCCATCACCTGGACCCAGCTCGGCATCCACCAGAAGCCCGTCGGCCTGCTCGACGTCGCCGGCTTCTACCGTCCGCTCCTCGGGTTCCTCGACGACACCGTCGACGCCGGGTTCGTGCGTGCCGAGCACCGCGACCTCATCCTGTCGGCGGAGTCGCCCACCGAGATGCTGCTGCGACTGGGCGCCTGGGCGCCCCCGACCACCCAGAAGTGGCTCGACCTCGACGAACGGTGAGCGCCGGCGCGGTCACGACGCAGGACCACGGCGAACGGATCGGCTCAGCAGCCTTCGAGGATCGCCCGGCTCGCTGAGCAACCGAGGCGCGTGGCTCCCGCCTCCACCATCGCGAGCGCGGTGGCGGTGTCGCGGATGCCGCCCGATGCCTTCACCCCGAGACGGCCGTCGACGGTCGTCGCCATCAGCTCCACCGCGTGCAGGGACGCGCCCCCCGCCGGATGGAAGCCGGTGGAGGTCTTCACGAAGTCCGCGCCGGCCGCCTCCGCAGCGTGGCAGGCATCGACGATCTCCCCGTCGTTGCGCAGGGCGGCGGTCTCCAAGATCACCTTGAGCACCAGCGGGGACGGCACCGCGGCGCGGACCGCGGCGAGGTCGGCCTCCACCTCCCGCCATGAGCCCGCTTCCGCGAGGCCGAGGTCGATGACCACGTCGAGCTCGGTGGCGCCGTCGACCACCGCCTGCGCCGCCTCCACCGCCTTGACCGCCGAACGGTGCGCGCCCGACGGGAAGCCGATCACGGTGCACGTCGCGATCTCCGTCGGCAGCGCCGGGACGGGCAACGGCAGCCGGGCCGGCGACACGCAGACCGCCGCCACCCCCAGCTCGATGGCCTCCCCGCACAGCATGGCCACCTGCCCGGCCGTCGCCGTGGGCGCCAACAGGGTGTGGTCGATCATCCGAGCGAGGTCCGAGCGCTGCATCGCCCCATCGTGCCACCGGCCTGGCGGGGACCACGGGTTCCGCCGACCGGCGGCCCGGGCGCGGGCATCATGGGCGGGTGCTGACCACCATCGTCGACCATCCCCTCGCCCGCCGGGCCCTCACCGTGCTGCGAGACCAAGACACCGGCCGGGCCGCGTTCCGAGTCGCGATGGACGACCTCGCGGGGATGCTCGTCTACGAGGCCACCCGCCACCTGCGCGTGGACGAGGTCACCGTCCAGACCCCGCTCGCCCCGGCGGCAGGCGTTCGCGTCGTCGAGCCGCCGATGGCGGTGCCGGTCCTGCGGGCCGGCCTCGGCCTGCTCCCGGGCGTGCTGCGCTACCTGCCTGGTTGCCCCACCGGCTTCGTGGGCGTCGCCCGCAACGAGGAGACCCTCCAGCCCGAGCCGTACATGAACTCGGTGCCTGACGACCTCGGTGGCCGCGACGTCCTCGTCCTCGATCCGATGCTCGCCACGGGCGGATCGCTCGCCTACGCGTGCGGCCTGCTCCGCGACCGGAACCCCGGGCGGCTGGTGGCGGTCTGCGTGCTCGCCGCGCCGGAGGGCGTCGCTGCGCTCGAGCGAAGCGGCCTGGCCGACGAGCTCGTCGTGGGCTCGATCGACGACCACCTGAACGAGGCGAGCTACATCGTCCCCGGCCTCGGCGACGCCGGCGACCGCCTCTACGGCACCGCCTGAACCACGGACCCTTCGCTCAGGCCAGGCCGGTGGCGGCAGCGATCGCGGCAGTGACCTCCACGAGCGCGGCGGCGGCGCGGGAGCGCGCCTCGGCCACGGCCTCACCGCCGGCCACCGGCTCGACCACCTCCACGTAGCACTTGAGCTTGGGCTCGGTGCCGCTGGGGCGCACCACCACCCGGCCGCCGTCGAAGTGGAGGATGATCACGTCGCTCGGCGGCAGCCCTCGGGCCCCGTCGCCGTGGATCAGGTCCTCCACCCGCCGGACCTCCCTGCTCGCCAGCGCCGAGGGAGGAGCTGATCGCAGCGCGACCATCACCTCCCCAAGGCGTTCCATCGCGTCGCCACCCGACACCCTCGCCGCCCACTGACCGGTGAGGTGCACCCCGTGGGTCCGGGCGAGGTCGTCGAGCACGTCGAGCACCGTGCGCCCCGTCGCCTTCAGCTCCGCCACCACCTCCGCGAGCTCCATCGCCGCGGTGATGCCGTCCTTGTCGCCCACGAGGTCGCCGATGCAGAACCCGAGGGCCTCCTCGTAGGCGAAGCCGAGGTGCTGGCCATCTCCCGGCGCCCGACTCAGCCACTTGAACCCGGTGAGCGTCTCGACGTAGGGACGCCCCGCGGCGGCCGCGAGCTTCGAGAGCAGCGACGACGACACGATGGTGGTGGCGAGGACGGCGTCGTCGTCGAGCGCTCCGTGGGCGAGCAGGTGGTGGGCGAGGATCGCCCCGATCTCGTCACCTCGCAGCGCACGCCACCCGCCGGCCGCGCTCGGATCGGGCACGGCGGCACCGAGCCGGTCGGCATCGGGATCGTTGGCGAGGAGGAGGTCGGCGCCGCAGGTGCGCGCCGTGGCGAGGCCGTGATCGAGCGCACCGGGCTCCTCGGGGTTCGGGAACGCGACCGTCGGGAAGTCAGGGTCGGGCTCCACCTGGTCCGCCACCTCGACGAACGGCTCGAACCCGGCGGCCGCCGCGACCCGGCGCACCGTGGCCGCGCCCACCCCGTGCATCGCGGTGTAGGCGACGCGCACCGATCGGGCACCGGGCGCGACCCCGATCCTCGATGCGCCCTCGACGTAGGCCGCGACCAGCTCATCGCCGAGGTGGACGATGTCGGGGTCGTCGAGGCCGGCGCACGCGACCTCGGCCGCGCTCCCGGTGGCGGCGATGCCCTCGGCGATCACGGCATCGACCGGCGCCACGATCTGGCGCCCCGTGGCGTCGTACACCTTGTAGCCGTTGTCCTGCGGCGGATTGTGGCTCGCGGTGACCATCACGCCGGCCGCCGCGCCCAGGTGGCGCACCGCGAACGCGAGGACGGGCGTCGGCAAGGGACCGGGAAGGAGGTGAGCCCGGATGCCGGCTGCGGCGAAGACGCCCGCAGAGCGCTCGGCGAAGTCCCGGGAGCGGTGTCGGGCATCGAAGCAGACGGCCACCCCCCTCGATGCCGCGTCGTGACCTGCCTCCTGCAGCCAGCCCACGATGCCGTTCGCGGCACGCGTGACGACGGCGAGGTTCATGCGGTTCGGGCCCGCGCCGAGCGCGCCCCGCAGCCCGGCGGTCCCGAACTGGAGGTCCGCCGAGAACCGATCGACCAGGTCGGCGAGGGCGGCAGGGTCCCCTCCGTCGGCTTGGTCGAGGAGGTCGTCGAGCTCCGCCCGGGTGAGCGGGTCGGGGTCGGCCGCGACCCAATCTCGCGCCCGAGCCACCAGGCCGGGAGCCACTCCGCTCACAACCGGGCCACCATCCGGGCGATGAGCGACCCCATCCGCTCCGCGGATTCGGCGGCGACGCGCAGCACGTCCTCGTGCACGAGCGGCACGTCGCTCAGCCCGGCGGCGAGGTTGGTGACCAGCGACACCGCGAGCAGCTCTGCTCCCGCGTGGACCGCCGCGATCGACTCCTGGACCGTGGACATGCCGACGAGCTCGGCGCCGAGGGTCGCCGCCATGCGCACCTCGGCTGGCGTCTCGTAGGTGGGGCCGAGGAAGCCGCCGTAGACGGCCTCCTCGAGCGTCGGATCGATCTCGAGCGCGAGGCGTCGCAGCCGGGCGGCGTAGGCGTCGCTCATGTCGGGGAAGCGGGGGCCGAGGCGATCGTCGTTCGGACCGAGGAGCGGGTTGCGTCCGGTGAGGTTGACGTGGTCTCGGATCAGCACCGGTTGACCGGGCGCGAGGCCAGGTCGCAGGCACCCCGCGGCGTTGGTGAGCACGACCGTCGAGCACCCGGCGCGCACCGCGGTGCGGACCGCGTGCGCCACGACGTTGGGGTGGTGGCCCTCGTAGAGGTGCACTCGGCCGAGGAAGGCGAGGATCTGGCGATCACCGCCCTGGATCGAGCGCACCGTCGTGCCGTGACCGGGCACGGTCGCGACCGGGAACCCTCCGAGCTCGGCCATCTCGACCTCGGCCACGACCTCGCCCATGCGATCGGCCGCTGGCCGCCAGCCCGACCCCAGCACCACCACGACGTCGTGGCGATCGACACCGGTCAGCTCCGTGAGCCGCGCCGCTGATGCTTCCGCGGCCTCGTAGGGATGGGTGACCGGATCGGGGTGCGCCACCCCGCCAGTCTGCCCGAACCGACCATCACCGTCGCCGGAGCCGGTCACGCCGAGGCCCCCCCCGGAACCAGCGGGCCGGCCGGCCGGGTCAGTCCAGGAGCGAGACGGTCTGGGCCAGGCTCATGCCGGGGCGCGGACCGATGTGGCCGATCACGGCGGAGGCGGCGATCGAACCGAGGCGGCCGCACTCGGGGAGCGAACGCCCCTGCGACCAGCCGAAGAGGAAGCCAGCGGCGTAGAGGTCGCCCGCTCCGGTGGTGTCGACCAGCTTGGGCACCGGGTGGGCCGGGATCTCGATCCGCTCGTCGGCGGTCACGATCACCGAGCCCTTCTCGCCACGGGTGACGGCGGCCAGCTCGCACTGGCCCCGAACCGCCTCCACGCCCTCGTCGAAGGTGTCGACCCCGTAGAGCATGGTGATCTCCTCCTCGTTGGCGAAGAGGATGTCGACCCCGTGCTCGACCAGGGCGAGGAAGTCGTCGCGGTGGCGATCGACGCAGAACGAGTCCGACAACGTCAGCGACACCTTGCGGCCGGCCTCGTGCGCCGCCGACGCCGCGGTCCGAAAGGCGTGCTTCGCGTCGTCTCGGTCGAACAGGTAGCCCTCGAGGAAGGTGACCTTCGCCGAGCCGATCAGGTCGAGGTCGAGGTGGTCGGCGCAGAGCGTGGCCGACGCGCCCAGGTAGGTGTTCATCGTGCGCTCGCCATCGGGCGTCACCACGATCATGCAGCGGCCGGTGGGATCGCCGTCGGTGGCGAGGTCGGCCGAGAAGTGCACCCCGAGGGAGTTGAGGTCGTGGCCGAAGGCCTTGCCCAGCCCATCGTCCTTCACGCGACCGATGTAGGCCGCCCGCCCACCGAACGACGCGACGCCCGAGAGGGTGTTCGCGGCGGAGCCGCCCGACATCTCCGTCTTGTCGCCCATCGCGGCGTAGAGCTCCTCAGCCCGGTCGGTGTCGATGAGGGTCATCGACCCCTTCACCAGCGACATCCGCTCGACGAACGCCTCCTCCTCGGTGCTGAGCACGTCGACGAGGGCGTTGCCGATGCCGAGGACATCGAAGTCGGCGGGAGGTTCCATGGGCTCGCTCACAAGGGCGAAACCCTAGGCGACGCCCCCGTGCAGACCCCTCACCGGCGCTATCGTCCTCGCCGTCGACCCGCTGGGTCCCACCGCACCCCAGGAGCTCCCATGGACGTTCGCCCCAAGGCCGTAGCCATCGCCGCGCTCGCCATCGCCGCCACCTCCGTGCTGGTCGGCTGCGGGGCCGACGGCGGCTCCGACGCGAAGGCGAGCGACGGCGCAACGACCACCACGGTCGAAGCGACGACCACGACCGCCGCGGACGACAGCGCCACGACGACCGCCGACGACGACGCGACCACGACCACCGCAGCCGAGGACGGCAACGGGTCCGACGAGGGCCGCGACACCGAGACCTCGACGCTCGACACGCTGCCCGACGGCGTGCACTACGGCTACATGGCCGGCCTCGAGAGCGGGAAGGTCGAAGGCCAAGCGGTCCAGGTGATCATCTGGGACGAGGTCGAGTTCTTCACCGGCACCGAGGCGGTGGCCGCGGCGAAGGAGGACGGCGCCATCCCGGCCGAGCAGGACTTCATCGAGAACGACTACTACATCCGCAACCAGAACCAGACGGTCCGGCGCCTCGCCGTGGTTCCCGAGGCGCAGGTGTACACGCTCGCCGGCGACGGCGGCAGCACCGACACGATCCCCGCGAGCGTCGACGAGGTCTGGAACCAGCCGTACCTCTTCAAGATCGACGTCGGCAACGTCCGTGGGATCACCACCATCTCGAGCATCGAGGCCGTCTTCCTCCCCTGACGCGAGGTCGGCCGGAGCCGAGCCAGCCGCCGGTAGCCTCGGGCCTCCCGCCGCGAGCTGCCGAGGAGCACCGTGCCCGAGCGCGATCCGAACCGCCTTCCCACGAGCGTGGTGCCGTCGCACTACGACCTGGAGCTGGCACCCGACCTCGACACATCGACGTTCGCCGGGACGGCCTCGGTGACGTTGGTGGGCACCGAAGCCGTCGACGAGCTGGTCCTGCACGCACTCGACCTCGAGATCGACGAGGCCTGGGTCGACCACGGCGGCGAGCGGATCGAGGCCTCCCCCACCTTCGACGCTGCCGCCGAGACGGTGACGCTCTCCCTCGCCGGCACGCTCCCCGCCGGCCACGCCAGCCTCCACCTCTCGTTCCGCGGGGTGCTCAACGACAAGCTCGTCGGCTTCTACCGCTCCTCCTTCACCGACGACGGGGGCACCAGCCATCGGTTGGCGTGCACCCAGTTCGAATCGACCCACGCCCGGCGGGCCTTCCCGTGCTGGGACGAGCCCGCGTTCAAGGCCACGTTCGCGATCCGCCTGGTGGTGGCCGACGACCTGTTCGCCGTCTCGAACGCCATGGAGACGGCGGTCGACCAGCTCCCCGACGGCCGCAAGCGCGTGCACTTCGCCCCGACGATGCACATGTCCACCTACCTGGTGGCCTTCGTGGTCGGTCCGCTCGAAGCCACCGATCCCGTCGACGTCGATGGCGTCCCCCTGCGGGTCATCGCCCCTCCCGGCAAGGCCGACCTCACTCCGTTCGCGCTGGAGATCGGCGAGTTCTCGTTGCGCTTCCTGGCCGACTGGTACGGCATCGCCTACCCGGGCGACAAGCTCGACCTGATCGCGATCCCCGACTTCGCCTTCGGGGCGATGGAGAACCTCGGCTGCGTCACGTTTCGCGAGACAGCCCTGCTGCTCGACGAGGAGCGCAGCACCCAGGCCGAGCTCCAACGGGTGGCCGACGTCGTCGCCCACGAGATCGCCCACATGTGGTTCGGCGACCTCGTGACGATGGGGTGGTGGAACGGCATCTGGCTCAACGAGGCGTTCGCCACCTTCATGGAGATGCTGACCACCGACGCGTTCCGGCCCGAGTGGCAGCGATGGGTCGACTTCGGGCTCGCCCGCAGCGCCGCGTTCGACACGGACAGCCTCACCACGACGCGCCCGATCGAGTTCGAGGTCGTCACCGCGGCCGACGCGGAGGGCATGTTCGACGTGCTCACCTACGAGAAGGGCGCGTCGGTCGTGCGGATGCTCCAGCAGTACCTGGGCGAGGATCGCTTCCAGGCGGGCATCCGCCGCTACCTCGAGACCCACCAGTACTCGAACACCGAGACCACCGACCTCTGGGATGCCATCGAGGAGGCCTCGGGCGAGCCGGTCCGCCAGATGATGGACTCGTGGATCTTCCGACCCGGCCACCCGGTCGTCTCCGTCGAGCACGTCGACGGCGCGCTCACCTTGCGCCAGGCCCGGTTCTCGTTCGCCCCCGACCCCGCAGCCGGGGTCGAGATCCCGGTGGAAGCACCCCGCATCGTGCCGGTGGTGCTGCGCACGGCGAGCGCCGACGACGGCCCCGGCGAGGTGCGGCGCGTGCTCCTCGACCAAGAGGCGGCCGTGATCGAGATGGGCGACGTGCCGGCGTGGATCGTCGGCAACCACGAGGGCAACGGGTTCTACCGCGTGGAGCTCGCCGCCGAGGACCTGCGCGCCGTCGGCGCTGCCGCGCTCGAGCACCTGTCCCCCCTGGAGCGCTACGGGCTCGTCGAGGACGAGTGGGCGCTCCTGCTGGCCGGCCGAGGATCGATCGAACGTCTCCTCGGGCTCTGCGACGACCTCGCCGCCGACGATGACCTGTCGGTCTGGCAGCGGATGATCGGGGTGCTGTCCAACCTGCACCGCCTCGCACCCGACGAGGTCCGGACGGCGTTCGAGGCCCGCGTGCGGGGCCTGCTCGGACCCGCCCTCGATCGGCTCGGCCCCACCCGGGTCCCCGGTGAGCCCGAGCGCACCACCGCGCTGCGCGCCTCGCTCTTCGACGCGATCGCCCGCACCGGCCACGACGAGGAGCGGCGCGCCCTGGCCGCCGCGCACTTCGCCGCGCTCCGCGACGATCCGCAGGCGGTCGACCCCGATCTCGCCGACGCCGTGGTGCGCGTGGTGGCCCAGACCGCGGACGCCGACACCTGGGCCGAGCTGCGCGTGCGCGCCGCCGCGGCGCGCACCGCGCAGGACGCGCTGCGCCACCTCGGGGCCCTTGCCGATGCCGACGACCCGGCACTGGTGCTGCGGTTCTGCGAGCTCGCGCTCACCGACGAGGTCCGCAGCCAAGACGCACCGTTCCTCCTCCGCCGAGCGCTCGTCAACCGGGCCGCGCAGCCGCTGGTCTGGGCGTTCGTGACGGACCGGTGGGACGAGATCACCGCTCGGTTCCCGTCGAGCACCATCGCCCGGCTGCTCGACGGCGTCCGCAGCGTGAGCGATCGCGACCTTGCGCTCGCGGTCGCCGCGTTCGCCGACGACCACCCGCTGCCCCAGGGCGACAAGCTCGTCCGCCAGCACCTGGAGCGCATGTGGGTCACGGTGCGCTTCGCCGAGCGGGTCCGGTCGGAGCTGGGGACCGCCCAACCGTGATCGTCCACCGGCGGGCGCCCAAGCCGTGGGTGTTCGCCGTCGACCACGATGCCGTCCAGTTCACGTGGCGAGCCTTGCGCGCCGGCCACCTCCGCGCCGAGGTCCTCGCCGGCTCGAGCCCGATCGCCGAACCCCTCGACCTCGAGCTCGCCGACGCCACCTCGGTGCTCGCGTCGCCCGAACGGGCGCGGCGCAGCGATGCCGGGGCCGCCACGATCTCCGGGATCCCGGCTGGTCGCCTCCTGACCCTCCGCCTCAGCGGCACCGCGCTCGATGGGACGGTCGAGCGCGCCTTCCGCACGCTGACCGGACCGCCGGGGCCCCAGCGGTGCCGCATCGCCACCGTCTCCGACCTGCACCTGGGCGCGAGGTCGTTCGGCCAGCGCGGCACGATCCGAGACCCCGAGTCGCACCCCGAGCACCCGCCGTGGCGCTGCGCGGCCGGTGCGCTCGATGAGGCCGCGGCCTGGGGCATCGACCACCTCGTGGTGAAGGGCGACCTCACGAACGCCGCGCTGCCCCAGCAGTGGCGCTCGTACGCACGCCTCATCGAGCGGTGCCCGGTGCCCGTCGACGCGGTGGCAGGCAACCACGACACGGGCCGCTATGGCGGTCGGCGGTCCATCGCCCCGGCCGACGCGGCCGAGGCGTTCGGCCTCTCGCTGGCCCTGCCGCTCATCGTCCGAGACCTCCCTGGGGTGCGGCTCGTGCTGGCCGACACCACCATCCCCGGCCGCCACCACGGCACGGTGGCTCCCATCGCGCCGCTGGTGCTCGACGTGGTGGCCGACGCGCCCCGCGACGAGGGCGTGCTCCTCGTGCTGCACCACCACCTCCACCCGCACCTCGTCCCTGAGGGCCCGCCCTTCGGGGTGGCCCACGACGAGGCCCGACGGTTCGTGGCCGACCTTTCGAGGGCGCACCCCAACGTCGTGGTCACCAGCGGGCACTCCCACCGCAACCGCCGGTGGGGTCGGGGCGGCGTCGTGGTCACCCAGGTCGGCGCCACCCAGGACTATCCCGGTGTCTGGGCCGGCTATCGGGTGCACGAGGGCGGGCTGTCGCAGGTCGTGCGCCGCATCGAGTCGCCCGAGTGCACCGGCTGGACCGACCACAGCCGCATCGCCGGGTTCGGCCTGTGGGAGCACCTGTCGCCCGGACGCCTCGACGCCCGGTGCTTCGATGTCCGCTGGGCGGTCGACCACGCCTCAGCGGAGCACCTCGTCGACGCCGGCGGGCACTGAGGACGGGAAGCTCGGCGGGCGGAGCCGGCGTCCGGCGGAGGACGTCAGGGGTCGACGACCTCGAAGGCCAGGGTGCCGCGCTCGTCCTCGATCGTCACCACCACGGAGCGGATGGAGCTGCGGTCGCGCGCCCGGCAGATCGTCTGCGCTCCCGGCTCGCGCACCTCCGCCACCCCGTCGCCGCACTCGACCAGGAAGCTGCGATGGAACTTCGCCTTGAGCGCCGACTTGAGCGACTCCGCGATCTGGCTGGCCGACAACACCGCTCGCAGCGGGACCACGTCGAGGTTGCCCTCGACGTCGCGCTGCACCACCCGCACCGGCAACGTCCCGCTGGGCTCGGCGAGCACCACCTCGCAGCGGAACTCAGCCCCAGAGCGAAGCTCGATCTGCTGCGGGCAGGTCACCTCGGCAACCTTGGGCTCGACCACCTCGGCCACCGCCCGCGACACCTTCGCCTCCGCGCTCCCCGCGTCGAGGCGGTCCGCCTCCTGGCTGCACCCGCCCGCGACCACGACCGCCGCCGCGGCGAGGAGCGACAGCGTCCAGCGAGCGCCGGCGATCACGTGACCATCCAGAGCACGAGGCCGATCTGCCCGAGGTGGTAGGTCACCATCACCGCGAGGGGCCCGAGGCGCAACGGCGCCACGAAGCGGTTCCAGGCCAGGGTGGCATCGGAGGCGTAGAACAGCGCGGCACCGATGATCGCCGCTGGCGCGAGGGTGCCGAACGCGCTGACCACCATCGCCGAGATCACCAGGAGGTAGGCGATCACGGGACCGACGAGCTCCGGGTGGTCGCCTCCGCGGACCGCCGCCACCACTCGACGCCCAACCAGGGCGATGGCGACGACGACCGCGACGAGACCCACGAGCGTCCCCGGCACGGAGGTCGGCGCCAGCTGCATCGCCGTCACGTAGGCGATGTGGCCGAGCAGGAACGAGGCGAGGCCGAACACGAAGAAGCGCTCCTCGAAGAGGAGGAACACGTCGCCAGCCAGCGACAGCGCCAGCCCCACCACCATCCACGTGCGGATGCGCGGGTCTGCGGGGTCGATCGCCAGGGCCACACCGATGAGGGCGATCAGCGTGGCCGGCTTCGCCACCAAGCGCACGGGGCGCCGCTGCGTCCAGGTGGCCCACCAGTCCACGAGCGCGATCACGAAGGTGACGCCGAGCAGGGACCCGGCCAAGGCGTTCACGATGCGGTCCTGCCCACCAGCACGGGGCCGGACACTACCGCCCCGGCCCGGCGCCGTCGGGTGGCGGCGGGCCGAGGAGCTCCCCGAACGCACCGACCGCGAGGGCGACCGAGTCCAGGCACAGCGCATGGGTGCCGATCCACCCCTCGAGGTCATCGAGGCCGACCCGGTCCGATGCCACGACCTCCCCGTCGGGGAAGGTGAAGGGCCCATCGTGGCGAGCGAGGTAGAGGTGGCCGAGCACCGAGACGTCGCCATCGTCGTAGGCGCCCGCACCCAGGGCTTGGAGCCCGGCCTGGATGCCTGCCTCCTCGAGCAGCTCGCGCTGGGCGGCCACGCCCCAGTCCTCGCCCACCTCGACCACGCCCCCGAACGCCACGTCCCAGCGCCCCGGCCACACGTCCTTCCACGGCGCGCGCTGGTGCACCACCAGCCGCTGCTGCGAGTCGACCACCAGCACGTAGGTGCAGCGGTGGCGCAGCCGCTCCGCCCGCATGCGAGCTCGGGTGACGATCTCGAGGACCTGCCCGTCGAGGTCGACGACCTCCACGAGCTGCGCAGCGGCGTCCGCTGCGGGGTCGCCACCGCCCGCGCCCACGTCGCCGCTCACCCGACCGCCGCCTCGGCGAGCGCCTCGTCCCAGCCGAGCCCCTCGGCGATGCGGCGTCGGTACGTGATGACCTTCGCCGGCATGTTCATCGTGAGCGCCCCCACCACGCGTCCGCCGCGTCCGTAGAGCGCGCAGAACCGTCGGTCCTCGACGGACCCGGCCACGATCTCGAGGTCGTCATCGGCACGGACGCGCCCGGCCAGCTGGATCTTGCGGTCGTACTGGTCGCTCCAGAAGAACGGCACCGGGGCGAACGGCTCGCCGCCCCGGTCCGCCGCGAGGAGGCGCCTCGCCGCGTGGGCCCCCATGTCGAGCGCGTGCTCCCAGTGCTCGACGCGCATCGTCTCGCCGAAGAGGGGGTTGGGCCACCGGGCGACGTCGCCGCAAGCCACCACGCCGGGGGCCACGAGCGTGGTCTCGTCGCACAGCACCCCGTCGCTGAGGTCGAGGCCGTTGCCCTCGAGCCACGCCACGTTGGGGATCACCCCGATCCCGACCACGATGACATCGGCGTCGAGGACGCTCCCATCGGCGAGGTGCACCCGCTCGACCCGGCCGTCGCCTTCGACGCGCTCCACGCCCACGCCCAGACGCAGGTCGACGCCGTGGTCACGGTGCAGGTCGGCGACGACCCCGCCCATCACCGGCCCCAGCACGCGGGCGAGGGGCGCGGCGAGGGGCTCGACCATCGCGACCGCGGCGCCGACCTCACGGGCGGAGGCGGCCACCTCGGCGCCGATGAACCCTGCGCCGACGACCACCAGTCGCCCACCCGATCGCACCGCGTCGCGCACGGCGAGCGCGTCATCGAGGGTGCGCAGCGCGTGCACGCCGGCGAGGCCCTCGGTGCCGGGCAAGGTCCGCGCTCTCGCGCCGGTGGCGATCACGAGGCCGTCGAAGCCCACCGTGGTGCCGTCGTCCAGCGCGAGCTCGCGTCGATCGAGGTCGAGGGCGACTGCCGCGGTGCCCCGGCGCCAGGTGAGACCGAGGGCGTCGTTCGCTCCCGCCGCGAGGCGCACGCGCTCGAGGTCCCACTCCCCCTTCAGGACCTGCTTCGACAGGGGCGGGCGGTCGTAGGGCGCGTGGGCCTCGTCGCCCACGACGGTGATCGTGCCGGTGAAGCCCTCTGCCCGCAGGGTCTCCGCTGCTCGCAGGCCTGCGAGCGAGCCACCGACGACGACGATCCGATCCAGGGCTCAGCCTTCGATCGTGATGGCCTGCTTCGGGCAGCGCGCCGCCGCCTCCTCGACGAGGGCCCGCTGGCTCTCGTCGGGCTCCTCCTGGAGCACGTAGAGGAAGTCGTCGTCACGGACCTCGAAGATCTCCGGTGCGATCCCCATGCAGACCGCGTTGCTCTCGCACAGATCGAAGTCGACCACCACTCGCACGATGCCTCCCAGAGACGTAGAACAGGTTCTCGTTCTGCAACGTAGCCGCGGCCGAGCCCGGGTGGAGCCGTCGAGCGACGGGGTGGCCGCACGCGACTGAGCCCTGGCGCTGGGCCAGGGCTCAGGTGCGTGCGGTGGTGGAGGTGAGGGGAATCGAACCCCTGGCCTCCTCGATGCGACCGAGGCGCTCTACCAACTGAGCTACACCCCCGCGAGGCGGATCGCACCCTAGCGCGCCACGCCTGGTGGTCCGCCAGACGAACGCCCGCGCCGCGGCCAGGACGAGACGGCGGCCGAGGTGGGTCGATCGACCCATTTCGCCACCGGACGTGGCGCGCTTCGCCACCTCTCCTTGCCTTTCGATGCCGTCGCGCCACTCTGGGCGGTCGGGTCCGATTCAAGGATCGATGCCACAGCGCCGAAAACCTCCCCATGGCTCCTCGTACCCCGATCCTCACGAAGCGCCGGCTCCTCCTGGTCACCCTGGTTGCCGCTGGCAGCCTGCTCACCGCCTGCCTCAGCTCCGCGCAAGGACAGGTCCTCACCGAGATGAACGCCGATCGCTCCGCCAACGGCCTTCGCACCCTCCCCAGCCAGGCCGACGCCCAGCGCAAGGCCCAGGCATGGGCGGAGAAGCTCGCCCGCGAGGGCAAGCTCTACCACTCGACCTTGTCGGACGGCATCAGCGTCCGCTGGTGCTCCCTGGGCGAGAACGTGGGCTACGGGCCCGATGTGCCCACGATCCAGGACGCCTACATGAACTCGACCGGCCACCGGGCGAACATCTTGAGCACGAAGTGGAACGGCGTCGGCGTCGGCTACGCCAAGAGCGGCACCCGGGTCTACACCGTCCAGGTCTTCATCAAGACCTGCTGACCACGCCGTCGGCGACGCGAGGCTGGCGCACATCCGGATCGCCCACCGACAGCGAGCCGAGCTCTGCAGCACGAGCGACGCCGTAGGGGATCCACCCGGGCTCGCCGACAGCCGCCCAGAACCGAACCGCTGCGAGCGCCTCGACGAGCTCCCACGCCCGCACCCGCTCGTCGACGTCGTCGCCGTCGAGCAGCGACGTCAGCTCCCGCCGGACGGCAACTTCGGGACACCCCAGATGCCAAGGCGCCCAGAACGTCAGGTGCGCCACGTCCGCGGCCGGGTCGCCCGCGATGGCGTTGCCCCAGTCGATCACCCCGCCCAGACCCGCGCCATCGACCAGCGCGTTCCCAGCACCGAGATCGGTGTGCACGAGTCGACGCCGATCCCATCGCACGTCGAACACCTCGTCGATCCGGGCGCACCCACGTTCGTACCAGGCCAACGCAGCGACCGCTTCCAGCGATGCACGCCAGTCCCCGAGCCGGCCATCGGGAGGATCGAGGAGCCAGCCGAGGACGTAGGCACGGTTCGACCCGAACCGCACGCCGTCGGGACCGAGCGTGCCGCAGCCCTCGCCTGGTGGCTCGATCGCCGCGATGGCCTCGAGGGCAGCGGCGAGCGCCGGCAGCACGGCGGTCCAGCGCTCGGCGGTCCCGAGCTCGTCGAGCGGATCTCCGGGGGCCCACGTCGTGATCGCGTACGGCACCGCGTCGAGCGCTCCGAGCGCCAGGAACTCGGGGATCGGCAGCGCCGCGCCGGCCCACGTCGAGGCGAGCTGGTCGCGCCGGTAGTCGGCCACGTCGCCACCGACGCGCATGACCAACCGACGGCCTTCCGACACGAAGCCGTACGCCGCCGACCACCTCCCTCCGCGCAACGGCTCCGGCGACCGCTCGATGTCGAACTGGTCACGAAGGAACCGCTCCACCCTCGCCGGCCCGACGGTTCCGCGCGCAGCAGCAGGCATCAGACCTCGCCACCTGAGCGCAGCGCGGCCACCCCGCGACGAGGAGGAACCTCCCGCTCGACGGCGAGGTGCGCCTCCGAGCGCAGAACGGCGCCCGGCGACCGGGACCAGGACCGGAGCGAGCGGTTCAGCCGTTGACGGTGCGGCGGACGGTGGACTGGTACGCCACCGGACGCGACTGCGGGCGGAGCACCCGAACCTTGGCCGAAGCCTCCTCGGCACGCACCCGGATCTGCACCAAGGCGTACACGTAGGCGCCGAGCGCGCCGGCGCAGGTGGCGAAGAGCAGGAACGTCATCGCGCTGGACGCGACGACCAACAGCAAGAACGTGACAGCCGTGGCGGCCAGGAGCCCCGTCAGGATGTCGCGGCGGCGCTTCACGACCGCGCTCGGCGCGGTGCGGACCGGAGCCGTGCGAGTGTGCACGCCGCCCACCGCCGGACGGTCCTCGACCGACGGTGTCGGCGCCCGGAGGACCGTGCCGGGCGTGGCCCGCTCGAGGGTGGAGAGCTGACGCCGGAAGCTGTGGACCGAGCTCGCAGGCCGCCCCTCGCGACGCCGGCGCAGCATCGGGGGCACCAGGAAGGCCGCCCACACGATCGCCAGGCAAGCGAAGGCAAGCGTCTGCATGCGGTGCACCTCTCGGTCGGCTGCGAAGGACCGTACCGAGGCCGCCGCTCGAGGCGGTGGATGGCTCCGGCCGGCCGGGGAAACGGACGGTTGCGGCCAGCCCGACACCAGGTGACGGGATCGCTGCGATTGTTGCGATCGTACTACGACACCGGAGCCAACCGCCAGCCCCCGTGCCACTTCTCACAGGCCGAGATCGAGCTCCGGATCGGCCGGCTCACGACGGAACGGGCCGGACCGGCCCCCCGTCTTCTCCCACAGGGCCACGTCGCCGATGGTCATGGTGCGGTCGGCCGACTTGCACATGTCGTAGATCGTGAGCGCCGCAACGCTCACCGCGGTGAGCGCCTCCATCTCCACACCCGTGCGATCGACCGTGTCGACGTGCGCCTCGATCTCGATGAACGCGTCGTCGATGTGGAAGTTGATGAGCACCGAGCCCACCAGCAGCGGGTGGCAGAGCGGGATGAGGTCGGAGGTGCGCTTGGCGGCCTGGATGCCCGCCACCCGCGCCACGTTGAGCACGTCGCCCTTGCCCACCGAGCCCCGAGCGACCAGCGCGGTGGTCTCGGACTGCATGTGGACCCGGCCGCGAGCCACCGCTCGACGGTGCGACGGGTCCTTCGGCGTCACGTCGACCATGCGGGCACGACCCAGCGGGTCGAGGTGGGTGAGGCGCTCGGGCATGGCGGGAGTCTAGGGGTGCTCGCCGGCGCGCCGGTCAGCCGCCGATCTCGCTCATCGACCGCGCTGGACGGATGAAGTCGACCTCGCTGATCCCGTGGCCGGCCCACTTCGCCCCGACCGTGGCAGCGATCGCTGCGGCGAGGTCGTCGTCGGAGCCACCCTCACGGATGAGCGACCGCAGGTCGGTCTCTTCGGTGGCGAACAGGCAGGCTCGGAGCTGGCCGTCGGCGGTGAGTCGCACACGGTCGCACGAGCCGCAGAACGGCTCGGTGACCGAGCCGATGACCCCGATCTCGCCACGCCCGTCGAGGTACTGGTACCTCGCCGCTGGATCGGCGCCTCGCTCCACCTCGGCGACCGGGTGGACGGCGTCGATCGACGCGACGATCTCGGCCGACGGGACCACGGCGCTGCGGTCCCAGCGGTGATCGGCATCGAGCGGCATGTACTCGATGAAGCGGATCGTGACGTCCCGGTCGCGGCCGAAGGAGGCGAAGTCGACGACCTCGTCGTCGTTCAACCCTCGCACCACGACCACGTTCACCTTCACCGGGTCGAGCCCCACCGATACCGCCGCGTCGATCCCGGCCAGGACCCGGTCGAGCTCGTCGCGCCGCGTGAGCTCGGCGAAGCGATCGGGACGCAGCGAGTCGAGCGAGACGTTGATGCGCTCGAGCCCGGCGGCTCGGAGGTCGGCGGCCTGCTCCGCGAGCAGCGAACCGTTCGTGGTCAGCGCGAGGTCGACGCCGAGCGCCGCCAAGCCCTCGATGAGCACCGGGAGCCGGGCTCGCACGGTGGGCTCACCGCCGGTCAGGCGGATGGAGTCGAACCCGAACCGCTCCACGCAGACGCGAGCCACCCGGGCCAGCTCCTCGAAGGTCAGCAGCTCGGCACGAGGCAACCAGGCCATCCCGTCGGCGGGCATGCAGTAGGTGCACCGGAAGTTGCAGCGGTCGGTGACCGAGATGCGCAGGTCGCGATGGACGCGCCCGTAGCCGTCGGTCAGCGTCCGGTCGTCCACGCCCACAGGGTACGGCGCTCCGGCGCCTCCGTCCCCCTGCGGACCACCAGCCTCGGCGACGCGACCACGATGGCGCTCCGCGACGCGGCCCCCGCCGCCCGGCCCCCGGTCGCAGGGGTCACGGCACCGAGGGCTCGCCGACCGCCGCCGGGAGGCGCAGGAGGATCGCGTCGATCTGATCCCCGGCACGTGCTCCGTCCCCGTCGGGCAGCTCGATGAGGGCATCCGCATCGAGCGCGGCCGACTGCTGGTGCGAGCCCTGGCCGCGCACCGGTCGCACCACAAGCCTCCCATCGTCCCAAGCGGCGCTCGCTCGCAGGTACGCCGTGCGCCCGTCGCGCCGACGGGGCAACGCCTCACCGGCGGTGGCGCGCACCCTCGTGAGGTCGAGGTCGGCCCTCCCAGCGAGGCGCCGCAACCCCGGGACCCCGAGCAGGCACAGCGACACGAGCGACGAGACCGGGTTGCCAGGGAGCCCGAACACGGGGGTGCCGTCGAGCACCCCGAACGCGAAGGGCTTGGCCGGACGGATCGCGACCTGCATCCAGCGCATGTCGGCGATGCGATCGAGCACGACCCGCACGAGGTCGACGTCGCCCATGCTCACCCCGCCCGTCGTGACGACGGCATCGCACGTGGAGGCGGCCTCGCGCAGCGCACGCTCGATGGTGCCCGCATCGTCGGGCACGGTGCCCAGGTCGATCGCGTCGACGCCGAGCGTGGCGCCGAGCGCCACCAGCATCGGACGGTTGCTCTCACGGATCTGGCCAGGGCCGAGGGGGCGGTCGTCGTCGACCAGCTCGTCGCCCGTGGAGATCACCCCGACCCGGGGGCGTGGGATGACGACCGGATGGCGGACCCCGACCGACGCGAGCACCCCGAGGTGGACCGGCCCCAGCAGCCGCCCGGCGTCGACCACCGTCGAGCCCGCAGCGATGTCGCTGCCGGCCTCGCGCACGTTCCGGCCCGAGACGACCGGCTCGAGGACATCGACCACCGGGGCGTCGGGACCCCCCAGCGTCCGCTCGACCATCACCACGGCGTCGGCACCCGGAGGGACGGGTGCCCCGGTCATGATCCGCACCGCCTCGCCTGCTCCCACCGCGCGATCGGCGCCGTGCCCGGCGAGGACCGTGTCGACGACCGCCAACCGGACCGGAGCGGCGTCGCTCGCCTCGGTGACGTCGGCGGCGCGCACGGCGTAGCCGTCCATCGCAGAGTTGGCCCACGGGGGCACCGGCTCCGGCGCGACCACCGGCCCGGCCAGCACGCACCCGAGCGCGTCGGGCAACGGCACCGCGATCGGCCCTCGGGGCGCGCACCGAGCGAGGACGTGAGAGCGCGCCTCGGAGAGCGGGACCACCGGCTAGTCGGCGTCTCGGCCGTACCGGCGGGTGGCCTCGACCAGGAAGCGCCCGAACTCGGGGCCGATGTCGTCTCGCTGGAGCGCCAGCTCGACGATGGTCTCCAGGTAGGCCGGGATCGTGCCGGTGTCGTAGCGGCCGCCCTTGAACGTGGACCCGTAGACGGCCTGATCGGCGAGGAGCATGGCGATCGCGTCGGTCAGCTGGATCTCGCCGCCGACGCCCGGCTCGACGCGCTCGAGCTTGTCGAAGATCTCCGGGGTGAACACGTAGCGGCCCATCACCGCGAGGTTCGACGGAGCGACGGCGGGGTCGGGCTTCTCGACGAGGTCGAGGATCTGCACGAGGTGGTCGGAGATGCGCTCTGGCTTCACGTTGCCGTACCGCTTGATGTCGGCCTCCTCCACCTCTTGGAGCGCGAGGACCGACCGGCCGTACTGCGTGTGGATCTTGATCATGTCGGCGAGCAGCGTGGAGTCCTTCGCCATGAACTCGTCGCCGAGCAGCACCGCGAACGGGTTGTCGCCCACGTGCTTGCGAGCGACCGAGATCGCGTGGCCGAGCCCGAGCGGCTCGCCCTGGCGCACGTAGTGGATGTCCGCGAGCTCGGCGATGCCGACCACCTCGGAGAGCTCGTCGGCCTTCCCGGCCTTGTCGAGGTGGTACTCGAGCTCCCACTGGCGGTCGAAGTGGTCCTCGATGGACCGCTTCGACCGACCCGTGATGATGAGGATGTCGTCGATCCCGGCGGCGACCGCCTCCTCCACCACGTACTGGATGGCAGGCTTGTCGACCACCGGCAGCATCTCCTTGGGCTGCGCCTTGGTGGCGGGCAGGAATCGGGTGCCGAGGCCGGCGGCGGGGATCACGGCTTTGCGGACGGCGGAGCGCGGTGTGGTCACGCTCCGAGTCTCGCGCAGCGAGGGGCGACGCCTACGGTGCCCGAGGTCGGTGGCGACGGTCGGAGCCGCACGGCGCGTTGCGGCGGAAATCGGGGCTGCCGTACCCTCGCTGGGTCGGTCCCAGCGTGGAGGCGCGCCGACCACCAGGCCGGAGGCCACGCCGCCGTGAAGACCGACTCCCCGTTCTCGTACCGCGCCGGGCTCACCCACCTCCGCGCCCTGTCGGTGGTGATGGTGCTGCTCTTCCACGCCGGCGTGGTCGAGTCCGGCTACCTCGGTGTCGACGTCTTCTTCGTCCTCTCCGGCTTCTTGATCTCCAACATCTTGTGGGAGTCGCTGCGTGCCGAGACCGGCGCTCGCCGCGTCCTGGCCCGCTTCTACGCCCGGCGCTGCCTGCGCATCCTGCCGCTCTCGCTGTTCGTCATCGCGGTGAGCGCGGTGGCGTCCCACCTGTTCTTCAAGACCCTGATCGACGACTGGGTGACCGCAGCCCGCGCCGCCACCGTGTGGGCCGAGAACTGGTTCCTCATCCGCCAATCGAACGACTACTTCGCCTCGCAGGGGACGAACCCGTTCCAGCACTACTGGTCGCTCGCCGTCGAGGAGCAGTTCTACGTCGCGCTCCCGATCCTCATGGTCCTGCTGTTCGTGGCGCTCCGGCGCTTCTCGGAGCACACCAAGCTCGTGGTGCTCGCCGTGGTGTCGACGGTGGGCATCGTGGCCGCGCTCGCCAGCTACCAGGTGTTCCAGCTGTCGGTGTCGGAGTTCTACTACTCGTCGCTCACCCGCTCGTACCAGCTGCTGGCCGGCGTCGCGCTGATGGCGGTCGGGCGCCGCTTCGGGCTCCGCCAGGATCGCCGCTGGCTCATGGCCGCCGGCGTGGTCGGCCTGGCGGTGCTCGGTCTGGTCCTCGAGCTCTCGGTGATGTGGACCGGCATCCTCGCGACCGTCTTCGCCGGGATGTGCGTGGCGTCGTCGCAGGCCGTGCTCGTCGACAACCGCTGGATCGAGCGCGTCGGCATCTGGTCCTACGGCATCTACCTCTGGCACTTCCCGATCAACGAGTACCTGGCGAACGAGCGGCTGCACTCCTCGCCGTGGTTCGTGTTCGCCGTGACCCTCGCGGCCAGCACGGCGCTGTCTGCGCTCACGTTCCGGTTCCTCGAGGACCCGATCCGCCACCTGAAGCTCCCCACCGGGGTGACCCTCGCCGCCACCGCAGCCGTGATCGCCGCGCTGTTCGCGACGCTCGGCCTCCTGGCCACCTCCACCCCGGCCCCAATCTACGCCGACGAGCCCGGCGAGGTGGACGTGCGGGCCGCGCTCGAGGTCCGCCCCGACGGGACGGTCGACCTGGGCTCGCTCGCCGCCGACGGTCGCCTCCGAGCCAGCGAGGTGGAGCGGGTCGAGGGCTGGATGGACGTCGCGGGCACCGCCGTCGGCAGCTGCGGGCTGCGCGACGTGCACGATTCGTGCATCGACCTCCAAGGCGCTCCCCGGGTGATGCTGCTCGGCGACTCGTTCGCGAACCGGATCTACCAGGGCCTGCGACCGCTGGCCGAGGAGAACGGCTGGGGCCTGTCCGCGTACGTCCGGCCCGGCTGCCCCTGGATGCGAGACGTCTTCAACAACATCAAGAACGACATCTCCGAGTCGTGCGCCAAGACGAAGGGCGACCACCTCTTCGAGCAGGTGATCGACAGCGTCCAACCCCAGATCGTGGTGATCCACAGCTACCCGTACCGCGAGGCGAACAAGCGCATGACGCGGGCGTCGACCGGCGAGGTGCTCTCCCCCGAGGAGGTCGCGACGGCGGCCGACGAGACCATCGACTACCTGGAGTCGAAGGGGGCCAAGGTCGTGTTCGCCGAACCGACCCCCTACGCAGCCGACGACACGAACGTCGACGATTGCCTCAAGCTCTCCACCTGGGCAGACGAGTGCGACTTCGACGCGATCGACGTGGACTCGCCGTTGAACCGGGCGATGCGTCAACGGGCAGAGGACGACCCGGCCGTGTGGTTCACGTCGATCGACCCGCTGTTCTGCGACGAGCTGCGCTGCTCGTCGACCCTCGGGAAGCTGGCCGTGATGGGCGACGAGACCCACGTGTCGGGCGGGCTCTGGATGAAGCTCCGCAACGTGCTCCTCGCCCCGCTCGCCGAGGCGATCGACTCGCTGTGACCGCGCCCGCGCCGCGTACACTGGCACTCGCGCCCTGCGACTGCTAACGCCGCAGGTCCCAACCGCCCACCTCCCCGCGAGGATCCGATGCCCACCTACGAGTACCGCTGCAAGAGCTGCGGCCACCAGTTCGACATCGTCCAGGCCTTCACCGACGACTCCCTCACCGAGTGCCCGTCGTGCGGCGAGCACGCGCTGAAGAAGGTGTTCGGCAACGTCGGCATCACCTTCAAGGGCTCGGGCTTCTACAAGACCGACAGCCGGTCGGCCGGCAGCTTCGGGTCCACGAAGGATGCCGATCGCAGCGACACCGGGTCCTCGACCAAGAAGGCCGACTCGACGACGAGCTCGACCTCGGGCTCGTCGGGCTCCTCGGGCTCCTCGAGCTCGAGCAGCACCTCCGGTAGCGGGTCGAGCGACAAGGCGAAGGCATCGTCGAGCGCGTCGGGCTCGACGTCGTCCTCCGGTTCGTCCTCGGGCTCCTCGTCCGGCTCATCGAGCTGATGAGCTCGGGCGACCTCCCCCGCGCCGAGGTCGGCGTGTTCGGCGGATCGGGCTTCTACCGGTTCCTCGACGACGTCACCGAGGTGGAGGTCGACACCCCGTTCGGTCCTCCGTCCGCACCGATCGCCATCGGCACGGTGGCCGACAAGACGGTCGCCTTCCTGCCTCGCCACGGGGCGCACCACCAGTTCGCCCCGGCCCAGATCCCGTTCCGAGCGAACGTGTGGGCGATGCACGCCCTCGGCGTCACGAACGTCTTCGGGCCGTGCGCGTCGGGGTCCTTGCAGCGCCGCGTCGCCCCCGGCAGCTTCGTGGTCCCCGACCAGCTCGTGGACCGCACCTGGGGGCGGACCGACACCTTCTTCGACGGCACCCTCGACGGCCCGGTGCACCACGTGGCGTTCGGTGACCCCTACGACGCCGACCTGCGCCAGGTCGCGATCGACGCCTGCGAGGCCGAGGGCGTCGAGGTCCACGACGGCGGCACGGTCGTCACCATCCAGGGACCTCGCTTCTCGACCCGCGCCGAGTCGCAGTGGTTCGGCTCCCACGGGTGGGAGGTCATCAACATGACCCAGCACCCCGAGGCCGCGCTGTGCCGGGAGGCGGGCCTGCGCTACGCCGCCATCGCGCTGATCACCGACTACGACGCCGGCCTGATCGGCGAGGACCTCCCCCCGGTCACCCAGGAGGAGGTGTTCGCGTTCTTCGAGGCGAACCTGGAGACCGTGCGCCGGGTGCTCTTCCGTGCCCTGGCCGCGGACCTGCCCGGTGCCGCCCCCGCCGCCGGCCCCGGCTTCGAACGCCCCTGAGCCCCACCCCGGGTGCGCCAGTGAAGTCGCATTCGGAGGGTTGAGCGCCGACCCTCGGTAGCGTCGGCGCGGCCTTCCCCTCCCGATGCCCTCCCGCGCTCCAGGAGGTGGTTCGACGTGGACCTCCGTCGAGGCCGTCCCGCCCGCAGCCGCGTGCCCCGCCGGCTCCGCCCGCTGCTCGACCCCGCCGCCCTCCGGTACTGGGCGGCCGTCATCGCCCTGGCCGCCCTCCTGGCCGGCATCGTCGGGCGCACGGTCGCGTCGGCCGAGCGATCGCGGGACGCGTGGGGGTCACGGCGCACCGTGCTGGTGGCCGCCCGCACCCTCGAGGCTGGCGACGCGCTGGGACCGGCCGAGGTCCGCTCGGTGCGCTGGCCCGCCGAGCTGGTGCCACCCGAGGCCGTCTCCACGTTGCCCGACGAGGTCCGCGCTCGCGGCCCGATCGGCGCCGGCGCACCGATCACCGCGGACGTGGTCGCCGCCCCCGACGAGGGGCCACCACCGGGTGCCCGCACGATCGCCATCCCGGTGGACGAGCGATCGCTGCCCGTGGAGGTCGGCCACCGGGTGGACCTGTGGTCCGTGCCCGACGGTGCGATCGGGGCCGACGGGGCCGTGGGCGCCGAGCGTGTCGCGATCGACGCCCTGGTCCTCGACGCGAGCGAGGCGGTGGTGGTGGTCGCCGTCCGCAGCGCTCAGGTGGCCGATGCGGCCGAAGCGGTCGCCACCGCCCACGTCGTGCTCGTCGGCACCCCGTGAGCTGCGATCGGCGTCCGTTCAGCGAGCGTCGATCACCCCGCCGGCGAGCAGGCCCAGCAGCAGCAGGCCGAGCGCCACGCGGTACACGACGAACACGGCGGTGCTGTGGCTGGTGAGCCATCGCAGCAGCCAGGCGATCGACGCGTAGCCCACCGCGAACGAGACGAGGGTCGCGACCACCGTCGCCGCCAGGCCCGGGCCATCACCGGCGCCGATGTCCTTGAGCTGGAACAGCCCCGAGAGCACCACCGCGGGGATCGACAGCAGGAACGAGAACCTGGCCGCTGCCTCTCGGGTGAACCCGAGGAACATGCCCGCGGCGATGGTGGAGCCCGACCGCGACACCCCGGGGACCAGCGCCGCCGCCTGGGCCACGCCGATGGTCACGCCGTCGCGCGTCGCCACGTGCTCGATCCCCTTGCGCCGCGACCCCACCTTCTCGGCCGCGAGCAGCACCAGACCACCGGCGATCAACGTGCACGAGATGAGCCAGAGGTTGCGGGCCCCCGTCTCGATCTGATCCTTGAACAGGAGGCCGAACACCGAGATCGGGATCGTGGCGACGATGAGGTACCAGCCCATGCGAGCGTCGTCGGTGGGCACCAGCTCCGCTCGCTCACCGGGGGTGCGAGCCCACCGCAGCGCTCGTGGGACGTCCGCGAACCACGCCCGCACGATGCGCCACAGGTCGCCCCAGAAGAAGAGGACCACCGCGGCCATCGTCCCCAGCTGGATCACCGCGGTGAACGCCGTGCCGGGGTCATCCCAGCCGAGCAGCTCCGGAACGATGCGCAGGTGCCCGCTCGAGGAGATGGGCAGGAACTCGGTGAGCCCTTGGACGATTCCCAGGACGATGGCTTCGAACGCGGACATCGCCGGTCATGGTTGCAGGCGCGCCGCCCCTCACCACGATCGGCCGCCCCAGCGACCCCTCCCACCGCGAGGTTCGTGCGGGAACTGGCCCAGGGCAGCGCGTCCTCGCACGAACGTCGGGCGATGCGTCGAGGTCAGGCGCGTCGGGTTCAGCTGCCAGAGACGGTGACCCCGCGGACGACGAGCGACACGCCGGCCGAGCGCATCGGGAGCCACTCGACGTCGGCGCCCACCGCGGCCACCTCGCCGAGCATCCGCTGGAGCGACGAGGCGATGGTGAACTCCCGCAACGGCTCTGCCAGCTCACCGCCGGAGATGCGCAGCCCCTCGGCGCCCGTCGAGAAGTCGCCCGACACCGGGTTCACCCCCGAGTGCAGGCCCGAGACCGAGGAGATCAGCACGCCATCGCCCACCTCGGCCAGCAGCTCGGGCTGCAGCTGGGTGCCCGGCACCAGGCTGAGCGCCCGGCACCCCACCGACGGCGTGGACGAGAAGCCCCGGACCGCGTTGGCCGTGGACACGGTGCCCGACCGACGGGCCGTGTACGCGTTGTGCACGAACCGCTGGAGCACGCCGCCGTCGATGAGCACGTTGCGGCGGGAGGCCAGGCCCTCGCCGTCGGTCTCGCTCGACGAGTAGGCCAGGGGGTTGGTGGCGTCGTCGACGAGGGTCAACCCCGCGGCCGCGACCTCCTCGCCCAAGCGGTCGGCGAACAGCGAGCGGCCCTTCAGCACCGCCTCGCCCGACAGGGTCGATCCGATGATGCCCAGCAGCTGGGCGGTGACGTAGGGGTCGAGCACGACGGTGACCCGCCCCGACGCGGGCTGGGTCGCGCCGAGCAACCGGGTGGCCCGGCGAGACGCGTCGGACGCGGCCACGGTCACGTCGAGGTCCTCGGGCACCCGTCCGACGGAGAAGCCGAACCCGGTCTGGGTGTCGTCGCCGTCCTGGGCCACGCAGTAGGTGGACACGTAGCACGAGGTCTCGCGCGCCGCGGTGCGGATGCCGGTGGTGGACACCACCGCGCCCTCGGAGATCCCGTCCGCGTAGTCGGCCGCCTCCACCCCGGTGATCCGGCCGTCCTGGGCGCGCACCGCCCGCTCGAGCTCCATGGCCAGGTCGATCTTGGACTCGGTAGACACCTTGGCCAGCTCGTCGCGGAACAGGTCGAGCTCGGGCACCGGCACCCCGTCGGGCTCGGCGAGCCCGAGCCACTCGTCGGAGGTGGCGAACGTGGCGTTGTCGCGCGCGTCGGCGAGGGTCTCCGCCAGCACGTCGTCGTCGAGCGAGCCGGCGTAGGCGAAGCCCTGGCGGTGGTCGCTGATGACCCGCACCCCGATGCCAGCCGAGGTGGCCGACGCCAGCTGCTCGACCTGGCCCTCGTAGACGCGGACCTCGGTGGAGGTGGACCGGCCGACCACGACCTCCACCTGCTCGCCGGGCCTCGCCATCGCGACGATCCGGTCGCCGATCGCCAGCAGCTCTTCGCTCATTGCGTCCTCGCAGCTTTCGTTCTGTCAGCGTTCGTGGTCGTCAGGCGACCACGAGCACGGAGATTTCGGATCAACGGGTGGGGTCAGGCGGCGGTGCCGCCGACGGTGAGCGACGACACCCGCAGGGTGGGCACGCCGTCGCCCACGGGCACGCCCTGGCCGTCCTTGCCGCAGGTGCCGGGCGGGCCCATCTCGAAGTCGTTGCCGACGGCGTCGATGAGCTCGAGCACCTTCGGGCCGTTGCCGATGAGGTTGCCCTCGCGGAGCGGCTCGGTGATGCGCCCGTCCTCGATCAGGTACGCCTCGGTCATGCCGAACACGAAGTCGCCGGTGGCGGTGTTGACCTGGCCGCCACCGAGGTGGGCCACGTAGACCCCGTTGGGGGTGTCGGCCACGATGTCGTCGGGGTTCGTCTCGCCGTTGGTGAGGATCGTGTTGGTCATGCGGACCATGGGCAGGTGCTTGTAGCTCTGGCGGCGGCCGTTGCCCGACAGTCGACGACCCTCCTTGCGGGCCCGGAGCTGGTCCCACATGTAGTCCGTGAGCACCCCGTCCTCGATGAGCACGTTGCGCTGGGCGGGGGTGCCCTCGTCGTCGATGGCGAAGGTGCCCCACTCGTTGCCCATGGTGCCGTCATCCACGATGGTCACCAGCGGCGAGGCCACCAGCTGACCGACCCGATCGGCGAACACCGACACCTTCTTCTGGATGTGGTCGGCCTCGAGGCCGTGGCCGCACGCCTCGTGGAAGAGCACGCCGCCCCCGCCCTTGCCGATGACGACCGGGAGCTGGCCAGACGGGGCCGGACGGGCCTGGAGCTTGGTGAGCGCCTGCTCGGCGGCCTCCCGGGCGAGGTCTTCGACCTGGTAGCGATCGAACAGCTCGAAGCCCATGGTGTGGCCGATGGAGCGGCGACCGGTCTGCATGCCGGTGTCTCCCGCCGCCACGACGCCGACGACGAACAGCGTGCGGGTCTGGTCGTCGGACGCGAGCAGGCCGTCGGAGTTGGCGACGAGGATGCGCCGCCGTGAATCGCCGTAGGAGGCCGACACCTGCTTGATGGCCCCGCCGCTCGCCCGCGCTGCCTCGTCGGCCCGGCGCAGCAGCTCGACCTTGGTGGCCTTGGCGACCTCTTCGGGTCGGGTCAGCACCGACTGCGAGGTGACGGGCTGCTCCGCGAGCGCCACGGTGCGGGTGCCGCCGCCACCGCCTCGGGCCGCCGCGGCCGCGGCCTCGGCCGCCGCCAACAGGCCGGGCTCGGAGAGGTCGGCGGTGTGGGCGAAGCCGGTGGTGTCGCCCACCACCACGCGGATGCCCGCGCCTCGATCCCGGCCCGAGCCGAGCTCCTCGATCTTGGCGTCGTCGAGGTGCCCCGACGACGAGCGCTTGTCCTCGACGAAGACCTCGGCGAAATCACCTCCCGTCGCCAGCGCGGCGCCGAGCACCCGGGAGACCACGGCTTCTTCGATCACGGCAACGCTCCCTCGCTCATCGGACGAGCGGCGGCGGTTGTGCCACCCCTCCGGGAGCGGCTTATCGTACCGAGGTGCCCGTGCATCTCGGACTGACCGCCAAGATCGAGCTGACGGTGACGTCCGCCGACACGGCCGACACGCTGCGCAGCGGCGACGTTCCGGTCCTGGCCACCCCCAGGATCGTGGCGCTCGTCGAGGAGGCGGCCGTCGCCGCCGTCGCCGACCAGCTCGACGACGGCGAGACCACGGTCAGCATGCGCGTCCAGCTCGACCACCTCGCCCCGTCCGCCGTCGGTGCCACGGTCACCGCCAGCGCCAAGCTCGAGAAGGTCGAGGGGCGTCGCCTCAAGTTCTCGGTGTCGGTCAACGACTCGCGTGGCCTGGTGGCGGCCGGCAAGGTCACCCGCGTGGTCGTGGAGCGCGAGCGCTTCATGGACAAGTGCCAGTGACGCAGGCGTGACCGGTCCGATCGAGGTCATCGGCCTCGACGCCGACGACACCCTCTGGCACAGCGAGATCTACTTCGACCGCACGCAGCGGCGCTTCGAGGAGATCGTGTCCCGCTACGTCGATCGCGACATCGACCTGCACCGCGCCCTGCACGACGTCGAGCGACGGAACCTCGGCCGGTACGGCTACGGGATCAAGGGCTTCACCCTCTCGATGATCGAAGCCGCCATCGAGGCCACCGACGGTGCCATCGGCACCGCAGAGATCGCCGACCTGCTCGCCGCGGGGCGCACGATGCTCGACCATCCGGTGCAGCTGATCGACGGCGTCGACGAGACCACCGCGCTCCTGGCCGAGCACGGCTACCGGCTGGTGATCGTGACCAAGGGCGACCTCCACCACCAGGAGCTGAAGATCGCGGCCTCGGGCCTCGCCGATCGGGTCGAGCGCATCGAGATCGTGGCCGAGAAGGATCCGGGGACGTACCTGCGGGTCGTCGCGTCGATGGGGATCGCGCCCGAGCGCTTCTGCATGGTCGGCAACTCGGTGAAGAGCGACGTGCTCCCCGTGCTCGAGATCGGCGGCACCGCGGTGCACGTGCCCTACCACCTGACCTGGGAAGCCGAGCACGCCGAGCACGACGGCAGCGTTCCCACGCTCGGATCCATCGCCGAGCTCCCCGCCTGGCTCGCCTCCCGCACCTGAGCGGGCCGACCCGTCAGGGCTCGGCGAGGAACCCCTGGACCGCGGTCCACCACGCGTCGGGCGCCTCGAACTGGGGGCTGTGGGCCGCCTCGGGGATCACCACCAGGTCGGCTCCGGGGATCTTCTCGGCCATGCGGTGCGCGGCGGCGACGAAGTCGCGATCCTCGGCCCCCACCACGACCCGCGTGGGCACCCTCAGCGACGCCAGCTCCACCAGACGGTCGTCGCGGAACGCCAGCTCGAGGCCCATGGCTGCGTACATCGCCGCCGAGCAGCGGTGGGCCTTGGCGTCGGCGAACGCCGCGTAGCCCTCGCGCGTGGCGCGCAGGCGCTCGTCGGAGGGCGCCTTCGGCCTCGGCGGGAGGCTCGCGATCAGCTCCAGGAGCGCGGGGAGGCCCTCGGTCCGCAGGATGCCGACGGCGAGCTCGACGCTGGCGCGGTCGAGGCCCTCGACCGGGCCGTGGTGCGTGTCCATCAGCACCAGGCGCTCGACGGGCCCCTCGCCGCGCAGGACGAGGTCCTGGGCGACCATGCCCCCCATCGAGTGCCCGACCAGCGCGAAGCGATCCCACCCCAGCTCCGCGGCCAGCGCGAGGAGGTCGTCCGCCAGGATCGAGAGCGAGTAGCGGTGCTCCTCGTCGGGCTGATCCGACGCGCCGTGGCCCCGCAGGTCCGGCGCCACCACCCACCAACCGGCGTCGGCGAACGGCGCGACCCAGTCGCCGAAGTCCTCCTTGGCCCCGGTGAACCCGTGGACGAGCAGCAGCGGCCGACCGCCTTCGCCGGCTTCGAGGGTGGCGAGGCGGACGCCGGTGGACAGCGCCCGGTGGGTCACGGGCACGAGACCTCGCCCGCGGCGACCTGCGACGGGTCGGGCGCGGCGATGGCCACCGGCTCGTCGAAGCCCGAGAGCCCGATGTCGAGCAGCTGCACCGGGTCCGCGTCGGAGCTGCCGGGCTCGACGGTGGGCACGACGGTGACCACCATGCGCACGAGCCGCCCGTCGGGGTCGACCCAGAGGTCGATCGGGATCGCCGTCGGCTCGCCCTCGAGCGGGCGGAGCTTGCGCACCCGGGCGGCGAGCGCCTGCAGGTTCGCCACGGCGGCGGGGGTCTCTGCGGTCGCCCGCTCGAGCACCCTCGCCAGGTCGAAGGTCGCCGTGTACCGGGCCGCGTCCTCGCCCTCGACCTCGCCACTGCTGCGAGCCACGGTGCTCGACGTCTCGTCGAGGATCAGCCACCAGGCCTCGGCGTCGTTCACGCCCAGCACGTCGGAAGCACCCGTCCCGAGCGGTTGGGGGACCCACCCGGTGCAGGCCGCGGTGGCCGATGTCGGCCAGCTCGACCAGGCCTGGCCCCCGACGGTGACGACCGTGTGCTCGCCGCCGGCGCCGTGCTCGTCGACGCGGGCCCGATCGGTGGCCTGGTCGTAGGTGCCCTCGGCGAGCGCGCCGCCCGCGGCGTCGACCGCGGCCACGCGCACCGAGCCCAGGGACCGCATCGTGGTGGCGACGTCTTCGCCCGAGACCACCCCGGCCACCACGTCCTCGTTGCCGATCTCGTCGCTCCCGCAGGAAGCGACGAGGCACGCCGCGGCCGCGATCCCGACCGCGAGGCCGGCGCGCACCACCTTGGATCCCTGCACGGCTGCTCCCCTCGTCGGCGATCCGGCGCCACCGGCGACCAGGTCGCCGAGCGTACCCGGACCCGTAGACGCACGAGCGGCCCGGTAGCCTGCCCAGCCGAGGTCCGACGGCATGGGGCAGGGCGTGCGAGCCAGCAGACAGCGATCCATCTTGCTCCTGCGCATCGGGATCAGCGCGCTGCTCCTGTGGCTCCTGGTCACCAAGATCGGCGCCAGCTGGTCGGAGGCCATCCCGCACCCCACCACCACGACGTTCGCCTGGCTGGGTGGCGCCCTCCTGCTCACCTTCGCCAGCGTCGTGCTCTCCGCGGTCCGCTGGAGTGCCGTGCTCGGCGCGCTCGGCTTGCACCCGCCGTTCGGACGCCTCCTCTCGCTCTACTTCGCCGGTCAGTTCATGGGGAACGTGCTTCCCAGCACGATCGGCGGCGACGCGCTGCGCGTCTCGCGCCTGTCGCGCGACACCGGCGAACCACCGACGACCTTCGCGTCGGTGGTGCTCGAGCGCCTGACCGGGTGGTTCGTCCTGCCCGTCATCACCCTCGCCGGACTGCTGGTGAACCCGGGCCTGCGCGAGCTCGGCCGCGCGACCGCGGTGGCCTTCGCCACCGCGAGCGCGACGCTCGTGCTGCTGGTGGTCGTGCTGCTGCTCACCACCCGGACCGGCGGTGCCGGCCTCGACGCGCTCGAGGGCCGCCTCGAGCAGCGCGAGGGGTGGCGCCGCTTCACCGGCGCCGTCCGCCTCGGCATCAACAAGCTGGCCCACGCGCCGGGCGCCACCGCGCGCATCCTCGCCACCGGGCTCGCGTACCAGCTCATCCTCATCGCGTCCGCCCTCATGGCGGCGCGAGCCCTCGGCCTTCCGGCAGGTGTCGGGCCCACCGCGCTGCTGGCGTTCGTGCCCGCCGTGCTCATCGCGCAGGTCCTGCCGATCTCGATCTCCGGCCTCGGGGTCCGCGAGGGCCTCTTCGCCTTGTTCCTCCACCCACTCGGTGTGCCACAGTCGCAGGCGATCGCGCTCGGCCTGCTGCTCTACCTGTTGAACCTGGTGGTCAGCCTGTTCGGGGCACCGGCCTTCGCCGTCGGCCACCGGGCGCACCCAACCACGCCATGACGACCTCCGCTCCCCCGGGCCCCGACGCCGCCGACACCGCCGACCGGGCCACCGCCTCGGGCCCCACCTGGTGGCACGAGGTGCTGCTCGCCCTCGCGTTCTACTTCGTGTACTCCCAGGTCCGGAGCTTCTTCGGCGCCGGTCCCGAATCTCGCCAGATCGCGTTCGGCCACGCCATGGACGTCATCGACATCGAGCGAACGCTGCACCTGTGGTTCGAGCCTGCGCTCCAGCGCTGGTACCTCGACCTTCCCCACCACGGGCTCATCCGAACCTGGAACATCTTCTACGGCACCGCGCACTTCGTCGTCACGATCGGGGTGCTCGTCGCCGCCTTCCGCATGGCCCCCGAGCGCTACCGCTTCCTGCGCACCGCCCTGGCTGGCACCACCGCGCTCGCGCTCATCGGCTTCGCCTCGTTCACCCTCATGCCACCACGGCTGCTCGGCGTCGATTCCGTCTACGGCGCGTGCTACGGCCTCGGCGAGGACTGCCATGGGTACGGCATCGTCGACACGATCGACCGCTGGGGCGGACTGTGGAAGTTCAGCTCCGGCGGCATGGCCGCGATCTCGAACCAGTACGCGGCGATGCCGAGCCTCCACTTCGGGTGGTCCACGTGGTGCGCGGTCACCATGGTCGTGGTCATCGGGCGGGGCTGGAAGCGCTGGCTGTGGTTCCTCTACCCCGCCACGACCACGTTCTGCATCCTCGTCACCGGCAACCACTACTGGCTCGACGCCTTCTTCGGCGGCATCGGGCTCCTCGGCGGCTTCGCCATCGCGCTCGTGATCGAACGCCTGCTGGCCCGCCGCTCCACCGACCGAGGCGGCCTGGACCGGGCCGCCCTCGCGCCCGGCTAGCTCGGCGCCCGACCCCGGCGACCGCGCCAGACCACCGGCGGACCGTGGTAGGCGCTCGTGGCGAGCAGGAGGGTGCCACCCCCCGGCCAGGTGGTGAGCCGCAGGTCGGCCTGGTCCCCACCGGGCTCGAGGCGCAGCCACGCCACGGGGGCGTCCGTCGTCGCCCTCGCTCCGGCCCCCTCGATCGCGTCGACGAGGTCGCGACGCTCGTCGACGCTCAGGTACTGGAGCAGGATCGAGTGGAACAGCACGGTGGCCACGCCGGGCGCCGATCGCTCGAGTTGCCGACGGGCCCAATCCGGCGCGCTCGCCGCCTCGACGCTCGCCGGCACGGTGGCCGCCACCTCGAGCGCGGCATCGAGGCGGGCGAGCCGGTCGAGCTGGTCGGCCCAGATGAACGATCGGAGGCGCGTGCGTCCCGCGGGGTCGAGCGGGTCGATCGGCGCCACGTCGCACCCCAGGCGCTCCGACACGTCCAGCCGAGCGTCGAGATCGGGCGCCGCGCCGAACCACGGCTCGTCGAACTGCAAAGGGCTCTGCGCTGGTCCCCAGGAGCGGCCAGCGGCCACGTAGCGATAGCGGTCGAAGCGCAGGTTGAGGCCGGCGCTCGCGCCCACCTCCAGCACCCGCAACGGGAGCCCGCCGCGACCGACCTCGAGGAAGCCCCCCAGCAGCGTCGCGGACCGGCCGACCTCGTTGGTCTGGACGTTCGATCGCAGGTCCGCGGCGAGCCGGGCCCGGTGCCGACCCACCGCGATGTGCAGCGCGCTCGCGAGCGAACCGTCGGCGCCGTCGGTGGCGAGCCACCTCCGCCGATGCCGCCCACCGACGGACGGGTAGTGGGCCGCGAGCTCCGGTGCCTCGCCATCGAGGACCAGCCGATGGAGGCCAGCGAGGAGCCGGAGGAGCACCGCGTCGCCGAACGGCGCGGTGGCCACCGGTGCGAGCAGCCCGGCGAACGGACCGAGCCGGCGGAGGTCGTCGGCCACGACATCGAGCACCTCGGCGTACAGCGGCGAGCCGGCGAGATCGCACCCGAGGCGCTGGGTCTCGACGGTCTCCAGGAGGCGATCTCGCTCGCTGGAGCGGAGGCTCACGGCGACGGCTCGACCCGCACGATCGACATGGGGTCGACCCCCTTGAGCCGGACCCGCCGGGCCCGCCCGAACTGCACCCCGGGCATGGGCGCGACGGCCGAGCGCACATCGACCGACGCCAGCACCACCCCGCCCCTCGCCTCCTCGGTGATCCGGCTGGCGACGTTGACCACGTGACCCAGGACGTCGTCGCGGGTCACGACCGCCTCGCCGAGGTGCAGCCCCGCCCGCAGGCGCAGCGGCTGCTGCACCGCGTCGACGAGCTCGAGCGCGGCCAGCAGCGCGGCCTCCGGCACCGGGAAGGTGAGCATCAACCCGTCGCCCAGGCGCTTCACGACCCGGCCGCCGCGGCTGCGCACGATCGGCCCGACGAGGCGCTGGTGCTCCGCGATGAGCGCGGCCGCGACCTCGTCGCCCTCGGCCGCGGTGAACCGGGTGAAGCCCTCGAGGTCGGTGAACATCACCGTGACCTGCTGCGAGGGCGCTTCTGCCGCGGATTCCGCTCGGAGCAGCGAGAGGCCCTGCAGCGCGTTGAGCCCCATCGAGGCGAGCGTGGACGGCCGACGCTCGACCGTGCGCTCGAGGAACCGCTGCACCATCTCCACCGGCGGCGCGGTGCGGAACGGCTGCACCCGCGGATCCTCGAGCCACGCTCGATCCACGAGGCCGACGTCCGCGGCCTGCTCGGCCCACTCAGGATCGCTCCTGATGAGCTCGGCCAGGCGCTCGGACACGCTGCGTCGGATCCCGACGAGCGTGGCCTCGCCGACCTCCCTCGCCCGACCGACCTGCGCCACGAGCCCCATCGTAGGTGGTCGCCGTCGCCGCCCATCCGGGCAGGGCGCCGAGCCGCCCGCAAGGAGAACGCGACCTCCGGGCGGTAGCGTGACCCCCGATGTTGCTGGAGACGATCAGCGGGCCCGAAGACCTGCGAGTGCTCACGAACGACCAGCTCGAAGAGCTCGCCGGCGAGATCCGCACCTTCATCGTCGGCGCGGTGGCTCGCGGCGGCAGCGGGCACCTCGGATCCAACCTCGGCGTGGTCGAGCTGACCCTCGCCCTGCACCGCGTCTTCGACTCGCCCGACGACCGGATCGTGTGGGACACCGGCCACCTCGCCTACGTGCACAAGCTCGTCACCGGCCGCCAGTCGGGCTTCGACCAGCTCCGCAAGGAGGATGGCCTCTCGGGGTACCCGTGCCGTGCCGAGTCCGCCCACGACCTGGTGGAGAACAGCCACGCCACCACCTCCATCTCCTACACCCACGGCCTCGCCATGGCCGAGGACCTGCGATGCGAGCGCGAGCGGCGCGCCGGCGAGAGCCCGAAGCGCAACCACGTGGTCGCGGTGATCGGCGACGGGGCCCTGACCGGCGGCATGGCCTACGAGGCGCTCAACAACCTCGGCCACACCGGTCGCCGCACGATCATCGTCCTCAACGACAACGGTCGCTCGTACGCGCCCACCGTCGGGCGCCTCACCGCCGGGGTCTCGCGCCTCCGGCTCGACCCGCGCTACGTGAAGCAGCGCCGCAAGGCCGAGGAGATGGTCCGCCAGGTGCCGATGGTCGGCCAGCACCTCGCTTGGGGCCTCGCCGGCGCCCGGGCGGGCCTGCGGGAGATGCTCGAGCCGCCGATCTTCTTCGAGACCCTCGGCGTCCGGTACTCCGGCCCCTTCGATGGCCACGACCTTCCCCTCCTCGAGGAGGCCCTCCGCAACGCGGCCGAGTTCGACGGGCCGGTGGTGGTGCACGTCCTCACGAAGAAGGGCAAGGGCTACCCGCCCGCTGAGCAGGACACCGAGAAGCACCTCCACGACACGTCGGGCGTGTTCAACCCCGAGGAGGGCCCCCAGCCCAAGGGGCCCGGGGCCTCCCCCTCGTACACCAGCGCGTTCACCGAGGCGATCGTGAAGGAGGGCGAGGCTCGACCGGAGCTCGTCGCCATCACCGCCGCGATGCCCGGCTCCACCGGGCTGCTCCCGTTCGAGGACCGGTTCCCCGACCGGTTCGTCGACGTCGGCATCGCCGAGCAGCACGCCGTCACCGCCGCTGCCGGCATGGCGATGGGCGGCCTGCGCCCCGTGGTCGCCCTCTACTCCACGTTCCTCAGCCGAGCCTTCGACCAGGCGAACCTCGACGTCGGCCTCCACGAGCTCCCCGTCGTGTACTGCCTCGACCGCGCGGGCATCACCGGCGACGACGGACCGTCCCACCACGGCGTGCTCGACCTCGTGCTCCTCTCGAAGATCCCGGGCATGACGATGTTCGCCCCGTCCTCCTACCAGGAGCTCCAGGTGCAGCTCCACGATGCCCTCGAGCTCTGCGACGGCCCCGCATCGCTGCGCTGGCCGAAGACCCCCGCGCCGATGGTCGGCGAGGCCGAGGTCGGCCACGGGCTCTCGGCGCGCAAGGCTCGATCAGGTGGCGACATCTGCCTCATCGGCGTCGGCAAGCTGCTCCACACGTGCCTCGACGCGGCGGAGCTGCTCGCCGCCGACGGCATCGAAGCCACCGTGTGGGATCCCCGGGTGGTGAAGCCGCTCGACCCCGAGATGCTCGACGACGCGGCCAGCTTCGACCACGTCCTCACCGCCGAAGACGGCCTGCTCGACGGCGGCATCGGCGCCTCGATCGCTCGAGAGGTGGCCGAGCGGACCCTCGGCTCGGGCCGCACCCCTCGCGTCGAGGTGTGCGGGGTGCCCACCAGGTACCTCGCCCAGGCGAAGCCCGACGCGATCCTCGCGTCGCTCGGCCTCGACGCCGCCGGCCTCGCCACCGCCGCCCGCCGCCTGCTCGCCTGACGGCAAGCCGCCCCAGGCCAGGCCGGACCAAGGCCAGGCCGCCCCAGGCCCGCCCCGCCTCAGCCCGAGGCGGTCCCATCGGAGGTTCGGGCGATCGTGCGCGCATAGCGGTGACGATCGACCGAAGCCCGGCGGAGGGTGCGCCAGAAGGGTCGCAACGCACCCGAACGCGATCCACGGCCGCCATCGTGGGCGATCGACCCCGGAGGCGATGTGGACGACCGATGGCTGGTGGAGCTCGCCCGCGACCAACACGGGCTGGTGACGCGGGCGCAAGCGAAGCGAGCGGGGGGCTCCGACGCAGCGATCGGACGCCGCGTGGCGAGCGGGCGATGGTCGCAGGCGAGGGCCGGGGTGTGTGTGATCGGCGCCGCTCCGGCGACCTGGCAGCAGCGGGCGATGGCGGCGACGCTGGCCGCCGGCCCCGACGTCGTGGCCAGCCACCGCACCGCGGCCCGGCTCTGGGGGCTGGTCGAGCGATCCGGCCCGATCGAGGTGACCACCGGCGCCGAACGACGGGTCCGCCTGGCGGGGGTCGTGGCACACCGCTCTCGTCACCTCACGTCGGATGACCGTTCGGTGCGGTCGCAGGTCCCGTGCACCTCGATCGAGCGGACCCTGATCGACGCCGCGTCGAGCGCCGGGGCGCGAGTCGTCGGGCGGTGGATCGACCTCGCCCGGCGCGACCTGGACCTCGACCTGACGCGGCTCGCGACCCGGGCGAGCGAGCTGTCGATGCCCGGCCGAGCGCTCCCGACGTCGCTGGCCGAGGCCCTCGCCCTTCGCGGCGACGGCGCCGACCCCGGACGATCGGCGCTCGAGAGCCGGGTGATCGAGGCGATCGAGCGCACGGGGCTCCCCGCCCCGCAGCATCAGGTCCGGTTCGTCCGCGCTGGCGGCCGTGTGGGCTACATCGACCTCGCCTATCCCGAGGCCATGGTGGCCATCGAGCTCGACGGTTGGGCCGAGCACGGCCTGCGGTCGGCGTTCGATGCCGACCGCATCCGCGGCAACGAACTGGTCCTCGCCGGGTGGCGCCTCCTGCGGTTCACCTGGTCGATGACCGACGACGAGATCTGCGCCGCCATCTCGGCCGCGCTCGCCCGCCCGGTGTGAGCCTCGCCCCGATCGGGTGAGCCTCGGTCGATCGTTGCCGCCAGGCGCGCACGATCGACCGAACCTCGAAGGTCAGGTGGAGAACTCGAGGGTCAGGTGTAGAAGGGGTTCGTGCCCGCGTCGTGGTCGGTGGAGTCGATGACCTCGACGACCTCGGGCACGTGCTGCAGGATCGACGACTGGATGCCGTCTCGCAGGGTGACCGCGCTCACGGCGCACCCTTGGCAACCCCCGCCCATGGTGATCACGACCTTGGCGCCGTGGGACTCCGGGCCCTCGGGGCCGTCGATCACCTCGACAAGACCGGCAAAGCCCCCGTGGGCGGCGAGCGCGGGGTTGATCGACTGCTCGAGGAGCTGCGCGACGCGCTCGCCCACCGTGCCGCTGAGCTCGACATCGGCGGCCGACAGCGGATCGGGGCGGTTCGGGTTGCGGATGACCAGGCCGCCCTGGCCCGCCGTGGAGGGAAGGTCGAGCGTGGCCCCCCACAACGGATCGACGCTGTCGGCGGGGACCATGACCTTGAGGTCGCCCTGGTCGTAGAGCAGATCGTCGTCCGCGGCCTCGGTCAGCTCCTCGAAGCTGAGGTCGTAGGCGTACTCGACGCCGCGGGTGCCGGTGACGGCGATGCGCAGGCCGAGCAGCTCCGGATGGTCCTCGCCGGCGAGGATGTCGAGCACCTGGGCGAGCGCCGCCTCGGTCACCGTCAGCGGGACGGGCGAGGGCGTGGCGGTGGCAACAGGGGCATCGGGGGTGGAGGCGGCAGCGTCGTCCATGGGCACGCCAGCGTACCGGCGAGCGCGACCGGACCCGCCTACCATCGACATCCCGACCCAGCGCCAACCTGGCCGGCCGGTCGAGCGAAGGGACGGCGCGTTGCTCATCATCTTCGGGACGAAGGTCCGCACCAAGGTGCTGCGGGCCCTCGTGTTCGCGTGTCCCAACTGTCGCACCGACCGTCGAGGGGTGGTCCTCCTGCTGCGTCGATGGTTCACGCTGTTCTTCATCCCGATCGTCCCGATGGCGAAGATCGGCGAGGCCGTCCGATGCGAGACGTGCAAGGGGACCTTCCGGACCGACGTGCTCGGCCGCCCCACCGCCGCCGAGACCGGGGAGGCGAACACGAACGCGGTCCGGGCCCTGTCCGTCCTGGTGGTCGGGGCCGGCGACCGAGCGGACGCCGGGCTTCGAGCCCACGCCGTCGCCACCGTCGCGTCGCTGGTTCCCGGCTACGGGGACGACACGTTGACCACCGACCTCCCGGCGATCGATCCGGCGCACGCCGCGCAGTACGTCCGACCGCTGGCGGAGTCCTTCGACCCCGGCCGCAGCGAGCGCTTCCTCGCCGACCTGGTGCGCATCGCGGCCGCCGGCGACGAGATCACCCCCGCGCAGCAGGCGCTGTTCGACGAGGTCGGCCGAGCGCTCGGCCTCTCGCCCGCCCACATCGCCGGCGTCGTTGCCACCGCGACCACCGGCACCGGACCAGGACCGACGACAGGCGCGACGTGGCCGCCACGGCACGCCGGGGCGACCTGGCCTCCCCGGCCGGCCCCCGCCGCCGATCCCGGTCAGGAGGGCTGACGTGCGGGTCCTCATCACCGGTGCAGGCAGCGGCATCGGCCGCGCCACCGCGGAGGTCCTCACGGCCGCCGGCCACGACGTGGTCGCCACGGCACGCCGGCTCGAGGCGCTCGCCGATCTGGATGTGGCGATGGCGCTCGCGCTCGACGTCACCAGCGACGAGTCGGTGGCCGAGTGCGTCGCTGCCGCCGGCCCCATCGATGCCCTGGTCAACAACGCCGGCATCACCGAGACCGGGCCGCTCGAGACGTACCCGCACGACGCGCACCTGCGCATGTTCGAGACCAACGTGTTCGGACCGATGCGACTCGTTCGGGCGGTGGTCCCGTCCATGCGCGAGCGCGGCCGCGGCGTGGTCGTGAACGTCAGCTCCGTCGAGGGCAAGGTCGCCGCGCCCCTTGCCGGCGCCTACTGCGCCACCAAGCACGCGCTCGAAGCGCTCTCGGAGTCGCTCGCGTTCGAGGTGCGCCCGTTCGGCGTGCGCGTCGTGATCGTCGAGCCCGGCTACATCGCCCCGGGCATGCGCAACGCCGTGCGCCACGGCGAGGAGGGCACGGTCTACGAGGAGCTGCGCCGCCAGTGGAGCGGGGCGGACGACACGCTCGTCGGACCCGGCGGTCGGCCGGGGCCCGAGCTCGTGGGCGAAGCGATCGCCCGAGCCATCACCGACCCCGAGGCGCCCTTGCGGGTGCCCGTGGGTGCCGACGCCGAGATGGTGCTCGCCGCCCGCAAGGACCTGGGCGACGCGGAGTTCACCGCGGCGATGCGGGACCTCCTCGGCCTCACCTGGTAGCGCCACCCGCACCACCTCATCGAGCGGGTGCGACGGCGAGGGTGGGAACCACCCTCGCCGTCACGCCGCGATCGCTACTCGGTGTCGATGTGGGTGACCGGCTCGTCGCCCATGAGCTGGCGCAGCGTGTTCTTCAGCTTCATCTGCTGGATGAAGATGTCGTGCTCGGGCTTGAGGCCGGCTGCAGCGGTCTGGGGCGACTTCCAGTAGAAGCTCAGCCAGTCTTGGACGCCTTCCATCCCGGCCCGCTTGGCCAGGTCGAGGAACAGGGCGAGGTCGAGCACCAGCGGGGCGGCGAGGATCGAGTCCCGGCAGAGGAAGTCGACCTTGATCTGCATCTTGTAGCCGAGCCACCCGAAGATGTCGATGTTGTCCCACCCCTCCTTGTTGTCGCCGCGGGGCGGGTAGTAGTTGATGCGCACGACGTGGTGGATGTCGCCGTACAGGTCGGGGTAGCGCTCAGGCTCGAAGATCGTGTCGAGCACGCCGAGCTTCGACACCTCCTTCGCCTTGAAGCTCTCCGGGTCGTCGAGCACCTCGCCGTCGCGGTTGCCGAGGATGTTGGTGGAGTACCAGCCCTCGACGCCGAGCATGCGGGTCTTGAGGCCGGGGGCGAGGATCGTCTTCATGAGGGTCTGGCCCGTCTTGAAGTCCTTGCCGGTGACCGGGACGTGGTTGGCGGCCGCGAGCTCGAGCAGCGCCGGCGTGTCGAGGTTGAGGTTCGGCGCGCCGTTGGCCACGGGGATGCCGAGCTTCAAGAGCGCGTAGGCGTAGATCTGCGAGGGGGCGATCTCGGGCGACGAGTCCTTCAGGCCCTGCTCGAACGCGGCGAGGCTCTGGTGCACCTCGGTGGGCTCGCGGTACACCTCGGTCGAGCCGCACCACACGGCCACGAGGCGATCGCAGCCGTTGGCTTCGCTGAAGGCCTGGATGTCTGCGACGAGCTGCTCGGCCAGGTCCCACTTGGAGGTGCCCTCCTTGATGTGGTTCCCGTGCAGGTTCTTGACGTACGACTGCTCGAACACCGCGGTCATCGGCTTGATGGCCCGCAGCTCCTCGCCGAGCTGCTCGAGCATGTGGGCGTCGAGCACCCCGGCCCGGGACGCGGCGACGTAGGCGTCGTCCTCGAAGACGTCCCAGCCACCGAACACGAGGTCGTCGAGCTGGGCGAGCGGTACGTAGTCGTTGATGAGCGGGACGTTCTCGTCGGTGCGCGCCCCGAGGCGGATGGTGCCCATCTGGGTGAGCGAGCCGTACGGCTTGGCCAGGCCCTTGCGAACGGCGAGGCAGCCAGCGATGAAGGTGGTGCCGACCGCGCCCATGCCGGGCAGCAGGACGCCCAGCTTGCCGGAGGCGGGGGCGATGGCGGGGGTGTCGTTGGACAACGGGAGCTCCGTCTTTGGAGGGATGGGACGGACCTGCAGGCGGCCGACGGGTTCGGGCGCAGGGCCGGTCGCCCACGCTAGGCGGTACCCCGACCTCGGGGCCGGTCCGCGCGCCCTCCACGGCGCGCTCGGCCTGCGCCGGACTCTCAGCGAACTCCAAGGAACCCCTGCGCGTGCTCGGATCGGGGTCGCGCAAGATGTGGTCCATCGAGGCACCGAGCCTCGAGGACAACGGAGGAGGGCGTCCCCCTTCCGCCCTCCGACCGAACGAGCAGCCCGTCGGGAGCCGGGCGAGCTCGAGAGGCCCCGGCGCAGGATCCCGCCCCTGTGCCGGGGCCTCCCGCATCCCTCCGCGTCCCTGGGCTACCAGCGGGAGCGTGACTCCTCGGCGAAGCCCTGGATCGCTTCGACGTGGTGGACGGTACCGTCGTCCGTGGTGAGGTGACCGGTCCAGCGGCCGAACACCTGGTGGACCTCGGTGGCCAGCACCCCGGCCTGCACCTTGCTGTGCCGGTCGAACACCGGATGCAGCTCCAGGTCGAGGGAACCGTCGGGGTGCGCGACCCGCCACGGCCGAGTCGGCTGGTCCCAGTCGTAGGTCCAGGTGAGCTCCGCGCCGATCTTGGCCAAGCGGCCATCCACGACCACGCCGTTCTCGGTGAAGCCGGTGCCCTCGGTCCACTTGGCGCCGATCTGGATGCCGACCACGGCACCCTCCACGGATCGGCCCGCGCCGCCGCCCCAGTTCCATCGGGTGGCATAGGGCCACCGACCGCGGCCGACGTCGAGCACCCCCCAGGCGTCGGGCTGGTCGCCCTCGGACCCACCGACCGCTCGATCGCCGAAGCGCACCACCGACCCACCGATATCCAGGACACCGTGCGCCGGCCGGGCCTGGTGCTTCGACGTGTACTGGAACCGCCGGTCGGACCAGGGGATCACGACGTTCAGCGACTCGTGCCCCGGCGGCAGGTCGATGCGCGCCTCCAGGCGAGCCGGCGTGCCGTCCCGCTCCGTCCAGGCCGCCGTGATCGTGGTTCCCGCATCGTCGTCGACGAGGTCGAGCGCGAGCTTCGACGACCGGTAGGTGAGCGGTGCGCTGCCGGGGAGGTCGGGCAGCGCGATGCCGCGAGCCCCGGGGATGTTCGCCGCGTGGCCTCCCGTGCGGCCGGTGGGCAGGTGGCACCACCAGACGTCGGCGATGCCCAGGTAGTCGACGTCGGCGTACGTGACCGAGATGGCGTGGTCGCCGGCGAGGATCGCCCAGTAGTCCCACCGCTTGGTGCGGCCCCACGATCCCCGCAGGTTGCCGGTGTGCAGCGGCGTGCGCGACCAGCCCTTCGCCGCAGGGTTCAGCCGCCTCCCGTCAGGCGTGCACAGGTCGACGGGCTCGGTGAGCTCGGGCTCGTGGGTGGCCATGGCGTGAGTCAACCACGCGCCGAAGTGGTCAGCCTTCGAGCTCGGCACCGAGCTCGAGCCAACGCTCCTCGACCTCCGCCACCGCGGCCTCGGCATCGGCCACCGCCTGCCCGGCGACGGCGAGGGCGGCGTGATCTGCATGGTCGACCGCCGCCATCGCGTCGACGGCCCGGTCGCGCTGGCGCTCGGCGCGGCGCAGCTCCTTCTCGGCCTCCCGCATCAGGCGGTTGAGGGTGCTCGGCGTCCGGGCCTTGGCAGCTGCGGGCGCCGTCGAGGCCTTCGGCGACGCCGCGGAGGCCTTCGGCGGGGCCTTCGCGGCCCGAGCCGATGCCTTCGCAGCCGAGGCCGTGGCCGATCCGGGAGCTCGTCGCAACCGACGCTCGGACTCCCATGCCGCGAACCCGCCCGCCAGGCGGTCGACGTCGTGGGTCTCGTCGACGACGACCACGTCGGCCACCGTGCGCTCGAGGAACGCCCGGTCGTGGCTGACCACGACCAGCGCGCCGGGCCAGTCGTCGAGGAAGTCCTCCAGCGACCGCAGCGTGTCGAGGTCGAGGTCGTTCGTCGGCTCGTCGAGCAGGAGGACGTTCGGCCGCTTGGCCAAGGTGAGCAGGAGCTGGAGCCGGCGACGCTCACCGCCCGAGAGGGTGCCGATCGGGGCCCACTGCGCGTCGCCGTCGAACCAGAACCGTTCGAGGAGCGCGGCGTCGGACCAGTCCGCTCGGCGGGCCGGGCCGGCGACGGCGTCGCGCACCCGCTGCTGCGGGTCGAGGTCGGCGCCGCGCTGGTCCCAGAGGGCGAGCTCGACGGTCGAGCCCCGCACCACGCGTCCCTCCGCGGGAGCGATCCGGCCGGCCATCACCTGGAGCAGGGTCGACTTCCCCGCGCCGTTGGGCCCCACCACCCCCAGCCGCTCGCGGGGATCGAGGAGCAGGTCGACCCCGCGGAACAGCCACGGCGCGTCGTCGCCGAAGCGGTGCCCCACCCCGTGCAGCTCCACCACCTGGTCCCCGAGGCGGGGGGTCTCGAGGTGCAGCGGCAGGTCGCCCGAGCGCGCCGCCGCCTCCGCCTTGCCCGTCACGATGGCGGTGGCGGAGCGGATGTGGGCCTTGGGCTTCGAGGTCCGCGCCGGCGCGCCCCGGCGGAGCCACGCCAGCTCCTTGCGGGCGAGGTTGCGGCGCACGGTCTCCGCGGTGGCGGCCTGGCGGTCGCGCTCGTCGCGCCCCTCGAGGTAGGACGAGTACCCGCCGTCGTGCAGGTACGAGCGGCCTCGGTCGAGCTCCAAGATGCGAGTGGTGAGGCGATCGAGCACGTGGCGATCGTGGGTGACCAGCACCAGTCCGCCGCGATGGGCGGCGAGGCGCTCCTCGAGCCACGCGATGGCATCGAGATCGAGGTGGTTGGTGGGCTCGTCGAGGATGAGCAGGACGGCATCGTCGTCGGGTCCACCGCCCGGCCCCACCTCGACGAGCGCACGGGCGAGGGCGACCCGCTTCGCCTGGCCGCCCGAGAGCCGATCGGTGTCGACGTCGGCGAGGTCGCCGATGCCGAGGCGACTCAAGATCGCGTCCGCCTCCCACTCCCGCTCGGGATGGGCGCCCGGCGCGACCGCCTGGTGGACGGTGCCGGCGGGGAGGTCGTCGGCTTGGTCGAGCATCACGACGCGCGCGCCGCGGCCCCGACGCACGGTGCCCGACTCGGGCTCGCTGCGCCCGGCGAGCACCCGCAGCAGCGTGGACTTGCCGGTGCCGTTGATGCCGACGAGGCCCAACCGGTCGCCGGTGGACAGCGTCATCGAGACCCCGCCGAACAGCTGGCGGCCGGGGCGGGATGCGGCGAGGTCGGTGGCGTCGAGCAGGATCACGGCTCGCCGAGGCTACGACCCGGGCGCACCGGTCTCGACCCGCTGGCAGCGCGGTCGACCGTCATCGCCCCACGACGGGGATCGACGGCACCGACCCGGCCGACGGCGAGGAGCCGACCGCCAGCGGCTGACGTGGGGCGCTCAGCCGGCGGTGATCGACAGGCCGAGCTCGGCGAACTGCTGGAGCGGGCGGTGGTAGCCGCGCTCGAGGTGGTGGATGCCGGTGATCTCCGAGGGGCCGTCGGCTATGGCGGCGGCGATCACCGACGAGAACCCCGCCCGCACGTCGGGCACCTCGACCTTGGCGCCGCGGAGCTTCGACACGCCCTTGACGATGGCCGAGTGCACGGCGTTGGTGTCGTGGAAGCGACAGGCAGGGCCGCCGAGGCAGGTGGAGAACAGCTCGATCTCGGCGCCCATCTGCTTCAGCGCCGGCACGTAGACGAGGCGGTCTTCGTAGACGGTCTCGTGCAAGACCGACATCCCGGCGGCCTGGGTGAACAGCACGACGAGGGGCGTCTGCCAATCGGTCATGAACCCGGGGTGCGTGTCGGTCTGCACCGCGGCGGGGCTCAGCCCGTGGGGGGCCGTGGCCTGGATGAAGTCGTCGGTGATGTCGAACTGCGCGCCCATGCGGTTGAGCGTGGTGATGGCGGTGACGAGGCGATCCTGGCGGCAGCCGTGCACCCGGACCTCGCCCTGGGTGACCAGCCCCGCCACGAGGTACGAGAAGGCCTCGTTGCGGTCGCCCGCGAGCGTGGTCTGGGCCCCGCGCAGGCGGTCGACGCCGTCGATGGTGATCTTGCGCCCCGGCGACATCTCGATGCGGGCGCCCATGCGCTGGAGGAACAGGGCGAGCTCGGTGACCTCGGGCTCGGTGGCGGCGTTGCGCAGCACCGTGCGCCCCTCCGCGAGGGTGGCGGTGAGCAGCACGGTCTCGGTGGCGCCCACCGACGGGTACGGGAGCTCGATCTTCGCCCCCCGCAGGCGGGACGCCTTGGCGCTCAGCCCCTCGTCGGTGACCTCGATCTCGGCGCCGAGCGCGGTGAGCGCCTCGATGTGGAAGTCGACCGGTCGGCGGCCGATGGGGTCGCCGCCGACCAGGGGGACGAACGCTTCGCCCGTCCGGTGCAGGAGCGGGCCGAGCAGCAGGATCGGGATGCGGTTGAGGCCGCTGAAGCTGGTGGGGACGCGGGTGGTGACCCCCTCGTGGGGCTCGACGGTGATGACCCCGGCCGCCTCGTCGTGCTCGACGCCCACACCGAGCGAGCGCAAGATGTCGGCGGTGATCTGCACGTCGCCGACCTCGGGCACCTGGCGGATCGTGCTGCGCCCCTCGCCCAGGATGGCCGCCACCATGTGCTTGGTGACGGCGTTCTTCGAGCCGCGGATGAACACGTCGCCTCGAAGCGGTCCTGAGGGGGAGACGGTCCACGCGCCAGTCATGGGCGCCAAGGCTAGGCACGGCGGCCTCCTGTCGCGGACCTAGCCTCCGAGCGATGGCCGCTCCCCCACCTCGACGCCGTGACCCGGGCATCCTCTCGGAGCCGATCGACCTCGACGGGCCCCGCCGCGGCGGCACCCAGCACCCCACCGTCCCCGCCCACGCCGGGTTGCTGGTGAAGCAGCGGGGCACCCCCATCGAGGGAACGGTCATCGGCATCGTCAACGGGTACCTGCACGTGCGCGACCGCCGCGGCTTCGAGCACCGCATGACCCTCCTGAAGGGCGGCTTCGAGGTCGATGGGCAGGTCGTGACGCTGGTGCCCCCTCGCGGACCAGCACCGGGAGCGGCGGCTGGCGCGTCGCAGCGCACGGCGTCGGGCTCCATCGCGGGTCCGAGGGCACCGGCGCGGGTCGCTCGGGCGAGCCGGATCCTCGTCGAGGGCGTCCACGACGCCGAGCTCGTCGAGAAGGTGTGGGGCGACGACCTTCGGAGCGAGGGCGTGGTGGTCGAACGGCTCGACGGCGCCGACCACCTCGACGAGGTCGTCCGCGCCTTCGGGCCCCGATCGGGCCGACGCCTCGGCATCCTGCTCGATCACCTCGTCGAGGGCTCCAAGGAGGCGCGGCTCGCCGCGTCGGTGGGATCCCCCGACGTGCTCGTCACCGGCCACCCCTACGTCGATGTCTGGCAGGCGGTGAAGCCCGCCGCGCTCGGGATCGACGCGTGGCCGACGGTGCCGCTCGGCGAGCCGTGGAAGGAGGGGGTGCTCCGTCGCCTCGGCGTCGATGCCGAGCCCGGCCGGTTCTGGAAGCACCTGCTCGGCAAGGTCACCTCGTGGACCGACCTCGAACCGGCCCTGATCGGCGCGGTCGAGGAGCTCATCGACTTCGTCACCGAGCCCCCTCGAGGCTGACGCGCCACCCCGCCGTCCACCCGGAGCCCCGCCCGCGGAATACGGGGCGGGGTATCGGCGTTGGCAGGACCGTCCCAACGAACCACGGAGTTGCCGCCATGTCCACCGTCGAGCTCACCGAAGCCACCTTCCGAGACACCGTCGCCGAAGGCACCGTCCTCGTCGACTGGTGGGCCTCGTGGTGCGGGCCCTGCCGAGCGTTCGCCCCCGTGTTCGAGTCGGCGGCCACGAAGCACCCCGACATCACCTTCGCCAAGGTCGACACCGAGGCGCAGCACGGGCTCGCCTCCGCCGCTGGCATCCAGTCGATCCCCACGCTGATGGCGTTCCGCGACGGCATCCTCGTGTTCTCGCAGCCCGGGGCGCTCCCCGAGCACGTCCTCGAAGACCTCATCGAACAGGTCGAGGGCCTCGACATGGACGAGATCCGGCGCCAGGTCGCCGAGCAGCAGACGGCCTGACGCACCGCCCCGCACCCAGGGGTACGGTCCCGGCCGGCACCGCACGCCGATCGGAGGGCCCGTGGCCGACGTCGACCGAACGAAGCTCGCACACCAGCTCGAGGCCGAGCGGACCGAGTTCGCCGACGCCCGGCCGCGCAGCCGACGCCTCGCCGAGCAGGCAGCACCCCACCTCGTCGGCGGCGTGCCGATGACCTGGATGGCCAAGTGGGCCGGCGGGTTCCCCCTGTACCTCGCCGAGGCCCACGGCAGCCGGGTCACCGACGCCGACGACCGCACCTACGTGGACTTCGCGCTCGGCGACACCGGAGCGATGGCCGGCCACTCGCCGGCCGCAACCGTCGCGGCATTCCGCCGCCAGGTGGAGCAGGTCGGTGGCATCACCGCGATGCTCCCCACCGAGGACGCGGCGTGGGTCGCGACGGAGCTCGCGCGCCGCTTCGGGATGGCGCGCTGGTCGTTCGCGCTCTCGGCCACCGACGCCAACCGCTGGGCCCTGCGCCTGGGTCGCCTGGTCACCGGCCGCCCCAAGGTCGCGTGCTTCTCCTACAGCTACCACGGCACGGTCGACGAGACCTTCGCCGTGCGAGCCGCAGACGGGAGCACCGTCGCGCGGGACGGCAACGTCGCCCCCGCGGTCGACCCCTCGGTGACCACCCGAGCCATGGAGTGGAACGACCTCGACACGGTGGAGGCCGCGCTGGCCGCGGGCGACGTGGCCGTGCTCATCACCGAGCCCGCGCTCACCAACATCGGCATCGTCTTGCCCGAGCCCGGCTTCCTCGACGGCCTCCGATCGCTGTGCGACCGCCACGGCACCCTGCTGCTCATCGACGAGACCCACACCCTGTCGGCCGGACCCGGCGGGTGCACCCAGGCGTGGGGCCTCCGGCCCGACATCGTCACGCTCGGCAAGTCCTTCGCCGGCGGCATCCCCATCGGTGCGTACGGCCTGTCGGCCGAGGTGAGCGATCGCTTGGCGGAGCGGGTGGCCGCGACCGATGCCGACCTCGTCGACGTCGGCGGCGTGGGCGGCACCCTCGCCGGCAACGCGCTGTCGCTGGCGGCGGCACGAGCCACCCTCGCCGAGGTGCTCACCGCCGACGCCTTCATCGCCATGATCGACCTCGCCACCCGGTTCGCCGCTGGTGTGCAGGCCACGCTCGACCGCCACGACCTCCCGTGGTCGGTGGTGCAGCTCGGCGCACGCGCCGAGTACCGCTTCGCCCGTCCCGCGCCGCGCACCGGCACCGAGTCCGCCGCGGCGCACGACGACGACCTCGAGGAGTACCTGCACCTCGCGATGGCCAACCGAGGCATCCTCATCACCCCGTTCCACAACATGGCGCTCATGGCTCCCAGCACCACCTCGAGCGATGTGGAGCGCCACACCGATGCCTTCGCCGAGGTCGTGGCCGGGATCTGCTGAGGTCGTCGGGATTCAGGCTTCGTCGGCCGGCCGGGACCACGAGCCGGGGGTGTCCGCCGCCTCGGGTGGCGGCGAGCCGGACGGCGGTGGGACGGGCGGCGGTGGGACGGACGGCGGCGAGCCGGCGTCGGCCTCGACCGGTGACGTCCCGGGAGGCGGGACGAGACCGGCGAGGAGTCGAGCGACGAGGTCGGCATCGGGGCCGGTGAGCGCCATGCGGTCGCAGATGCGCCGTCGCAGGGCGCGCTGCTGGACGACGTTGAAGGCGACGCCAGCGCCGAGGATGACCGGTGCCATCAGCCAGGCGGACAACGGCACGAACCCGAGCTCGCCCCCCAGCACCAGCGCGAGGGAGACGGTCGCGACCACGGCGACGACCCAACCGAGCCGCACCCGCGTGGCGACGATGTCGGCGCGGAGCTCCTCGGGGATCTGCGGCTCCCAGCGAACGAGCGCGGGGGCGACCTCCGCCATCGACAAGGTGGACGACGGGCCGATCTCGGGGGTCGCCACCGCGGGCGCGTCCGGGCTCCAGCCGAGCATCCGCACCAGGTCCGCAGACCACGGCGCCTCCCCGGGACGAGACGACAGGAGACCGGAGACCGGGACCAGCCGGCTTCCCCGATCGGTCGTCTCGAACGCCACCACCCCCGACGCCGGGTCCCCGATCATCCAGCCGATCCGGGCGGGGTGGAACGTCGCCAGCAGGCGTGCCGCGAGCACCGACCCGATCGGTTGGCCGCTGCCAGCATCGGCCACGTCCAAGCGGATCACGGTGTCCTTGGCGGTCGAGCCGGTGAACGCGGCCGTGGCGCGCACCGCGAGGCGCTGGCACTCGCGCTGGGTCGCCACCCGTTGCGCTTGGCGTTGGGACGCGGCCATCTGTCGGTACGGGCGTCGCCGCCACCACGACCACACCAGGCTCAGGACCGTCACCACCAGGAGCTCGATCACGAACACCAGCGGAAGCGCCGTCGGCAGCAGCGGACGTCCCTCAACCATGCGCAGGTCGAACCGGTAGCCGACCGGTCGATCGTCGAGCTCGGTCCAGCGCACCCGCCACGTGGTCTCCACGCCATCGGCCACCACCGCGATCCGGGTTCGGTCACCGACGTGGCCCACCACCGTCGCCGTCGCCGGCGCACCACGTTCGTAGCGCAGCGCGGAGGCGAACAGGAGGGCCAAGACCGCGAGCACGAGCGCGTACACGGGCACCAGGCGCCGCATCGACGGCACCGCCCCGTTCAGCGGGCGCACCGCGCCCCCTCCCAGCCCCACGGGGCCGGAGCCTACCGATCGAGTCGCAGCTCGAGCTCGACCTCGTGGTGGACCGGGATGCCGTGCTCGCCGACCAGGGGCAGGGCCGGCTTCAACGCACGAGATCGGTCGGCGGACCCTCGGTGGACGGCCACGAGCTGCCAGCCGCGCCGCTGGTAGAAGCGCATCGCGTCGGTGCTGTCGTTGTTCGTGATGAGCCACAGTCGGCGGACGCCGAGACGTCGCGCGTGCGCTCGCACCGCGCGGAGCAGCGCACCACCCACCCCACGGTCACGCCGCCACGCCTCGAGGCCGACCACCTCGATCTCCCCCGTTCCGAGATCGTGGCGCCAAGTGACGAGACCCACCGGTTCGCCCGCGACCTCCGCGACGAACGCCGGGAGCGACGTGATGTGGAGGACCTCGTCGAGGCGCGCCACCACGGCACCCCAAGCGCTCGGGGGAAGCGCGTCCAGGTCGAGGTCGCCAGCAGCGACGGCCCGGACCACGAGCTCCTCGTCGGGAGCACGGGCGGGCCTCGTCGGTGCCACCAGGGTCGGATGGAGGTCGTCATCGCTGAGGTGCGCATCGACGAAACCGCAGTCCTCGTAGACCCGCACCGCCCGCAGGTTGGTGGTCCGCACGCTCAGGCTCAGCTGGGCCACGTCCTCGTCGTGGGCCCGCGCCAGCAGCGCGTCGATCAGCGCGTGACCGAGGCCCAGGCCCCGCGCTCCCTCGGCCAGGCCGATCGCGACCTCCGGGGTCTCCTCGCCGACGAAGCCGTAGCCGGGCTCGTCCGCCGCGAAGCTCCGGTACCACGCGGCCCCGACCGCCTCCCCGGTCACGTCATCGACCGCCACGATCCCCACGTCGCCCGGTCGGCCCCAGCCATCGACGTAGCGGGCCAACTCCGGCTCCGAGCGAAGGCGCTCGAGGGTGTTCGCCGGGCCCTCCGGGTTGGAAGCGTGGCCGAGCATGGCCCAGAGGAGGTCCTCGTCGGCGGGGACGGCGACGCGCAGCATCCCGGCAGCCTGTCAGGTGGCCGCACGGGGGAGCGGCCCGATCCACGGCGCCGGCTCCTTGCGCATGCCCGACCAGTAGCTCTGGGTGAACGCGATCTCCTTGCCCCATCGGCTCGCCCCCGGCTCGATGCGCTCAGCCTCGTCCACCAACCGCTGGCGGGCGATCGCCGACCACAGCGCGACACCGCCACCGCCGAGGAGCGGGAGCAGGAGCAGCACCGGGCCCGAGATGCCGGCGGCGACGAGCGGCTGGATGACGAACAGGTACGGGAAGCAGACGAGGACGAACAGCAGGGGCGCCACCACGGCGGCGAACCGGAACCGGGCCACCGCCCGGAGGAACGCGGGGTTGTTCGGCTCCGCTCGACCGTGCTCGAACACCTCCTGCCAGCGGCCGCCGGCGTGGGCTTGCGGCGCAGCGACGGGGGAGGCCGGGGAGGCCGGGGAGGCCTGCCAGCCCAGCATCCGACACGCGAGCGACGACCATGGCGGCTCGACCGCCGGGCCGGGGCGGAGGCGTCCTCCGGGCAGCAGCACCTGGGTCCGCCCCTCGGACACGAGGGCGACCAGACCACCCGGCTGCGGATCGCCCACGAGCCACCATCGCAGCGTGGGGTCGAACGCCGCCGAGGTGTTCTGCAGGCCGACGTTGCCCACCACGCTCCCGTCGGGACGGGTGATCTCCAGGCTCGCCCGGGGCATCCGAGCGCGACCCGTGATCGCCGCCCGCACCAGCACCGGCTCGCACGGCGCGTCCTCCACCATCAGCCCGGCCGCCTCCGCCTGGCGCCGCGACAGCTTCGGCGCGGTGGCGATCACGGGCGCGGGCCCCGGGCGGTGCTGCGGAGGCGCGTCGGGTCGATCGGTGGCCGTCACCCGTCCCCATCGGCCGGGCAGCCGCGAACCTGACCGCCGGCCTCGTTCTTGGCGCGATCCGTCACCCATTGCGAGACAGATCGCGCCAGGTTCGAAGCGAGCGCGCAACCTGGCGCGATCCGTTCCGCCCAGCGTGACGGATCGCGCCAAGAACCCGATGATGCGAGCGGCGAGCGAGGTGGAGCCGAGGAGCGCACGTGCTCAGGGCACGGGATCAGGGCGCTAGCGGCGGCGCCGGCCGGGCGAGGCCCACGCAGAGGGCGGAACCTAGGCTTGGGTGGTGACCGACGCCGACCTCCACGTCCCCGCGCACCCCGTCCGCTTCGTCACCGCGGCGTCGCTGTTCGACGGCCACGATGCCTCGATCAACATCATGCGGCGCATCCTCCAGCGTCAGGGCGCCGAGGTCATCCACCTCGGGCACAACCGGTCCGTCGACGAGGTCGTCACCGCCTGCGTGCAAGAAGACGTGCAGGGCGTGGCCATCAGCTCGTACCAGGGCGGCCACGTCGAGTACTTCGAGTACCTGGTCGACCTGCTGCGCGAACGCGGCGCCGGCCACGTCAAGGTCTTCGGCGGCGGCGGGGGCGTGATCGTTCCGGCCGAGATCGACCGGCTCCACGCGTATGGCGTCAGCCGCATCTTCTCGCCTCACGACGGCCAGGCCCTCGGCCTGCCGCAGATGATCAACCTGCTGATCGCGGAGTGCGACGTCGACCCCGCGGCCGAGCTCCCGACCGCGCTCGACAGCCTGTTCGCCGGCGACCACGCCGCGCTCGCCCGGGTCATCACCGGGCTCGAGGCCGATCGCCTCCCCTCGGTCCTGACCGCCGAGCTGCGCGCCGCGGCCGACGCCCGGCCCGTGCCCGTGCTCGGCATCACCGGCACCGGGGGGTCAGGCAAGAGCAGCCTCACCGACGAGCTCGTCCGGCGGTTCCGCCTCGACCACGAAGACAAGCTCAAGGTCGCGGTCATCGCGATCGACCCCACCCGTCGCCGCGGCGGCGGGGCCCTGCTCGGCGACCGGATCCGCATGAACTCGGTCGACCCGGGCGTCGTGTTCTTCCGCAGCCTCGCCACCCGCACCGCAGCCACCGTGCCCGAGTCGATCGACGACATCGTCGCCGCCGCGAAGGCCTGGGGCGCCGACCTCGTGATCGTGGAGACGCCCGGCATCGGCCAGGGCGACGCGTCCATCGCCGACCACAGCGACCTGTCGCTCTACGTGATGACCCCCGAGTTCGGGGCTGCCAGCCAGCTCGAGAAGATCGACATGCTGGAAGAGGCCGACGTCGTCGCCATCAACAAGTTCGATCGGCGAGGCGGCGCGGACGCGCTCCGCGACGTCGGCCGGCAGCTCGTGCGCAACCGCGAGGCGTTCGGCTCGACCCCCGACGACATGCCCGTGTTCGGGACCGTGGCCAGCCGGTTCAACGACGACGGGGTCACCGCCCTCTACCAGGAGCTGCGCAGCCGCCTGCGCGAGCCCGGGCTCCCCACCGCGGGCGGCGCGCTTCCCGCCGTGTCCACCAAGGTCTCGTCGGCGGACACCGCCATCGTGCCGGCGAGCAGGGCCCGCTACCTCGCCGACATCGCCGAGTCGGTGCGGGGCCGCCACGCCCTCGTCGCCAAGCAGGCGGCCGTCGCGCGCGAGCGCCAGCAGCTCGCAGCGGTGGCGGACCTGGTGGTGGCCGCCGGCGGCGACGCCGACGCTGCGAAGCTGCCCGCGCTCGCCGCCGATGCCGACGCACGCCTCGGCGCCGAGGCCCGAGAGCTCCTGGCCGGTTGGCCGGCCACGGTCGAGGCGTACTCGGGCGACGAGCAGGTGGTGGTGATCCGCGATCGTGAGCTGCGCACCCAGCTCACCAAGGAATCGCTGAGCGGCACCCACGTTCCCCGGGTCGCGCTCCCCCGCTTCACCGACCACGGCGAGCTCCTGCGGTTCCTCATGCTCGAGAACCTGCCGGGTCGCTTCCCGTTCACCGCCGGCGTCTTCCCCTTCAAGCGCGACGGCGAGCGCCCGGCGCGCATGTTCGCCGGCGAGGGCGACGCGTTTCGCACGAACCGGCGCTTCCACCTGCTGTCGGAGGGTCAGCCCGCGACCCGCTTGTCCACTGCGTTCGACAGCGTCACCCTCTACGGCTTCGACCCCGACCTTCGCCCCGACATCTACGGCAAGGTGGGCAACTCCGGCGTGTCGATCGCCACCCTCGACGACATGGAGGTGCTGTTCGGGGGCTTCGACCTGTGCGACCCGGCCACGTCGGTGTCCATGACCATCAACGGCCCGGCCCCGGCGATCCTCGCGATGTTCCTCAACACCGCGATCGACCAGCGGCTCGCCGCATTCGCCGACGAGCACGGTCGTGCACCCTCCGACGAGGAGGCCGCCGAGGTGCGGTCGTGGGTGCTGAGCAACGTCCGCGGCACGGTGCAGGCCGACATCCTCAAGGAGGACCAGGGCCAGAACACCTGCATCTTCTCCACCGAGTTCGCCCTCGGGATGATGGCCGACGTCGCCGAGTGGTTCGTCGAGCACCAGGTGCGGAACTTCTACAGCGTCTCGATCTCCGGCTACCACATCGCCGAAGCGGGCGCGAACCCCATCAGCCAGCTCGCGTTCACGCTCGCCAACGGGTTCACCTACGTCGAGGCCTACCTCGCCCGGGGCATGGACATCGACGACTTCGCGCCGAACCTGTCGTTCTTCTTCAGCAACGGGATGGACCCCGAGTACACGGTGCTCGGGCGCGTGGCCCGGCGGATCTGGGCCATCGCCATGCGCGACCGCTACGGGGCCAACGACCGCAGCCAGAAGCTCAAGTACCACGTGCAGACCAGCGGCCGATCGCTGCACGCCCAGGAGATGGCGTTCAACGACATCCGCACCACGCTCCAAGCGCTCATCGCCATCTACGACAACTGCAACTCGCTGCACACCAACGCCTACGACGAGGCCGTCACCACCCCCACCGCGGAGTCCGTGCGCCGGGCCCTCGCCATCCAGCTCGTGATCAACGAGGAGTGGGGCTTGGCCATGAACGAGAACCCGAACCAGGGGTCGTTCATCGTCGACGAGCTCACGGACCTGGTGGAGGCGGCCGTGCTCGAGGAGTTCGACCGCATCGCCGAGCGCGGCGGCGTCCTGGGCGCGATGGAGACCGGCTACCAGCGGGGTCGCATCCAAGACGAGTCGCTGCTGTACGAGACGCGCAAGCACGACGGCACGCTCCCGCTCATCGGCGTCAACACCTTCCTCGCTCCCGATGGCGACAGCGACGACGAGCCCCGGGAGATCGAGCTCGCTCGATCCACCGACGACGAGAAGCAGAGCCAGCTTCGACGCCTCGCCGAGTTCCAGGCGCGCCACGCCGCCGAGCGACCGGCCATGATCGATCGGCTCCAGGGCGCCGCGCTCGCCGGCGACAACCTGTTCGACGTGCTCATGGACGCGGTGCGGGTGTGCAGCCTCGGTGAGATCACCGAGGCGCTGTTCGAGGTCGGTGGCCGCTACCGCCGAAACGTCTGAGCGAACCGCGCCGCGCTACAGCGGACGGCACTCCCAGGTCACCGTCACCTGGTTGCCGGCGTCATCGGCGCCGTCGAGCTGACCCGAGCGAAGGCCGTCGTCGATCGTGACGTCACCATCGACCTCGACCGAGCGCCCCTTGGAGTCGGTGGCCTCGAAGCGGCCCGTGTAGTCGCCACCGCCGTCGACCTCCTCGTTGACCTCCACCGACGCACGCACGAGGCCGGGGTCTCGGTCCTCCGCCGCCGCCGACACGGCGTAGAGCCCGTCGAAGATGCCGCCCTGGCCGAACGAGGCGCCGGTGCAGATGATGCCGGTGGTGATCGGGTTGCCGGCGTCGCTCACCTCGTCCGCGGTGACCTCCATGTCGAGGTCGAGCCCGGCGTCCGCCGACTGGACGGTGAAGCGCACCGAGTCGACCCCGTCGGGCGGGTTGACCGTCAGGTCGCTCGACGCGTCCTCGTCGTCGCCGGTGTCGCCGTCGGAGGAGGTGGGAGCGTTCTCGAACGCGAGCGCCGCCTCCACGGCGATCGCCACGACCTGGTCGTCCTCGAGGTAGAGGGGCATCTGGCCCACCACGACGACGCTGTCCGCACCGGCCGGCACGTAGAGGGACCGGATCCGGCCCGTGGCGACATCGCGCTTGGCGGTTGCGGTGGTGGCCCCGACCGGAACCTCCTCGATGTCGGTGTCGTCGTCGTCTTGGTCCGCGAGCGCACCGATGGTGTCGTCGATGCCGTCGTGGAGCTCGACGCTGATGGTGACCACGTGGACCGAGTCCGTCCACGCGCACGAGCCCTCCTCGCCACGGCCCTCGTCGAGCGCCCAGCTGGCCTCGCCGCCGCGATCGAACTCGACCGTGCTCGAGAGCACCTCCGGGTCGAGCAGGGAGCACGGATCGACGCCGCCCGCCACCTCGCCAGCGGCATCGGCGTCGTCGGTGGCAGCGGTCGTCGTCGGCGTCGTCGTCGCCCCGGCATCGGAGCCGTCGCTCCCGCCGTCGGAGCTGCCCCCGCCGCACGACGCCAGCGCGAGCGCCGCCGTGAGGAGCAGCGCGAGGGCGCCGCGGGACCGAACGGGTGGACCGACGGAGATCTGGTGCATGGCAAGGAGTGAACGAGCCGCCGCCACCCCCGCTCAATACGCCATCTGACGTATGGTCTCCGACCATGGCGACGGCGTCGGTGACGGCCGAGGAGCTCGCGAGCCTGGTCGACGCGGTCGCCGACGCGCGAGACACCGCAGAGCTCGCGATGGGGCTCGCGTCGTGCCTGCTCGACCTCGTCCCCGGCGTCTCCGCCAGCTACAACGAGGTCGACGTCCGCTCGGGCCGAGCGTTCGCCCGCATCGTCCCGGAGCCTCGCGACGACTGGTGGGATCGCTACCAACCGGTGTTCGAAGCGCACGTGCACGAGAACCCCCTCTTCGCGGCGGTGGCGCGGCTCGGCGCGCTCGAAGCATCCACGTGGGACGACGTGGACCCCGCCGGCCAGTTCCGCTCGACCACGTTGTTCCGCGAGTTCTACCAACCCCTCGGCATCGAATCGCAGCTGGTCGCGGCCTTCACCGACCGGGACGGGACCGTGGTCGGCGTCGCCGTGAACCGTGACGGAGGCGAGTTCGGCCAACGGGAGCGATCGATCCTCGATGCGGCCCGCTCGGTGGCCGCCATCGCCCGTCGCTCCGTCGCCCGCCTCGCGGAGCGCGACGCGCTCGTCCACGTGCTCGAACGGGAGGGTTGGCAGCTCGCGCACCTCGACGCCCAGGGCGCCGTGCTCGACACGACGGCCAGCGATCTCGCCGTCGGGACGTCGCTGAGGGTGGCCGCGGCGGCGCTCGCCGACACCGTGCCACCCACCGCGAACGACGCCGGCCACCCTGTCGTCTCGATCGCCGCGGATCGCGAGCACGGCCGGGAGGTCGTGGTCGCCACCGGCACCCTCCCGCCGCACCTCGCGCTCATCCGCCAGCGGACCAAGGTCGACCCGCGGGCGCTCGAGGCCTTGGGCCTCACGCCCCGCCAGGCCGACATCGCGCGGCACCTCGCGACTGGTGCGTCGAACGGCGAGATCGCCACCGAGCTCTCCATCGCCGCTTCGACCGTCAAGAAGCACCTGGAGGGCATGTACGCCGCGCTCGGCGTCACCACCCGCGCCGCCGCCGTCGCGACCCTCGCCGCCGCGGGGACGGTCGCACCCCTCGGGTCGCTCGACCGGCGACCACCCCTCGCGGCGCCGCCCGGTGCGACGTCGCCGCCCGGTGCGCCTGGGCCTTCGCCGCGAGCGCCGACGTGACCACCGACGTGACCACCGACGTCACCCAGGGAGGGGCCGCGGCACGCGTCGTGCTGGTGCGCCACGGCGAGACGGAGTGGAGCCGCACCCGGCGACACACCGGCTCCACCGATGTCGCGCTCACCGAGGTCGGCGAGCAGCAGGCCGCCGCGCTCGCACCCCTCCTGTCCACGCTGCAGCCCACGACGGTCCACACCAGCCCGGCCAGCCGAGCCCGAGCGACCTGCGCGCTGGCCGGGTTCGCCGATCGCGCCGTCGTCGACCCTCGGCTCCGCGAGTGGGGCTACGGCGAGGCCGAGGGCCGGACCACCGAGGAGATCCGGCGCGAGGTGCCCGGTTGGTCCGTGTGGACCCACCCGACCGCCGGCGCCGAGCCGCTCACGGAGGTCGCAGCGCGCACCGACGCGGTGATCGCCGACCTGCTCGAGCAACCGGGCACCGCGCTCGTCTTCGCTCACGCCCACCTCCTGCGCGTCCTGGCCACCCGATGGTGCGGTCGACCGCCGATCGACGCGCAGCACCTCCTGCTCGACCCGGCGAGCATCAGCATCCTCGGCCACGAGCGCGAGGAGCGAGCGATCGAGCGGTGGAACCTGGTGGTCGACCGACCGCTGTAGGCCACCGACGTCACCAGGCGCGGGCGGAGCCGACGGAACCGGCCGGTAGCGTTGCCCCATGGGCAAGGACATCCCGCTCGGGCGCATCGCGGGGATCCGCGTGGGCGTCGACATCACGGTCTTCCTCGCCGCCCTGTACTTCACGGTCGTGCTGGCCCTGAACATCCTCCCGGGCCTCGCCCGGGGGCACTCGTCGCCGGCCTACTGGGTGGCTGCCGCCTGCGCCTTCGTCATCTTGTACCTCTCCCTGCTCGCCCACGAGATCGGCCACGCCCTCGTGGCTCGCGACGAGGGGATCGGCGTGCACTCCATGTCGCTGAACCTCCTCGGCGGCATCACCCGCATGGAGTCCTCCCCCACCACCCCCGGCGCGGAGTTCCGCGTGTCGGTGGTCGGACCGATCGCCTCGGCGGCGTGCGGGGTGGTGCTCCTCGCGATCTACGCGCTGATCCCCCACCACGGCACGCTGCGCCTCGTGGCGGCGGTGTTCCTCTGGACCGGGTTCGTCAACGTGTTCCTCGCCGTCCTCAACATGGTCCCCGCGTCGCCCCTCGACGGCGGCAAGGTCCTGTCGGCGGCGATCTGGCGCGCCACCGGCAGCCAGACCACCGCGCAGCTGTGGTCAGCGGGCGCGGGGGTGGTCGTCGGCATGGGCCTCGCCACCTGGGGCATCCGCGGCCTCCTCTCCCCCGACGCCCGCCACGAGACCGCCGTGGGGGCGCTGCTCGTGGGCGCGTTCATCGCCTACAACGCGCTCCAGCAGCTGCGATCGGCCCCGCTGTACCAGGCGATGGACGGCCGCACGGTGGCCGACGCGATGGCTGCCGGCCCGCCCTCCGCCCCCGGCTGGGCATCGGTGGCGGACTTCCTCCGCTCGAGCCATCCGCGACCCGAGCACCAGGCGTACCCGGTGGTCACGCCCGACGGGCAGGTCGAAGGGCTGCTCACCGCCTCCGCGATCCGCTCGCTCCCCCCGGAGCGCTGGGAGCACCTCGCGGCACGAGACCTGGCGTACCCGCTCGACCGGATCCTGGTGGTCCGCTCCGACGACTCGCTGCTCACCGCGCTCCAGCGGGTCGAAGGCGCCGACATCCCCCACGCGCTCGTCTGCTCCCCCGACGGCCGCATCGTCGGCACGCTCGACCCCTCGGCGATCCAGCGCGTGCTCCGCGAGCGCGACCAGCGCACCCTCGTCGACGCCTGACCCCCTCCTCCCCCCGTCGGCCGCACCCCACACGTCGGTGGTGCCTGAACGCGCGCCACACGACCACCCGAGCACCAGCCGTGCCGGTGGGCGATCGCGCCGGGGCGGAGGAGGCGCCGGGGCCACCCTCCGTCGAGGGGCGCGTCTAGGTTGCCGGCCATGAGCGAAGCGCTGCCCACCTACCGGCTCGACGGCGTGGTCGCCGTCATCACCCTCGACGACGGCAAGGCCAACGTGTTCTCGTCCGCGGTGGTCGAGCACCTCCACTCCCTCCTCGACCAGGCCGAGGCCGACGGCGCTCGGGCGCTGGTGCTCGTGGGCCGCCCGGGCCGGTTCTCGGCGGGCTTCGACCTCGCCGAGATGACCGCCAGCGCCGAATCCGCCCGTTCGCTCGTTGCCGCCGGCGCCCGGCTGTGGCTTCGCATCTACGGGCTGGGCATCCCCACCGTCGCCGCGTGCACGGGCCACGCGCTCGCCGGTGGCGCGATCACGCTGCTGTCCTGCGACCTGCGCATCGGGGCCGAGGTGTCGGCCAAGATCGGCCTCAACGAGGTGGCCATCGGCCTGGTGCTGCCCAAGTTCGCGATGGAGCTCGCCCGTGACCGCCTCGACAAGCGGCACTTCACGGCGGCCACCATCGGCGCCCAGGTCTACGACCCCGCGGGTGCGCTCGAAGCCGGCTACCTCGACCAGGTGGTCCCCGAGTTCGAGCTGATGGAGACCGCGCTGGGCGAGGCCCGCCGCCTCGGGTCGCTTCGCACCGGTGCCTACGCCGGCGCCAAGGCGAACGCCCGCGCCGCGATGATCGCCGAGGTCGGCGCCGGCATCGACGCCGACATGGCCTCCATCGACATCCCCGAGGTCTGATCCCCCAGCGCCTCGCCGGGGTGGGGACCATCGGTGCGCCCTGCGACGCGACCGTCGACGGAGGTGGCGACCCGGGGTAGGGAGCACCCCACCGTGAAGACGCCGGAGCGCCCCATCGTGCGCTGACCAGGCGATCCGTACGGTCATCGAGCACACCGAACAAGCTCGAACCGAAGGATGGCCGTGTCGATCGCCACCGCTCCCCCGACCGCTCCCCCCACCGCCCCGCCCACCCCGACGCTCGCTGCCCGAGCGGTCGAGGCCGTCAAGGTCTACGGCAGCGCCGGCACCGAGGTGCGCGCCCTCGACGGGGTCTCCGTCGACGTCGTGTCTGGCACCTTCACCGCCGTCATGGGCCCGTCGGGGTCCGGCAAGAGCACCTTGATGCACTGCCTCGCTGGGCTCGACCAGCTCACGAGCGGTCAGGTGTTCATCGGAGACCGCGAGCTCAGCTCGCTGAAGGATCGTGAGCTCACCCGGGTCCGCCGGGAGCGGATCGGCTTCGTGTTCCAGGCGTTCAACCTGCTGCCGACGCTCACCGCGAGCGAGAACATCACCCTCCCGATGGACCTCTCCCGCCAGGCGCCCGATCCGCGGTGGCTCGAGCGCGTCATCGCCACCGTCGGGCTCGAGGACCGCCTCCACCACCGACCGAACGAGCTGTCGGGCGGCCAGCAGCAGCGCGTCGCCGTGGCCCGCGCCTTGGCGAGCAAGCCCGAGGTGGTGTTCGCCGACGAGCCCACGGGGAACCTGGACCGGCGGAGCGGCATCGAGGTGCTGTCGTTCCTGCGCGACGCCGTCGACCGCTTCGGGCAGACCGTGGTGATGGTGACCCACGACGCGGCCGCGGCCGCGTACGCAGATCGGGTCCTCTTCCTCGCTGACGGACGGATCGTCGATGAGCTCGCCGAGCCGACCGCCCCCGCGGTGCTCGATCGGATGAAGGCGCTGGGAGACTGAGGATGCTGCTGCGCACGACCCTCCACGGCCTGTGGGCCCGCAAGCGACGGGTGGTCGGCACCGCCTCCGCGGTGGTGCTCGGCGTCGCGTTCCTCGCGGCGACGCTCATCCTCGGCGACACCCTCGACGACAGCTTCGCCACCACCTTCCGCCAGGCCAACGCCGGCACCGATGTGGTCGTGCGTCGCGCCGACTCCATCAACAGCGACCAAGGCCGCGAGCGGGCCAACCTCGACGCCTCGCTCGTCTCGACGGTGGGCGCGGTGCCCGGGGTGGCGAGCGTCGTCGGGGAGGTGACCGGCACCGCGCAGATCCTGGGCTCCGACGGCTCCCCCATCGGGGGCCAAGGCCCACCCACCGAAGCGGCGGCCTGGATCGACGACCCGATCATCAACCCCTACCGGGTGGTCTCGGGTCGCCCACCGGCGACGGCTGGCGAGGTCATCATCGACCGGCGCAGCGCCACCGAGGGCGGCATCTCCGTGGGCGACGCCGTCACCATCCGCACGCCGGACCCCGTCGAGCTGCGCGTCGTCGGGCTCGTCGGCTTCGGCGACGAGCCCTCGATGGCGGGGGCCACCTACGCGGGCCTCGCGACGAGCCAGGCCGTCGAACTGCTCGGGCGCGCCGGCGAGGTGTCGGACCTTCGCGTGCGGGGCGATGGCAGCACCTCCGACGCCGAGCTGCGCGAGGCCATCGCCGAGGTCATCCCACCCGAGGCGGAGGCCATCACCGGCGCCCAGCTCACCGACGAGCAGCAGCGCGACATCCAGGGCGACTTCCTCGGCTTCCTGAAGACCTTCCTCCTGGCCTTCGCCGGGGTGGCGATGGTGGTGGCGACCTTCAGCATCGCCAACACCTTCACGATCTTGAGCGCGCAGCGCAGCCGGGAGTCCGCGCTGTTGCGTGCCATCGGCGCCGCCCGCAGCCAGGTGCTCGCGATCGCGCTCATCGAGGCGGTGGTGATCGGTGCGACCGCGTCGGCACTCGGCCTCGCCGCCGGGTTCGGCCTCTCGCTCGGCCTCAAGGCGCTCTTGGGCGGGATCGGCCTCGAGCTGCCAGGGAGCGGCGTGGTCGTCCGCACCGGGCCGATGGCGGTGTCGTTCGCCGTCGGCTCGATCGCCACCTTGGTCGCCGCCGCGATCCCCGCGCTCCGCACGTCGCGCATCGCGCCGATCGAAGCGCTGCGAACCTCTGCAGCAGAGCCCACCGCGATCTCGAAGGTCCGCGTGGTCCTGGGCGTGGTGCTCGGTGCCGTCGGAGCGTTCGTCGTGGTCACCGCGACGAACAGCGCCGAGGGGGCGATGGGGCGGGCCGGGCTCGGCGCTCTGCTGGTCTTCGTGGCCGCCACGGTGCTCGGCCCAGCGGTGGCCCGTCCGGCCGCCGCTGCCATCGGGGCACCGGTCGCCCACGGTCGGGGGGTCGTCGGCCAACTGGCACGGCGCAACGCCATGCGCAACCCCCGGCGCACCGCCGGCGCATCGCTCGCGCTGGTGATCGGTGCCGCGGTCGTGGCCCTGTTCGCCACGTTCGGCGCGTCCCTCAGCCAGTCCATCGATCAGACCGTTGCGCAGAGCTTCGGCGGCGACCTCGTGGTGATGCAGGACGGCTTCAGCAGCTCGGGTCTCAGCCCGAAGCTCGCCACGGCCATCGACGCGCTGCCCGAGGTCGACGAGACCGTCGCGCTGAGCAACGTGACCGCCATCGTGGATGGGGCGACCATCTACCCGACGGCGCTCGACCCCCAGGCCGCGGCGCGGCTCCTCGACCTCGACGTGCGCCACGGCGACCTCGCCCAGGTGGAGCCCGGCGAGATCGCGATCTCCGAGCGCTACGCCGCCGATCACGTCCTCGCCTTGGGCGACGAGCTGACGATGTCGTTCGCCGACGGTGCCTCGGCCACCTACCGGGTCGGCGCGACCTACGAGGTCGCGGACCTCCTCGGCGACGTCCTGATGGACCAAGCCGATTGGGCCCCCCACCAGCTCCGACCAGGCAACGTCGCGGTGCTCGTGGGCTTGCGCGACGGGACCTCGCTCGAGGCCGGTCGCCGAGCCGTCGAGGCCGTGGCCGACGCCCACGGGGGACCGAAGGTCGAGGACCGCGACCAGTACGTGGACCGCGTCGCCGGCCAGGTGAACCAGCTCCTCACCGTGGTGTACGGCCTGCTGATCCTGGCCATCCTCATCGCGCTGATCGGCCTCGCCAACACCCTCTCGCTGTCGATCCACGAGCGGTCGCGCGAGCTCGGGATGCTGCGGGCGGTGGGACTCACGAGGGGCCGGTTGCGGGCGACGATCCGCTGGGAGTCGGTCATCACCGCGGTGGTCGGCACCTCGGTGGGCCTCGGCATGGGCACGTTCCTCGGCTGGGGCCTGGTCCGAGCGCTAGCCACCCAGGAGGGGTTCCTCACCTTCCAGCTGCCGATCACGACGCTCGCCGTGGTCGTCGTCCTGTCGGTCGTCGCCGGCGTGCTCGCGGCCGTCCGCCCCGCCCACCGGGCCGCCAGGCTCGACGTGCTGGACGCGATCGCCGAGCAGTGAGCGGTGAGCGACGAGCAGCGGCCCGATCGAGCCGGCGAACCTAACGTGAGCAGCACGATGCCGCTCCTGCTGCGCCCGTGGCGCGATCCCCGCCGCCTGTGGCAGTCCCTGGCGTACCTCGCCCTCGGCCTGCCCCTCGGGGTCGTGTCGTTCACCGTGGTCGTGAGCTTGCTGGCCGTCACCTTCTCGCTGCTGATCACCCTGGTCCTCGCCATCCCCGCGACCTGGGCGCTGTTCGGCTCGGCCCGCGTGCTGGCGGCCATCGATCGGAGCCGGGCCAGCGCCCTGCTCGGGCTCGACGTGATCGACCCGGTGCCGCCGCTCCAGGGTCGGACGTGGCTGCGGCGGCTGTGGGAGCGGGTTCGCACCCGCTCGCGCTGGCGGGAGATCGCGAACGCCCTCCTGCTGCTCCCGGTCGGCATCGCCTGCTGGATGGCCGCGGTCATGGCGTGGGCGGGCTCGATGGCGCTCACGGCGATGCCCGTCTACGCCGGCCACCTGCCGGGTGCCACGGCGAAGTTCTGGCTGTTCGAGATCGGCCCGGGCCTCGGGAGCATCGCGATGGCCGGCGCCGGCATCGTCGGTCTGGCCTTGGTGGCGCCCTGGGTCACGATCGGCGCCACCAACCTGCAGTCGGCGATGACCCGCTCGCTGCTGGGGCGGACCTCGGAAGCCGAGATGGAACGGATGCTGCACCGGGCCGAGGCCCAGCGGAGCTCGGCCGTCGACAGCGCCGAGACGGAGCGGCGGCGCATCGAGCGCGACCTCCACGACGGCGCGCAGCAGCGACTGGTGGCGCTGGCCGCGGAGCTCGGGGCCGCACGGGAGAAGCTCGAGGAGGATCCCGAAGCCGCCAAGGCGCTGGTCGGCACGGCGCACGACGAGGCCAAGGCCGCACTCAAGGAGATCCGCGACCTCGTGCGCGGCATCCACCCGGTGATCCTCGAAGACCGGGGACTCGACGCCGCGCTGTCCGCGGTGGTCGCCCGAGCGCCGGTGCCGGTGAGCTTGCGGGTGCGGGTCGAGCCGCGCCCATCGCCCGCGGTCGAGAGCGCGGCCTACTTCATCGTCAACGAGGCGCTCACCAACGTCGCCCGCCACGCCCACGCCACCCGAGCCGAGGTCGCCATCGAGCGGGCGGGCGCTCGGCTGGTGATCGAGGTGCGCGACGACGGCGTGGGCGGCGCGGATGCCTCGCGGGGCAGCGGCCTGCAGGGCCTGCGAGAGCGGGTCGACGGTCTCGGCGGCAACCTGCACGTGGTCAGCCCCGATGGCGGCCCGACCACCATCTCCGTGGAGCTCCCGTGCGCATCGTGATCGCCGAGGACTCGGTCCTGCTCCGCGCCGGCCTCACCCGGATCTTGATCGACGCGGGCGAGGAGGTCGTGGCCACGGTGGGCGACGCGGACGAGCTCCTCGTGGCCGTCCACCGCCACCAGCCCGACCTGGCCGTGGTGGACGTCCGCATGCCACCCACCAACACCGACGACGGGCTGCGCGCCGCGCTCGAGATCCGCGACCGCTGGCCCGAGATCGCGATCCTCGTCCTGTCGCAGTACGTGGAGGAGCGCTACGCCACCGAGCTGCTCGCGAACGACACCTCGGCGATCGGCTACCTGCTGAAGGACCGGATCGCGGACATCGGCGAGTTCCTCGGCGCCGTCCGCCGGGTGGGCGCGGGTGGCACGGCACTCGACCCCGAGGTGGTGGCGCAGCTGCTGGCTCGCTCACGTCGCCGTGACCCGCTCGAGCGCCTCTCGCCCCGCGAGTCCGAGGTGCTGGCCCTCATGGCCGAGGGGCGCACCAACCCCGCCATCGCCCGCCAGCTCGTGGTGAGCGACAAGGCGGTGGAGAAGCACGTGGGGAACATCTTCTTGAAGCTCGACCTGCCGCCTGCCTCCGACGACCACCGCCGGGTGCTCGCGGTGCTGCGGTGGCTGGAGGCGTGATGGCCGACGACCCCACCATGCCCCGCCCCGTCCAGGCGCCGCCTCCCCCACCTCCCCCGCCACCGCCGACTCGGGGCTCCGGCGCCACGCGCCCGAGCCCGACGGTGCGTGCCACCTGGCTCGCCGCGGGCAGCGTGCTGGCCATCCTCGGCCTGATCATCAGCACGCTCCAGGTGGTCGGACAGATCGCCCACGAGGAGCACGAGGAATCGGTCCGCTTCAACGATCCGGCCATCTCGGTCCTGGACGTGAGCACCGACGGCGGCACCGTCGAGGTCATCGGCGCCGATGTCGCGGACCTGCGCATCGAGGCTCGGGTGAGCGACGGCCTCATCGAGACCGCGTTCACGAGCGAGGTGGTCGGCGACCGGCTCCACGTCCGCGTGCGCTGCCGGGGAGTGATCGTGAACGAGTGGTGCCGGGCGAAGCTCCGCATCGTCGTGCCGAGGGACCTCGAGGTGAAGGTCCGGTCCGCCAGCGATTCGGTGACGCTGCGCAGCCTCGACGGGCGGGTCGACGCCGAGACCGGCGACGGGACCGTCGAGGCGGAGTCGCTCGGCGGCGCCACCCGCCTGCGCTCTGCCAACGGCAGCGTCCGGGGGTCGCGCCTGCGCACCTCGAGCGTCCAGGCCGACAGCGACAACGGGTCGGTGCGCTTGGAGCTCGCCGTGACCCCGCTGTCGGTGATCGCCCACTCGGACAACGGGAGCGTGGACGTGGCGGTGCCGCGCGGCGACGAGAGCTACGCGGTCGATGCCGGGAGCGGCAACGGCTCCACCGACACCCTCGTTCGCACCGATCCCGCCAGCCAGCGGCGCATCGTGGCCAGCACTTCCAACGGCAACATCACCGTCCGGTACGTCGAGTAGCGCGCGCTACGACGAACGAGCGTCCTCGACGAGGTTGATCTCGTAGAGGACCAGGTCGAGCGCGTCGGCGGCGGCGATGGGGGCGAACCGCTGCGGCGTCTCGGGGGTGGTGCACGACGCCACCGGGCTGAGGATCGTCCACGGCGTGGGGTGGCAGAACTGCACGACCGAGTACCGGTCTCCCGACTGGCCCGGCTCGGCGACCACCCGATGGATGCCCGGCTCGATCACCCCGTTGGTGACGATCTCGAGCATGAGCCCGGTGTTGATGATCGCGCCGCCTTCGGGCGCCACCGCGGGGATCCACTCGCCGGTGTCCTTCAGCTTCACCTCGAGGCCCGGTGCCGTGGCCCGTGGCAGCGAGGTGATGAGGTTGATGTCGGCGTGCTCGCCGGCCCACACGTGGGGCGCGTCGGGCGCCGAGTCCATCGGCGGGTAGTGGATGGCCCGGCTGAGCGTGGACCCGTCGACGAGCATGCGCTCGAAGTAGTCCTCGTGGCACCCGATGCCCACGGCGACGATCCGCAGGATGCGGCGCTGGAGGTCCGCGATCGCGTCGTGGAACGCGTTCAGGACCGCCGCGATGCCGGGGACGGCGGCATCGGGCAGCACCTGGTCGTGGTAGCGGTGGGGGAAGCGGGTGCGCAGCGGATGGGCCGGCGGGACGTCGCGGCCCCAGTTGAGCATCTCCTTCCAATCCGCCACGTCGGAGGTGGCCGCGGTCTCCACCAGCAGTCCCGTGTAGCCCGTCTGGCCGTGGGTGCCGGCGGCCACGAACCGCTGCTTGTCCTCGGCCGGCAGCGTGAAGAAGCCCTCGAGCAGGTCGTAGGCCTCATCGATGAGCGATTCGCTGACGTCGTGGCGGACGTACGCGAAGCCGGTGGTGAGCGAACGCATGAGCCCGTCGACCACCGCCCGCTTGGCGGCGGCGTCGCCCGACTCGAACCGCAGCAGGTCGATCTCGAGGATGTGGTCTGCCATGGGTTGCACCGTAGCGGCGGCCTCCCGGTACCGTCCCGGGTCCGATGGCGATCGTGCTCGGCCTGCTGGTGGCCCTCTTCTACGGATCGGGCGACTTCTTCGGAGGGATCGCCGCCAAGCGAGCCCCCGCGCCCAAGGTGGTGGTCGGATCGTTCGGCGTCGCCGCCGTCCTGCTCGCGGCGGCCACCGCGGGGTGGGCGGTGGTGGGCGAGCTGCCGACGCCATCGAGTCGCGACCTCGCCCTCGGCGCCGCCGCCGGGGTGATCGGCCCCATCGCGCTGGGCCTGCTCTACCAGGGGCTCGCATCGGGACGCATGAGCGTGGTGGCGCCGATCACCGCGGTGGTCGCCGCGGTGGTCCCGGTCGCGTGGGGGCTCAGCACCGGGGAGCGGCCCTCGGCCGTCGCGCTGGCCGGCGTGGCCGTGGCGCTGGTGGCAGTCGGGCTGATCTCCGGTGCGCCCACCCACGAGGACCACCCCGCCGACGCCCCCGACCCCGGCCTGGGCAAGGTCCTCGGGCCCGCCGTGCTGTCTGGCCTGGGGTTCGGCGTGATCTACGTCCTCCTCGGCGAGACCTCCGACCACGCTGGCCTCTGGCCCCTCGTGGTCGCCCGCCCCACCGCCATCGTCCTCACCATCGCCTTCCTGGTGGTCGTGGCCAGCCGACGCCACGAGGGCATCGCCACCGCCCTCGCTCCCGACCGCGACGCCTGGCCGGCCATCGCGGTGGCCGGCACGTTCGACATCAGCGCGAACGCGTGCTTCCTCGCCGCGAGCAACGCCGGGCTGCTCTCGATCGTGTCGGTGCTGTCGTCGCTGTACCCCGCGGCCACCGTGGTGCTCGCACGCGTGGTGCTCGGCGAGCGGCTCCACCGGCTCCAGGTGGTCGGCCTCGCCCTCGCGGCCGTGGGGATCGTGGCGATGGCGAGCGGCTGACGCCGCTCAGGAGCGCGGCCCGCCGGTGAACCCGGTGGGCGGGGCAGCCGGCCCGTCGTCGTCGCCGACGCGGGGGGCCGGGGCCTTCGGGAGCGGCGCAGCGGTCGCGGCTCCCCCGAAGCCGACCGGCGCGGCTGGCGGCGGCTCCCTCGGTGTGTCGGCGAGGTCTTCGGGGGCGTCGTCGGCCCGAAGCTCCGGTTCGTCCGGTTCGATGCTCGGCGTCTCGTGGTCGACGTCGACGCCCGCTGCGGCACCGGCGCCAACCTCGTCAGCCTCGACCGGCTGCACGTCGGGCGGTGCGATCGCCTCGTCGTCGGCGTCCATCGCCGCGTCGTCCGGAGCATCGGTGGCGGCCGTCGCCTTCGACCGCGACTTGGACGGCTTCGCCTTCGGCGTCACCGACCGCAGGAGCGCCGAGAGGTTCTCGGCCACCTTGGGGAGCCGGGCCTGGATGTCGCGGCTCAGCTTCTGGGTCTGCTCGGCGGCGTCGCCCTCGGAGACGAAGGCGATGAGCAGGCCCTCGGCATCGCCGCGGGGCGCTCGACGCGTCTTGTTCGAGTCGAGGAGGAAGACCCACGAGCCCGCGAGCCCGGGGTCGAGCTCCACCCTGCTGCCGGCGTTGCCCTTGAGCTTCTCGGCGCCGCCCTCGGGCGCTGCCATCGCGACGGTGGCCCCGAAGGGGTTGCGCGACGCCTTCGCCCGGAAGCGGACGCCGCCGAACGCGAACGACCGGGTCGTGCCGAGCCCCGCGAGGCTCTCGAAGTCCGCGTCGCGCAGGACGAACGACCGGGTGGCCATCCCCTCGGTCCGGAAGATCTCCCCGCGCGAGACCCGCACGGGCAGCGCCGAGCCGCGCACCACGTCGAGGGTCTGGAAGCGGGCGGTGAGGGCGTTGATGACCAGCAGCGCCACCATCGGCAGCGCGAGCCCGCCCACCAGCAGCAAGGCGGTGAGCAGCAGCCGCTGGGCCTCGTCGACCCCACGGGAGAGGTCGAAGCGGAACTGCAGCTCCGTGGTGGTGGAGCCGTCGCGCCCGTCCACCTTCTCGAACATCTGCATCCAGCCGCGCACCGTGCCCGACGCCCGACCGGCCGGCGTCGCCTTCAGCGTGACCCGCGCGGCCGCGTCCGCGGGGACGGGGATGCAGTCGGCCTCCTCGGTGGGCAGCGGCTCGCCGTCGATCGTGAGCTCGATCGGAGCGGCGCCCTCAGGGGCCGTCGGCACCTCGACCTTGCCGAACCACACGCAGCCGGCGCCCGAGCCCGGCTGGAGGATGATGTCGGTCTCGGTGGATCCCTGGCCCGTCAGCGAAGGCATCTTGAGGCTGGGCGGGAGGATCTGGATCGACCCCTCCGGGCGCTGGACGAGCACCTCTCGCGGCACGGACTGCGACAGCAGCTCGGCGCCGCTGGAGGTGGTGATCCGCGCCGACACGGTCAGCTCGACGCCGTTGGCGGTGAGGTCCTCGGGCACCGTGTAGCTGCCCTTGTAGGGCCCGGTGGGCTTGTCTGCCGCGAGGGGCGACTCGAAGGTCTCGTTCGTGATCGGGTTGCGCACCGAGACGGTCACCTCGGCGGCGGTGACGAGCGACTCGACGTCGATGCCCTCCGGTGCCGTCAGGGTCGCCTCGATGTCGGTGGGCTGGCCGCGGAACCACGGCTTGAGCGCGGAGATCTGGATGCTGAGGTCCGAGAACACGAACACCTGGAGCGTCGCCATCTCGCCGACCTGATCGCCGGTCGGATCGACGATCGACGCCTTCCACTCGCCGTCCCACGCCGCGGCATCGCCAGGACGCTCGATGTCGACGGTGAGGCCTCGGTCGGCGACGCTCCGGGCCTCGATCGGGGTGTCGCCGATCTTGGACGACCCGGCTTCGGAGAGGTCGACGGTGCGACCGGCGGGGTCTTCGAGGTGCAACGTCGCACCGGTCTCGGGCGGCAGGGCGAGGATCTGGACCCGGCGCAGCCCCTGGTCGAGGGTGAAGGTCCGCACGCCATCGCACTCGTCGCCTTCGGCGCACACCTTCCACTCGACCGCGCCGGGGAGCGCGTTGCCTCCGGCGAGCCGGGTACCGACCTCGTTGAAGCGGGCCACGAGCACGTCGACACCCGACGCGGGAAGGAACGCGCCCCGGGCTGGCTGCGTGCCGCACGGGTACTCGTTGCCGTTCGATCGCGTCGCCGTCCCTGCGGTGGCCGCCGCCAGCGGGACCTGGACGTCGGTGCTCAGGTCGACCGACAGGGCCACGGTCAGCAGGGTGACGTCGTTGCTGCGGACCTGGTCGGCGACGCCCCCTTCCTTGCAGAGCGCCGCCCGGCCGAGCTTCTCTGCCTCGCGCACCGATTCCTCGTCGGTGAGCTCGATGCCCGGCGCGTATGGCTTGGTCGTGCCGAGGCGCTCGCGCATCTCGGCGTCGCCTCGTACGGCGAGGTCGTAGGTGCCGTCGGTGAACAGCAGGATCGCCCGACAGGGCGGGGCGCCGCCGGCTTGGGTGATCTCCGCGCTGCGATCGGTGAGGGAGTCGTTTGCGGCGGTGAGCGCGTTCACGAAGTCGGTGTCGATGCCCGAGTTGAGGTCGGCGAAGCTGTTCAGGCTCGAGCGCAGCTCGGGTGCCGTCGCGGTGCTCGCCGAGGTCCACGGCTGGATCGAGCGGTACTCGTTGGAGAAGGCGCTGAACGCGACGTCGACCTTCGGCGAGGCGGCGCCCTCGGCGGTGGCCAACGAGATGAGGCTGTCGAGGGCGGTCTGGGCTGCGGCGACCCGTCCGTCGTCTGGGTCCGAAGCCTTGAGCGACGCCGACTCGTCGATCAGGAACAGCACGGCGAGCTGCTTGGACGCGGCCACGCAGCCCACGAGGTCGTCGATGGCCGGGCCGCCGTCTGGGGTCGCGGGTGGCCCGGTGCGCGTGTCGTCTTGCGCGAGCACGACACCGGACGGGCCCAGGCCCACACCGATCGCCGCCACGAGGAGCGCGGCCACCAGCCGCAGGAGTCGCCTCACGACGCGAGCTCCGTCGCGATGGGCCACACGTGGAGCGCGGCCGCCACCATCGCGACGACGGCGAGCACGATCAGCCCGAGACGGAAGAGCGAGCTGGCCTCGTAGTGGGGGCTGCGGCGACGGTCGAGGTCGATGCGGCGCGACAGCCCGATGACCAGGATCGGGATGAGCGAGCCGATCACGTACGCCACGACCCGCATGGAGAGCTCGTCCGAGCCGACCAGGGCGAAGCTGGCGATGGCCGAGGCGAAGCCCAGGCCGAGGACCAGCATCGGTGGTCCCACCTTGCGCGCGCGAGCGGTCTTCGACGTCGATTGCTTCGCGCTCGCGGCGGCCTTGGCCATGCCGATCCCCCGGGTCCGAGAACGAGCGAGACCCTAGCGGGGTGCGCGCGTCAGTTCTGGATGGTCCAGCGGCGAGTGCAGCTCTGGCACCGCATCGTGGTGGCGGCGACGATCAGGTCGACCACCACGATCTCGCCCTCCCCGCCGCACGACGGGCACGCGGCCTCGACGCTGGGCCGAGCCCGGGTCGACGTGCGCGCCACGGTTCCGGTGAGCAGGCCGGTGCCCGCGGCGAGCCCCTCCGCCGCTGCCAGGTCCGCGTCAGGTCGAAGCGCATCGCGCCACCGCGCCACCCAAGATCGACCTCGTTCTGCCATCGCGGCAGGAAGGCTACCGCGGGCCTCCACGGCCCGATACGGGCCATCCGACCCAATCTTGCCGGTCGACAACCACCGTCCGAGGTTGGATCGGCACGATCGCGAACGTTCGCGCCGATCGGACGGTTCCGGGGTCAGCGACGGGGGTCGCGACGGACCACCAGGCCGTGCTTCGCGGTGACCTTGTGGCCCGTCAGGGTGCGGTCGTCGTGGCGCATCCGCCACGACAGCAGGCGGCCTCGGGCGTCGGCCACCTCGGCCACGTGATCGTCGTCGCCGGATCGGCCGTCGAGCTGATCGGGGTCCGCCACGAGGTCGAAGAAGAGGTGCTCGCCGTTGCCGAAGTGCACGTACTTGTGGTCGGCACCGCGCACCACGTCGATGGCACACTCCTCCATGGTCAGGCCGAGCAGGTCTTCGGCCACGTGGTCGACCGGGTCACGGAAGTCCCACTGCCAGTGCGCCTCGGTGCGCCAGTCCTCAGGAGCAGCCCCGTCGTGGAGGAACGGTTGCAGCGCTCGCCCGTCGGCGGCGATCGGCACCTCGGCACCCATCCACTCGCACAGGGTCGGCAGCACATCGACGGACTCGGTGAACCGCTCGACCGCCGTGCCCCGGGTGGGATCTGCCTCGGCACGGGGGTCCACGACGATGAGGGGGACGTGGTAGCTCTCGTCCCACCAGCCGAGCTTCTCCACCAGCCAGTGGTCGCCCATCTGATCGCCGTGGTCGGCCGTCAGCACGACGAGGGTGTCGTCGAGGTCGCCCCGCTCCTCGAGCGTGTTGAACAGCCGGCCCAGCTGGTCGTCGACCTCGGTCATGTTCCCCCAGTAGGTGGCGCGCATCTGGCGCATCTCGCGCTCGTCGATCGGCGCCTCGGTGATGTGGGCGCCGGCGGCGTGGATGGGGTGCTGGCCGATCTCGGCGTCGCGGTCGGCGAGGCGCCGGAACGCCGGTCCGTCGTCGGGGTCGTAGAGGTCGTGGTAGCCCTCGGGCGCCCGGTACGGCGGGTGCGGGCGGATGTAGGAGACGTGGGCGAACCAGGGATGGTCGCCGCGCTGGCGCTCGTGCCAGGCGAGGAACCGCTCGGTGAGGAACGCCGTCTCGGTGTGCTCGGCGGGGAACCGCGACGGCGCCCAGGTCGACGCGTGGCGGTCGGCTCCGGGGTAGTTCGGGATCGGCTCGAAGAGCTCCTCCCAGGTGTCGGGGAGGTCGTGGCCCTTCGCAGCGAGCCACTCGAGCCAGGGCCCCATGTTCCGCCAGGTGAGCACGGTGCCCGGCGTGAAGCCCGGGAGCACCCCCTCGTAGTCGAAGAGGCGGGGGTCGGCGGGGTCGTCGACGAGGCGGGGGTCGACGCTGGTGTCGGTGTAGCCGAACAGGGTCGGGTCGTAGCCCTGTCGGCGGGCGATGCGAGCGATGTTGTCGAACTCGTGGTCGAGCGGGGTGCCGTTGTTCACCGACCGGTGGTTCATGAGGTAGCGCCCGGTGTGGAGCGACGCCCGGCTCGGCCCGCAGGGCGCGGTGACCGACCAGTGGTTCGCGAACCGGACGCCCCTCGCAGCGAGGGAATCGAGCGTCGGGGTGCGCACCACCGGGTGGCCGGCGACGCCGAGGCAGTCGCCTCGCCACTGGTCGACCGTGATGTAGAGCACGTTGGCGGGTGGCACGGCGCTTCCTTCGATCGCCCGGCCGCGGCACGGGCCGGCACGTGGAACGCTACGCCGACGTGCCGTTCACGGAGGCCTTCGGCGGCGCCAGGGCATCGCTGCCATCGACCGCGAGCTCGAACCACACCCGCTTGCCCCCGCGCGCCAAGGCCTCGACGCCGTGCGCCGCGCTCAGCGCGTCGACCAGCACCAGGCCCCGGCCCGACGAGGCCAGCGGGTCGGGGACCACGATCTCGCCGGGAAGCACGTCGTCGCCGTCGTCCACCTCGACGCGGATGCTCCGGTCCTGCTGATCGATGCGCAGCCAACAGGCGGTGCGCGCATGGAGCACCACGTTGCTGACGAGCTCGCTCACGAGCAGCGCCATCGTGTCCGCGAGCTGGGGCGCGCCGAGGCGTTCGAGCACCTCGCCGCTCCAGCGCCGAGCCGCGGCCACGCTGGTGGGGATCGGCGGCAGCTCGATGGACTCCAACACGGTTCGGACCGTACCCCTGGCACCCTCCCGCCAATCGGCACCCCGGAGGCACCGGGTACCGTGCGGCGCGTGGACGTGGACGGTTGGGTTCGGGTGCTGGTGACCACGCCGCCCGAGCTCGCCGACCTCGCGTCCGACGCCTGCTGGGAGGCGGGCGCGGCAGGCATCGAGGAGCGGTCCAACGACGGGGCGATCGAGCTGCGCGCCGGGTTCGCCAGCTCCGCGCCGGCTCGGGCTGCGCTGGCGCACCTCGCGGCCCTCGGCCTCGGAGGGATCGTGGAGCCGGTGGGCGACGACGGGCTCGATGCCTGGCGAGCGCACGCCGCCGCGGTCCCCGCCGGTCCGTTCTGGCTCGTGCCCACCTGGGTCGATCCCCCGGCGGACGCCGACCCCACGGGCGTGCTGCACATCGACCCCGGGCGCACGTTCGGCTCCGGCTCGCACCCCACCACCCGGCTCGTCGCCGCGCTGCTGGCGGCGCTGGTCGCGCCCGGAGATCGGGTGCTCGACGTGGGCACGGGCAGCGGCGTGCTCGCGGTGGCGGCCGCCCGGCTCGGCGCCGCGGAGGTGGTGGCCATCGACATCGACGAGACGTCGCCCGAGGTGGTGGCTGCCAACGCCGAGCGCAACGGCGTCGAGGCGATCGTGCGGGCGAGCACCACGCCGCTCGAGCGCCTCGACGTCGGCGCGGGCTTCGCCGTGGTGGCCGCGAACCTGCTCGCCCCGGTCATCGCCGACCTCGCCAGCGATCTGCGAGGCGCCGTCGCGCCCGGCGGTGCGCTGGTCGCCTCGGGCCTGCTGGCCGATCGCTGGGAGGCCGGGGTCGCGCCGCTGGCCCCGCTCTCGCCCGAGCGGGTCGAGGTCGAAGACGGCTGGGCGGCCGTCGTGCTCCGGTAGCGTCGCCTCCGATGGCGCTGCAACCGGTCGAGGAGCTCGAGTTCGACGAGCCCACGCCCGAGGCGCTGCTCGACGTGCTCGCCGGCCTCGCCCCCGGCACCTGGGTCAACCTGCTTCCCGAGGTGGAGCCAGGGCTGGAGCCACCAGGGCGCAACCTGGTCGTATCGCTCTTCACGGCGCGCGGCGACGACGTCCCTCTCGTCACCTGGTCCGCTCCCGCCGACGCCGGGCGGCGCACCACCCTGGGCATCACCCACGGCTCCGGCCCCCAGGCGCTCGCCCGCTTGGCGACGGCGGGGCTCGAGCTCCGGCCCGGGTGGCTCAAGGTCTCCGATCATCCCAAGCGGGGGCTCGTGGTCACCGTCCCGGCCGACGAAGATCCGGCCGAGGCGCTGTCGTGGGCGATCAGCGCGGCCCACGCGCTGAGCACCGTGCCGCTCACCGGCTCGTGGCTCTCCCGCCGCTTCGACCCCTGAGCGCTGCTACCCCTGAGCAGCGGCGATCAGCGCCTCGAACTCGTCGGTGGAGATCTCCCCCGAGGTCCGCTGCACGACCTTCCCATCGGCATCGACGGCCACGAAGTACGGGAACGACGTCAGGCCGAACTTCGCGGCGATGGAGCTCTTGTCGTCGTCCTGGATGGTGGTCGCCTGCCATCCCTCGCGCTCGAGCCACTCCTGGGGTGGGTAGTTGACCGCGTTGGCGGCGACGTTGGTGGAGATGGTGATGAGCTCCACGTCGTCGGGCATCGGGTTGTCGTCGAGGTACGCCTTCAAGAGCGGCACCTCGCGCTGGCAGTGCGGGCACCAGTGGGCCACGAACATGAGCAGCTTGGCCTTGCCGTCGGCCTCGATCGTGACCGAGTCGCCGTCGAACGTGTCGCCGGTGACCGTGGGGATGGTGGTGCCCACCGCTGGGTCGTCGGCGACGGTGGCGTCGAACTTGGGGAGCGACCCGTCCGCGGTGGCCGCCGTGGTCGTGCCATCGCCAGACGCCCCGCTGTCGGAGCCGCAGCCCACGAGCAGCGCGACCAGCGCCGCCGCGACCGTCGCCAGCAGCGCCGCGGTGCGGACCCTTCGAGCCTTGGGCCGTCGGCCGGTGGCGCCTCCGGTGGCGGCGGGTGAAGCGGGTGCGGTGGTCATGCGTCCTCCTGGGGGCGCTTCGGGCGTGCCACGGCGAGCAGCACGAGGATGAGGGCGAAGCCCGAGAGGGCCATGCCGGGGATCGTGAGGTAGCCCCACTTCTCCACCCACTTGACGGAGCAGGGGTTGGTGATCTCGCACGACGTGCCTTCGAGCGTGGGGTAGCGCTCGACGAGCAGGTGCCAGACCGAGATGCAGGCACCGACCCCCGCGAAGATGGCGCCGGTGAGGCGGGCGTTGGCGTCCCGGCGGATCGCGCCCACGCCCAGCACCACCACGATCGGGTACATGGCGATGCGCTGGAACCAGCAGAGCCGGCAGGGCGGGAAGTCGGCGACCTCGGACAGGTAGAGGCTGCCGAGCATCGCCACCAGGGCGACGACCGCCGCCAGGCCCATCGCGGCCGGGGCGAGTCGGGCTCGGATGGCGTCGCGCACCCGAGCCAGCGGTGGCGAGAATCGCCCTCCGACTGCGAGGACGATCGCCACGACCACCGCAGCCTGGGCGACGGTGGCGAGGATGGCGAAGAGGGTGGTGACGGTCTGGGTGTCCACGGGCGAGAAGGGGTCGCTTCGACGCTACCGGTCGGTTCCCGCAAGTGGATCACCCAGCCGGGAAACGTCGGCGAAAGGTGCGAGCGCCACCGGCTCAGCGAGCACCATCCGCAGACCGGGCCCGATCAGCGCTGGCCGGGTGCACCACACTGAACCGGTGGATGAGCTGCCGGTGATCGACGTCGCACCGCTCGTCGGCGCGACACCTGGCTCACCGGCGACCGACGAGGAAGCCCGCGTCGGAGCGGCGCTCGACGCTGCGTGTCGCGATCTCGGCTTCTTCCTCGTCACGGGGCACGGCGCGCCCGCCGCCGCGCTCGACGAGCTCGACCGGGCTGCTCGCGGGCTGTTCGCGCTCCCCGACGGCGAGAAGGCCGAGATCGCCATGGCCCTCGGGGGTCGGGCATGGCGGGGCTGGTTCCCCGAAGGCGGCGAGCTCACCTCCGGGGTTCCCGACCGCAAGGAGGGCCTCTACTTCGGGCGCGAGCTGCCGAGCGACGACCCCCGAGTCCTCGCGGGCACCCCGCTGCACGGGCCGAACCTGTTCCCGCGGCGCCCCGAGTCGCTGCGACCCGCGGTGCTGACGTGGATGGGCGAGATGGAGCGGGTGGGCCACGTGCTCGTCCGCGGCCTCGGGCTCGGGCTCGGCCTCGGGCCCACGTGGTTCCACGACCACCTCACCGCGGACCCGACCCTCCTGTTCCGCATCTTCCGCTACCCGCCCCAGGACCCCACCGACGCGGCGTGGGGCGTCGGCGAGCACACCGACTACGGGCTGCTCACCCTGCTCGCCCACGACGGCAGCTCGGGCCTCCAGGTGCGCACCCCCGACGGAGGGTGGATCGACGTGCCGGCGGTGGACGGGGCCCTCGTCGTGAACCTGGGCGACATGCTCGAGCGCATGACCGGCGGCCGCTACCGATCCACCCCGCACCGGGTCCGCCACGCCGTCGCCCGGGACGGCGTGGGCGACGGCGTGGGCGATGAGGTTCGCGATCGCCTCAGCTTCCCGTTCTTCTTCGACCCGTCGTGGGACGCAGAGGTGCGGCCCGTCCCGGTGGTGGACATCGCCGGAAGGGAGCTCGACGACGGAGCCCAGCGCTGGGACGGCCGCTCGGTGCACCAGGACGACCACCACACCTACGGCGAGCACCTCCTCGCCAAGGTGTCGAAGGTCTTCCCGCACCTGGCTGCCACCGAGCTCTGAGCTTCGTCCGGCAGGCCGCCGCGGTGCCGGGGATCGGGCGGCATCTGGTACACCTGCGCTCGCCGACGCGCAGCGGTGCGTGCCGGTCGGGAGCTGCGCCGTGCGGGTGTCGGGGATCGCCAAGGTCGAGGTCGACGAAGGGATCGAGTGGCGCGCCACCGTGCAGGTGGCCGACGAGTCCCACGAGCTTCGCTTCGGGGCACCAGCGGAGCTGGCCTCGCACGCCGATGCCTCGATGTTCGTGGCCGCCTGCTTCCTTCCCGCCATGGCCTGGGGGCAGGACCTCGAGATCGACGGGCCGGTGTCCGCGCACCTTCTGGCCCGCCTCCCCATCCTCGGGCGCCACTACTCGACCATGGACCCCGGGCTGCGACCTCCCGAGGTGACCGCGGCCGAAGCCGTCGACGACCCCGAGCCCACCGGCCACGGCACTGCGTGCCTGCTGAGCCGAGGCGTCGACTCGACCTACAGCGTCGCCGTCGATCGGGTGGAGCCCGCACCGCTCGACCACCTGCTCTACTGCCGCACCCTCGAGCCCCACCACGACCCCGAGGTCAGCGACGCCGAGCTCGCAGCCACCCGCCGCGTCGCCGATCGCGTCGGGCTGCCCCTGCACGTGGCGTGGACCAACCTGCGCACGTTCACCGACCCGATGTTCGGCTGGTCCGCCATGCACGGCGCCGGGCTGTCCGCGCTCGGGCTCCTCGTGCGCCAGCGCTTCGACACCCTCGTGATCCCGAGCGCCTACGACCTCCCCGGCACGACCTCGACCGGCTCCCACCCGGGCCTCGACCCCCTGTGGAGCACCGCCGACTTCCGGATCTTCCACGACCTCACCGATCGCGGCCGCCACGCCAAGGTCGCGTGGCTCGCCGAGCACCGACCGGAGCTGCTGGCCGAGCTCAAGGTCTGCTACTCGGACAACGCGAGCGCGAACTGCGGCCAGTGCCACAAGTGCCTGCTCACCATGAGCTCGCTGCGGGCGGCCGGGGCGCTGCACCTCGCTCCTCTGTTCCCCTCCGAGCTCGACCTCGAAGCGCTCCGACGCCAGCGGCTGCCCGGCCTCGGCCTCCGCGGCCTCTGGCTGCCGATCCTCTTCGCCGCACGCGAGGTGGGCGACGACGACCTCGCCGCCGCGATCGAGGACGTGTTCCGCCTCACCGCGGTGCCGACCCTGCGCGAGCTGGTGGGCGGGAGGTCCCGCTCGCTCGACCGGCTGCTCGGCCGGGTGGCCGGTCCCGCCCGCTTCGCCCCCTACGACCCCGAGCGGGCCACGACGTTCGAGACCTTCGATCGAGTGGCCACCGACCGCCTGCTGCCGATGGTCCGCCACGGCGAGGTCCCGCCGCCCGGCCAGCCCCCACGACCGGGCCTGCGCCCCTCGACCGTGGTCGCCTCGATCGAGGCGTCCCTGCGCCACCGCCGCCGCTGAGCGAGCAACCGCCGCGGCCGGGTCAGCGGAGGCGCGCCTTGGCCTCGCGCTTGGCCTGGGTGAGCAGCACCCGCTGGGGGTGTTCCTTGTAGAAGGGGTCGATCGGGAAGCAGCCCGAGATGAGGCCGTTGCGGGGCGCCGTGGTGCAGTCGCTGAACGTCCGACACAGCAGCCGACGGTCGAGCGGACGCCCGGCGAGCACGTCGGCGGGCAGGTGCGGGTAGGACAGCACCATGCGCCCCAGGCCCACCACCGCCGCACCTCCGCCAGCCACCGCCGCCTGACCGACGTGGGCGAGCCACTCCTGCAGGTACGAGTACGCCCCGCCCACCACCACGAGGCTGGGGTGCGCTCGCGCCAGCTCAGCGGTGGCGGCGAGCTGGCGGGCCACGCCCACCAGCGGATCCTCGGGCGGGCGGTACCCGTCGGATGGCGGGAAGTAGGCCGGGCGCTGGACGTGCGGGTTGTAGTACGGGCTGCCCGCCGTGGTGGAGAGCAGACCCACGCCGAGCTCCCCCAGCAGGTCGCAGAAGCGGTGCGCCTCGGCGAGGTCGATGCCGTGACCGGTGCCGTCGCCACCGAACGCGTACGGGTAGGGGCCGGCGCTCGGGTCGAGCGGCTCGGGCTCCCCCACCCCGCCGTCGCCGGCCCGGTACGGGACCAGGTCGAAGGCGCTGAGGCGCACCCCCACCGCCAACCCCGGCGCCCGGTCGCGGATCCCCTCCACCACCGAGCGCAGGAAGCGGGTGCGGCCCTCGAACGAGCCGCCGTAGCGGCCGTCGCGCTCCACCGCGCCGAGCACCTCGTGGAGCAGGTAGCCGTGGCAGTGCTTCACGTCGACGAAGTCGAACCCGGCCTGCTGGGCCAGCACGGCGGCGTCGACGTACTGGGTCACCAGCTCGTCGAGCTCGTCGTCGGAGAGCACCTGGCCCGCGCCGATGCCGAGGCGGGCGTCGAGGATCGGGTGCTCGTACGCGGTGCGCGGTGCGGGCGTGTCGACCGGGCGGCACCAACGACCCGAGTGGGTGAGCTGCATGCCCGCAACCTGGCTCGGATCGAGCGACGCCCGCAGCGCGGCGATCTCGTCGACGGTCTCGGGACCGATCACGAGCTGGTTCGGGTTGGCCCGTCCGTCGAGGCGCACCGCTGTGGCCTCGCCCCACACCAGACCGCACCCGCTCGACGCGAACCGGCTCCACCGGCGCTGGACGAGCTCCGTGGGCCGCCCGTCGGTGGTGCCGTCCCAGCCCTCCATCGGCAGCACCGCGAAGCGGTTCGCCAGCTCGACGGTCCCCGCCGATGCATCGGTGAACGACACCGGGGTCGACAGCACCCCGTTGGCGTCGACCTCGTCGTCGATCGGCAGCTCGACCCCGAGCTCGGCCGCCCGGGCCCGCAGGTCGTCGACCGAGCGCAGCGACTTCACCTGCGGGTAGCGAACCTCTCCCTCGCTCATCGCCCGACCACCGCATCGAGGCGAGCGCAGATGTCGGCGAGCAGGGCCCGGTCGCCGTCGGGGCGACCGGGCGCTCCCGGTGGGGTCCCGTCGCACGACGCCCAGCCGCGCAGCTCGTACGCGATGGCCGCATCGTGGCGGTAGCCGGGAACCGGCGAGCGGAACGTGAGGTGGCCGAGGTACTGGAGCAGGTCGTTGAGCTCGTAGAAGCGGGCGTCGCCCTCGGCCCACCAGCGGTCGCGCAGGGCGAACGCCTCGGGGTCGAACGTCGACAGGCCGAGCAGGTAGTCGGACCCGTACATCACCATGTCGATGGCGAGGTCGTTGCCGGTGAGCACGAGGAAGTCGGGCCGCTCCGCGTCGCGCAGCGCTAGGCGGTCCCACTCGAGCTGGCGGCTGAGCGACGAGTGCTTCGCCCCGATGCAGCTCGGGATGGCGACGAGGCGCCGGTACGCATCGAGGCCCGGGATGCGGCCGTAGGGCACGAACATCTCACCCAGCTCGAAGCCGATCCAGCGGTCGAGCTCGGCGCCGAGGGCCTCCAGCGCGGACGCCCAGCCGTCGTCGTCGAGCTCGTTGAGCCCCCAGCTCGGGAAGATCACCGGCGTTCCGCCGTGGTCGGCGATCTGGGCGGCGGCGTCGACGTAGGCGCCGAGGTCGAAGGGGTCGCCGGGCCGGTCGGCCACGAACGCGCCGGCCACGAAGTCTCCCCCCGTCGCCCGCCGCGCCAGGTCGAGCACGATGCGCCGCTCATCCAGCGACAGCAGCTGCACGTACCCGGTGTCCATGTTGACGGCGGGGGTGAGCCCGGCGTCGCGGGTGCGGGCGATGTGCGCCTCGGCCGCCGCCCAGTCGAAGCCGCCCTCGGGTCGGCACGGGAGCAAGACGGCCGACATGCCGCGGATCGTGCGCCGCGGCACGACCCGCTCGCTCGGGTGAGGGGCGTCCACGGAGGGCGGCTCGGTCGCGGGGGTCGGGCCGGTCACGGGAGGTCGCCGATGCGGGCGTCGCCGCGGTCGACGTAGGCGGCCTGCGGATCGGTGTAGGTCTTGAACTCCAGCACGTTGCCCGATGGGTCGCGCGACTGGAGCGAGTGGTGCTCGATCGCCTCCCCGGGGAACCGCAACGCCCGCTTCGTGCGCTCGGGCGCCAAGCGGCGGAGGTCCGCCTCCAGCTGGTCGAGCACGTCGAGGGGAACCATCAGGCCGAAGTGACGCGGGTAGATGCCGTGCTGGGGCTCGATCTCGCGCACCCGGTGGGCGACGATCTGGTGGCCGAAGAAGTCGATGATCGCGGCGTGCTCGTTGCGCCGGCCGAGCGAGCAGCCCAGCCCGCCGTAGAAGTCGACCGCCTCGTCGACGTCGAGGCACGGGAACGCCAGGTGGAACGGTGGTAGCTCGCCCATGCTTCCCAGCTTGGCACCGCGCACCCGATGGGTCAGCCGTTCATCGCCCAATCCACGATCAACAGGGGCAACGGGTACTCCCACACCACCGTTCGGTCATCCGCGGCGTAGAGCAACGGCCACAGGAGCGAGACGGCAGCAGCCACCCACAGGAGCGACTCCTTCCACGATCGCTCCACCGGGCGCATCGCGAGCAGCGCGACGGGAACGATCGGGAAGATGAAGCCGACGCTGCGGCTGATGTCGAAGACCGAGACCCCCACGAGCAACGTCACGCCGATCACGAGCGAGGCACCGGTCGCCAGCAGGCGCCGGCCCGACCGCCACATGGTGGCGAGGCCCGCGAGCGCGACGAGCCAGTACCCCTCCAACGCTCCCCAGATCCCGTTCGGGTAGTTGTTGAGCTGCGTCCAGGGGTCGCCCGGGGAACGGTTCTGGCCCTCGCCCACGCCGTAGCGAGCCTTGAGCCACGAGCGGATCACCAGGTGCGCTGCCATCGCCGCCACGACCGTGAGCGCGGGGACCCACGCCAGGTCGCGCATCGCCTTCGGCTGCCGCGGATCGTCGTCGCGCAGGAGGTGCCAGAGGGCGACGAGCGGCGCCACGATGAACGCACGTTCGTCCACGAAGGTGGCAGCCAAGGCGCCGACCAGGATCAGCGGAGGCTTCCGCACCAACATCGCCACCAACAGGAGCAGCACGGCCGCGGCATCGAAGTTGCCGCGCGGATCGGTCCACGCGCTGGCCACGGCCCAGAGGCCGACGGCACCGAACGTGCCGACGACGGCGGCTCGCCGATCGTCGAGCGCTTCGTCGAGGAGCCGTGCGATGACCGCGAGCATCACGATCGCGAGCAGCCACTGGACGATCAGGAACTGGTAGGGGCTCGACAGGTGGAGCACCCGGCCCACCAACCGGGGCACGATCCGGAACGTCAGGTTCGCTTCCCGGCTCCCCGGAACGGCCGGGGCGACCAGGTCGCCCCGCGTGTGATCGATGATGTAGCGCCACTGCTCGCTCGACGCGTCGGCACGGGGATTGAGGCCGGCGACCAGGATGCCCACCGAGAACGCCCAAAGGCCCGTCCACCACGACCACCGACGGCTGCCTGCGAGGCGATCGATGGGTCGGGTGAGCCACGCACGCCACGCCAGGACGATGTGCCCAGGGTTCCATTCCCCGTCAGCGCCTGCCTGCACGTCTCCTCCTGATCCCACCCGTTGGGAGCCAGAACGTACTCGCGGCCTCGCTCAGCTCACCACGGAGGCTGCCCCTCACGGATGACCTCGCTGGCTTGCTTGTCGTCGCGCAGGCCCCGAAAGGACGGGTTCCGGAGGCGACCGGCGTCGCTCCACTCGCGGAAGTCGACCTGGATGACGATCTGGGGCTCGATCCAGTGAGCACCCCGCTCTCGAACCGCATCGACGAACGGCGAGGTCACCCGCTCGAGCGAGGCGAGCACCGGTGGCAAGGCACGCAACGCCTCGGCGTCGAAGCCGGTCCCGACCCTTCCGGCGTAGCGCAACCCCGCGGCATCGTGGACGCCTACCAGCAGCGCGCCCAGGCCATCGCGGCTCCCCTGGGGATCGGTCCAACCGCCCACCACCACCTCCTGGGACCTCGTGCACTTGATCTTGCGCCAGTCCCCGCTGCGCCGGCCCACGTAGGTGGAACCCCGCCGCTTCGCCACCAACCCCTCCCAGCCTCGAGCGCAGGCATCGGCGAGCAGGGCCGGACCGTCGCCCTCGAGCGGTTCGGACAGCGCCACCAGACCACCCGGCGTCACGACCTCCCGCAACGTCGAGACCCTCGTGTCGAGGTCGAGCGGGCGCAGGTCGTGGTCGGCGAACCACAGCAGGTCGAAGGCCACGAAGCCCACCGCGACCTCGGCCCCCGCACCCGGCTGCGGGCGCCTCCCGATTCGGCGCTGGAGCTGCTGGAAGCTCGTGCCCTCGGCGTCGTACCCGACCAGCTCGCCATCGAGGATCGCTCGCCCGATCGTCTGGTCGCTGATCGCCGCCCGCAGCTCCGGGAGTGCCTCATCGAACGACTGCCCGCTGCGCGACCGAAGTCGGGCATCAGTCCCATCGACCCACGCGAGGCAGCGGAACCCGTCGAGCTTGCGCTCGAAGCGCCAGCCATCACCCAGCACACCGACCTCGCCAACCGTCGCCGTCATCACCGCCACCTCCCCCGGCTGCGGCCACGAGCTCGGCACCGCTTCGGCACCGTTCGGGACCCATCGATGGCGAGGTTCGTCGTCTGCGGTCACGACAGCTTCGGGAGGCGTTGCTGGAGGCCGATGAGGGGGCGGAGCGGATCGCCGACGTCGGCGAGGCGGTCCAGCACCGTGGCGATCGTCCACCGATCCGGGCGCAGCTCGTCGTCGTCGAGGTCCTCCCAGCGGATCGGAACCGACACGGGAGCCCCCGGAGCGGGACGGGTGCTGAACGGGGCGACGAGCGTCTTGTTGCGGGCGTTCTGGGTGAAGTCGAGCCGAGCCAATCCCTCGCGCTCGTCCGTGCGCCACGCCCACGACACCAGCTCGGGCACCGTGCCCCCGATCGCCTGCGACAGCTGCTCGACCCACGCCGTGGTCACCTCGAACGTGGTGCCGTCCTCCACCGGGATCCAGATCTGGATGCCCCGCTTCCCCGTGACCTTCGGCGCGGCGTCGACGCCCAGGTGGCCGAGCGCGGTGCGATGCAGCTTGGCGAGGAGCACGATCTCGTCCCACGTGGTCTTCGTGCCCGGGTCGAGGTCGACCAGCGCCCACGACGGGTGCAGCGAGTCGCGGCACGGCGACGTCCACGGGTGCAGCTCGACCGCCGCGAGGTTCGCCACGTACGCCAGCGCCGCGGGCCGGTCGAGCACGGAGTACCTGCGCGTGCGCCCCTCACGGGCCGCCGGATCCTCCCAGCCCGTGAGCCACGGCGGCGCGCCCGACGGCATCGCCTTGCTCCAGAACCCCTCGGTGTCGACGCCGTCGGGGAACCGCTGGAGGTTGATCGCCCGGTCCCACAGGTACGGCAGCGCGTGCGGGGCGACGAGCGCCTGGTAGCGGACGAGGTCACGCTTGGTGATCGACGGCCCACCGTCTCGCCCGGGGAACAGCACCTTGTCGAGGTTCGTGAGCTTCACCTCGTCGCCGGCGATCGTCCAGGCCCCGTCGCGCTCGATCCCGGCCAGCGCCTCGAGCTCCGCTCGCGTGGGCGGGTCCCACCTCGGGATGGTCTCGGGCTCGGCCATCGCGCGACGGTACCCATCGCTCCACGGTCACGGCCCCGCCAGACGCCCGCTGCCCGCGAACCCACGTCGATCGCGAACCGCAGCGGCACACGATCGACCTGAGTCCGCGGGTGATCGCACGGGAGGGTTCGCCTCTGGCCCCCGGCCGCGGCGAGGATGTGCAGCCGTGAAGGACTTCTCCAACAAGGTGGCAGCGATCACGGGGGCGGCGTCGGGCATCGGCCGGGCGCTCGCCGTCGACCTCGCTGGGCGCGGCGCGGACCTCGCCCTCTCCGACATCGACGAGGCCGGCTTGGCCGAGACGGCCGCGCTCGCGGCGGGGAAGGGCGTCGAGGTCACCACCGCGCGCCTCGACGTCTCCGACCGCGATGCGATGTTCGCATGGGCCGACCAGGTGGTGGCCGATCACGGCCGGGTGAACCTGATCTTCAACAACGCAGGAGTCGCCCTCGGCGCCACCGTCGCGGACATGCGCATCGAGGACTTCGAGTGGCTCATGGGCATCAACTTCTGGGGCGTCGTCCACGGCACCCAAGCGTTCCTGCCGCACCTCGCAGCGTCGGGCGAAGGCCACGTCGTGAACCTCTCCAGCGTCTTCGGCCTCGTGAGCATCCCCTCGCAGAGCGCCTACAACGCCGCCAAGTTCGGCGTGCGCGGCTTCACCGAGTCCCTGCGCATCGAGCTCGACATCGCCGGCGGCCCGGTGTCGGCCACCTGCGTCCACCCCGGCGGCATCAAGACGAACATCGCCAAGAACGCCCGCATGCACGTGGCCGAGGGCGGCGATGTCGAGCAGATGGAGCGGGGTCGCCAGAACCTCGAGAAGGCGTTCCTCACCTCTCCCGAGAAGGCGGCCGGCCAGATCTTGCGAGCGGTGCAGATGAACTCGCGTCGAGCGCTGATCGGGCCCGACGCCCACGTGTTCAACGCGCTGGCGCGCCTGCCCGCCGCCGCCTACCAGCGGCTGGTCGGCCTCGGCGCACGCCGCACGATGTAGCGACCCGAGGGTTCGTCACCGTCGGCGAGCTCGGTCCCGGGCAGCGCGGTTCGGGTCTGCCCAGCATGAGGTTGCAGGAGGCGGGATCGGTGTCAGCCGGCGGAGCCGCCGGCGACCTCGTAGCTCCAGACCTCCGAACCGGTGCTCACCGGGCCGCCGTGGGCGGCGGGTCGCTCGGCGCCGGCGTGCCCGTGGGAGAACGCCTGGCTCGCCGTCCACGCGTCGAACGCCGCCTCGTCGCGCCAGCGGGTGACCACCAGCCACTGGTCACGGCCGTCGGTGGGGCGGAGCAGCTCGAACCCCTCGAACCCGTCCTGGCCGTCGACCGCCCCGGCGCGGGCGGCGAACCGCTGGGCCAGCTCGTCGCCGGCCTGGGCGGGCACGGTGAGCACGTTGATCTTGATGACCTGCGACATGGGGGCTCCTCGGAAGGGGAAGGTCGAACGGCCCCCATCGTGGCGACCCCACCTCACCCCCGTCCACCCGCCCCCGCTCACCCCCGTCCACCCGCACCCCGCCACGCACCCGCACCACGCCCGCCCGTCCGCTGCCGCGTTGGTGCCTGGATGCACGCCACACGACCACCCAAGCACCACCCCGCCGGAGGCGGACGGATCGGATGCCGGCGAGGTGGACGTCAAGTGGCGACGCGGTGCCTGGATGCACGCCACACGACCGCCCAAGCACCACCCCCGCTGGAAGCCGGCCAGAAGTCGGACTCGCACCGGCGACGCGGTGCCTGGATGCACGCCACACGACCACCCAAGCACCACCCCGCCGGAGGCGGACGGATCGGATGCCGGCGAGGTGGACGTCAGGGGGGCGACGCGGGGGCGACGCGGGGGCGACGCGGGGGCGACGCGGGGGCGACGCGGGGCGACTCGGGGGCGACGCTGGCGAGGGTCAGCCGGTGTAGGAGGCGGCGCCGGGGACGGGGACGGCTGCGGTGGGACCGTCGTCGGTGGGCGCGACCGTCGAGGTGGTCGTGGTCGCGGGCTCCTCGACCGGGTCGACGGCGAGGCACTCCCCCTCCCAGCCCGTCGGGACGACGCAGATGGCGTGGTCGGTGCCGTCGTCGGCCACCGCCACCGACGCCACCCCGGCATCGGGGTCCCAGTCGAAGTCGACCGGCCCGTCGACGCCGCTCACGTGCACCTCGAACCCCTCGGGGTAGCGCTTGGCCTCGGGGACGTAGACCTCGGTGGGGCCCGAGGCATCGGAGTCGCGGTAGCGGACGCGCAGCACGCGGGCATCGGGGTCCCACACCGTGGAGGTGACCGCACCGGCGATGGCTCGGGCGTAGGGGGCGACGACCTGGTCGATGCCCACCCGGTCGTTGCCGGCGGCGTCGAAGGTGCAGTAGCTGCCCCCGAAGCAGGCGGCCCACATGGTCCAGCCCGACGAGGTGGCCTGGTCGAGGGTGGCGAGCGACTGGGCGATGAAGGTGTCCATCCCCGGGTAGTCGGGCCGGGCGACGCCCCACTCGCCCACGAGCATCGGGATCTGCTCGCGCTTCGGGTACGGCACGACCGCGGCCTTCCACGACTCGAAGAACTTCGGGTCGTAGGTGAAGGTGCCGCCCGGCGAGTACGTGGCCGACTCGATCTGCGTGTTGTACATGTGCGGGTACACGGCGACCTTCGGACCGTCCACGTGGCCGAGGCTGGTGGGGATGCCGAGGGCGTTGAGGTTCGGCGGCTCGATGAAGACCCAGTGATCGGTGTCCACGGCGCCGATGGCGTCGGTGAGCCGCTGGTACATGGGGGTGAGCTGCTGGGCCTCGACCCGCTTGGCCGCCGAGATGAGGTCCTCGCCGTCACGGATCTTCCCGAAGGGCTCGTTCATGAGGTCGTAGCCGAACAGCGCCGGGTGGTCCTTGACCCGGTCGACGATCTTCAACCACATGTCGATCTGAGCCTGGCGGAGGTCGGCGTCCTCGTAGAGGTGCTCGAAGGCGTTCTGCACGGCGGGCTGGAGGTAGTCGAGCAGCCACGTGGGCTGGGGCTCGAAGGTGGCGCCGTCGGTGCGGGTGGCCCACTCGGGAGCGCCGTGGTCGCCGAACGCGGGCCCGTAGCGGTCCTGGTGGTTGGCGACGATGACGTGGTAGCCGTAGGTCTCGGCCCGGTCGAGCACGGTCTCGACCTCGTCGAGGTAAGCCTCGTTCCACGTGCCCTGGGTGGGTTCGAGCACGTCCCACCAGATGCTGAGGCGGATGAGGTTGAAGCCACGCTCGGCCCCGGCGGCCAGCAGGTCGTCGCTGAAGAGCGTGGCCGGGTGGTCGGTCTTGTTGCCGAAGCCGCGGAAGGTGAGCGAACGACCATCGGCGTCGGCGAACCACACCCGACCATCGGTGCCCACCGCGGTGGACCAGGCGGCGACGTCGTCCGCCGCCGTGGCCACCTGGTGGCGGCGAGGTTGCGCCTCGACCGACGTGCTCGCGCTGGGGGCCACGAACGCCACCAGCGACAGCACCGCGATCGAAGACGCCGTGATGAGCCGGGACGCTGCACGAACCGTCGTCGGGTCCTTCGTGGGGCATGAAGCGGTCACGCCCCCACTCTCCCACGGCGCGCACTACGGTCCGCCAGATCGACGCTCCAGAAGTCCCCCCGATCCAACTCGCCGGCGACCCCCGCGGGGCGATCTTCGTGGATCCCGTGGCCTACGCCGATCCCGCCGCCTGGCACGCGACCGCTGCCGAGCTGCGCCGCGAGACCCCGGTGCTCCGCGTGGAGGCGGAGGGCTACGAGCCCTTCTACGCGATCACGCGCCACGCGGATGTGTTCGACATATCCCGCCACCACGATCGTTGGCACAACACGCAGGAATCGATGTTGATGCCCGACTTCGCGATGGGCTTGCTCCGCTCGATCGGCATCGACCCCAAGACCCTGGTGCACCTCGACGGCGCGGAGCACCGCGAGCACCGGAAGGTCACGAACGACTGGTTCAAGCCCGCGGCCGTGCGACACCGCCAAGCCGACATCGAAGCCATCGCCGACCAGTTCGTCGACAAGCTCCTCGGCTTCGGCGGCGAGTGCGACTTCGCCCGCGACATCGCCGTGCCCTACACGCTCCGCGTGATCATGAGCATCTTCGGGGTCCCAGAGGAGGACGAGCCGGTCATGCTGCGGCTCACCCAGGGGATCTTCGGCGCCGCAGATCCCGAGTACCTGGGCGACATGAGCAACCCGGTGGAGCTCGGCACGAAGGTCATCGGCGAGTTCGGCGACTACTTCGGCGCCCTCTCCGCCGACCGCCGGGCGCACCCGCGCGACGACCTGGCCACGGTGATCGCCAACGGCCAGGTGGACGGCTGCCCGATGGACCGCCACGCCGAGCTCTGGTACTTCATCATCGTCGCCACCGCGGGGCACGACACGACCTCGTACGCCCTCTCGGGCGGGCTCGAGGCCCTGCTCCGCGACCCCGAGCAGCTCGATGCGCTGCGCGCCGACCCCGAGCTGGCCACCCCCGCCGCCGAGGAGATGATCCGCTGGACGGCCCCCGTGCGGCACTTCCTGCGGTACGCGCAGGAAGACACCCAGGTGCACGGCGTGGACATCGCCGAGGGCGAGCGGGTGCTGCTGTCGTACTGGTCGGCCAACCGCGACGAGGACGTCTTCGTGGACCCGATGCGCTTCGACATCCACCGCCCCGACCTGGTCGAGCTCATCTCGTTCGGGGTGGGCGCGCACCACTGCCTGGGTGCCCAGGTCGCCCGGCGAGAGCTGCGCACCTTCCTGCCCAAGATGCTCGACCGGGTGACCGACCTCGAGCTCGCTGGTGAGCCGAGCTGGACCGAGGCCAACTTCGTCGGCGGCGTCAAGCACCTGCCGATCCGCTACCGAGCCCGCTGACCCGACCGGTCAGCCCGGGTCCACCACGGGCGGGTCTGTCGCCGGCATCGGGAGCTGGTCGTGGGGAGCGGTCAGCGCGTCGGGGGCGAGGCGCACCACCGAGCCGTCGCGCTTGGCCGCGTAGGCGGCGAGGTCGGCACGGTGCAGCAGCGCGCTCGGCGACTCGTTCGGCGCGTCGGACAGGGCGATGCCGATGCTGGCGCCGATCCTGGCCGTGACGCCGTTCGGCAGCTCGATGGGCTGGGAGATGGCATCGGCCATCCGCTTGCCCATGCCCTCGGCATCACGACGGGTGCCCATGTGCTCGGCGATCACCACGAACTCGTCGCCCCCCATGCGGGCGCACGTGTCGCCGGTGCGAGCCTGACGGTCGAGCCGAGCGGCGACCTCGACGAGCACCGCATCGCCGGCGGCGTGGCCGTGCCGATCGTTGACGGCCTTGAAGCCATCCAGGTCGACGAAGGCGACGGCCAGCGTCGTGCCGTGCCGATGGGCGCGGGCGGCGGCACCTTCGAGCGCCGAGCGCGCACCGGCCCGGTTGGCGATGCCGGTGAGCGGGTCGTGGGTGGCCTGGTGCTCGAGTCGCTCCTGGAGCTGCGCTCGCTCGGCGATCGACCCGGCCAGGACGCCGATGGAGTCGTCGAGCTCACGCCCGAGCGCGCCGGGGAGCGACCGCCCGAGCCGGGGATCGTCGAGGTCTGCTCGGGCCAGCGCCTCGACCTTGCCCTCGAGGAGCCGGAGGTTCACCAGCACATCGTTGAACGCGGCAGACGCGGACCGCACCTCCGGTGGTCCGCCCGAGACGAGCTCCTCGCCGCTCAGGTCGCCTGCCCCCACCGCGCGCATGGCGTCGATGAGGCGGCGCAGCGGACGCAGGAAGCTGGCGGTGACGGCGAGCGACAGCGCGAGCACCGCGGCGATGAGCGCCCCCATCGCCACGAGCGCGAGGTCTGCCGACCGCTCCGAGCCCTTCGCGGCCCGGTCGGCCTCGGATGCGAGCGCGTTGGTCCGGCCCTGCACGAGATCGAGGAGCGGGCCGAGCTCGGAGAACCCGTCGGTGAACGCGGACGTGAGGGCGTCGAGGTCGAAGTCGCCGTCCGCGAAGGGCGCCGGGTCCTCGCCGTCGAGCGCGGCTTGGATCGCGGCACCGAAGGAACCGTCGGCTCGTAGCGCGGCGATCTCGCGCGCCGACGCGACGACCGTCGGATCTGCGCTGGCGCTCAGGTGGGCGATCGCCGCGTCGAACTCGGCGGCGGGGGTGGCCAGGCGAACCCGGCCAGCCACCGATGGGGGCCCGTCGTCGAGCGAGGAGAACCAGTGGTCGGACAAGCCCATGATCAGGTTCGCGGTGGCCAACCCCGCATCGGCCGACGCGTCCACGTCGTCGGCCATGTCGGACAGGTCGACGTCGCCCAGGTCGACGATGTCGACCCGAAGTTCGGCCACCTGGCGCTTCCAGTCGACGTCGAGGCGCTCTTGGAGGTCGTCGAACGCATCGAGCTGCTCGGTGGTCGCGCCGGCATCGACCTCGTCCGCGAGCGCCTCCACCTCTGCGGCCTCGAAGGGCCGGAGATCCGCGGGCAGGAGCCGGAGCGTCGCGGCCAGCGTGTGGAGGTCGCCGATCTCGCCGAGGTCGCGCTGGTCGACATCGAGCGCGTCCAGCGCCTGCTGCGGCGAGAGGCCCAGCTCGCCGGCCCGCACCTCGACCTCGACCGGGGTGCGGGCGAGGAGCAGCTGGCGGGTCACGTCGACGAGGCTCGAGATGTCGGTGATCTGCCGCTGCACGACGCGGGCCGATGTCGCTCGATCGCGACGATCGGTGACCATCGACCAGGTGAGCCCTCCGAGCAGCACGATCGGGACGAGGACGAGCGCGAACAGCCGTGGCCGCAACCCCGCTTCGGTCCTCGTGCGCATCATGTCGACCTCCGAGGCGCCGGCCCCATGGCGCCACGTTGACCCCTAGCCTGCCCCGTCGGCGACCCCCTCACACCCCAACCCCCTCCGGGGCGCGCCACCGGGGTGCCGCAACGGGCTCAGCGACGTCGGGTGGCGTCGGGGTCAAAGCCGGTGTCGGCCCCGGTCTCGAGGGACGCCACGAGCTCGTGGACGGCCCAGCGGGCCAGCAGCGAGTCGAGGAGCTCGAGGACCTCGGCCTCGTGGGCGGTGCCGGGATGTGCGGAGGTCTCGACGTAGGCCACCGTGACCTGGGTGAGCGGATCCCAACGAAGTCGGAGCTGGTCTCCCGCAGGGAGGTCGGGCCAGCCGTCCGCGAGCTCCTGGCCGAGCGGTCGCGCCTGATCGACGTGGAGCGTGCACCCGAACGCCCACCACCATCGGCCGGCCACCGGCACCCGGTGGATTCCGCCCGCCCGCACCAGGCCGCCCGTCGGTGCCGCGAGGTCGATCTCGGGCTCCACTCCCCGGGGTAGGCCGAGGAACGAGAACCGCTCGCCGTCGAGCGTGCGCTGGTGGGCGTGGCCGACAGCGGCGCGGAACTGGCACGGCGAGCAGGTCCGCACGCCACCCAGCCCAGGGTCGGGCCGATCGGCGTCGCGGCCCGGGCCGACTTCGAGCAGCGGATCGCCCGCCACCCGGACGCCGGCTCGCAGCCCGGGCAACGAGTGGACGAGCGTGGCGGCGACCCGCAACGAGCCGAGCGAGGCATCGGAGATCACAGACGATCCTCCTTCCGGGAGACCGCACGACGACCACCGCCGCGCTCGATCGACCCCCGTGGTCCATGGCCACTGCCTAGCAGTTGTTAGGCATGCCTAACAAGTCGTCAGGCCATCGGGCGTTCCCACGAGGCGGGGTCGTCGCCGCAGGTGTCGCGAGGCTCGCCGCCCGCCAGCGCGTCGTCGACGAACCGCTCCACGTCGTCGGCCATCGCCGCCAGGATCGTGCCGTGGTCGGCCCCATCGATGATGTGGACCTCGGCGACCTGGCCGGTGGCGCACACCTTGGAGACGAGGTCGCGGAACCGGTCGATCACCACCCGGTCGTCGTTCGTGCCCGATGCGAGGAGCAGCGGCACGCCGTCGACGGCGACGCCGCCCACGTCGTTGGCCAGGATCACCGACCGCGCCGGCTCGGTGGTTCGCGGGTCGGCGGTGAACGCGCCGGCCGCGGCCACCGGGATCAGGGCGTTCGTGATCTCGTCGAGGCAGCCCGTCTCGAACACCTTCGACGCCTCGAGCGCCGCTGGGGTGAAGTGCTCGGCGATCGAGAGCTTCGGCTCCTCGGCCTGACCTCCGTACGACGCCATCATCGTCAGGATCGTGGTGACGATCGGGTCGATCCCGCCGTAGACCCGATCGAGCAGCGCGCCCGGCGACAGCGCCACCGTGGCCACGAGGTGGAGCTCGGGCGCGTGCTCGGCGGCCAGCTCGTGGGCAGCCAGCGCCCCGTGCCCGCCCTGCGAGTGGCCGATGGACACCCAGCGGTCCGACGCGTGGGCGTCGGGGATCTGGCGGGCGGCGCGGACGATGTCGATCACCGCGTTCCCCTCGTCGACCTTGGAGAGGTACGCGTGCAGCTCGCCGAGGGGCCCGAGGCCGATGTAGTCGGTCATGGCCCACACGCCGTCGACGCCCCAGCCCGGCGCCGCGGTCGATGTCCGGCTCGGCGCGCACTGCGTGGCGATGCCCGAGGTGCCATGCGCCGTGGAGATGACCGGCCACCCGCCGTCGGGCGCAGCGGCGACGGGGTAGGTGATCAACCCGGTGACCGCCCGGTCGGCCCCGGTCGCGTCGACGGAGCGATACATGACCCGCACGGTCACGTGGTCGGCGTCGCTCGACACCGCCATGGTGCGGATCAGGTCCCCGGGCTCGCCCGCCGGGAGCGGGTCGGGCACCTCGTAGAACCCGTCGAGGTCCCCGTCGTAGCGCTCGACCGTCGCGGTGGACCCGCCGTCGCCGTCCTCCGCCGGCGACGCCGCCGTCGTGGTGCCCTCGGCGGCCCGGGTCCCCGCACCGGCGCCGTCGCCCGTGTCCGACGAGCACGCCCCCACCAGCAGCGAGGCACCGAGGAGCAGCCCGAGGGCCCGGACCCAAGCTGAAGCGCCGATGGGGCGGTGCGCGTCGGCGGGGCGGTGGGAGCGAGCGCGCATCGGTGTGACCATGGCCGCAGTCTTGCCCACCACGCTCGACGTGAAGTTCGGCACACGCGGTTACCGGCGGGTAGGTTGACGATCGCACCAAGGGGACCTCAGGGGGAACGCTCATGCTTCGTCGACGCGCGATCACGGCCGTGGTGGTGGCTGGCCTGGCCATCTCGATGCTGGCGGCCTGCAACCCCACCCCCGACAAGGACAGCTTCTACACGCCGCCGTCCACGCTCACCGGCAGCAACGGGGACGTCATCCGCTCCCGCGCCAGCACGTTCACGCTCGACCCGGCCAAGCGCACGCCGGTGCCGGGGACGAAGTCGTGGCAGGTCCTGTACCGCTCGACGTCGGCCACCGGCTCCAAGATCGCCGTGTCCGGCACCGTGATCGTGCCCACCACGCCCTGGATCGGCATCGGCAGCCGCCCGCTCGTCTCGTACGCGGTCGGCACCCGGGGCATCGGTGACGCCTGCGCACCGTCGTACACGCTCGCCAACGGCATCGACTACGAGGGCGCCTTCATCGCCGCTGCCGTCGCCCGCGGCTGGGCCGTCGCCGTGAGCGACTACCAGGGCCTCGGCACGCCCGGCCAGCACACCTACGTCGTCGGCCAAGCCGAGGGCCGTGCGGTGCTCGACGTGGCGCGCGCCGCGCAGCGGCTGTCTGGCACCGGCCTGTCGTCGTCGAGCCCGGTCGGGCTGATGGGCTACTCCCAGGGCGGCGGCGCCGCCGGCTGGGCGGCGCAGCTGGCGCCCACCTACGCCCCGGAGCTCAAGGTCAAGGGCGCAGCGATCGGCGGGGTCCCCGGCGACCTCACCGCGGTGGCCGACGCGCTCGACGGCTCCCCGTTCGTGGCGCTCGCCCTGCTCGCCAGCATCGGGTTCGACGCCGCCTACCCCGAGCTCAAGCTGTCGAACTACCTCAACGCTCGCGGGCAGTCGCTGCTCACCTCGGCGAAGGACGTGTGCCTCGTCAGCTTCGACGGGCTGCCGAAGCTCATCGACACCGCGTTCAGCAGCATCGACGACTACGTGACCACGAACCCGCTCGCCACGCCCGCGTGGCAGGCCCGGCTGAACGAGAACAAGCTCGGCGCGTCCAAGCCCACCACGCCCGTGTACATGTTCCACGCGCTGTTCGACGAGATGGTCGACTACGGCCAGGCCGCAGACCTGCGGCGCACGTGGTGCGCCAAGGGGGCCACCGTCACCTGGGCCACGTACCCCATCGCCGAGCACGTCGCCGGCATGGTCGAGGGCGCCCCTGCCGCGCTGGACTACCTGTCCGCACGCTTCGCCGGGCTCCCCGCCGTGGGCAACTGCCTGCTCGCGTAGGCCGAACGACCCTTCTCGCCCGCGAAGGCCCCCTTTGGGCCGCGCGGCCCATGGAGAAGATCAGGTTGCACTCCGACAACTGTTGTCATGGGAGGGGCAAACCGTGAAGAGGGCGCGACGCTCGTGCAGGTGGGGCTCATGGTGGCCCTGATCGCCGTCGTCGTGCTGGGAGTCGTCCAGAAGCTGGGTTCGACGAGCGATGGCAAGCTCGACGAAGCCGCCCAGAGCATCCACACGAGCGGCGGATCGGACGGAGGGTCCGGCGGCGGATCGGGCGGGGGCTCCGGGGGCGGAAGCACCGGTGGCGGCGTCGGTACGCCGATGGCCACGACCACCACCGCACCGAGCGGACCGACCACCACGACCGCGCCACCGACCACGACCACGACCGCGGCGCCGGTCCCGACCACCACGCTCCCACCCCCGCCGGCATCCGCTGCCTTCAGCGACGAGAGCGCGATCAGGGTCGGCTCGTACTACTGGCAGCCCACGGCCACGCTCACCGTGACCGACTCGACCGGTCAGCCGGTGAACGGCACCGTCACCATCGAGGTGAGGACCCGTGACCGCTACGGCAACTGGTCGACCAGCACCATCACCGTCGACACCGGCGGCAACGGCGCCGCATCGGTGCTGACGGGCCCCTACCTGATCAGCGGGTCGGGACGCGTCACGAGGGTGGAGTACGAGGTGGTGGGGGTGGACTCACCCGACGGCACGTGGGACGGCTCCCCGACCTCGGTGAGCATCAGCCGACCCGCCTGAGCCATGGGCGGCGGCTCGGGCGGCCCTGGCGCCACCGGGCGTCGGAGCGCTCAGGCCTCGATCGCGTGCCCGGCGAGCGGACCGGCCACCTCGACGGCCTCCCCCGCGAGCTCGGCGACCTCCGTGAGCGCTCGTCGCACCGACGCCACCCGAGACGCCGGCAGGCCCGCCAGCAGCTCCTGGATGGCTCGGCGCCGCTCGGCCATCACCGTGGCCACGAGGAGCTCACCGGCCGGCTCGAGGTGGAGGTCGACCCGGCGCCTGCTCTCGGGAGACGGCGAGCGACGAACGAGGCCCTTGCGCTCGATCCGCTCGACGAGGCGGGTGCACGACGACGGCGACAGCCCGAGCACGCCGGCGATCTCCGCCATGGTCCTCGGCTGGTGCTCGGTGAGCACCACGAGCGCCCGATACTGGGCGAGGGTCACCTCCTGAGCACCCGCGGTGATCGTGCGCGCCGTGACCGCGACCAGCGCCCGGGACACCGCCATCGCTGCGGCGACCAGCTGTTCGTCGACCTCGTGATCCACCGAGGGAGAGTGTGTCACCCCGACAGCCCCCTCGCGGCCATCGACGGCATCGAGGCCAGCGGCCCGGACCTCGCCACCGGGGCGCGCGCTAAACGACCATGGCGGAGCGCACCTCGTCGAGCGCGCCCTCCCCGCCCCGGCCCGAACCGGTGATGCGCCCGGACTCGAGCACGTAGTACGCGTCGGTGGAGCGCAGAGCGAAGCCCACGTGCTGCTCGACGAGCACCACGCTGAAGTCGCCACGCTTGGTGAGCTCGACGATCACCTGCTCGATCTCGTCCACCACGTTGGGCTGGATGCCCTCGGTCGGCTCGTCGAGGATGAGGAGCTTCGGCTTGGTGAGCAACGTCCGGGCGATGGCGAGCTGCTGGCGCTGGCCGCCCGAGAGCAGGCCTGCCCGCTTGCTGAGCAGCTCGGTGAGCGCCGGGAACGTGTCGAGCACCTCGTCGATCTCCGACTGCACCGACGACACCAGCTGGAGGTTCTCCAACGTCGTCATCTGCGGGAAGCAGAGCTGCCCCTGGGGGACGTAGCCGAGGCCGTTTCGCACCCGTCGGTTGGGGCGGGACCGGGTCACGTCTTCGCCGAAGAGCCGCACCGTGCCCGACCGCACCGGGAGCAGGCCCACCGCCACGCGCAGCAGGGTCGTCTTCCCCGCGCCGTTGTGGCCCATGAGGGCGACCGCGCCGCCCTCGGGCACCGCGAGGTCCACGTCGAAGAGGACCATCGATCGTCCGTAGCCGGCGGTCACGCCGACCAGCTCGAGGATGGGCTCAGGCATCTGCGGTCACCTCCGCGACGGTTCCGAGGTACACCTCTTGCACCTTCGGATCAGCTTGGATCTCGGCCACCGAGCCCTCGGCGAGGATCATCCCGCCGTGCATGACGGTGACCAGGTCGGCGTAGCGGCGCATGAACTCCATGTCGTGCTCGATGACGACGATGGTGCGGTCGGCCACGATCCGCTTCAGCAGGTCGCCGGTCTCCTCACGCTCCTCGTGGCTCATGCCCGCCACCGTCTCGTCGAGGAACATCACCTGCGCGTCCTGCACCAGCAGCATCCCGACCTCGAGCCACTGCTTCTGGCCGTGAGCCAAGATCCCCGCCGGCCGGTGCGCCAGCGACGCGAGGCCGATCGTCTCCAGCGCCTCCTCGACCCGTTCGGGCACCTTGCCCCGAGCGAGCAGCAGGCTGAACGGGTTGCGGTGCATCCCCGCCGCGATGTCGAGGTTCTGGAGCACGGTCAGCTTGTCGAAGACCGTGGCTGTCTGGAACGTGCGACCGATGCCGAGGCGCACGATCCGGTGCGACTTCATCTCCAGGAGGTCGCGGTTGCGGAACTCGGCCCGGCCGGTGCCGTGCACCAGCCCGGTGAGGGCATCCACCAGCGTGGTCTTGCCGGCGCCGTTGGGCCCGATCAGGAAGTGCAACCGGCCCTGCTGGAAGGTGATGTCCACGTCGCTGATGGCCTTGAAGCCGTCGAAGTCGACGGTGAGGTTGCGCACCTCCAGGTAGTCCTCGCCGAGGAAGGAGGCGGTCATGCGGCTGCCACCGCCTCGGTGTCGACCGCCGTGGGCGTCGTGCTCGTCGACGCCACCGAGGAGCGCTTCGGCACCAGGTGCTTGAGCTTCGACCCCAGCGAGGCGAGGCCACCGGGGAGGAGGAGGATCACGACGATGAAGAGGGCCCCCTGGAAGTAGGTCCACTGGGTGGGGTACTTCTCCGACAGCGCGGACTGGCCGAAGCCGACCGCGATCGCACCGAGCGCCGGGCCGAGCAGCGACGAGCGCCCACCGAGCGCCACGCCGGCGATGAGCATGATCGAGGCGGCCGCGTCGACGTTCGACGGCGAGATGATCCCGGCGATCGGCACGAACACCGCACCGCCGATGCTGGCCATGATGGCGGCGACCACGAACGCGAACAGCTTGACGTTCGCGGGGTCGTAGCCGAGGAAGCGAACGCGCTCCTCCGCGTCGCGGGTGGCCACCAGCAGCTCGCCGAAGCGGCTTCGGTAGAGCTGCCACACGATGACCAAGCAGGCGATCACGAACCCGGCGGCGATCATGTACACGTTCTCCTTCACCTGCGGCGAGTACAGGTTCTGGCCGAAGAAGGTGGAGAAGGTGTTGAGGCCGTTGAAGCCGCCGGTCTGCTTGATGGTCGCCACGAGCAGGGTCGAGAACGCCACCGCGAGCGCCTGGGTGAGGATGGCGAAGTACGCGCCCTTCACCCGCCGCTTCAAGATGCCGTAGCCGAGGAGGAACGAGACGAACGCCGGAAGGGCGACGATGGCGAACAACGTGAAGGGCCCGCTGCGGAACGGCTCCCACCAGCTCGGCATCGTGCCGTTGCCGTAGAGGGTCATGAAGTCCGGCACGCCGTCGGGCCCCGCCGCCTCGAGCTTCATGTGCATGGCCATCGCGTAGCCACCGAGGCCGAAGAACACGCCCTGGCCCATCACGAGCATGCCGCCCCGGCCCCAGGCGAGGCCGATGCCGATGGCGGCGATGGTCCACGCGCAGTACTTGCCGAGGTTCCCGAGGCGGAACGGCGAGAGCGAACTGGGCGCCCAGACCAGCAGGATGAAGGCCAGCGCGCCGATCGCCAGGAGCGGCCCGTAGGTGGACAGCAGCACCATGGGAGACCAGCGGCTGCGAGCCACCGACGTGGCGGAGGCCGCGGCGGCCGGGGCGGCCGGGGCGCCGACCGAAGCCGTGGCTTCGTCGGTCGGCTCGGGAGCGGTGGCGGTCATGCGAGCGACCTCGTGCGGACCGTGAAGAGCCCTTGCGGGCGGACCTGGAGGAAGATCACGACGAGGACGAACGAGATGACCTGCGCCATCGAGCCGCTCGTCCAGTCCGTGAGGTACGCCGTGGCCACGCCGACCACCCAGGCGGCGATCACCGTGCCCTTCAGCTGGCCGAGGCCGCCGGCCACCACCACCAGGAACGCCGGGATGATGTAGGTGGTGCCGAGGGTCGGGTTCGTGCCCGAGATGAGGGCGATGGCGACGCCGCCCACGCCCGCCAGGCCCGACCCGAGGAAGAACGTGATGCGGTCCACGTTGCGGGTGGACACGCCGAGGGTCTCCGCCAGCTCCCGGTTCTGCACCGTGGCCCGGATCTGGCGACCGAAGGAGCTGTACTTCAAGACGGCGCTGAGTCCACCGAGGCAGGCCGCCGCCAGCACGATGGTGAACAGCTGCCGGTGGGGCCAGGCGTAGCCGAAGATCGTGATGCTCCCCTTGAGCCAGGTTGGCGGCCGCACCGGGTCGCCCTGGGCGCCGAAGAGGTCACGGGCGAGCTGCTGCAAGATCAGCGAGACGCCCACCGTCGCGAGGAGCGTGTCGAGCGGGCGTTTGTACATCCATTGGATGAGGGACACCTCGAGCAGCAATCCGAGGAGTCCGGCGACCAGGAAGGCCGCGGGGATGGCGAAGACGATGGAGATGCCGGTGCTGGTGATCACCTGTTGGGTCAGGTACGCCACGTAGGCGCCAGCCATGAGGAACTCGCCGTTGGCCATGTTGATGACGTTCATCTGCCCGAACGTCAGCGTCAGGCCCAGCGCCGCCAGCAGCAAGATGGCACCGGTCGCCGTACCGGTGAGGAAGGGGGTGGTGAGCTCTCGCATCCGGATGCGCCTTCGTGGAGTCGTGTGGAGGTCGTGGTGGGGTCGGTCGGGGTGCCGTGCCCGTGTCGAAGCACGGGCACGGCACCCCGAGGTGACCGGGATGGGTCAGGTGCCCATCAGTCGGCGTCCGGGTTCCACCAGTCGTAGCCCTCGAGGAACGGATCGGGCTCGATCGGCTTCTCGGAGCTCCAGACGATGTCGAACTGGTTGTCCGAGTTGATCTTGCCGATCAGGGCGGTCTTGGCGATGTGGTGGTTCTCACCGTTCACCGTGACCGTGCCCTCCGGGGCGTCGAACGTGACGCCGTCGGATGCCTCGTTGACCGCATCGACGCAGAAGGACTTCGCCTTCTCCACCATGCCCTTGTAGAGGTAGAGCGAGGTGTAGGCGGCTTCCATCGGGTCGGAGGTGGGACGATCCTCGCCGTACTTGCCCTGGAAGGCGGCGATGAACTTCTCGTTCTCCGGACTCTCGACGCTCTGGAAGTAGTTCCAAGCGGCGTACTGGCCGGTGATGTCTTCACCCATGGCCGGGGCCTCTTCTTCGGCGATCGACACCGAGATGATGGGCGAGTTGTCCGGGCCAAGTCCGGCCTCATAGTAGGCCTTGATGAAGCCGACGTTGGACGAGCCATTGATCGTGTTGAACACGAAGTCAGGCTTCGCAGCAGCGATCTTGGCGACCTGGGTCGTCCAATCGTCCTTGTCGAGCGGCACGTACTCCTCACCGACGATCTCGATGCCGAGCTCCTTGGCGTACTGCTTGATGATCTTGTTCGCGGTACGGGGGAACACGTAGTCCGAGCCGGCCAGGAACAGCGTCTCCACACCCTCGGACTTGAGGAAGTCCATGGCCGGGATGATCTGCTGGTTGGTGGTCGCACCCGTGTAGTAGATGTTCTTCGACGCCTCGAGGCCCTCGTACTGGACCGGGTAGAAGAGCAGGCCGTTGGCCCCCTCCACCACTGGGAGCATCGCCTTGCGGGAGGCCGAGGTCCAGCCGCCGAACACGGCCGCAACCTGGTCCTCGGTGAGGAGCTTGTTGATCTTCTCCGCGAAGACCGTGGGCTCGGACTGACCGTCTTCCTCGACGTACTCGATCTGCTTGCCGAGGATGCCCCCGTCCGCGTTGATCTCCTCCGCAGCGAGGATCAGCGAGTCTCGAACCGTCTGCTCGCTGATGGCCATCGCACCAGACGTCGAGTTCAAGAACCCGAGCTTGACGGTGTCGCCGTCGACGCACGTGCCAGACGCGCTCTCGCCGCTGCCGGACCCGCTCCCCGATGACCCATCTGAGCCACAGCCCGCTGCCAGCAATGCCAGCGAACCGACCGCAACGACTGCGGCTACTTGGCGAAATCGCCTCTTCCCGAACATTGAGAGCTCCTTTTCCAATCCCGCACGAACGTGTACGAGAACTCGGAACGTAGAAGGAGCGAATGTCACCGCGTGGTCGTGGCCGTTTCATGCGAACGACAGCTACCTTGACGCAACCTGACACGGCGATCAGCGAGCGCACGAAGCCAGATCATCCCCGTGAATGGCTCGCTTCCGACCCATCTGTCTGCGTTTGTGAACAGTCTGTGTCACCCCTTGTGGACCTCGAGAGCCATCGGTACCTTCGCCGCCATGACGTCCCCAGGAGCTCGCCATGCGCCTCTCGCCCCATGAGCAGGAGCGCCTGCTGGTCCACGTCGCGGCGAGCGTCGCGCGCGACCGGTTGGCGCGCGGCCATCGCCTGAACCACCCCGAGGCGGTCGCCGTGCTGACATCGTGGGTGTTCGAGGCGGCCCGCGACGGCCGGAGCGTCGCGGACACCATGGCGGCCGGTCGCGAGGTGCTGAGCGGCGACCAGGTGATGGACGGCGTCGGGCACCTCATCGAGGAGCTCCAGGTGGAGGCCACGTTCCCCGACGGCACCAAGCTCGTCACCCTCCACCACCCCATCCAACCGGGGGCGAGCACCGCGCCGACGGCGATCGTGCCCGGCGAGGTGCTGGTGGCCGACGACCCCATCGCCTTGTTCGAGGGACGGACGCTCACCGAGCTCGATGTCGTGAACGACGGCGACCGCCCGGTGCAGGTGGGCTCGCACTTCCACTTCGCCGAGGCCAACGAGGCGCTCACCTTCGACCGCACGGCGGCCACCGGGCGGCGCCTCGCCGTGCCCGCCGGCACGAGCGTCCGGTTCGAGCCGGGCGTGGCGACCACCGTGCTGCTGGTCGACCTCGCCGGCGATCGCGTCGCCGCCGGCTTCCGTGGCCTCCACGGCGGCCCCGTCGAGCCGGGGGTGGCCTCGTGACCGATCGGACCGTCTCCCTCGACCGGGCGCGCTACGCCGCCCTCTACGGCCCCACCGTCGGTGACCGCATCCGCCTGGCCGACACCGATCTGCTGATCCGCGTGGAGGCCGATCTCTGCGGTGGCCCCGGCCTCGCCGGCGACGAGGCGGTGTTCGGCGGCGGCAAGGTCATCCGCGAGTCCATGGGGCAGTCGGGCCGGACCTCTGCTGAGCGCACCCCCGACCTCGTCATCACGGGCGCGATCGTCCTCGACCACTGGGGCATCGTGAAGGCCGATGTGGGCGTGCGCGACGGGCGCATCGTGGCGCTCGGCAAGGCGGGCAACCCCGACACGATGGACGGTGTGCACCCCGACCTCGTGATCGGGCCGAGCACCGAGATCCTCGCCGGCAACGGCAAGATCCTCACCGCCGGAGCCATCGACTCCCACGTGCACCTGATCTGCCCGCAGATCATGGACACCGCGCTCGCGAGCGGCATCACCACCATCATCGGCGGCGGCACCGGCCCGGCGGAGGGCACCAAGGCCACCACCGTCACCGCGGCCCCCTGGTACCTGCACCGGATGCTCGAGTCGCTCGACACCTGGCCCATCAACGTGGCGCTGCTCGGCAAGGGCAACACGGTGTCCAAGGACGCCATGCGCGAGCAGCTGCGCGCCGGGGCGAGCGGCTTCAAGCTCCACGAGGACTGGGGCTCGACGCCCGCGGCGATCTCCGCGTGCCTCGACGTCTGCGACGAGGCCGGTGTCCAGGTGGCCCTGCACACCGACACCTTGAACGAGGCGGGCTTCGTGGAGACGACGCTCGCCGCCATCGCCGGGCGGTCGATCCACGCCTACCACACCGAAGGCGCAGGCGGCGGCCACGCACCCGACATCATCACCGTCGCCAGCGAGCCCAACGTGCTGCCGTCGTCCACGAACCCGACGCGCCCCCACACGGTGAACACCGTCGACGAGCACCTCGACATGCTCATCGTCTGCCACCACCTCAACCCGTCGGTGCCCGAGGATCTGGCGTTCGCCGAGAGCCGGATCCGACCGTCGACCATCGCCGCCGAAGACGTGCTGCACGACCTCGGCGCCATCTCGATGATCGGCTCGGACTCCCAAGCCATGGGCCGCGTCGGCGAGGTGGTGATCCGCACCTGGCAGACCGCGCACGCCATGAAGCGGCGGCGCGGCGCGCTCGAGGGCGACGATGCCGCTGCCGACAACGCCCGCGCCAAGCGGTACGTCGCCAAGTACACGATCTGCCCGGCCATCGCCCACGGCCTCGACGGCGAGGTCGGCTCGGTCGAGGTCGGCAAGCTGGCCGACCTCGTGCTCTACGACCCCCGCTTCTTCGGTGTGCGCCCCCACGTCGTGGTGAAGGGCGGCATGATCTCGATGGCGCAGATGGGCGACGCCAACGCGTCGATCCCGACGCCCCAGCCGGTCACCGCCCGACCGATGTTCGGCGCGGTCGGCGCCACCGCCGGGCGCACCTCGGTGGCCTGGGTGGCGCCGGCGGCCATCGAAGACGGGCTCACCGAGCGACTCGAGCTCGACCGCGAGCTCGTCGCGGTGCGCGACTGCCGATCGGTGGCCAAGGAGCACCTCGTGAACAACACGGCGTGCCCCGACATCCGCGTCGACCCGGACTCGTTCGAGGTGTCGATCGACGGGGAGGTCATCGAGCAGGACCCCGTTGCCGAGCAGCCGATGGCGCAGCGCTACTTCCTGTTCTGATGACCGCCATCACCGCTCGGTCCACGGCCGCGCTCCTCCTCCTCGCCGACGGCCGGTTCCCCGATGGGAGCCACGCGCACAGCTTCGGCATGGAGGCCGCGGTCGCCACCGGCCGCGTCCACGACGCCGAGTCGCTCCACGAGTACCTCCGCGCCCGCCTCTGGACCACGGCACGCACCGACGCGGCCGCCGCCGCCCTCGCCGCACGCGGCCGCCACCCGCTCGACGCCATCGACGCCGAGCTCACCGTCCGCCAGCCGAGCAGGGCCGTCCGGGACGCCTCCCGGGCCCTCGGACGGTCGCTCGTGCGCACCGCCGCCCGCCTCTGGCCGGACCACGACCTGCGCCTGATCGACGGTCGCCCACCGCTCCAACCGGTGGTGCTCGGCGCCGTGGCGACGCTCGCAGGGTGCGGCCCCGACGACGCCGCCCTGTGCAGCACCCACGCCGCCGCGGCGGCGCTGTCGAGCGCCGCGCTTCGCCTCCTCGGACTCGACCCGTTCACCGTCACCGGCGTCCTCGTCGACCTGCGCACCACCGTGGCGGAGGTCGCGACGTCGGTGGCCGAGATCCACGACCCCGGCGACCTGCCCATCGCTTCGATGCCGCTCGCGGAGCTCGATGCCGAGCTCCAGCGCACCATCGAACCCAGACTCTTCGGGAGCTGACATGCACGGCCCGTTCCACACCCACCACAACGAGGTCGCGCCGCGACCCACCACCCGCCGACCCGGCAGCGCCTTCCGCGTCGGCATCGGCGGCCCGGTCGGCACCGGCAAGACGGCGCTCGTCGCCGCGCTCTGCGGGCTGCTGGGCGACGACCTCGAGATCGGGGTCGTCACCAACGACATCTACACGACCGAGGACGCCGACACCCTCCGGCGTCGGGGCGTGCTCCCGGCCGAGCGCATCGGCGCGGTGCAGACCGGGTGCTGCCCGCACACCGCGATCCGCGACGACATCACCGCGAACCTCGATGCCATCGAGGACATGGAGGAGCGGGAAGGACCGCTCGACCTGGTCCTGCTCGAGTCCGGGGGCGACAACCTGACCCTCACCTTCTCCACCGGCCTCATCGACGTGCAGCTGTTCGTCCTCGACGTCGCCGGTGGCGACAAGGTGCCCCGCAAGGGCGGCCCCGGCGTGACACGGTCCGACCTGCTGGTGATCAACAAGACCGACCTCGCCCCGCTCGTGGGCGCGGACCTCGGCGTGATGGATCGCGACGCGGCCGCGCAGCGCGGCGACCTCCCGGTGCGCTTCATCTCGCTGGTCGACCCGTCAGGGGCCCAGCCCGTGGCGGACTGGATCCTCCACGAGCTGGAGCACTGGCGAGCGGACGACGTGGCCTGAGGTGCGCTGCGAGCTGGCCATCGGGCTGCACCGAGCGGGCGACGGCTCCGTCGTCGCCCGTGGTGCCCTCGCCGTCGCGCCGTACTGGTGCCGTTGGGACGGAGCCACGCTCTGGCTCGTCGGGTCCGCGGCCACCCCGGTCGGCGACGACGACATCACGCTCGACCTGGTGATCGGCGAAGGGGTCCACGCGGTCGTCCGCAGCGTGGCCGCCACGGTCGTCTACGCGGCGAGGGGTGCGGGCACGCGCCTCTTCACCCGGCTGCACGTGGCCGACGGCGCGACGCTCGTCTGGCAGCCCGAACCGGTGATCGTCACCGCCCGGGCTCGCCACCGCTCCACGCTGCTGGCCGAGGTCGCGGCGGGCGGGTCGTTGGCGGCCGACGAGCTGGTGGTGCTCGGCCGCAGCGGCGAGGACGCCGGCGCGTACGAATCGATCGCCGACCTCCGCCTCGACGGCACCCCGGTCAGCCTCACCTCGTTCGACACGGCGACCCCGGGCTGGGCGGGCCCGGCGGGGATCGCCGGAGCGAAGGTCGTCGGGACGCGGATCGTGACCGGCGCCTCGGTGGCGAGCGCCGAGGACCTGCCCGGTTCCGTCGACCGCCAGACGGTGATGCTCCGTCCGGAGGGCGGTGGCGCGATCGCGACCACCCTCGCTGCCGACCCGGCCACCGCGCGGTGCCAGCTCGACGCCCACCTGTCGCTCCCTCGGCTCGCGCCCGGCGGCGAGGACGTGCAGGAGCGCCGGCCCGCGGCCGTCGGGGGCGGGAGGTCCGCGGAGGCCGTCCGGTAGGGTCGGGCCGACCGCGGGAGGGGCGATCGATGGAGCTTGGCGAGGTGACGGGCCCCCTTCGGTGGAACCTCGCGACCCGACGTCGCCTGCGCTGGCCGTTCCACCAGTTGTGGGACCACCTCGCCGTCGAGGACCCGCCCGCTCCCGCGGACGCCATCTTCTGCTTCGGCAGCCGCCACTGGCGCGTCCCCGAGCGCGCCGCCGCCTTGTTCCACGCGGGCCTCGCGTCGCACGTCCTGGTGACCGGAGCGGCGGTGCTCGGCGACGACCGAACCGAGGCCGAGCGCTTCGCCGCATCGCTGGTGCACCGAGGGGTTCCGGCGTCGCGGATCATCGCCGAGCACCGCGCGTGCCACACCGGCGAGAACGTGCTGCTCGGGATCGACGCGCTCCGAGAGCACCTCACCCCTCGGCGCCTGCTCTTCGTGTCCTGGCCGCTCGCCGCTCGCCGGTGCCGGGCAACCTTCGCCGCGCACGCTCCCGAGGTCGAGGTGCTGAGCGCCCCCGCGCTGCGCGAACCGGGCTACCGATGGGAGCCGACCGCTCGCCGGGCCCGCTTCGCGCTCGGGGAGGTCGAACGGCTCGTGCGCTACTCCGATGCCGGCGCCATCCAGCCTCAGGAGCTGCCGCTCTCGGTGGAGCTCGCGGCCGAGGTCCTGCGCGCCGAGCTGGCCGGACCCGAGCGGTCAGCGTTCGATCTGGCGCCGGTCGAGGTCGAACCGGCGCGCCCGCTGACCGAAGCCCAGGAGGCGGCGCTGCTCCACTGACAGCGCCTCGGCTTGCTCGCTCCGGAAGCTCGACGGCAAGTCCCAATGCGGCTTGGCCCACCAGCGAGCGAAGAACAGGTGCAGCGCACGGCGTGGCGCCGAGCTCCGGTTGGCCCCGGCCGCGTGCACCAGGCAGCCGTCGAGCACGACCGCGCCGCCTGCCCCGACGGCGAGCGCGGCCGCCTCGCCCTCGCGCTCGGCGGGCTCGGGCTCGGTGCCACCGACGGGTAGGGGACGGTGGGTTCCCGGCACGACGCGGGTGGCGCCGTTGTCGGCGGTGAACGCGTCGAGCGCCATCACCACGTGGAGGTACACCGTCGTCCCCGGCACGGGCTCGGGGTGATCGCGGTGCAGGGCTTGCGCGGGCCCGCCGGGCACTAGGTCCATCCCGTTGGCCCCGGCGAGGAGGCAGCCTTCGCCCAAGACCGCTCGAGCCACGCTGGCGACGACCGGCGACGTGCACACGTCGAGCAGGACGGGGTGCTTGACCGGCAGGGCGTAGGCCACCCGATAGGTGTCGGTGAGCCAGCCCCGAGCCGGAGCGATGTCGGCCTCGGCGGCGAACACCTCGTCGAGCGCCACGGCCGCCGCCGCGACCTGGTCGGCCCCGAGCAAGCCCTCGACCACGGTGCAGCCATCGCGGTCGATCGCGCCGATGAGCTCGGCTCGCTGCGAGTCGATCATCGGGACCACGGCCGGTTGCGCCAGGCTCGCCGGGCCTGGTGTCGGGCCAGCGCCACCTCGATGCCAGCGCGCAGCTTGGGATCGGCGTCGGCTCGGAGCGCTTCCTGGCGCAGCTCCACCCAGGGGCTCCCGCGGCCGGTGACCGATGCGGTGGCGACCTGGCGCAGCGACGGCGCCGGGATCGAGGGGAAGCGCCCCTCAGCCCCGGCGAGCCGCACGGCCACCCCGGTGCGCACGCACTTCTCGCACCGACCGCAGTTGTAGGCACCCTCCCGGTTCTCCCAGCAGACCCGCAGGTGCTCGCGGGCCGCAGGCAGCTCCGCCAGGGCGCGGACCTTGTCGACCCGGGTGGCGGCCGCGCCACGGTGCACGACCTCCACGCGTTCGGTGGACCACAGGGGGTCGAGGAGGGGGTGCGAGCCCAGCCCCTCGAGGTGGGCGTAGGTGTGGGTGGCCGGGATCAGGATCCGGTCGAACCGATCGGCCAGCAGCAGGCCCACCGTGGCCAGGGCGGCGCCGTGCTGGTCGGGCCAGCCGACGCCCCGCTCCTCCCCCAGCGCTCGGAGGTCGGTCTCCACCTCGAGGAGATCGACGCCCAGGCCCGCGGCTGCCGCTCGCAGCCGAGCGGACACCTCCGAGCGCAGGGGCGTGTCGTCGAGCCCGACGTCGAAGCCGTGGACGTAGACGAGGGCGTCGAGCTCCTCGAGGCTGTCGAGCGCGGCGTGGAAGGAATCGACCCCGCCGGTGAAGAAGCACACGGTGCCCCGGCCGTCCGACCGCTCCGGCCCCGCCTCCTCGGCGATCGGCGCCACGATCTCCACCCGCGAGTACCAGGGCGCCGTCGGCCGCAGCGCCCGGTCCCAGGTGCAGAAGATGTCCTGGATGGTGTCGGCGGCGTCGAGCAGCCGCGGCGACACCGGCGCATCGACCTCCAGCGGCTCGCCCCAGCGCATCGCCAGCAGCAGCGAGGACGCGAGCAGCGCGTCGCCCAGGGCACCGGCACCGAGCACCACCGACGGCTCGCCGACGAGCTCGACGACTGCAGCGTGGCGCCACCGCTCCCCAGCCACCTCGATCACGACGCGCCCACCGCCATCGCGAAGCCCGCTCACCCTCATGGTGGCGGCACGGTACCGGACTCGACCCCGCCGCCGCCCACCGCCACCGCCCACCGCCCATCTCCCGCGGTGAACTTCGTATGGCATCGGTCCCCTACGGCCTCGTTCCCATACGAACTTCGTGGGGGTGGGGGTGGGGGTGGGGGGGGGTTGGGGTTCGGGCGTGGGGGTGGGGCGGGGGTTCGGGTGGGGGGGTTCGGAGGAAGGGGCGGAAGTCAGCTGGAACTCTGGCAGCGCACGGAGCGGTCTCTGAGCGACCGCCCCGACGATGGCTCCCGACGACGCCGCACCCTGCGGCGGCCACAAGGAGCCATCCCGAATGAACGACCACCTGTCCGCTGAACCCGACCCGCTCCCCTCGCCGTCGACCGACATCACCCCACAGAAGGAGAAGGGCGCCGCAGGCTGGAAGGCATGGGTGGCCGCCGGGGCGGTTGCCGCCGTCCTCGCCGTGGGCGCCGGTGCCGCCTTGGGCAGCAACGGCTCGAGCAACTCCAACGCTGCCGCGGCCACCGCTGCCGGAACCGACTCCTCGAGCGCCTCCACCGCAGCTGGCCAGCAGGGCATGCCCGGCGGCATGGGCACCCAGGGCACCGTCACCGCGAACGACGGCTCGACGCTCACCGTCGAGACCTCCGACGGCACCAGCGTGAGCGTCACCACCACCGACGCCACCACGATCACCCAGACCGCGGACGGCAGCCTCTCGGACCTCGCCGTCGGCGACAACGTCAACGTGCGCGGCACCACGACCGACGACACGGTGGCCGCCGACCAGATCACCGACACCGGCGACCTCGAGGTGACCAGCGGACCGGGTGGCCAGGGAGGTCCGCCCCAGAGCAGCGACACCTCCTCGGGGACGACATCCACGGGCGATGCTCCGGCGGCCCCAACCGGCTCGTCGGACTCGCAAGCTCCGCAGGGCACGCCGCCCGAGGGCGCTCCTGACGGCACCTCTGGCGGCATGGGCGGCGGCATGCCGACCTCCGGCACGATCACCTCGATCGCGGACGGGAGCATCACCGTCGAGACCGCCGACGGCACCAGCGTGACCGTCACGACCAGCGACGCGACGACCGTCTCGGTGGTGACGGAGATCTCGCTCGCCGACATCGCCACGGGCGACACGGTCTCGGTCCAGGGCGAGACCACCGACGCCACGGTCGCCGCCACCTCCATCCGAGTCGGCGACCTCCCCGGCGGCATGGGTGGCCCCGGTGGGGGCATGCCGGGCGGCGCCGCCCCCGATGGCAGCGGTTCGACCGGCTCCGCACCAGGCACCAGCACGTCGGACGCCACCACGTCGGGCACCTGACCGAACCGCACCCACAGCGGTTCCAGCGATGGCCGTCGTCCCGCTCCGGGGCGGCGGCCTCGTCGCGCCCGAGGAGGGATCGGCATGGCCCGACGATGGCGGGACCCCACATCGGGAGCGGGCTGCCACCTGGAGTCTACGTCAGACATGTGTCAGGCGACCGCGAGGGTGCACCCGTCGCCATCTCGGCCGACGGCTCCCGCGAGCGAGGGAACCTCACCGCCCTAGGGTGGGGCGACCGCGCAACAGGGGAGCCCCACCGTGACCGACGCGGCAACCATCCGGCCGATGCGGCTCAGAGATCGGGGGGCCGCCACCGCCACCGCGGCACGGGCGTTCACCATCGACCCGCTCTTCGGGCACTTCACCCGCGGACGCCTCCACGCTCACCGCGTCCTGCCTGGCCTGCTGGGCGGGTACGTCGACGACCTCGCTCGCCACGGCGAGACCTGGGTGGTCGAGGACGCGGACGGCGTGGTGGGGATGGCGGGCTGGTGCGCCCCCGGGACACTTCCTCGAGGAGCGAAGCGCGACGCCACCATCGCCTACAAGGCGCTCCCGGCAGCGATGCGGATGGCCCATCCGCTCGGGGGCCTGGGCCTGCTCGCCAGCGTGGAGCGCCAGCACCTCGACACGGACCACTGGTACCTCGCGCTGCTCGTGGTCGATCCAGAGCGTCAGGGCCGAGGAGTGGGCGGCTCGTTGATCCAACTCGGGCTCGACCGCGCAGACGACGCCGGCATGCCCGCCTACCTCGAGACCCAAAAGGCGTCGAACGTCTCCTGGTACGCCCGCTACGGCTTCGAGCTCACGAGGACCATCGAGCGTCGTCGCACGCCCCCGGTGTGGTGCCTCACCCGCCAGCCGCGCTGACCAGCGGGGCTAGCGGGGCTACTCGCCGAGGTCGATCCCCAACCGCCCGGCCAGCGTGCGGATGAGGTGCTGGACGCCGATCTCGTTGCGCCCGATCAGCATGTGGTCGTGCTGGGCGTTGCGCACGCCGTCGCCGCAGCTCGGCAGCATCGTGAAGTCCTCGTCACGGACCGCCGCGTGGACCAGCTCGTAGATCGCCTCGTACCCGGAGCGCCCGTCCTCGTCGTCCCAAGGTGTGGTGGCCATCCACCCGTGGCGAACGACGCAGCTGACCGGGTCCGGCCCCGGGAGGATGTCGATGATCTCGACGCCGACGGGGCTGTTGGCGAGCACCAGGTTCGGGAAGATCCAGTAGATGACGCCCAGCTGCGATCGCGGGTTCCAATCGCCACCGGGATCCTCGGCGAGCGCGGCGATGGAGTTCAGCGGGAAGCCGAGGCGATGGTGGAGACCGAACACGTCGTGGGTCGACGTGTTGGCGACCGTGTTCATCCCGATCACGCTCTGCCCGTGGACGTAGGGGAAGTGGTAGCCCTCGGCGAACGCCTCGAGGCCGTTCTTCCAGTTGACCGCGGCGGGGAACTCCCGCTCGGTGAGGTAGCCGTAGGAGGCGTAGTCCCAACGGCCGAGCTCGTCGTCCATCGGCCCGAGGTGCGCGGCGACGTCGATGCCGACCCCCGCGGTGAGCACCACCCACACGAACCCGTGCCGTTCCTCGGAAGGCAGCTCCACGAGGCCGTGCTGCGCAGGGTCGATCCCGGTGAAGCCATCCGCGCCGGGGATCCCCACGAGCTGGCCGGCGGAGTCGTAGGTCCAGGCGTGGTAGGGGCACGCGTGGCGACGGGTGTTGCCGCACCCCTCGGCGGGCCGAGCGCCGCGGTGCCGGCAGTAGTTGAGGAACGCGCGGGCGACGCCGTCGCCGCCGCGGCTGACGAGGACCGAGCGCCCCAGCACCTCGCGCACGACGAAGTCGTGGGCCGCCGGGATCTGCGCGGTCGGCACCAGGGCCAGCGGCGTGACCTCGAGGATCTCGGTGCGCTCGCGAACCAGCACGTCGCCGTCGCGGTAGTAGGCGAGAGGAACCCGCAGCACCGCCGCCGCGCAGTCGGTGGTCCCGGTGCGGACGAGCTCGACGGCCCGGCGCGTGAGCTCCTCGTCGATGAGGCGGGCGGTCGGCTCAGACGAGGTCGTGGTCATGGTCGTGGAGCTCCGGCCTCGTGGTGGATGCGAGGCGCGGACGGTACCCCAGCACGGGCCCGCGCCGCAGCGGACGAGGCAGTCGTTCCCCGCCCACTCGGTGGCCATCTCGAGGATCGCCGCACCCTCGAGCAGCAGCACCGGTGAGCTGTGGTTCGGGGAGCTCGTGAGACCATGGGACGCGAGCGGTTCGAGCGAGCAAAGATGCGCTCGATGAGCGCTCGCCACCTCCTGACGATCGATCTCGGCACGAGCGGACCGAAGGTGGCGGTGGTGGCCGACGACGGGAGGCTCGTAGGCACGGCGCGCGGCTCGGTCACGACGACCCACGGCCCGGGCGGCGCGGCCGAGCAGGATGCCGAGGCGGTGTGGCGCACCACGGTCGACGCGGCCCAGCGGGCGCTGGCCCAAGCCGACGTCCCGCCGGGCTCCGTCGCCGCGGTGGTGGCGTCGGCGCAGTACTCGTCGATCGTGCCGGTGGCGGCGGACGGCACCCCGGTGGGCGCGATGGTCACCTGGATGGACCACCGCGGGAGCCCGAAGCGACTGCGGAAGCTCGACGGCTATCCGAAGGGCGCCGATCGACCCGATGCCGTGGTGCGCTCGATCCGGATCCACGGCCTGGCGCCGCTCGAGGCCGGGATGAGCCTCAACCACATGCGCTGGATCCGCTTCGGCCAACCCGAGGTGTACGAGCGCGCGTCGTCGCTGCTGGAGCCGGTCGACTACCTGACCGCCCGCCTGACGGGCCGCAGCACGGCCAACCGGTGCTCGTCGCTCATGCAGATCCTCTCGGACAACCGTCCCGGCGCACCCGACGCCCAGTGGCACCCCTTCCTGGTCGATGCATCGCTCATCGACGCGGAGAAGCTCCCCGAGGCCGTGCCGGTGGGCAGCGCCGTCGGGACCCTGCTGCCCGATGTCGCCGATGCGCTCGGCCTCCCGACCACCACGCCCGTGCTGTCGGGCATCAACGACACCCAAGCCGGCGCGGTCGCCGCCGGCGCGTGGCGTGGCGACCACGCGGGCCTCGCCATCGGCACCAGCTCGGTGATCGCCACCCATGTGAGCCGCAAGAAGCTCAACGCCCTCCGCACGCTGTTCACCATGCCGAGCCCGCTGGAGGGCAGGTACCTGGTCGCCGCCGAGAACGGCATCGCGGGTGCCGCGGTCGACCACCACCTCGACCGCTACGTGTACGCCGACGACGCGTTCGGGCCCGCGCCGTCGCCCGACGGTCGCTACGTCGCCTTCGACGAGGCGATCACGGCCTCAACCCCCGGCGCCCGGGTCCTCTTCCTCCCGTGGCTGGCCGGCTCGCTCGCGCCGAAGGCTGACGGCCGGATGCGCGGCGGCTTCGTCGGCATGGGCCTCGAGACGACGCGCCACGACCTCCTGCGCGCCGTCGCCGAAGGCGTCGCCCTCAACCTGCGGCGCCTCCAAGGGCCCGTCGAGACCTTCGTCGGGCGGTCGATCGCCCGCTACTCGTTCTACGGCGGCGGCTCGGGTTCGGCGGCGTGGGCGCAGGTGCTCGCCGACGTGCTCGACCGGCCGGTGCACCGGCTCGCCGAGGGCGGCTACGCCAACTCGCTCGGCACCGCGATGTTCGGCTTCGACCACCTCGGCGTCGCGTCGGCCGAGGACCTCGCCGACCGGCTCCCCGTGGCCGACGTGTCCGAGCCCCGACCCGAGGTGCGGTCCCGCTACGACGAGCTGTTCGGCGCGTTCCAGGACGCCTACCGACGCACCCGCCCGCTGATGCACCGCCTCGGCAAGGTGGGCCGCGCCTGAGGCCCGCGGGACGGCTCCACGGCGACCACGGCAACCCCCTCGACCCTCCCAGCTCGGGACGTTCGACACTGTTGTCTCGGGGGCCGACCGGCGCGACCATGCGTCCATGACCGTCCAGATCGTGATCCTCGGCGCCGGCACCGGCGGCACCCTCGCGGCGAACCGGCTCCGACGGCTCCACCCGGCCGACGAGGTGAGCATCACGGTGGTCGACCAAGACGACGACCACGTGTACCAACCCGGCCTGCTGTTCCTGCCGTTCGGCATGACCACCGCCCACGACATCGTGCGGCCGCGGCAGCGCCAGCTCCACGACGGGATCGACTTCGTGCAGTCCGCGATCGACCACGTGGACCTCGAGGCCCAGCAGGTCCACCTGGCCGACGGGGCCCCGCTCCCCTACGACGTGCTCGTGGTGGCCTCGGGCGCACGGCTGATCCCCGAGGAGACCGAGGGGCTCACCGGACCGGGGTGGATGGAGCGGGTCTTCACCTTCTACGACCTCCCCGGCTCCGAGGCGCTCGCCGGCGCGCTCGCCGCCTTCGAAGGCGGTCGCCTCGTGGTGAACGTCGTGGACCTCCCGATCAAGTGCCCCGTCGCGCCGCTCGAGTTCTGCTTCCTCGCCGACTGGTACTTCACCGAGCGCGGCATCCGAGATCGGGTGGAGATCGTCTACGCGACCCCGCTCGACGGCGCGTTCACCAAGCCGATCGCGTCCGCCGCGCTGGGCGACCTGCTCACCGAGCGCGGGGTGCAGGTGGTGACGGAGTTCAACACCGGCGAGGTCGACGGGGCCGGTGGTCGGCTCATCTCCTACGACGAGCGCGAGGAGCCCTTCGACCTGGCCGTGGTCGTGCCCCTCCACGGCGGCGCCGAGTACATCGGCCGCTCACCGGGCCTCGGCGACGTGGTCGACTTCGTGCCCACCGACGAGCGCACGCTCCAGTCGAAGGTGGCGCCCAACGTGTTCGTCATCGGCGACGCCGCCACGGTCCCCGCGTCGAAGGCGGGTTCGGTCACCCACTTCGAGGGCGACACGCTCGTGGCCAACATCGGGCACCACCTCGCCGGCGAGCCCCTCGAGGCCTCCTTCGACGGTCACGCCAACTGCTTCATCGAGACCGGCTACCACAAGGCGCTGCTCATCGACTTCAACTACGACGTCGAGCCGCAGACCGGCCACTACCCCGGCCGCCTCGGCCTGCCGCTCCTGAAGGACTCCCGCCTCAACCACCTCGGCAAGCTGCTGTTCCAGTCCGTCTACTGGCACAGCCTCCTGCCGGGCCGAGACCTCCCCGGCATCAGCTCCACGATGCCCACGGCCGGCAAGCACCTGCAGTCCACCCCGAAGGAGCACTGACATGCCCACGACCACCCTCGCCGGCGTCGCCGTCGACACCAACGAGGAGGGGTTCTTCACCGACCCCACCCAATGGACCGAGGCGATGGCCACCGAGCTCGCCGCGGAGGCCGACATCCCCGAGCTCACCGACCGACACTGGCAGGTCCTGAAGTTCATGCGCGACGAGTACTTCGAGAAGGGCACCGGGCCCACCGTCCGCATGCTCGGCAAGGCCTCGGGCGTGTCCGTGAAGGAGCTCTACCAGCTCTTCCCCAAGGCGCCGGCGAAGACCGCGGCCCGGATCGCCGGCATCCCCAAGCCTCGCGGCTGCATCTGAGGAGGAGCGCACCATGACCGACCCCATCGAGAAGGTCTCCATCATCGTGTCGAAGGGTTCCCTCGAGGGGATCTACCCGGCGCTGATCATGGCGAACGGCGCCCGCGCCGAGGGCATCGAGGCCAACCTGTTCTTCACGTTCTTCGGGCTCGACGCCATCCACAAGACGCGGTTCGAGCACATCAAGGTCGCCACCGTCGGCAACCCGGGCATGCACATGGCCACGCTCGTCGGTGGCCTTCCAGGCATGTCGGCGATCGCGACCCACATGCTCGAGAAGAAGATGGAGGAGTTCGACATCCCGCCGATCCCCGAGTTCATCGAGATGATCGCGGACACCGGCGCCGGCCTCTACAGCTGCAAGGCGTCGGTCGACCTCTTCGGCTTCGAGGAGGACGACTTCATCGAGCAGGTCCAGGGGATCATCACGGTCGGCGAGTTCTACGAGCTCGCCGCTGGCGGACAGATCATCTTCACCTGAGCCGGCGCGGTTGCCCTTCGACAGGACGGGCCGGCAGCTCCCGGCACCCCGGCCGCGACGGAATACCCTGCCGCCGGGGAGGTTGACCTCCTGGGCGGCAGTCCAGCCGCCGCAACCTTCCGCGAAGGAGACGTAGCGATGTCCAGCCTGCACCTTGGAGACGAGGCCCCCGACTTCCAGGCCATGACCACCGACGGCGAGGTGTCGTTCCACAACTGGAAGGCTGGCTCGTGGGCCGTCTTCTTCAGCCACCCCGCGGACTTCACGCCCGTCTGCACCACCGAGCTCGGGCGCACCGCGGCACTCAAGGAGGAGTTCGCCAAGCGCAACACCAAGGCGATGGCGCTCTCCGTCGACCCGATCGAGGATCACCGCAACTGGGCTCCCGACATCGGCGAGGTCGCCGGGACCGACCTCAACTTCCCGATCGTGGCCGACCCCGACCACCGCATCGCCGAGCTCTACGACATGATCCACCCCGGCGAGGGCGACACCTCCACGGTGCGGTCGGTGTTCATCATCGACCCCGCCAACAAGGTGCGGCTGAGCCTCACCTACCCGAAGTCGGTCGGACGCAACTTCGACGAGATCGTGCGGGTCATCGACGCCCTCCAGGCCACCGATGCCGACCCCATCGCCACCCCGGCCGACTGGCGTCCCGGCGATCGCATCATCGTCGGCCTCGGCGTCTCCACCGAGCAGGCCAAGGCCGACTTCGCCAACGTCGAAGAGGTGAAGCCGTACCTGCGCTTCGCCGACGCCCCGTCTCACTGAGCTGATCGAGGGCCACCGGCCTGGACTCGCCGTCGGGCCGACCGCACCTGTGCTGCGGTCGGCCCGGCGGCGGTGCCGATCAGGAGAAGCGTGCGCCGTAGGCGTCTGACGCCAGGATCTGGCGCCCGATCCACGCCGACTGCTTCTCACCGGCGGCCATCGTCGGGTACAGCTGGCTCCACAGGGCGGCATCGGGCACCTTCTTCAGCATGGCCAGGCTGATGAGGGTGATGTCGGTGGGCCCGGCAAGGCGGCGCTTGCCCTCGCTCGACTCCGAGAACTGGACGATGACGCCACCGCGGGTGATCTGCTTGCGGTCGAGCTTGCCGGTCCAGAACGCGAGGCCCCCGGCGTCGGGCTGGCGCTGGAAGACGTTCTGGTAGACGAGCTTCACGTAGGCCTGGTTGCCGACGTTGCCGTAGCGGTTCTTGAACTCGCTCGAGGTGGCGAAGCTCTGCGCGATGGTGGTGAGCGAGTACGTGCCGCTCTGGTAGCGGTTCAGCCAGAACGTGAGGCCCGACGAGTCCGGCCGGCGCAGGAAGAACGCCCAGTAGAGCCGGATCAACGGGGCCCGCGTGCCCGAGGAGGCGGGGTCGGCCGCGAGCTGCGCGACGAGGGCGGCAAGGTCCGCCTCGCCCGTGCTCACGTTGGTCGACCACGTCGACTTCTCGCCCGTCGTGGCCTCCCGGCCGACGAAGTCCTGGTAGAGCTGGTTGGTCGCGCCGTCGATGGTGTTGATCGGCCCCGTGCCGACGCCGCCGGTCACGTACGCCTGGTCGAAGCTGGCGTCGCTGCTCAGCTTGGCGGTCATGCGGAAGGCGACGCTCGAGCCCGTGTCGTCGATGGCGGCGAAGAAGGTGTTCGCCGCCGGGTCCCCGATGAGCAGGCTGGAGGTGATGCGCGTGGTGCGCCCGCTGTTGCGGTTGCGCAGGAAGATGTCGCTGTCGTCGCCCGCGTCGGGCGCCACGTTGCCGGGGCTGAACGACGAGAAGAGGATGTGCGAGGCGTCGTCGTCGACGCCGCTCGGCACCGTGCTCGCCCCCTTCGCCAGCTCGCCGGCACCATCGGGGCGGCTCACCCGCTCGGTGGTCCCGGCGACGAGGTCGCGCAGGAAGACGTCGTAGCTCCCGTTCCCGTCGCCGGCCACGAGGTTCGTGGCATCGCTGGCAAAGACGACGAACCGACCGTTGCCGGAGATCGCCGGCGCAGCCGCGCCCGAGTCCGGCAACGTCTCGTCGCTCCTCACGTTGACGAGCACCGTCGTGCCCGCGGTGCGGTCGCGCACGTACACGTTCTGCTTGGCAGCGAAGCCGCCGGCGAGCAGCGCGGCGCTGTCGAAGGCCACGTAGCGGCCGTCGTCGGAGATCGTCCCGTTGTAGCTGCCCGCCGACGCCTGGGCATCGATCGCCGTCAGGCTGGCCCGCTCGGTGGTGCTGGTCTGGAGGTCGCGCACGAAGATGTCGGCCGTGGCGTTGGTGTCGCCAGCGATGAGGTTGGTGGCGTTGGAGCCGAACACGACGTAGCGACCGTTCCCCGAGACCTTGGCGTTGCCTGAGTGGTTGTTGGCCAGGGCGCCGCCGTTGCCCTCGGACACCCAGGTGGTGGTGCCCGCGTAGCGGTCGCGGACGAACACGTCGGTGAAGCCCAGGCCGTCGCCGGGCACGAGGTTGGCGGCGTTGGTCTCGAAGGTCACGTAGCGGCCGTCGTCGGACAGGCTCGGCAAGGCGCTGTCCCCCGTCACCGGCTGCTCGCTGTCGGTCACCGACACCAGCTCGGTGACCGCTGCCCACCGGTCGCGGACGTACACGTCCTTCTTGCCGTTGGTGTCGGCGGGGACGACCGCCGCCGAGGTCACGAAGGCCACGAAGCGACCGTTGCCGCTGATGGCCACCTCGTCGATGTAGCCCTTGACGGCGGCCCCGGCGTTGTCGCGACTCACCATCCGCGGCACGAACGACAGCAGGTACTCAGCGCTGGCCGGTGTCGCGGGGACCAGGACCAGGCCCGCGCTCGTGGCGACGGCACCAGCCGAGGCCACGGCGACGAGGCGACGGCGCCAAGCACCTCGGCGGGGAGCGGGCGTGGTGGCACAGGGGTTCGCTTCCATGGAGACGATCCAACACCGGTAGCGCCCGCCGCTCCTGAGCAACGATTACTCATTCTTCGGGACCCGAACGAGGTGGGTACGTCGGACCGGGGCGCCCCTGCCATCAGCCGACGAGGATGCGACCCTCCATCCCGGCGTCGCGGTGGCCGGGGATGCTGCAGTAGTAGTCGTACTCACCAGGCGCGACGCCGTCGAGGACGAGCTCCCCGCTCTCCCCGGGCGCCACCGACCCGGTGGTGAGGCCTTGGACGACGAGGTCGTGCTCGACCGTCCCATCGTTGGTCAAGGTGATCGTGCCGGTCGTGGCGATCTCCGCATCGGAGGGGTCGAAGGCGAACTCCTTGGCGCTCACCGCGAGGGTCGCCGGCTTGGGCCCCGAATCGCTCGCCGCGCCGCCGGACTCCGAGACCGCCCTCGCGGCGAGGCCGAGGGCGAACACGGCGATCACGATGGCGAAGACGCCGAACACGAACGCGACGACCGCCATGGACTCGAACGTCGAGCCCGAGCGACGTTCGCCATCGCCGTCGGGCGATCCTTCGACGGCCTGTGGCGCCGTGGACGGCGCGCTGGTGGTTGCGGTGTCTCCCATGGCGATGCTCCTCAGTGTCCGGCGCCGCCGGCAGGCAGCTCGACGTCGCCGACCTGGAACAGGCCCAGCGCGCCGATCTCCGCGGTGGCGAACTTGTGGGTGACGAACGGGTAGAAGCCCTCTTCGTCGAAGGTGAACTCGATGAAGCCGCCCTGCGCCGGTTGGAGGTCGAGCGCCTGGCTGCCCCCGCGCCCGGCATCGGGGCGGAGCCGGTAGGCGCCCTCCTTGAAGACGGTGTCGGCGATGGTCCCGATCACGTGGAACGACGAGTTCTCCGACGGGCCGTTGTTCTGCACCCAGACCCGCACGCGCTCGTGGACCTCGACGCGGATCGGACGGTGCTTGTACTGGTTGACGTAGCCGTTGAACACGACGGCGTCCCAGGCCGACCGCTGCATCTTGGGGTAGTCGGCGACCTCGCCATCGGGCCCGGTGTAGATCTCGGACTGGATCATGAGGAGTTCGTGGTCGACCGCGGCCAGGTCCGGCGGGTCGATGACCACGGCGCCGTGCATGCCGGCACCGATGTGGTGGAGCACCGGTGGGGTCCCGCAGTGGAACATGAAGACCCCCGCGTGCTTCGCCTCGAAGGCGTACTCCACCGACTCCCCAGGGCCGATCGACTGCATGGGGCCGCTCCACGCCACCTTCGAGGCGTGGAAGTCCACCGAGTGGTCCAGGGTGCCGTCGTTGGTCAAGGTGAACACGAACCGGTCGCCGAGCTTGCCCCGGAAGAAGGGCGCAGGGACAACGTCGTTGAAGGTCCACAGCTGCTGGCTTACCCCCGGCGCGACCTCGCCCGCGAGCTCCGTGGCCCGCAGGTCGATGCGGTGCTCGGTGGCCGACGGCGCCGGATCGAGCCGCGGATCGCGCGCTTCGAAGTCGTCGTCGGGGGCTGCGGTGAAGTCGATCGCCGCCGTCGTGGCGTCGCCTGCCTCCACGGTTTCCGCCTCTACGCTCCCCGCCGTCGCGGCCGTCACCTTCGTCTCGGGCCACATGGCAGCGGTGGCGAGGCCGACCACCGAGGCGGCGCCGATCCCGCCGATGCTGGCTCCCAGCACGGCGCGACGGCTGACCGCACCCTGACCCGCCTCACCCGCCGCAGAGGTCTCGTCCGAGCCCATGACCCGCTCCTTCCGTCGCCGTTGACCGAATACCTAGATCCTAGCACTATGTACGAGTAATCGTCCAGCTCACTGGACCAGACCGATGGGGGATCCATGGACCACCTCGACCGCGGCGCTGCACCCACCGGTCCAGCGCGCTCCGCTCGGTAGCCTCCCGCCAATGCGCCTGGCCCTCACCAAGCGAAGCGGCGATGCGATCCGCATCCTCTTGCACCTCGCATCGATGCCCGTGGGGACGCGGCAGACGTCGGCCGAGCTCGCCGAAGCCAGCGGCGTGTCGCAGGGGAACATCCCCACGCTCGTCGCTGCGCTCTCGCGGGCCGGGCTCCTCGACTGAGCGCGGGGCCCCGGCGGCGGCTGCGCGCTGGCCCGAGACCCCGCCGACATCGACATGGCCGAGGCGGTCACCGCCGTCGAGGGAACGCTGGAGGCCGAGCGCTGCGCCCTCGACGAGGTCCGCTGCGGCGACCGGGCCTACCCGTGCGGCCTCCACCAGACCTGGACCGCCATCGTGAGCAACCTGAGCGACCAGCTCGCCGGGCTCTCCCTCGCCCAGGCGCTCGACCGAGACGTCGCGAACCGCAAGGCCGCAGCCGGGCAGCTGACCCAGGCGCCGAGGCGTCCCCGCTCCTAGCGCGAAGCAGCGCCACGTGCCATCGTCGGAGGGAACCGCCGGGCACGCGACGAGGAGCCACCAGGTGACGACCGCCATCGCGACCCACCAGCTGACCAAGCGCTACGGCACCGACCGGGGCGTCGAGTCGCTCGACCTCGAGGTGCCCGCCGGCGAGGTGTTCGGCTTCCTCGGCCCGAACGGCGCGGGGAAGTCCACCACCATCCGCACCCTGCTCGACTTCCAGCACCCGACCTCCGGTCGAGCCGAGGTGCTCGGGCTCGACTCGGTCGACGAGAGCGTGGAGATCCGCCGGCGCGTCGGCTACCTGTCGGGCGACGTCCACCTGTTCGACCACATGACCGGCCAGGCCCACCTCGACTGGTTCGACGAAGCGCGCGGACCGCACGACCCCGCCCTGGTCGCCTCCCTCGTCGAACGCTTCGGGATCGCGCTCGATCGCAAGGTGCAGGACCTCTCGAAGGGCAACCGCCAGAAGGTGGGGCTCCTGCTCGCCTTCGCCCACCAGCCGGAGCTGCTCATCCTCGACGAACCGACGAGCGGCCTCGACCCGCTCGTGCAGGCGGAGTTCGACAAGCTCCTGCGCGAGACCACCGACGAAGGTCGCACGGTCCTGCTCTCGTCCCACTCCCTCGACGAGGTCCAGCGGGTCGCCGACCGGGTGGCGATCATCCGCGACGGGCGCCTCGTGGTGACCAACACGGTCGAGCAGCTCCGCGCCGACGCGCCCCGCCTCATGAGCGTGCGCCTCGCCGCCCAGACCGACCCAGCCCGGTTCCTGGACCTCGACGGGGTGGTGGCCGCCACGCCCCGCGACGAGTGGATCGACCTCCGCCTCGACGGCGACCTCCAACCGGCGATGCGGCTCGCGCTCGAGATCGGCCTCGACGACCTGACCGCCCGCCACGCCGACCTCGACGAGCTGTTCCTCAGCTACTACCAGGGCGACGACGAGGGGGGCCGCTGAGATGGCCGCGGCACCGATCGCCTCGCTCGACCTCCGGCTCCGCCGCAAGAGCCTCATCGGCTACTCGGTGGGGATGGCCGTCTACCTCTTGCTGATCGTCGCCCTGTACCCGGCGTTCAAGGACTCGTCCAACCTCGACGAGCTGACGTCGAACTCCGAGGGCGTCGCCGCGCTGTTCGGCATCACCGGGTCGATCACCAGCCCCACCGGCTGGATCAACGCCAACGCCTACGCCAACTTCTTCCCGCTCATCATCTTGCTGCTCACCATCGGCTACGGCGTGGCTGCCTTCGCCGGCCAGGAGCGAGACGGCCACCTCGAGCTGGTCCTGTCGCTCCCGTACGCGCGTGCCCGGGTCGCCGGCGAGAAGATCGCGGTGTTGTGCATCCAGGCGTTCATCCTCGCTGCGGTCGTGTTCGCCACCGTCTTGCCCGGGCCGGTGTTCGACCTGCACCTCGATCTCTGGCACCTCGCCACCGCCACGCTCGGGATCATGCTGCTGGGCGTGGACTTCGGCCTGCTGGCGATGGCGCTCGCCACCTCGACCGGCAACCGCGGCAGCTCGCTCGGCATCGCCTCCGCCGTGGCCGCCGCCTCCTACCTCGTCGCGTCCCTCGCCCCGCTCGTGACCTGGGCGAAGCCCGCTCGCTACGCGTCGCTCTTCTACTGGTCCGCCAGCAACGACCAGCTCGACCACGGCCTCGGCTGGGCCGGGCTCGCCATCCTCGTCGGCACGGCCATCGTCCTCGCCACCTTCACGATCCGGGCGTTCGAGCGCCACGACCTCCACGGGTAGCACCGCGAGAGGGCCGTGGCACGACCCACTGCGTCGTGGGTCACTCGTCCTCGGGAGCGGGGTCGTCGCCGAGCGCGGCGACGAGGGCGGGATCGTCGTCGGCGATGGTCTCCACGTCGACGGTCACCGTGAGGTCCTGGACCTTGGCCTCGGTGTAGACGACGCCCTTCAGCGGCGGCACATCGGCGTAGTCGCGACCCCAGGCCACCGTCACGTACCGGTCGTTGACGAACTGGTCGTTCGTCGGGTCCACGTCCACCCAACCGACGCGGGGGACGAACACCGACACCCAGGCGTGGGACACGTCGGCCCCGACGAGCCGCTCGCGTCCGGGCGGAGGGACGGTCTCGAGGTACCCGCTCACGTAGCGAGCGGCCAGACCGAGGCCGCGGAGCGCGCTGATCGTGAGGTGGGCGAAGTCCTGGCACACGCCCGCCCGCTTCTCGAGCACCTCGGCGATCGGGGTGCTGACCGTCGTGGCGCCGGGTGCGAACTCGAACTCCGCGTGCAGCCGAGACGCGACGTCGGCGAGGGCCTCCCCAAGAGGACGCCCGGGGGTGAACGAGGTCGCGGCGTACTCGGTGGCCTCGGGGGAGCGCACGGCCAGCGTCGACTCGAGCACGTACTGGCGGGCATCGATCGTCTCGCGGCCGCCGTCCTCGCGGAGCAGGTCTCGGGCCTGCTCCCACGGGATGTCGGCGATCGAGTCCCGCGCCTCGTCGCGCCCGCTGACGTCGACCAGGGAGGTGGCCGTGACCACCAGGTCGAGGTGGGGCTCGAGGACCGTGAAGTGGGTGGCTCGGTTGCCGAAGAAGTCGCGTCGCTCCCGGTAGTGCTCGGGGAACGGGTCGATGGCGAGGGTCGACGCGTAGGTCTGCTGTCCGTGGGACTCGCGCGGGTGCAGGTGCGTCTCGCCGTAGCTGGCGAGCACCTCCGACTCGTAGTGGTACCGGGTGCGGTGGACGACCCGGTAGGTCATCGGGTCGCGTCCACGGACGGCCGCACCGCGGCGGACCCCAACGACTGCACGGGCACGACCGCCCGCTGCGGCAGCTGGTGGGAGAAGTGCGCGGCGTCGAGGTGGTCGCCGAGGCGTGTCAGGAGCAGGTGGACCTGGCCGAGGAACGCCACCAGGTCGGGCAGCTCGCCGTCAGCAGGGCGAGCCAGCTGGTTGGTGTCGGCCAGCGCCACCAGCGTTGCGAGCTCGTCGAGCAGCGCACCGATCTCGACGGTGGAGCTCTGCTCGGCCGGTGGCATGGCATCGACCGCGTCGGCGAGGCGCTTGACCTGGAACGCGAGCGAGCGGGGGTTTCCCGCGTCGAGCAGGAGCAGGTCGAGCAGGGTCTCGACCCGGCCGTGGGATCGGTAGCGACGCCGATAGGTGACGATGCTCTCCGACGAGGTCAGCACCGACTCGAGGACCAAGCCATCGGCGGCGTCGTCGCGATGGTGCGCCACGGTCGCGCCGAGCAGGGCGCAGATCTGCAGGCCCCGCTCGAGGCGCCGACCGGCCTCCATGAACTGCCAGCCGTCGTCGCGCACCATCGACTCGCCCGCCAACCCGGCGAGGGCCAGCATGCCCGTCATCACGCGGCCCAGCGCCCCGGTCACCTCCGCGACCGGCATCTGACCGTCGAGCGAGGCGAGGTCCCGGTCGAGGTGGCCGATGAGGAGCCACGTGTCGGTCGAGAGCTGATCGCGGACCTCGGCCGCAGCGTCCAGCAGCCGCTGCACCGAGTGGGCGACGGTGCCGGATCGCCGTGGGTCGACGAGCAGGGAGCGGATCTCGGGACTGGGCGCGGCCATCGCCTCGGCCGCGCCGTCGCCGAGGAACCCCGGCCAGGTGCCCGTGGTGGTGGTGAGCGCGGCGAGCAGGACCTCCACGCAGGCGTTGCCGGCCGGGTCGCTGCCGGCGGGGAACTCGGTGAGCCGGTCCGACACGACCCGCAGCTGGCGCACGGTGGCCTCGGCGCGCTCGGCGTAGCGGCTGAGCCAGAAGAGGTTCTCGGCGGCGCGCTGGGACATCGCCGTGGCGGGCGCGTGGGCCTGGGCCGGCGCGTCGATCGGCTCGAGCCACACGCCGGTGACCCGTTCGGGCTCTCGAGCCAGCACCCACGTGTCCTTGTTCCACGCACCCTGCTGGTTGGTGATGAGACCCTCGCCGGCGTCGGGCGCGATCCGGGTCAAGCCGCCGGGCATGACCGTGTAGCCATCCTCGAGGGCAGCCACGAAGCACCGCAGGATCGAGCGCCGAGCCACGAGGCGCCCGTCGACGAGGGTCGGCGCGGAGCCCAGAGCCATCGGCTCCTGCGCGACCCAGAGGTGGGGGCGCGCCTCGATCCGAGACCGGAGGGCGTCGAGCTCGTCGCCCGACAAGGTCCAGCCCGACACCGTCCGCGTGCCGGTGGCGGACAGGGACTTGAGCACGAGGCGGTCGAGGTTCGCGGCCACATGGCGCCGGGACCCCTCGTCGCCGCACCACCAGGTGGTGACCGAGGGGAGACGGAGGTCCTCGCCGAGCAGCGCGCGGCACGCGTCGGCCAGGAACGGCATGAGCCCGGGGTTCTCCAGGGCCCCGCTGCCCAGCGCGTTCACCACCGACACGTTGCCCACCCGGCACGCCTCGAGCAGCCCCGGCGCGCCCAGGGTCGAGTCGGGCAGCAGCTCGAGGGGATCGCACCAGGCGGCGTCGACCCGCCGCAGGATCACGTGGACCGGCTCGAGGCGACCGAGCGTGCGAACCCACACCCGACCGTCGCGCACCCGAAGGTCGGCCCCCTGGACGAGCGGATAGCCGAGGTAGGACGCGAGCGAGCCGTGCTCGAACGCCGTCTCGCTCCGCGGCCCGGGCGTGAGGACCACGATCCTCGGCGCGTCCGCGGACGCGGGCGCGACCCGCTCCAGCGCGGCCCGGAGGTTCAAGAAGAACGGCGCCAGGCGCACGACGTCGAGATCGCGGTAGAGGTCGGGCATCACGCGCGACAGGGCGACTCGGTTCTCCCGGGCGTACCCGACGCCCGAGGGCGCCTGGGTGCGGTCCGAGATCAGCGTCCAGGTCCCGTCCGGGGCGCGACCCACGTCGTAGGCGGCGTGGATGAGCTGGTGGCGACCGGGCAGCTGGATCCCGTCGCACGCCCGCAGGAACCCCGGGTGGCCATACACCACCTCAGGAGGGATGGTGCCGTCCGCGATGAGCCGGCGTGGCCCGTACAGGTCGGCGAGCAGGCGGTCGAGCAGCTCGGACCGCTGGACCAGCCCCGCTTCGAGGCCCGCCCACTCCTCGGCCGGGACCACCATCGGCACCGGGTCGAGCGTCCACGAGCGGATCGCGCTGCGCTCGCCGCTGATGACGTTGTAGCTGACCCCGTCGTCCACCAGCAGGCGGCGAAGGGCCATCGTGCGCTGCGACAGCTCCCCGCGCCCCAGGCGCAGCAGCGAGTCCGCCACCGCTCGCCACTGGGGGCGGACCTCGCTGCCGTCGAACAGCTCGTCGTGGTGACCGGCGATCGGCTCGTAGCCCGCGAGAAGGTCGGAGGTGGGGAGCAGCGTCATTCGGGCGATCGGTCAGGTGCCGTGCGGCGGTCGGGGCGTCGCCCCGGCAGCCATCTTCGCAGGCCGACGCAGGTCGAGGGTGCGAGGGTAGCCCTCGAGCTGGGCGAGCTCGGCCTCGAGCCGAGGCACGTCGACGGGCCCCGGCGTGTGGCCCACCGTGCTGAACCGCGACGTGCGGCGAGCGTCGGCTTCGTTGGCGTTGACCGGGAAGCGGTCGTAGTTGCGGCCGCCCGGGTGGTCCACCCGGTAGGTGCACCCACCGAGGGACCGTCCCGACTGCAGGTCGACCACGTCGAAGACCAGCGGGGAGTGCACGCCGATCGTGGGGTGCAGGGCCGAAGGCGGCTGCCACGCCCGGTAGCGCACCCCGGCCACCCAAGTGCCGGGCGTCGCCGTGGCGCGCAGGGGGATGGCGCGCCCGTTGCAGGTGATGACGTGGCGGCCGGGGGCGAGGCCCTCCACCCGCACCTGGAGCCGCTCGACCGACGAGTCCACGTACCGCGAGGTGGCGGCCAGGCTGACCTCCTCGCCGAGGACCAGCCACGGTTCGATGGCCGCTCGCAGCTCGAGGTGCACGCCGCCGACGTCGACGGTGCCCAGCCGCGGGAACCGGAACTCGAGGAACGGATCGAGCCACGACAGCTCGAAGTCGATGCCGTGGGCCAGCAGGTCGTCGGCCACCGCGGCGATGTCGCTCGCGACCTCGTGGGGCAGCAGGAACCGGTCGTGCAGCTCGGTGCCCCACCGCACCAGCCGGGCCTCGAACGGGTCCTCCCAGAGGCGGGCGACGAGCGCTCGCACCAGCAGCGCCTGCACGAGCGCCATCTGGGGGTGCGGCGGCATCTCGAAGCCGCGGAGCTCCACCAAGCCGAGCCGGCCGCGCTCCGCCTCGGGGGTGAACAGCTTGTCGATGCAGAACTCCGCCCGGTGCGTGTTGCCGGTCAGGTCCACCAGGAGGTGGCGGAACAACCGGTCGACCAGCCACGGCGCCACGTCGGCGCCCAACCGGTCGAGCTCGCCGAACGCGATCTCGAGCTCGTCGAGCGCGTCGTGGCGGGCCTCGTCGACGCGAGGCGCCTGGCTCGTGGGACCGATGAAGCGCCCGGAGAACAGGTACGACAGCGACGGATGGTGCTGCCAGTAGGTGACCAGGCTCCGCAGGAGGTCCGGTCGGCGCAGCAACGGGCTGTCGGCCGGGCGCATCCCGCCCAAGGTCACGTGGTTCCCACCACCCGATCCCGAGTGGGTGCCGTCGAGCTCGAACTTCTCGGTCCCCAGGCGAGACGCCTTGGCCTCGGCGTAGAGGACCTCGGTGGTGGCCACCAGCTCGGCCCACGACGAAGCCGGGTGGAGGTTCACCTCGATCACGCCCGGGTCGGGGGTGACCACCAGCGTGCGCAGCCGGGGGTCGCGCGGCGGCGCGTAGCCCTCGATCACGACCGGGACGCCGCCGTCGACCACCGCCGCCTCGACGACCGCCAGGAGGGCGACCGCGTGCTCGAGGTGGGTCAGCGGAGGGAGGAAGACGCTGAGCCGACCGTCGCGGACCTCCACGCCGAGCGCGGTGGGTGGCGCCTCCCCGACGGGGACCACCGCCGCGGGTGGCGGGGTGACGGGGCCTTCGCTGCCGCCCTCTCGTTCGGGCAGGGGCACCACCGGCTCGAAGGTCGAACGCTCGGGCTGCGGCGGCGCCGGTGACCAGGTGAGCGAGTCGAGCGGCAGGCGCAGGCTGGCCGGCGAGTCGCCGGGCACGAGCACGAGGCGACCTCGACGCAGGACCCACTCGGCGGTGGCCCACCCGCCGACGCCTTCGGGGAGGTGGTGCACCGGCATGACCCAGGCGACGGGCTCACCGGCCGCGGCGTCGATGGCTGCGAGGAGCCGGGCCCGCCCGTCATCGGAGGCGAGACCGGGATCGCTCGGGTCGATGTCGACCTCGGGGGGCGCGCCGGCCGGGAGGCGCGCCGCGCGAGCGAGCGCGTCGAGCGGATCCTCGTACGCGGGGTGCACGAACGCTGGCGCCAGCCCGAGACGTCGGGCGAGGGAGCGGGCGAGGGCTTCGGCCTGGTCCGCCGTGGCGCTGCCAGGCTCGAACGGGCCGAGCAGCAGGTCGGGACGAGACCAGAGCGCCTCGCCGTCGGCGCGCCAGTGGACGCCGAGCTCCCAGCGTGGGAGCGGCTCGCCCGGGTACCACTTGCCCTGGCCGGCCTGGACGAGCCCGCCTGGGGCGAACGCCTCGGCGAGGCGGAGCGTGAGGTCCCACGCCCGGGCGCGCTTGTCCTCGCCGTCGGCGGCGACGGTCCACTCGGGGGCGTCCATGTCGTCGACGGAGACGAACGTCGGCTCGCCGCCCTGGGTGAGGCGCACGTCGCCGGCTCGCAGCCGCTCGTCGACCTCGTGGCCGAGGCCGTCGATGCGCTTCCACTGCTCGGCCGTGTACGGCAGGGTGACGCGCGGGTCCTCGTGGATCCGCGTGACCTGGTTGGCGAAGTCGAAGGTCACCTCGCACGGCTCGGTGGAGCCGGTGATGGGCGCGGCCGACGCCGGCCGGGGGGTGGCGGCCAGGGGGAGGTGGCCCTCGCCGGCGAAGAGGCCCGACGTCGGGTCGAGCCCGACCCAACCGGCACCGGGGATGAACACCTCGCACCAGGCGTGGAGGTCGGTGAAGTCGGCCTCGGGGCCGGCCGGACCGTCGAGGGGCACGTCGTCGGCGGTGAGCTGCACCAGGTAGCCCGAGACGAAGCGGGCAGCCAGGCCGAGGTTGCGCAGGACCTGCACCAGGAGCCAGCCGCTGTCGCGGCACGAGCCGAGGGCCCGCTCGAGGGTCACCTCCGGCTCCTGCACCCCGGGCTCCAGACGGGTGGTGTACGCGATGTCGTGCTGGAGGCGCTGGTTCAGGGCGACGAGGAAGTCGACCGTCGGCGTGCCGGCCGTCGGCAGCTCGACCTCGGCCAGCCAGGCCGCCAGCAGTGGTCCGGGCGGCTCGTGCTCCAGATAGGGCCCGAGGTCGCGGAGCAGGTCGGGGTCGTAGGCGAACGGGATGCGCTCGGCGTCGGGCTCGAGGAAGAAGTCGAAGGGGTTGATGACCGTGAGGTCGGCGACGAGGTCGACGACGATCTCGAGCTTCGTGGTCGGCTTGGGGAACACGAGCCGGGCCTCGAAGTTCCCGAACGGGTCCTGCTGCCAGTTGATGAAGTGGTCGCTGGGCTCCACCGTCATCGAGTACGAGAGGATCGGCGTCCGGCAGTGGGCCGCGGGGCGCAGGCGGACCACGTGGGGCGTGAGGCTCACCGCCTTGTCGAAGCGGTACGTGGTGCGGTGCTCGAGGGCGACGTGGATGCTCATCGGGCCTCGTCGGCCACCGGCGCGAGGAAGTAGGTCTCGGCCAACCGATCGTGCAGCGTGGCGAGGTGCACCTGCAGCTCGTCGAGGTAGTTGCTCAGGCCAGCCGGCTCGAGCGCCTCGCCGCCGAGCTGGTCCAGGTGGCGCTGCACGGTGGCGGTGGCAGCCAGCGCGGCCTGGTTGTTCGGAAGCTCGCGGACCAGCTGCGCTGCCCGGGTCAGGCTGTGCTCCACCGACCGGGGGAAGGCGCCGTCGCGCAACAGGAACCGGATCGCTGCCGCCGGCGAGATGAGGGCGCCCATCTGGCGGCGGTACATCTGCTCGGCGCCGAGCGCGCGCAGGGTCTTCATCCAGACGATGTCGCCGTAGGGGCCGAGGGTGTCGACCGCCGCGGTCATGGTGAGGCCCCCGACGTCGAGCACCCGGCTGGTCATGTCGGCCTGCTCGACCTCCCGGCCGATCGCCATGAACGCGAACGCCTGGTCGCGGCTCATGGTGGCGTCGGCCGACCCGTGCGCGGTGTGGCAGCGCCGGATCACCTCCTCGGTCCACAGCACCCGCCGGCCCCGACCGCACCCGGCTTGGGCGGTGGCGCGCGTCCAGCGATCGGCCTCGTTCACGATCTCCCACAACCGGTTCGGGATGAAGCCGCGGGTCACCCGGAAGTTCTCCCGTGCCCGGGTGAGGGAGCTCACCACGGATCCCTCGTTGCTGGGGTCGGCGAGGAGGAACGAGACGACGCTGTCCTCGTCGACGGCGTCGTGGTGCTCGGCGAACGCCGTCCAGCTCCCGGTGACGGCGAGGAGCGGTCCCCACCCCGGGCCGACGGCGCGGGGCAGGTCGATGAACATCTCGGTGTGGGTGCGCACGAGCCGGGCCGTGCCCTCGGCCCGCTCCAGGTGGCGACCGGCCCAGTACAGGCTCTCGGCCACGCTGGACAACAGCATGTGCCTCGTGGCCGGGAGTCCCTCCGGCGGTTCCGGATCGATGGCGGTCACGCGCCCTGCCCCCCGGAGCTCGAGCGGTCTGGCGCCGACGTGCCCTCAGGATGGGTGTCGACGATCCAGGTGTCCTTGCTGCCGCCGCCCTGGGAGCTGTTCACCACGAGCGAGCCTTCGCGCAGGGCCACGCGGGTGAGGCCGCCCATCGTCACGTACGGGTCGGCACCCGAGAGCACGAAGGGCCGCAGGTCGAGGTGACGGGGCGCGGGCCGGCCGTCGCACAGCGTCGGGGCGGTCGACAGCTCGATGATGGGCTGCGCGATCCAGTTCCGAGGCTGGGCCTCGACCGCGGCACGGATCTCGTCCTTCTCCGCCGCTGTGGCCTGGGTCCCGATGAAGATGCCCTTGCCGCCGCTCTCGTTGGCCGGCTTCACCACGAGCTCGTCGAGGTGCTCGAGCACGTAGCGCCGGTCGTCGTCGCGGAGGCAGACGTAGGTGGGCACCGAGGGGAGCTTCGGCTCCTCGTCCAGGTAGTAGCGGATGAGGTCGGGGACGAACGCGTAGACGACCTTGTCGTCGGCGACGCCCGCACCGGGGGCGTTGGCCAGCGCGACGTTGCCGCTGCGCCACGCCCGCATCAGGCCCGGGGTGCCCACCAAGGAATCGGACCGGAACACCTCGGGGTCGAGGAAGGCGTCGTCGACCCGGCGGTAGATGACATCCACGCGCACGAGCCCACCGACCGTTCGGGCGTAGCAGACGTCGTCGTCGTCGACCACGAGGTCGCTCCCCTGCACCAGCAGCGCGCCCATCTGCTGGGCCAAGAACGTGTGCTCGAAGTAGGCCGAGTTGTAGATGCCCGGCGTGAGCACCGCGATGACGGGCACCTCGCCGGGGCGTGGCGTGAGCGACGCCAGCATCTGCTGGAGCCGGAACGGGTAGCTGTCGACGGGCTGGATGTCGATGTCGCGGAACGCGTCGGCCAGGACTCGCTTGGAGATCTGGCGATTCTCGATCATGTAGGCCACCCCGGAGGGGACCCGCAGGTTGTCCTCGAGGACCCGGAACAGGCCGTCGGCGCCGCGCACCAGGTCGCTGCCGCAGATGTGGGCCCACGTCCCGTGCGGCGGCTCGATGCCTCGGCACTCGGGCCGGTGGTCCGGGGAGCCGAGGACGATGTCCGAGGGCACGATCCCGTCGGCCAGCGCCTTGGCATCGCCGTAGATGTCGCCGATGAACAGGTTGAGGGCCTCGAGGCGCTGGACCAGACCCTCGGAGACCTGCGCCCACTCGCGCTGGTCGATCACCCGGGGGATCACGTCGTAGGGCCAGGCCCGATCGATCGCGCCACCCTCCGCGTACACGGCGAAGGAGATCCCCATCGAGGCGATGGCGAGCTCGGCGGCCGCCTGGCGCTCGAGCAGCTCGTCGCCGAGCTCCTCGAGGTAGGCCATCACGCCGGCATAGCTCTCGCGGTGCACGTCGACGCCCAGCATCTCGTCCCAGAACGGCCCTGCGGCGTAGCCGGACCAGAACGTCTCGGGCCCTTCGGCGGCCGACTGCGTCTGGTTCGTGGTCATCGAGCATCCGAACGTAACGACGAGGTGTGTCGCGATTGTTTCAGGACGGAGAACCCGAGGTGATGGAGTTGGGCAAGATGCACGGGTGCGCGCCCTCAGATGTCCCTCCTGCCAGCGTCCCGTGTTCTTCGAGAACGACCGCTGCTTGGCCTGTGGGACCGCGCTCGGGTTCGAACCCTCGATGTTCGCGATGGTGGCCGTGGACGACGCCGGGGGCGCCGGGGGCCAGCTCACGCGCTGCGCGGGGGCCGTGACCGCGGGCTGCAACTGGGTGGTGGCCACGGACGATGCCGGCCAGCTCTGCCGGAGCTGCCAGCTCACGCGCACGCGTCCACCCGACGGCGACGACGAGGCGCACCAGCGCTTCGTGGAGGCCGAGAGCGCCAAGCGGCGGCTGGTGGCCCAGCTCATCGACCTCGGGCTGCCCATCACCAGCTTCCACGAGCACCCCGAGGGACTGGCCTTCGACCTGCTGTCGAGCCGCTTCGACGAGGTGATGATCGGCCACGAGGACGGCGTCATCACCCTCGATCTCGCAGAGGCCGACGACGCGTACCGCGAGCGGGTGCGCACGGAGCTTGGCGAGGCCTACCGCACGGTCCTGGGCCACCTCCGCCACGAGGTCGGCCACTACTACTGGATGGTGCTCGTGCGCGACGCCGGCCGCGTCGACGAGTTCCGGGAGCGGTTCGGCGACGAGCGAGCCAGCTACGGAGACGCGCTGGCCGCCCACTACGGCGGGCCGGGGCCGACGGGGTGGGATGCCGAGCACGTGTCCGCCTACGCCACCATGCACCCGTGGGAGGACTGGGCCGAGACGTTCGCCCACTACCTGCACCTGCGCGACACCCTGCAGACCGCGGCACAGTCGGGCGTCCGGGTGACCGACCCGTCCGGAGCTGGCGAGGTGCCGCGCTCCGACGGCGAGGACGGTGCGTTCGAGGCCGTGGCCGCCGACTGGATCGCGCTGGCCGCCGCGCTGAACGCGCTCAGCCGATCCATGGGTGCCGCGGACCTGTACCCGTTCGTGCTCGCTCCCGCCGTGATCGACAAGCTCGCCTACGTCGACTCCCTGGTCCGGGCCACCGCGACGGCTTGACGAGCGCGGTCAGAGGGGAAGCCGCCGGCGACGTCGAACACCCGGGAGCCGGTTCGTCTGCACCGGTACGCTCGGCACAGCCCCCCGTCACCTGGTCCGAGGAGCCCGTCCATGAGCAGCCCAGACGCCAAGGACACCTCGGGAGCCCCCGCACGATCCCGGTTCGCGCGGCTGGGCCCGTGGTGCCACGACCGCCGTCGACTCGTGCTGGCGGTGTGGCTGGTGGTCCTGTTCGGGGTGAACGGCATCGCGAACGGGATCGGCGACAACTATCGGCAGGACCTGAACCTTCCCGACGTGGAGTCGCGCGACGGGTTCGATCTGCTCAACGCCAAGTTCGGGGGCCAGGGAACGGGCTTCACGGGCACGATCGTGTTCGAAGCCGACCAGGGGGTCGACGATGCGTCGGTCCAGGCGGCGATGTCGAAGCTGTTCGACACGGTCGCCGCGCAAGACGCCGTCTCGCGGGTCGTGAGCCCCTACGAGCCCGGCGGCGAACGGCAGGTCTCCGAAGACCGGACGATCGCCTACGCCAACGTGGAGTTCCCCGGCGGGAGCGACACCGACTTCGAGAAGGTCGCTGACGTTCGTGAGCTGATCCAGGAGGAGCAGCCGAGCATCGAGGGGCTGCGCATCGAGCTGGGCGGGATCGTCTTCGCCGAGTTCCAGGACCCGACCTCGGAGACCATCGGGCTCGCCTTCGCCATCGTCATCCTCATCGCCGCCTTCGGATCGGTGCTCGCCATGGGCCTGCCGATCGGCGTCGCCCTCTTCGGCATCGGCCTAGGCGGAGCGGTGACGATGCTGCTCAGCCATGCGCTCACCATCCCCGAGTTCGCGCCGTTCATCGGGGTGATGATCGGCCTCGGGGTCGGCATCGACTACGCCCTGCTGATCATCACCCGATACCGGGAGCAGCACCACGCGGGCCACGACGTCCGCGAGTCCATCAGCATCGCCATGGACACCGCTGGCCGCTCCGTCGCCTTCGCCGGCACCACGGTCGTGATCTCGCTGCTCGGCATGCTGCTCATCGGCGTGCCCTTCGTGGCGGGCCTCGCGGTCAGCGCGTCGGTCACCGTCGCCCTGACCATCGCGGCGTCGCTCACGCTGCTCCCGGCCCTCGTGGGCTTCGCCGGCACGCGCATCGAGAAGACCCGACGTCGGGGCCTCGTCGCCGCAGGCCTGATCGCGGTTGGCCTGATCGGCGTCGGCCTCGACATCGCGATGCTCATGATCGCCTTCCCCGTCGCGGTCGTGGTGCTGGCGGTGGGCCGCTGGGTGCCGGCGCTGCACGCCGAGGTGAAGCACCGGCCTCCGAAGCCGCACCGCGAGACGCTGGCCTATCGGTGGAGCAGGTTGATCCAACATCGGCCGTGGACCGCCGCGATCGCCGGCGCTGGCGTCCTCGTCCTGCTCTCGCTCCCCGTGCTCGGCCTACGCCTCGGCTCGTCTGACGAGAGCAACTACCCGGAGAGCACCACCACGAGGCAGGCGTACGACCTGTTGGTCGACGGGTTCGGGAAGGGCTTCAACGGCCCGCTCCTGCTCGTCGCCGATCTCGGCAACGGGGCCGACGCCGCCGCGGTCGCTCGGGTCGCCGAGGTGGTCGGTGCCGACCCCGGGGTCGTGGCCGTCTCCCCAGCCGTGCCGAACCAGGACGGCACCGCGGTGCTCTGGAACGTGATCCCGAAGAGCGGCCCGCAAGACGAGGCCACCGCGCAGTTGGTCGGGCGGCTACGAGCTGACGTCCTCCCGGAGGCGGAGCAGGCGCTCGGGACCGACGTGTTCGTCACCGGCATCACGGCCGTGAACGTCGACTTCGCCACCTACCTGGGCGAACGGATCCCCTGGTTCTTCGCTGCCGTGCTGGTCATGTCGTTCCTGTTCCTCATGGCGGTCTTTCGATCCCTGCTGGTCCCGCTGAAGGCCGTGGTCATGAACCTGCTCTCGATCGGCGCCGCCTACGGGATCATGGTCGCCCTCTTCCAGTGGGCGTGGGGCGGCGACCTCACCAACGTCAGCCCCGCCCCAGTCGAGCCGTGGATGCCGATGATGCTCTTCGCCATCGTCTTCGGGCTGTCGATGGACTACGAGGTCTTCCTCCTCTCCCGAGTCCGCGAGGAGTGGCTGCGCACCGGCGACAGCCGGACCTCGGTCGCCGACGGCCTGGCCGCCACCGCCAAGGTCATCACCGCTGCCGCCGCGATCATGGTCGTCGTCTTCGGCAGCTTCCTGCTCGAGAACGACCGCGCGTTCAAGCTCATGGGCACCGGGCTCGCGGCCGCCATCCTCCTCGACGCCACCATCGTCCGCATGCTCCTCGTCCCCGCGACCATGGAGCTACTCGGAGACAAGAACTGGTGGCTGCCTCGCTGGCTCGACCGGCTCCTGCCGAACATCGATGTCGAGGGCCACGCTCCTCCCATCGACGAATCACCCGATGGCGAGGACGCGGAGGTCGGCGCAACAGAGGGGTAGGGGCGCTGCGACCCCGTACCCTTCGGCCATGGAACGTCGCACCGACCGGGCCCACGACCTCGTCGTCTTCGGCGCCACCAGCTTCGTCGGCCAGATCCTCTGCCGGCACCTCGCCGCCCGCCACGGCACCGACGGGCCGCTTCGGTGGGCGATCGCCGGACGCGACGCCGCCAAGCTCGATCGGGTGGCGGCCGAGACCGGGGCCGAGGTGGAGCGCATCGTGGTCGATGCCACCGATGCCGACGGCCTGGCCGAGATGGCCCGCTCGACCCATGTGGTGGTCTCCACGGTCGGCCCCTACGCAAGCTACGGCTCCCCCGTGGCGGCGGCCGTGGTGGCCGAAGGCACCGACTACTGCGACCTCACCGGCGAGCCGCAGTGGATGCGGGCCATGATCGACGCCCACCAAGCGGAGGCCGCCGAGAGCGGCGCCCGGGTGGTGCACGCCTGCGGGTTCGACTCGCTCCCCTCGGATCTCGGCGTCTGGTTCACCCAGCAGCGGGCGCTCGAGGAGCTCGGTGCCCCGTGCACGCGCATCGACATGGCGGTCAAGGCCATGCGCGGCGGCGCCAGCGGCGGGACCATCGCCTCGATGCTGAACCTGATGGAGGAGGCCGCGCACGACCGCGACCTGCGCCGTCGCCTGGCCGACCCGTACCTCCTGGCACCGCCCGACACCGGCACCGGCCCCGAGCAGCGCGACGTCACCGGACCGACCCGAGACGATGCCACCGGAGGGTGGGCCGGCCCGTTCGTGATGGCCACGGTCAACACCCGCGTCGTGCACCGCAGCCACGGCCTGCGCGGTCGTCCGTGGGGCCCCGACTTCCGCTACCGCGAGGTCATGGCCACCGGCCCAGGGGCGATGGGCGCGGCGAAGGCCGGGGCGCTCACCGCCGCGATGGCGGCCGGGATGGGCGCGATGGCGATCGGTCCCCTCCGACGTCTCGCCGCCCGAACCGTGCTGCCCAAGCCAGGCGAGGGGCCCAGCCCCGAAGCCCAGGCCGCGGGCTTCTTCGACCTCCGCTTCCTCGGCACCACCGCGGCTGGAGCCACCATCGCCACCCAGGTCACCGGCGACCGCGATCCCGGCTACGGCAGCACCGCCAAGATGCTCGGCGAGGTGGCCACGGCGCTCGCCGACCCGAGCGTGGACCGCTCCCCCGGCGGCTTCTGGACGACCTCCACGGCGTTCGGCGACGGCAACGGACCCGAAGCGCTGATCGAACGGCTGGAGGCCCACGCCGGCCTCCGCTTCGCCCGGCGGTGACCGGGCCGTGGCCCGGCGCACGATGACCGCCTCGGGGCCCAGGCGGGTCCGATCGACCCTCGTGTCACGAGCGCAGAGGTCGGCCCGGTGGGTGCGACGTGCGGCCATCCGCGATCCCTTGGCGGTCGGTGCCGCAGCGGCCTTCGCCGTGGCCGGGCTCGCATGGTTGATCCACCCGTGGGTGCCCGTCGAGGACCTCGCCATCATCGAGCTCGAGATCCGCCGGGTCACGAGCCATCCCCCGCTCGCCGGCGCCTACTCGAGCCTCCCCTTCGATCATCCCGGTCCAGCGATGTTCCTGGTGCTGTGGGCACCGTACGAGCTCTTCGGCGAACGGTCCTCGGCGCTCTTGGCCGGGACGCTGTGGCTGAACGGCGCGGTCGCCGCCCTCGCGCTGGCCACCGCTCGACGCCTCGGCGGCCACCTGCACGCAGCCATGCTGGGCGCAGGCGTGGCGGTCTGGTCCCTGTCGGACTCGCGCCCGCTGCTCCTCCAGCCGTGGAACCCCTACCTCGGGGCGCTCCCGATGGTGGCGCTGGTCCTGTTGACGTGGGCGATGGTCGAACGCCGGGCGTGGGCGCTCCCCCTCGCCGTCGTGCTCGCGAGCTGGATGACCCAAGCCCACATCCAGTTCGGCCCCGTCGCACTGGCGCTGACCCTCGGGGGCGGCCTCACGCTCGGGGCGCTGGCCCTGAGGTCGGGATCGGCGGGCGCTCGCCGATCCCTGCTGCGAGCCGGGCTCCTCGCCGTCGTGCTCGGCGTCGTGATGTGGACGCCCGTGATCATCGACGTGGCGAGCCACGGGGGCGACAGCAACCCTGCGCTGGTCGCGGAGCACTACCGGCACAACGACGAGCCGGCCATACCCAGGGGCGAGGTCGTTCGCATCGCGCGGTCTGAGCTGTCGATGACGCCGACGTGGGCTGGTGGGCCGCTCCCCTACCGCGTCTACGACTTCCCGGGCGCCTCGCTCTTCCCCGCGCTGGTTCCGATCGCCGCGCTCGTGCTGCTCGCGGCGTGGCGCCGACAGGCGTGGAGCGAGGTTCGAGGGATCGCGGTCGCGGGCGGGGCTCTGGGCGTCGCGCTGCTCAGCCTCTCGGGGATCACCGGTGCGATCGGCCCTTGGTACCTCATCGCGGCCGAGGGTGCCTCCATCACGCTCGCGGCCGCGGTGGCCACCTCCGCAGTTCGATCGGCGTCGCACCTGGTCCGCCTCCACCGGCTCGGCCCGCGCGCCGACCGGTGGCAGCCAGCGGCGCGCTGGACGCTCACCGCCTCGGCGATGGTCCTCCTCTGCGTCGCGCTCTCGAACCTCCGCCAGCCCTACGGCGAGGAGGTGACCGCCGGCGTCGCCGAGGAGGTGCTCCCCGATCTCGAGGCCCGGATCGGGTCCGCCCCGGTGCTCATCGAGGCGCGGTCGGGCTTCGGTGGCTGGCTGCAGGCCGCGCTCGCGCTCCAGCTCGATCGCGCCGGGCACCGGACGTTCGCCACCACCACCCTCGACGGCAAGTTCCCGGCGGACATGGAAGCGCCACCTCCGGAGGACACGGTTCGGTTCGTGGTGGTCACGGACCCGCCCGACAGCATCGTCTGGAGGGACGGGGTGGAGGTGGTCGAGGACCTGAGCTACCCGCTGTCGGAGGGGGCCATGCCGTTGCGGGTGGTCATCGTGCAAGCCCCACTCGGTCTCGGCTTCATCAGCGCGCAAGGCCCCAGCGCGTCCGACGCCGAGCCGACCGGCTCGAACTAGCGCTCTGCCCGTTGAGGCCATGGCTGTGGCATCCGCAGCGCAACACTGGCTCGAGCCCACGGCCTCCCACCATCAAGCCCTTCACCAGGGCCCCGTCGCCCAGCTGGCCTCCACAAGCCAACGGCACGAGCGAACCCTCGCCCTCGTTGCCTCACCCCACCCGATTGCGGGGAGCGCTCCCCGTGGTCTCGCTGCACCTCTCCTGGTACAACAGGCGGGCGAGGGCACCGGCGACGAGGTGGAGGGAGTGGCCCGTGGCGCTGATCGGATCCGATCCGGAGAAGCTCGACAACCTCGGCAAGCTGGCTGCGGCCGGTGCGAAGCAGTGCAAGAGCTCGGCCAACAGCATCACCGCCACGGTGAGCCGCGCCCGCTGGAGCGGCGTCGACGCGAACGACTTCCGACGCCGATGGACCACGTCGCACCGTCCGCAGCTGCACTCCGCCGCCGACGTCCTCGACGAGCTCGCTCGGGCGGTCCGACGAGAGGCTGACGAGCAGCGCAAGGCCAGCGAGGGAGGCGGCGCTGGCACCCTGCCCGTCGGGGCGGCGACGCCGGACGCCTCTGCCATGCCCTCGCCACCGCCTAGGTCTTCGCTGGAGGAGCAGTTCGCCAAGACCCGACGTGGGATGGAGTCCGACCTCGAGAAGGCCAAGCGAGACCTCGCGGCGCTCAAGGAGCGCCGGAGCCGCGATGGCGGAGGCCTCGGAGATCGCATCGCGGACCTCAACCCACTCGATGAGGGCGAGACCGAAGCGCAGGATCGCAGGATCCGCACCAAGGCGAGCGAAGTGCGGCGACTGGAGGCGCTGCTCGCGGATCCGAACCGGACGTTCCTCAAGGTGGACGTCAGGGGAGACGGGCGCATCATCGAGGTCCAAGGGAACCTGGAGATGGCCAAGCACGTCGTCATCCACGTGCCCGGCATGACCACCGACATCGACAAGTACCTCAACGGCGGCCACACCGACGCGAACAAGCTCTACGAGCGCGTGAACGGCGAAGCGATGGACAACGTCGCGGTCATCCACTTCCTCGACTACGACGCCCCGGACGAGATCCGCGGGGGGTGGACGGACTCCGACACGTGGAGGGACGCCAAGGTCTGGAAGGACCGCGCCCGTGCCGTCTCGGAGGTCGCGGGCGAGGGTCTCGCTCGAGATGGCGCGAAGAACCTGTCCGACCTGGTCGCCGACCTCGAGCGGAGCGGCGTCTCGAGCGAGAAGGTCACCGTGGTCGCTCACAGCTACGGGTCGGTGCTCGCGGGCATCGCCCTGAAGGACGGGATGGACGTCCACCAGGTCATCGTGGTGGGAAGCCCCGGGCTCGGCAACGGAGTCGACAGCTACTCCGACCTCGGAACCGACGTCCCGGTGTGGTCGGCGCAGGCGCACAACCCCGACCTCCTTCAGGAGGACTGGGTCGGCTGGGCGCCCGGCCACGGCGACAACCCGGCACTCCCGGAGTTCGGGGCCAAGGTCTTCGACGGCGGCTCCGACGGCCACAGCCACTACTTCGAAGGTCCGGTCCTGGACCGCATCGCCAAGATCGTCGTGTTCGGGGATCCCGCCGGGCCAACGAAGTGATGGGCCGCCTGCCGCGGCTCTCCATCGTCGTCATCACGTTCGTCGTTCTCACCGGAGGGTGCAGCACCATGTTCTCGAAAGGCAAGGGCTCCAAGTTCGAGACGCTCGAACAGGAGCGCGTCGACATGGAGGCGCTCGTCTCCGACCTCGCGTCGTTGCTCGGCGTCGACGCCGGCCGCCTCACCGCGACGCAGCGCGAGTGTGCCGACCCGGCGAACGATGGGAAGGACCGAGTGGACTTCAACCTGGTCGTCTCCGTCGACGACGCTCCGGGTGCCGCCACCTACGGGGCCGTCGAGCAGGCCCTCCACGACCGGGGCTGGGCCACGGAGCGATCGTCGTCGGCCACCACGGAGGACATCTTCGCCAACCGGGGCGACGCAGACCTGACCGTCACGGCGTTCCAGCACCCGACCCGCGTCAGCATCTCGGGGTCGACCTCCTGCCATCGCCCCTGAGCCGCGCCGGTACCCTGACCTGCTGGCGCACGCCTGAGCCGTTCGAAACCGAACCGACGGGCTCGGACGAGCCGAACCGAAGCGTGGGAGCTCACGGAACGCTCACACGGCGGGGACTGCCGCACGCTTCCTTGTCAAGCTGCGGACTGAAGACGTTCTCGTCGGAGCTGTTCGTCTTTCCACATCCGGCGGATGACACGGTTGGCGAGGTGGCGCTTGTGGGCCCGGCGGGCTTCCTTGGTTGTCTTGCCCTCGGCGGTCTTGCGGGCTGAAGCGCCCCGGGTCTGGTGACTGCTCTGGGGTGTCCCGGGTTCGACGTAGCCGCGATTTCTGGGATCGTCAGGCTGCTGTCGTTGGTTCATG
>JBDIAX010000001.1:0-154594 GCA_039812605.1 Acidimicrobiia bacterium | reverse complement strand
CGCGCGCCGCCAGGCCCGGCCCGGCCAGCCCGCCCGCCCGCCGGGCGGGGTGGATCAGGCGGGTTGGAGCTCGTTCAGCGCAGATGCGTTGTCGAGGAGGATGGCGCGCTCGTCGGCGGGCGTGAGGTGGGTGAGCTCGTCCGCGTACTGGAGCGGTTCGGGGAGCGCCTCGATGTGGGGCCAGTCGGAGCCGAAGATCACCCGGTCCACGCCGACCGCGGCGATGACGTCGTCGACGTGGTCCTCCCAAAACGGGTTGACCCAGATGTGGCGACGGAACGTCTCGACCGGATCCTCGGGGAACCAGCCGTTCATCTTGCGGGCCAGCACCTGGAGCCGCTCGAACAGCCCGGGCAGGAACTTCGAGCCGTTCTCCACCGAGGCGACGCGCAGGTTGGGGAAGCGGTGGAAGAGGTTGTCGCACACGAGGGCCGAGAGCCAGTCCTCCACCGGGCGCTCGAGCTGCAGCATGCGGATCGGCTGCGGGATGCCGCCGAAGTCGGTGGTGAACCCGTCGCGGGCGTAGCCGTGGGCGGTGTAGCCCGAGTCTCCGGCGTGGACGACGACCGTGACGCCGGCCTCGTTCACCCGGGCCCAGAAGGGGTCGAACATCGGGTCGCCGGGAGACCGCTGGCCGTCGACGGTCGTGGCGGCGGCCGGACGGGTGACGATGGTGCGGGCTCCGCGCTCCAGCGCCCACTCGAGCTCGGCGCACGCCCAGTCGACGTCCACCAGCGTGAAGTACGGCGCGGCGAAGATCCGATCCTGGTAGGCGAAGCCCCAGTCCTCGTCCAGCCAGCGGTTGAACGCGGTGAACAGCAGCTTCACGGCCCCGGGGTCGTGCTTGAGCGGGTCCTCGTAGATCATCCCGAGCGTCGGGAACATCCAGCAGCGCTCCAGGCCTTGGTCGTCCATCGCCCGCAGGCGAGCGTCACGGTCGCGGTACTCGGGGCGGATCGGCTCGTGGCGGCGCAGCAGCTCGAGCGGGTCGTCGCCGTTCGGGTTGCCGCGGAAGTAGTCGGCGAGGACCCCGGGTGGGGCGACGGGATCGAACGTCGCGTTCTTCACGCCGCGGAAGACCTGGCCACCGAGCACCGGATACGAGCGCTTGGCGATCTTCGCCCACTCGAACACCCGTGAGCCGTGAGCGGGGTCGAGGTGCCGGGTCACGCAGTCGACCGCCTCGTAGTAGTGGTTGTCGGCGTCGAAGGGCCGGTAGCCGCGGCTCGCGGCGAAGGCGATGGGGTCGGTCACGGACCGAAGGCTAGGACGCGCTCCCGGCTCCGCCGAAGGCGCTCGCCGCGAAGTGGGCCGCGGCGTCGGCTGCGACGGTGGTGGGGTCCTCGAGCGGGCCGAAGTGGCCCAGGTGGGTGTACCGGTGGGCGTGGCCGCGGGGGAGCGCGTCGGCCACCCGAGGGGCGAACGACTGCGGGCCGAACGGCTCGCGGGTGCCCATCGCGACCACCACCGGCACACCGACGCCCGCCATGGCCGCGAACGTCGGCTTGTCGGTGCCCTCGAACGTGGCCGCCTCGTGCTCCGGGGCGCACCGCAGGAGCGCGGTGCCATCGGGTTGGTCCGCGAACCCGTGCTCGACGTACGCCGCGAGCGAGTCCGCTCGCAGGAGCCCGAGCGGGGGACGTGACGCGTAGCGAGCGAGCGCGGCGGGCTTGGACTCGAAGGTGGCGCGGCGCCGCCGGGCGGCGGTGGCGAGCGGGTTCTCGCCGGGGGTGGTCTCCCACTCCGGGGGGATCACGATCGGTTCGAACACCCACGCCGAGCGGAGCGTCCCCGGCTGCCGCGCTTCGGCCCCGAGGAGGCAGGCGCCGCCCATCGAGTGCCCCAGCGCGTGCACCGGCCCCCCGCCGATCGCCTCGATGGACGCGAGCACGTCGTCGACCATCCCCCGCCAGGTGTGGTCGCCGGAAGCGGGCGGGCTCGACTCGCCGTGCGAACGGAAGTCGAGCGCCCACACGTGGTGGTCTGCCGCCAAGGCCGTCGCGAGCGGACGGTACGCGCCCGCGCAGAAGCCGGTGGCGTGGCCGATGAGCACGGGAGGCCCGTCGCCGCCGAGGTCGTGGAGCTCGATCGCGACGCCGTCGGTGGACTGGATGCGCATGTCGCGGTGCTAGTCGCGCACCGGTAGGGGATCCGAATCTCCGGCGCCGCGGGGCTCGGGGCTCATCGGTCGAGCTCGGCGATCAAGGACGTCGGGGCCACCTGCCGGTACGCGTCGCGCACGATCTCGCCGACCTCGGCCCAGTCGGGCGTCACGTCGAGCCGCACGCCGATCCATCCGCGGTGGCCGACGTACGCGGGGCGGTAGAAGCGATCGGGCTCGCTCTCGATCAGCTCGCCTTGGACGCCAGGCGCAGCGGCGCACCAGATGCCGAGGATCCCGTCGCCGTGGTGGTCGTCGTGGAACATCACGAAGGCCTTCTTGGCTCGAACGAAGAACGTGGGCGCGCCGTGGCTGAGCCGTTCGGTGACCTCGGGAAGCGCCAGGCACGCGCCGCGGACCTCGGCCAGCGCGCGGTCGGTCCGGTGGCCCGCCATCGCTACGCGTCGCGGCGGTCTGCCAGCAGCGCGCCGATCGCGAACAGCGTGAAGCACACGATCGCGAAGTAGAGGCCGCCCTCGAGCGGCGGCCGGAGGCCGCTGTCGCCCGCGGTGACGCGCAGGGTCATCTGGAAGCCGTTGTTGAAGGGCAGCCACGGCTGGGTCCGCGTGAAGATGCCCCCGATCAGCCCCTCTGCCACCAGGGACTCGCCGAGGAGGATGAGGATGGCCGCGATGGGCTGGCGGACGATGGCGCCCACCCCGACCCCCGCCATGGTCCAGAGGGCGGAGAACAGGGGGATCGACCAGAACAGCCGCTGATCGATGCCGTCGATCTCGAAGGGATCGAGCAGGACGGAGCCGACGACCGCGCAGAACGCGACCATCGCCAAGCTCACCGCCGCGCAGGCGGCGGCCACCACGATCGCCTTGGCGATCAGGACGGGGATGCGGCGAGGTGCAGCGGTGAACGTGGGCCGGATCGTGTTGAACCGGTACTCCTGGCCGATCACCTGGACCCCGAGGACGCCGAACAGCAGCGTGGCGAAGCTCACGCCGCCGGTGATGCCGGTGAGGTTGGTGTGCGCGCCCTCGTCGGTGTTGACGGCGACCAGGACCGCCACCAGGACCACGATCGCCCCGGCGAGCAGGAGGGTGACGACGGTGGAGCGGACGCTGCGGAACTTGATCCACTCGGATCGGAGGAGATCGATCACGGCCGGTCCTCAGGGGTCGTGTGCCGCGGTGCCGGTCGAGGGGGCGGAGGAGGGAGGTCGCGGCCGGCGTCGGCGTCGGGCTGGCCGCCGCCGCGGTACTGCTGGGCGCCCGCGGTCACCTGGAGGAAGACCTCCTCGAGCGACGCCTGCTGGGGGTTGAGCTCGTGGATCGTGGCGCCGATCGACGCGGCGAGGTCGCCGATGGCCGCGGGGTCGAGCCCCTCGACATCGACGGCGCCGCCCGGGGCGACCGTGAGCTGCGCCCCGGTGGAGCGGAGCCTCGTGGCGAGCTGCTCGATCTGCGGGCTGCGGACCCGCACCCAGTGGCGAGCGGTGCCCCGCACGAACCCCTCGGCATCGCCTTGGTAGATGAGGCGGCCGGCGCCGATGACGACCAGGTCGTCGGCGACGAGCGACATCTCGGTGAGCAGGTGGCTCGAGACGAACACGGTGCGGCCCTCGTCGGCGAGGCCGCGCAGGAACCGGCGCATCCACTGGATGCCCTCGGGATCGAGGCCGTTGGCCGGCTCGTCGAACAGGAGGGTCTTCGGGTCGCCGAGCATCGCCGCCGCGAGGCCGAGCCGCTGCTTCATGCCCAGCGAGAAGCCGCCGACGCGCTTGTTCGCCACCTCCTGCAGCCCGACGAGCTCGAGGACCGCGCCGACGCGGCGGCGAGGGAGGCCGTTCGACGCGGCGAGCGCCCAGAGGTGGTCCTTGGCCTTGCGGGTGGGGTGGAGGTACCCGGCATCGAGGAGGGCACCGACCGAGCGCATCGGCGACGCGAAGTCGGTCATGCGCTTGCCGTCGATGCGGACGCCGCCAGCATCCGCGTGGTCGAGATCGAGGACCATCCGCATGGTGGTCGACTTCCCGGCGCCGTTCGGACCCAGGAAGCCCGTGACCCGGCCCGACGACACCTTGAAGCTGAGGTCGTCGACCGCGGTGGTCGGGCCGTAGCGCTTCGTGAGGCCGCGTGCTTCGATCAACCGAGGGTGCTCCTGTCCTGCCGCCGTGGAGCGACACCGTATCGGGCGGCGTCCCACGGGTCGTCTGGGCGCGACGCCGAGGTCCGATTCCCGCCAGCGGCGGCGTCGGCGTCGCCCTACGGTGACCTCCGTGCCCTCCACCCGCACCCACGTTCCCGCCTTCGCCCACCGCGCCGGCCCCTCCCGCTGGTACGGGATCGTGCCGTCGCCGGTGGGCGACCTCGCCCTCGCTGGCGACGAGCACGCGCTCCACGGGTGCTGGTTCGCCGACGGCGGCATCGCCGGCCTTCCGCTCGCCGATGCTCGCCGCGATGACGCGGCCTTCGCCGGCCTGGCCGAGCAGCTCGAGCAGTACTTCGCGGGCCAGCGCACGACGTTCGACGTGGTGCTCGCTCCGGAGGGAACCGACTTCCAACGCCGCGTCTGGGCGCAGCTGCGCACCATCCCCTACGGGGAGACGTGCAGCTACGCCGACATCGCCCAGGGGATCGGCGCGGGCAACGGCTTCCGGGCCGTGGGGCTCGCGAACGGCCGCAACCCGATCTCGATCATCGTCCCGTGCCACCGGGTGATCGGCGCGGACGGAAGCCTCACCGGGTACGGCGGTGGCCTCGATCGCAAGCGCCACCTGCTCGACCTCGAGGCAGGGCGTCGCCCGCTGCTCTGACCGCTGCGGCCGCCGGCGCCGTCGGCGTCGTCGGGCCGTGGTGGGATGTCGGGCAGCTCGAGCGCGTCCCGATACCCCCGGCCCTCGGCCAGCACGAGGCTTCCGTAGGGGATCGACTGGTTGTACCGGAGCAGGCCCGCTCGCTGGCCGGCCTCGGTGGTGAGGTCGCCGCCGCCGAGGCACAGGAGGCCGGCCGCGGCGGCGGCCGCGTCGTACAGGTTGTGCGGGTCGGCCTGGCCGTCGCCGTTGCCGTCGCGCCCGAGCACCCTCCAGGTGCCGGGGAGGAACTGCATCGGGCCCACCGCCCGGTCCCACACCGGGTCCCCGTCGAGCGCGCCGCCGTCGGTGTCGGGGACCGCAGCGGTGCCGGGTCGGCCATCGAGCGGGATGCCGATGATGTGGACGGTGGTGTTGCCGTCCGCGTCGACCTCGCTGCCGAACGCGGTGCCGTGGCGGGTCTCGACGCGGCCGACGCCGGCGATCAGCCACCACGGGATGCGGCAGGGGGAGAGCTGCGCGGCTCGCCAGTACGCGTGGAGGGCGACGAGCCGCATCGGAACATCGGCGGCATCGGCCTCGAGCCGGGCTTCGCGGCGCTCGGCGAGCGCGGTGGTGGCTCGCTCGCTCGCTCGGTCGAGGTCTGCTCGGGTGGCATCGGCGAAGGCGGCTGCTTCGGTGAGCTTCGTGGTGGCGTGGTCGCGGTCGTCTCGGGCCTGCGTGAGCGCGGCGGTGGCGGCGTCGGCAGCGTCAGCAGCGTCGTCGGTCCGCTCCTGCTGGGTCTGGCGGGCGTGCTTGGCCTTCTCCCACGGCGCCTTCGCGGCCTCGACCGCCTCGCTCTGCAGCTGCACGCCGCGATCTCGGCCCGCCTGGCGACGCGAGGCCTCGGTGATGTCGTCGAGGTCGCTGAGGAAGAGGTAGCGGTCGTCTGGGACCGAGGTGAACAGCTGCGCGGCCATCGAGCGGAGGCGGTCCTGCTCGACCTGGAGCGCGGCGCGCAGGAGTCGCTCGACGCGCCGGCGTCGCGCCAGCTCGTCCTTCGCCGCGGCGAGCGCCTCCTTCGCGTCGGCCTCCGCTGCTTCGGCAGCGGTCACCTTCTGTCCGGCATCCATCAGGACCAGCGCGCGTCGGGCCCGCTCCTGCTCGGCGCCTGCGAGCCGTAGCGAGGCCGCCCCCCTGGCGGAGGCGGCCTCCTCGAAGGCGGCGTCGGCGCGGTCGACGGCCCTGGTCGCTTCCACCGGGACCAGGTCGAGGACCAGGTCCGCGCCCGGGGTGTCGACGGGGGGCGTGGTCTCGAGGTCGGCGAGCGACTCCTGGTCCGCGTCGCGGTCCGGCGCAGGTTGGGCTCGAACCGGTGCGCCGGGGACGAGCACGACGAGGGCCGTGGCGGCGAGCACGACCGACGCTGCCCGCCTCACCCGTGTAGGAGCCCCTTCGCGCACGCCGGGACGCTATCGAAACCCACCTCGCGACGAGGGCCGACGGCGGGCGCTCCGATACGGTGCGCACCCATGTCTCGGACCGCACCGGCCCCCCATCGCCTGCTCGCCGTCGGCGGGCTCGCGCTCGCCCTGCTCCTCGCGGCCTGCGGCAGCGACGACGAGATCGGCGGCAAGATCGCCAAGGATGGCCTGGGCTGCACCGTCACCTCGGTCGACCGCACCACCGAGGTGCCCGAGATCGACAAGGGTGTCGAGGTCGGCGAGACGACGTCGACGACGGATGTCGCGGCGGCGGGCAAGGACGCGTGCAAGGCGTCGGCCTCCAAGTACCTGACGATCGATCTGGTGGGAGCGACGCTGCCCGACGGCAAGGTCTTCTCGAACACGTTCGAGGACGACCAGCCGCTCACCGCCCGGCTCGGGCAGGGCCAGCTGCTCTCGGGGCTCGAGACCGGCATCAACGACATGGCCGTCGGCGCGACGCGCCAGATCGTCGTTCCGGCGACGGAGGGCTACGGCGAAGCCGGCAACGAGGCCCAGGGCATCGGCAAGGACGTGGATCTCGAGTTCGTCGTCCACCTGATAGCGGTCACCGACGCGCCGCAGTACTGCAACCCCGCGCGAGACATCCCCACCGCCGAGGGCAAGCCCACCGACTTCACCGTGCCCAGCGAGCCCACCGAGGGCGACGTGAAGGTCACCGTGCTGCGCGAGGGCGATGGCGCCGAGCTCACCACGAAGAGCTACCCCACCGTCAACTACCTCGGCATCTCGTGCGCGAGCGGCCTGCAGTTCGACTCCTCCTGGGATCGGGGCGAACCGTTCCAGTTCGCCATGGCCGACGCGACGCCGACGGCCACCGTGGGCCAGGTCATCGAGGGCTGGTCCCAGGGCTTGGCGGGCCAGAAGGTGGGCTCGATCGTCCAGATCGACATCCCCGCGGACCTCGCCTACGGCAGCACCGACAAGGGGTCCATCGGCCCGAACGACCCGCTGACGTTCGTTGTCGAGATCCTCGAAACCACCGAGGAGACCCCGGCCGACGAGACCAGCACCATCATCGACGACACCGCCACCACGACGGTGCCGACAGACGACAGCACCACCACCACCACCGGCTGACCGGTGTCGAACCTGCTGTACCGCCTCGGGCGGTCCACGGTGCGCCGGCGGTGGCGGGTGCTCGGGGCCTGGCTCGTCGTGCTCGTGCTCATCGTCGTGGCGGGCAAGGCGCTCGGCGGCGAAGGCGCCAACGACTTCGACGTCCCCGGCACCGAGTCGCAGGCTGGCCGTGACCTGCTCGCCCAGACGTTGCCCGACGAGGGCGCTCGGGCTCAGCTCGTGCTGCGCTCGCCCGAGGGGTCGACGCTGGCCGATCCAGCGGTCGTCACCCAGGTGCAGAGCTACCTCGACGAGGTGGCGGAGCAACCCCACGTGTCGCAGGTGGGCGAGCTCACCACGTCGCCGATCGAGCCCACGATCGGCTTCGTGTTCGTCACCTACGACCGCGACCCCGGCGAGCTCGGGCCGGTCGCCGGGGAGCGGCTCGCGGCATCCGGCGCGGACCTTCGCGCCGCGGGCTTCGAGGTCGAGTACGGCGGCGAGATCCAGATCGGCAACCAGGAGATCGGCGGGAGGTCCGAGCTGATCGGCCTGGCCGTGGCGGTGATCGTGCTCCTCCTCGCGTTCGGGTCGGTCGTGGCGATGGGCCTGCCGCTCGCCACCGCGCTGGTCGGCCTCGGCTCCGGCCTCGGCTTGGTCACGATCCTCGAGGCGTTCGTGAGCGTTCCCACCACCGCTCCCACCCTCGCCTCGATGATCGGGCTGGGCGTGGGCATCGACTACGCGCTGTTCATCGTCACGCGCCACCGAGAGCACCTCCACCGGGGGATGACGGTGGAGGAGTCGGTCGGTCGGGCGATCGCCACGGCGGGCCAGGCCGTGGTCTTCGCGGGGATGACCGTCGTGATCGCGATCCTCGGCCTCGTCTTCGTGGGCATCGGCTCGGTCGCCGTGATGGGCTACGCGGTGGCGATCACGGTGCTGGTGGCGGTGATCGCGGCCATCACGCTGCTCCCGGCGCTCCTCGGCCTCGCCGGCCACAAGATCGACAAGCTGCGCGTGCCCGGCGTGAAGCTCGGGGTGGGCGACGACGAGCACACGATCGCCGCGCGCTGGTCGCGCCACGTGTCGCGCCACCCGTGGCTGTACTTCGGCGCCTCCGCGCTCGTGCTGGTGCTCCTGCTCGTGCCGTTCGCCTCCATCCGCCTCGGCCAGACCGACGCCGGCAACGATCCGCCCGACAGCACCACCCGCAAGGCGTACGACCTGCTCGCCGAGGGGTTCGGCGCCGGCTTCAACGGTCCGCTGGTGGTGGTGGTGCAGCGCGGCGACGCGGACTTCGACACGGCGCTGCCCGCCCTCACGGCCGCCATCGCCGCCGAATCGGGGGAAGAGGTGGCGGCGGTGGCCCCGAACCCGCGCATCTCCGACGACGGCGAGATCGCGGTGCTCACCGTGTTCCCGAGGAGCGCGCCCCAGGACGAGGCCACCCAGCAGCTCGTGCACCGGCTCCGCAAGGACGTGCTGCCCGACGCCGTCGAGGCGGCCGGCGTCGATCGCGCCCTGGTCACCGGCAGCACGGCGTTCTTCATCGACATCTCCGACAAGATCACCAGCCGCCTGCCGATCTTCATCGGCTCGGTCCTGCTGATGTCGTTCGTGCTGCTGATGATGGTGTTCCGCTCGGTCCTGGTCCCGCTCAAGGCGGCGATCATGAACCTGCTCGGCATCGGCGCCGCGTACGGCGTGGTGGTCGCGGTGTTCCAGTGGGAGTGGGGGGCGTCGGCGTTCGGGGTGGAGGAGTCGCTGCCCATCATCAGCTTCCTGCCGATGTTCATGTTCGCGATCCTCTTCGGCCTCTCCATGGACTACGAGGTGTTCCTCATGTCGAGGATCCGCGAGGAGTACCTCCACACCGGCGACAACACGCTCAGCGTCGCCCGGGGCATCAGCCACACCGCCCGGGTGATCACCGCGGCCGCGGTGATCATGGTCAGCGTCTTCGGCTCGTTCGCCTTCGGGGGCGACCCGACCGTGAAGATGTTCGGCGTGGGCCTCGCGGCCGCGATCTTCCTCGACGCCACCGTCATCCGCATGGTGCTGGTGCCGTCGACGATGCAGCTCCTCGGCGATCGCAACTGGTGGCTGCCGGGGTGGCTCGATCGGCTGCTGCCGAACCTCGACCTCGAGGGCGAAGGCGCGCTCCCGGCTCCCGAGTACGAGCCGGGCAAGGGGCCGCAGGCCACGGTCGCGACGTAGCTCGCCGATAGCGTGGACCAGCGATGCCGATCGCTGTGCTCGCCGCCCTGCCTGAACGTGACCCCGCCGAGCTCGAGCGGGCGTGCTCGGCGGACCCCGGCAACCTCTGCCGGTGGACCTTCGAGCTGACGGGCAACCGCCAGGTCGCCCAGGTCGCCGATTGGTTCGCCGACGTCCCCCTCCAGATCCTCTGGATCGTGGTGGTCGCCTGGATCGTGAACCGGCTGGCGCGGCGGGCGATCCGCCGCTTCGGGCAGCGCATCCAGGGCATCTCCGACAACGACGGCATGAAGCGCCTGCGCTCGCGGACGCCCTCGGTCTTCCTCTCCACCGGCGAGGTGAACGTGCGCAGCGCCGCACGCGCCGAGACCATCACCACGGTGCTCCGCAGCGTGGTCACCGGGGTGATCGTCACGATCGCGGCGATCCAGGTCCTCGACGCGATCGGCTGGAACCTGGGCCCGCTCCTGGCGGGTGCGGGCGTGGTCGGCGTGGCGCTGGGCTTCGGCGCGCAGTACCTGGTGCGCGACTTCCTGGCCGGCACCTTCATGCTCATCGAGGATCACTACGGGGTGGGCGACGTGGTGGACCTGGGCGAGGCGAGCGGCACGGTCGAACTCGTGACGTTGCGCGTCACCCGCTTGCGCGACGCCAACGGCACGGTCTGGCACGTCCCCAACGGCGAGGTGCGCCGGGTTGGCAACAAGTCCCAGCAGTGGGCGCGAGCGGTGCTCGACGTCGCCGTGTCGCCCACCACCGACCTCGAGCGCGCCGCGAAGGTGATCGGCGACGCCGCCACGGCCGTGTGGGCGCTGCCTGAGGCGCAACCCGATGTCTTGTCGACGCCCGAGGTGCTCGGCCTGGAGTACCTCGGCCCCGACGCCGCCACCATCCGGGTGCAGGGCAAGACGCGTCCCGGCGCACAGTGGCGCGTGAGCCGGTTGCTGCGCGCTCGCATCGCCGACGCGCTCGACGAGGCCGGCGTCGAGCTTCCGCCGTCGACGTTCGTGCGCGGCGGTGGCCCGGTTCCCTGACCGCGTGGCGTGCATCCCGGGTGGCGCCGCGGTGGGGGCGTGGGCGAAGCTGGGGCCATGGCCAGCGGACACGATGCCCCCATCGACCAGTCGGACGCCTACGCGGGCGAGGACGTCGAGGCGGGCGACCACGGCCACGACGACCACGGCCACGACGACCACCACGGCGATCACGCCACCGGTGGCGACGCCTGGGTCCTGGTCCCGATCGCGGTCGGCCTCGTCATCGGCCTCGTGCTCGCGCTGATCTTCGGCCTCGCCAGCGGCGTGGCGTCGATCGTCTGATCTCGGCTCAGCCGGCGCCCGGTTCCCACCGGCCGACCCGACGTTCCGGTCCCACCTCGATCCTGGCCCGGGTGCTCGCGCCGAGCGCCTCGGCGTCGAGGGCATCGTGGGTGATGAGCACGACGCTGCGGTCGCCGAGCGCGGCGATGAGGTCTCGGCGGACCTCGTCGGCGAGGTCCTCGTCGAGGTGTGACGTCGGCTCGTCGAGCACGACGACCCCCTGACCGCCGAGCAGGGCGCGCGCGAGGGCCAACCGCTGCCGCTCGCCGCCGCTCATGGTGGAGGCATCGTGGCGCAAGCGGGTCGCGAGGCCCTCGGGCAGCGATGCGCGCCACCGGTCGAGGTGCACGGCTCGCAGCGCAGCCTCGAGGTCATCGTCGGTGGCCGATGGGCGGGCGATGCGCAGGTTGTCGCTCAGCGAGGAGTCCGCGAACCAGGGGTCCTGGGGGCACCAGGTCACCGCTCGTCGAAGCCCGTTGCCCCCGATGTCGTCGGCGCTGGTGCCGTCGAGCTCGTAGGAGCCGTGGCGAGCACGGATGAAGCCCACGAGCGTGGCGGCGAGGGTGGACTTGCCGCTGCCGCTGGGCCCGGTGACGACCAACCGGCCACCGGGGTCGATGCGGGTCGACACGTCGGTCACCAGGACCGGCTCGCCCGGCCAGGCGAGCGCGACGTCGGTCAGCTCCACGGTGGGCTGGGTCCCGATGGGCCCCGGCGATGCCGGCTCGGGGAACGGCTCGGGGCGGGAGACGAGCGCGAACACCCGCGCCGCGCTCGCTTCGACGCGGGCGAGCGCCTCGCCGGCGGCGCCGAGCGGAGCCACCAGCTCGATCGCTGCGAGCGGGAGCAGCACCAGCACCCCGAGCGCCGGTCCCGAGAGGTGGCCACCAGCGGGCCCGGTGACGGCCACGACCGCGGCGGTCGCCAGGGCGGGCACCGCGGCGGTGATCCCCACGAGCAGCGCCGATCGACGGCCTTGCTGGCGGTCGATCTCGTCGAGCTCGAGCGCGGGAGCCTCCACCGCTCGGACCCACGTCTCGGTGGCGCCCCACGCCACGAGCTCCTCGGCATCCTCGGCCAGAGACACCATCGCCGACGCCACCTCGCCTCGCGCCCGGGCGGCACCCAGGCCTCGGGCCCTCGCGGTGCGGTGGAAGAGCGCGGGGAGCACCAGCCCGACGAGGACGACGGCCACGAGCAGGGCGATGCCGCCCGGCGGATCGAGCGCGATCGTGGCGATGCCCGCAGCCAGGGCCACCAGCACTGCGGCGATCGCCGGGCCGAGCACCCGCAGGAAGAGGTCCTGCAGGCGGTCGATGTCGTCGACCAGGCGGGTGAGCAGGTCGCCGCCCGCCTGCTTGGGGAGCCCGCTGGGCGCCAGGTGCGCCAGGCGCTCCACCACCGTGGCCCGAAGGTCGGCGAGGAGCCGGAGCGTGGCATCGTGGGAGGTGAGGCGCTCGCCGTAGCGAAGGGCGCCCTTGCCGAGCGCGAAGGCTCGCACGCCCACCGCGGCCACCGCGAGGTCGGCGAACGACGGGTGCTCGGAGGCTCGCACGATCAGCCAGGCTGCGGTGGCGGCGAGTCCGAGGCTGCAGACCTCGGTGAGCACCCCGAGCGCCCCGCCGCCGAGCAGCCTGGCCCGCTGGCCGCGCGCCGTCCGCAGCACCCAGCCCAACGCGCTCGCGCTGTCGCCGGGATCGATGTCGCCGAGCGACGACGCCCACCCCGTCACCGGGTCGGGCACCGGCGGGGCATCGAGGTGCGCGTGCGCAGCGTGGGGGGCCGGCGCGGCCTCGACGGAGCTGCCGACGGCGACCCGGCCCGTCGTGAGCTCGATCGTGCGGTCGGCGGTCGCGGCCAGGACCGGGTCGTGGGTCGCGGCGATGACGCCGACCCCCTGGCCGGCGATCCATCGCAGCGCGTCGCGCACCCTGGCCGCGGCGACATCGTCGAGCTGCGCGGTGGGCTCGTCGACGAGGAGGAACCGTGGTGGCGCGCACCGGCTGTCGCTGTCGCCATCGACGTCGGAGGCCGCCACCGCGGCCAGGGCCCGGGCGAGGGCGGTGCGGCGCCGCTCGCCTCCCGACGTGTCGACCGGGGGGTGGTCGGCCAGGTGCTCGAGCCCGAGGGCGTCGAGCGCACGGGAGACGGCGGCGTCGGTGTTGCCACCAGGCGGGAGGCCGAGCGCCACGGACTCGCGCACCGTGGCACCGAGCGCCCGAGGCCGTTGCGGCACCCATCGCACGGCCTGGCACCGCGCACCGATCGGCAGGTCGTCGAGGTCGATGCCCCCGATCGAGGCCGATCCCGACGATGCGGGAACCGCGCCGCGCAGCACGTCGAACAGGCTCGACTTGCCGGTGCCGCTCGGTCCGCGGAGGGCGACGAGCTCGCCCGGTCGCAGCTCCATCGAGGTGGCGGCCAGCCGCTCGCCCCGCTCGGGATCGACGAGCGAGGTGGCCTCGATCACCAGGGCCGCACCGCGGTCCCCGTCGTGCAGCGACGCTCGCCCGTCGGGGCGGCCCTCGAGCCGCTGCACCCGGTCGACCTCGGTGGCCGCGTCCACGCCCGAGGTGGCGGCGTGGAACGCTGCGGCCACCCGGCGGATGGGCAGCAGGCACTCGGGCGTCAGCAGCAAGACGACGAGCGCGGTCTCGAGGCTCAGCGACCCGTGGGTGAGGCGGATGCCGAGCGACACCGCGACGAGGGCGACCGAGAGCGTCGCCAGCAGTTCCAGCACCAGCGCCGAGAGGAAGGCAACGCGCAGCGTCCGCATCGTCGATCGGCGGTACTGCTCGGTGACCTCGTGCACCCGCTCGACCTGCGCGGTGGCTCGTCCGAACAGGCGAAGGGTCGCCAGTCCGGTGATGACGTCGAGGAAGCGACCGGCGAGCCGCTGCAGGGCGTCCCACTGCTTGGCCTGCTGCTGCTCGGTGAAGCGGCCGATCAAGATCATGAAGATCGGGACGAGCGGCACCACCACCGCGACGATGAGCGCGGAGGTTAGGTCGGCGCCGAGGATGCGCAGCCCCGCCGCGATCGGCACCACCACCGCGACCGGGAGCCCCGGCAGGTACGAGCGCACGTAGGGCTCGAGGGCATCGAGGGCCGAGCCGGTGAGGGCTGCGGCATCGGCGGGGCCGAGCTCGTGGCGGCGGTCGGCGCGAACGCCGAGCAGGCTGGAGATCACCCGACGGCGAACGGACCGGCGGGTGGCCACGATCGTGCGGGTGGCGGAGCGGTCCACGGTCCACGCCGCGCCGGCTCGGACGAGGGCGACCGCGACGAGCCACCACGCGAGCAGGGGCGCGGCGCGCCCGTCGCCCTGCACGAGCTCGGGGAGCAGGTGGCTGATGGCCTCGGCCTGCACGAGCACCGCCGCGGCCACGAACCCCGCGGCCACGGTGGACGCGACCAGGTGCACCCGCAGGGCGGGGGACAGCCCGAGCACGCGGGGATCGATCGGGCCTCTCGCGGAGGTGGGCGGCGCGTCGCTCACCGGTCGATTCTGGCGCCCGGGCCGGGCGCGCCCCTCCTCGGGCGGTTCGCCCGGGTCAGGGCACGTGGACCGGCGGGATGTGGCGCGTGCCGATGCGCTTGCGGAAGACCCAGTAGGACCAGGCCTGGTAGACGAGCACGATCGGCGTCATGATCACCGCCACCCAGGTCATGACCTTGAGGGTGTAGGCGGTGGATGAGGCGTTCTCCACGGTCAGGCTGAACGCTGGATCGGTGGTCGACGGCATCACGTCGGGGTACAGGCTGCCGAAGAGGGCCACCACGGCGGCGGCGATGGCGAGGCCGGTGCCGACGAACGCCCAGCCGTCGCGCCCGGCCCGGGTGGCGAGCACCGACGCGACCAGCGCGATCGCGGCGACGAGCACGGGGCCCCACGTCCACGGTTCGCCGCGCTCGATCTGGTTCCAGATGAGGAACGTCGCGCCGGCCACGATCGGCACCGGGGCCACCTTGAGGCTCATCGCCTTCGCCTCGTCGTGGATCTCGCCCTCGGTCTTGAGGGCCACGAAGTGCAGGCCGTGCAGCAGGAAGAGCGACGCGGTGACGACGCCGCCGAGGAGGCCGAAGGGGTTGAGCAGGGTGAGGAGGGTGCCGGTGAAGTCGCCGTGCTCGTCGATCGGCACGCCGGCGACGATGTTGGCGAACGCCACGCCCCACAGCACCGATGGCACCCAGGAGCCGAACGCGATGGCGAGGTCCCAGCGCCGACGCCACGAGTCGCTGTCGACCTTGCCGCGGTACTCGAACGCGACCCCGCGCAGGATCAGGGCCACCAGGATCAGGAACAGGGCGAGGTAGAAGCCCGAGAACAGCGTGGCGTACCAGTTCGGGAAGGCGGCGAACGTGGCGCCGCCCGCGGTGAGCAGCCACACCTCGTTGCCGTCCCACACCGGCCCGATCGTGTTGATCAGCACGCGGCGGCGGGTCTCGTCGCGCCCGAGGGGGTGCAGCAGCATGCCGACGCCGAAGTCGAACCCCTCGAGGAAGAAGTAGCCGGTCCACAGCACGCCGATGAGCAGGAACCAGAAGGTGGTGAGCTCCATTCGCTCCGCTCCCCTCAGTAGGCGAAGGCCAGCACGTCGGCCTCGTCGTCGGTGGTGGTGGTGGGTGCGTCGTCGTCGGGAGGGCGGTCGTCGGGGGGTGTGCCGGGTGGCATCACCGCCTGCGGGCCGGCCTTCACGTAGCGGGCGAGCAGCTTGAGCTCGACCACCATGAGCGCGGCGTAGATCAGGGTGAAGCCCACCAGCGTCGTGATCGCCATGCCGGGCGACACGGCCGACGACACGGCGTCGCGGGTCATCAGGCGCACCTCGGGAAGCCCGTCGGGGTTGGGCGCCACCACCCAGGGCTGGCGTCCCATCTCCGTGAAGATCCACCCGAAGGCGTTGGCGAGGAACGGGGTGGCGATGATCGCGACCGACGCGTGCCGCAGCCACGGCTTGTCGGTCGGCAGCTCCTTGCCCTTGCGGGTCAGCCACCAGGCGACCGCGGCGCCGAACGACGCCACGGCGCCGAGCCCGACCATGGCCCGGAAGCTCCAGTAGGTGATGGCGAGGTTGGGGCGGTAGTCGCCAGGCCCGAACTTCTCCTGGTACTGGGCGTTGAGGTCGGTGACGCCGTGCACGGTGCCGTCGAAGGACCCGGTGGCCATGAACGACAGGAGCTTGGGCACGGTGAGGGTGCGGACGTCGCACTCCTTGCCGGGGTCGCCCACCGCGAACACGGACAGGCCTGCACCCGATTCGGTCTCGCAGAGGGCTTCGGCGGCCGCCATCTTCATCGGCTGCTGCTTGAACATGAGCCGGGCTTGGTAGTCGCCGGAGACCGCGACCAGCAGGCCCATGGCGAACGTGAGGTAGATCGAGATGCGCACCGCCTTGTGCAGCGCCTTGTCGTCGCCCTCGGGCATCGGCTTGCCTCGCATCAGCATCCATGCCGAGATGCCGCCGACGAACACCGACGCGGTGAGCAAGGATCCGGCGATCACGTGCGGGTAGGCGGCCAGGGTGGTGGAGTTGGTGAGGACGGCGCCGATGTCGACCAGCTCCGCTCGACCCGTGGCTTGGTTGTAGACCACGCCCACCGGGTGCTGCATCCAGGAGTTGGCGGCGATGATGAAGTACGCCGAGAGCGCCGTGCCGATGGCGGCGGCCCAGATCGTGGCGAGGTGGAGCTTGGGGGAGAGGCGGTCCCAGCCGAAGATCCAGAGCCCGAGGAACGTCGACTCGAGGAAGAACGCGACGAGCGCCTCCATCGCCAGCGGTGCGCCGAACACGTCGCCCACGAAGCGCGAGTAGCTCGCCCAGTTCATGCCGAACTGGAACTCCTGCACGATGCCGGTGACCACGCCCATCGCGAAGTTGATGAGGAACAGCTTCCCGAAGAACTTGGTGAGCCGGAGGTAGGACTCGTCGCCGGTCCGGTACCACTTCGTCTGGAACCACGCCACGGTCAGGCCCAGACCGATGGTCAGGGGGACCATGAAGAAGTGGTACACGGTCGTGATCCCGAACTGCCACCGAGACAGGGTCACCACGTCCATCGCTGCGCTCCTTGCTGCCCGACGCTCTCGGCCCCAAGTTCAGCCGATGGTTGCGACCGTAGCAGCCACATCGTCAAGGGCGATCGGGCCGAAGGTCCCTATCTGTTTGGGAAATGGTCTGCCCTAGTCGTTCGGATCGGCGGCGAGGTGATCCCAGGCCTCCGCCCAAGGGCAGTGGCGGCAGCCGGTGCTGCAGCAGTACCCGCGGTCGGCCAGGTACTGCGAGGTCAGCACCGTGAAGCCGGTCGCCGGATCGAGGTAGGTCGACAAGCCCGAGCGCAGGGCACGGTCGTGGCGCTCCAGGATCTCGGCGAAGCGCGGGTGGTCCGCTGCGAGGCGACTCGGCGCTGGTCGGTCGCGCCAGCCCGGGCGGAGCGGTCCGCTCGGGCCCGGCTTCACGCCTCGGCCGGGGGCGCCAAGACGACGTCGACGATGGCCTCCCCCTCGCCATCGGTGACGACCGTGTCGAGCGTGGCGACCGTGCCTGCCGCGGCGACGTCGTCGATCACCGCGGCGAGCGCCGCGATCCGATCCGCCGTGTCGGTGACGGTGACCAGATCCACCGCGGCGCGCTGGGACACCTTCGCATCCGACTTCGCCTTGCGGATCCGCCCCAGGACGTCGGCGGCGACCACCAGGCAGGAGGGGGCGCCATCGGCGCCGCTCGCGTCGCCGGCGAGCGCTCGGAGCGACCCGGACGCCGGCCACGTTGCTCGGTGGATCGAGCCGCCCTGGTGCCACGACCAGACCTCTTCGGTGACGTAGGGGAGGAACGGGGCGAAGAGTCGCAGGATGGTGGAGAGGGCCAGGCGGAGGGCGATTCGGGCCGATGCCGCGCCGGCGCCGTCGCCGTACGCTCGGCCCTTGACCAGTTCGAGGTAGTCGTCGCAGAACCGCCAGAAGAACTCCTCGGTGCGCTGGAGGGCCCGGGCGTAGTCGAAGGCCTCGAAGGCTCGGGTCGCCTCGTCGACGAGGCCCGCGAGCTCCCCCAGCATCGCGAGGTCGAGCGCCTCGGTCACGGGCGCGTCAGGCGCCGGCTCGCCGAGCCCGAGCGCGAACTTCGACGCGTTGAGGATCTTGATCGACAGCCGGCGGCCGATCTTCATCTGGCCCGGGTCGAAGGCGGTGTCGGTGCCGGGGCGGCCGCTCGCCGCCCAGTAGCGCACGGCGTCGGCGCCGTGCTGCTCGAGGAGGTCGGTGGGGACGACGACGTTGCCGACCGACTTCGACATCTTCTTGCGGTCGGGATCGAGGATCCAGCCAGACAGCGTCGCGTTCGCCCACGGCAGCGCGTCGTGCTCGTAGTGGGCGCGGACGACCGTGGAGAAGAGCCAGGTGCGGATGATCTCGTGGGCCTGCGGACGCATGTCCATCGGGAAGGTGCGAGCGAAGAGGTCGGGGTCTTCCTCCCACCCGGTGGCGATCTGCGGCGTCAGCGACGACGTGGCCCACGTGTCCATGACGTCGGGGTCGCCGGTGAACCCGCCGGGTTGGTCCCGCTCGTCGGCGAGGAAGCCGGCGGGGACATCGGCCTGCGGGTCGATGGGCAGGTCGGCCTCTGGGGGAACGATCGGATCGTCGTGGTCGGGCACGCCGTCGGCGTCGAGGCGGTACCAGAGCGGGATCGGGACGCCGAAGAACCGCTGCCGGGAGATGAGCCAGTCGCCGTTCAGCCCCTCCACCCAGTTCTCGTAGCGGTGGCGCATGTAGTCCGGGTGCCAGCCGAGCTGTCGGCCGCGCTCGAGCAGCGCCTCGCGCAGCTCGGCCGACCGGCCCCCGTTGCGGATGTACCACTGGCGGGTGGTGACGATCTCGAGGGGCTTGTCGCCCTTCTCGTAGAACTTCACCGGATGGGTGATGGGCTTGGGCTCGCCGAGCAGCTCGCCCGACTCGCGCAGGAGCTCGACCATCTGGATCTGGGCGCCGCCCGCGGCCTTCCCGGCGATGCGCCCGTACGCCTCGCGGGCACCGTCGGTGTCGAGCCACTCGGGCGTGGCGAAGCCGAACCGCCCGTCCTTGCCGATCACCGCCCGGGTGGGCAGGTCGAGCTCGCGCCACCAGGTGACGTCGGTGGTGTCGCCGAAGGTGCAGATCATGGCGATGCCGGTGCCCTTGTCGGGCTCGGCCAGCGGATGGGCCCGGACCGGGACCTCGACGCCGAAGACCGGGGTGGTGACCGTGGTGCCGAACAGCGGCTGGTAGCGCTCGTCGTCGGGGTGGGCGACGAGCGCCACGCACGAGACGACGAGCTCGGGCCGGGTGGTGGAGATGACGATGTCGCCGCCGCCATCGGTGCGGTGGAACGCGAGGTCGTGGTACGCCCCGGGCCGGTCCTTGTCCTCGAGCTCGGCCTGGGCCACCGCCGTCTGGAACGTGACGTCCCAGAGGCTGGGGGCCTCCTGGGAGTACGCCTCGCCCCGGGCGAGGTTGCGCAGGAAGGCCCGCTGGCTGATGCGCTGCGTGGTCGGGCCCACCGTGGAGTAGGTCATCGACCAGTCGATCGACAGCCCGAGGTGGCGCCAGAGCTGCTCGAACACCTGCTCGTCGCTCTCGGTGAGCTCCTCGCAGAGCTCGATGAAGTTGCGTCGGCTGATGGCGTCGTAGTCCTGGCGCTTCTTCGCCGGCTTCTCCGGTGGCGCGTAGCCCTCGACGTACTTCACCGCCGGGTCGCAGCGGACGCCGTAGTAGTTCTCGACGCGACGCTCGGTGGGCAAGCCGTTGTCGTCCCAGCCCATCGGGTAGAAGACCGACTTGCCCTGCATCCGCTGGTACCGGGCGATCGTGTCGGTGTGGGTGTAGCTGAAGACGTGGCCGACGTGCAGCGAGCCCGACACCGTGGGCGGCGGCGTGTCGATCGAGAAGACCTCGCTGCGCTCCTTGGTCCGGTCGAACCGGTAGGTGCCGTCGGCCTCCCACACCTCGCCCCACCGGTCCTCGAGGCCGTCGAGGGAGGGCTTGTCGGGGAGGTTGGGGCTGGCCATAGGCCCGCCACGGTACCGGCCCCCCTTTCGCCCCTCCGAACCCGTTCGCCTCGGTTCTCGGTACATGCGTGGTCGTCCTGCGACCACTCCCGTACCAAGAACGGATCGAGGCCCGGCAGTGGACCGTTCTCGGTACATGCGTGGTCGTGCTGCGACCACTCCCGTACCAAGAACGGATCGAGGCCCGGCGCCGTCGGGTCTGGGGAGCGGGGCGGTCGTGGGCCAGAATCGTCGGCGTGACGATCCCGCCCATCCACCTGCACGACACGCGGCGGCGCGCCGTCGTGCCGTTCGAGCCGATCCACGAGGGCCGGGCGGGGATCTACACGTGCGGGCCCACGGTGTACGGCCCCCAGCACCTGGGCAACATGCGCAGCCAGCTGCTGCCCGATCTGCTTCGCCGGGTGCTCGCCGCGAGCGGGCTCGACGTCACGTTCGTCACCAACATCACCGATGTCGGCCACCTCGTGAGCGACGCCGACGAGGGCGACGACAAGGTCGAGGCCGCCGCGGCCCGGAGCGGGGAGACGGTCGAGCAGATCACCGGCCGGTGGACCGAGCAGTGGGCCACCGACCGCCGCCGCCTCGGCTGCCTCGAGCCCGATGCCATCCCGAGGGCCACCGACCACATCGCCGGTCAGATCGACATGGTCCGCACCCTCGAGGCCCAAGGCCACACGTACCAGATCGACGACGGCATCTACTTCGACGTCTCGACCTTCCCCCGCTACGCCGAGTTCGCGCACCTCTCCCTCGACGACCTCGAGGCCACGGGCCGCGTCGAGAACGTGGTCGACAAGCGCCACCCCGCCGACTTCGCCCTCTGGAAGCTGACGCCTCCCGGCGTCGCGCGCCTCCAGGAGTGGGAGTCGCCGTGGGGCTCGGGGTTCCCCGGCTGGCACATCGAGTGCTCGGTGATGGCGAGCGAGGAGCTCGGCCGCCGCATCGACATCCACACCGGCGGGGTCGACCACATCCGGGTCCACCACACCAACGAGGTGGCCCAGAGCGAGTGCGCCTTCGGCGTGCACCCGTGGGTGAGCGTCTGGATGCACAACGAGTTCCTCGACCTCGGCGGCGAGAAGATGTCGAAGAGCAAGGGCCACGTGCTCACCGTGGACTCGCTGGTCGAGCAGGGGATCGACCCGCTCGCGTTCCGCTACTTCTTCCTCCAGGCGCACTACCGCCAGCAGCAGGCGTTCACCTTCGACCTGGTGGCGGCGGCGGGCACCGCCCTGCGCCGCCTCACCCAGCACGCGGTGGCTGCTCGTGAGGCCGTCGGCGGCGAGGTGGTCGAACGGGCCAGCGATCGAGCCGAGGATCTGCGGTCGCAGTTCTGGGCGGCGATGGCCGACGACCTGAACGCGCCGCGGGCGCTCGCGGTGGTCTCGACCGTGGCCCGGGCATCGGACCTGGGCGACGCCGATCGGTGGAGCCTGCTGGCCGACTTCGACCGTGCGCTCGGCTTCGGGCTGGCTGCCGCGCCGACGGGTGGCGACTCGTCGCCCGACCTCGACGAGCGGGTCACGACGCTGCTGGCCGCCCGACAGCAGGCCCGGGTCGACAAGGACTTCGCCACCGCCGATCGGATCCGCGACGAGCTCGCGGCGGAGGGCTGGGAGATCGTCGACACCCCCGAAGGCCCAACAGCGCGCCGACACGGGTGAGCGCCGAGCCCGCTCGAGCACTCGTCGGAGCCTTGTGACGCCTGGCTCGCCGAGGTCGGAGGCTTGGCACCGGCCCGCGCTCGCCGGGTAATCTGGCGACGTTGTTACCGCCCGGTAACAACGTCGAGTCCGAGCCGTCGGGGCGCAGGAGCGCCAGGCCGGACAGCCACCCCGGAAGGTGTCTCATGGGAGAGTTCTCGCTCGCGCTCAACGAGGAACAGGAGCAGCTGAAGGACTGGGTGCACCAGTTCGCTGCCGATGTCGTGCGTCCGGTCGCCGAGGAGTGGGACGAGCGCGAGGAGTTCCCGTGGCCGGTGGTCGAGGAGGCCGCCAAGATCGGGCTCTACGGCTTCGACTTCATGGCCAACGCCATGCTCGCCGACCAGAGCGGCCTCACCATGCCGGTCGCCATCGAGGAGCTGTTCTGGGGCGATGCCGGCATCGGCCTGTCGATCATGGGCACGGGCCTCGCGGCCGCCGGCATCGCCGGCAACGGCACGCCCGAGCAGATGCTCGAGTGGATCCCCCAGTGCTACGGCACCGCCGACGACGTGAAGCTGGGCGCGTTCTGCGTCTCCGAGCCCGACGCCGGCTCCGACGTCTCGTCGCTGCGCACCCGCGCCGTCTACGACGAGGCCAACGACGAGTGGACCCTCAACGGCACCAAGGCCTGGATCACCAACGGTGGCATCGCCAACATCCACGTCGTGGTCGCCGCCGTCGACCCCGAGCTCAAGGGCCGCGGCCAGGCCAGCTTCATCATCCCGCCGAACACCCCCGGGCTGTCGATGGGGCAGAAGTACAAGAAGCACGGCATCCGCGCGTCGCACACCTCCGAGGTCGTGCTCGAAGACGTGAAGGTGCCGGGCTCGTGCCTGCTCGGCGGCAAGGACAAGCTCGACGAGAAGCTCGCCCGGGCCCGTGAGGCGCTCGGCAAGCCGAAGGTGGCCTCCTCCGGCAAGCAGCCGGCCATGGCGACCTTCGAGGCCACCCGGCCCGCGGTGGGCGCCCAGGCCATCGGCGTGGCCCGCGCCGCCTACGAGTACGCCCTCGGCTACGCCCAGGAGCGCCAGGCGTTCGGCAAGCCGATCATCATGAACCAGTCGATCGCGTTCATGCTCGCCGACATGGTCACCGAGATCGACGCGGCCCGCCTCCTCGTCCACCGCGCCGCATGGCTGTCGAAGAACGGCAAGTACGTGAACGCCGAGGGCTCGCAGTCGAAGCTCAAGGCCGGGCGCGTGGCCGTGTGGGTCACCGAGCGAGCCATCCAGATCCTGGGCGGTTACGGCTACACCCGGGAGTACCCCGTCGAGCGGATGCACCGCGACGCGAAGATCTTCGACATCTTCGAAGGCACCGAGCAGATCCAGCAGCTCGTCATCTCCCGGGCGATCTCGGGCCTGCGCATCGAGTAGCAGACCCCGCTCGCCTTCAGCATCCCTCGAGATCTCGCTGGTGGTGGTCCTGGTGCGACCACCGCCAGCGAGACTTCGCGTGTGGGGCGATCAGACGCCGACGAGCTCGGGCTGGGGATCCTCGTCGGGGTCCACCTCCAGGCGGTGCTCCTCGGCGTGGTCGAGCGCCTCGATGAGGTGCTCGCCCTCGACGTCGAGGTCGGGGAGGAGGCGGTCGAGCCAGGCGGGCAGCCGCCAGGCCGCGTCGCCGAAGAGCGCCATGGTGGCGGGCACGACGATCATGCGCACGACGGTGGCGTCGAGCAGCACCGCGGTGGCGAAGCCGATGCCGAACATCTTGATGATCGGGTCGTCGCCGAGCACGAAGCTGGCGAACACGCTGATCATGATGAGCGCGGCGGCGGTGATCACCCGTGCGGAGCTGGTGAGGCCGGAGAGGACCGAGCCGCGGGCGTCGCCGGTGCGGACGTAGTCCTCGCGGATGCGGGAGAGGATGAAGACCTCGTAGTCCATCGACAGCCCGAACAAGATGGCGAACATCAAGAGCGGCAGGAAGCTGATGATCGGCACCGTCTCCTCGAGGCCGATGGCGCCCTTCAGCCAGCCCCACTGGAAGATCGCCACGAGCACGCCGAAGCTCGCGGCGATCGACAGCAGGATCGCGATGGCCGCCTTGACCGGCACCAGCAGCGAGCGGAACACCGCGAGCAGCAGCACCATCGTGAGGCCGATGACCAGGGCCATGAACACGGGCAGGGCGCCAGCCATCTTGTCGGCCACGTCGATCAGGATCGCGGTCTGGCCGGTGATGGCGAGCTCCGCTCCGGTGTCGCGCTCGATCGGCGCGGCCACGTCGCTGCGGAGGCGGTGCACGAGCTGCTCGGTCTCGACCGATGAGGGACCGGTCTTGGGGATCACCGAGATGATCGTGGTGTCGCCGGCAGCGTTGGGGACGGGTTGGCCCACGAGGAGCACGCCGTCGTCGTCGCCGACCTCGGTGACGACCTCAGCGAGCGCGGCCTCGGGGTCGTCCGTGCCCCGGGTGTCGACGACCAGCGTGAGCGGCCCGTTGAACCCGGCGCCGAACCCCTCGGCGAGAAGGTCGTAGGCCTTGCGCTCGGTGGTTGCCTTCGGCGACGAGCCGGCGTCGGTCATGCCGAGGCGCATCGACAGCAGCGGGATCGACAGCAGGCCGATGACCGCCAAGCCGGCGACGAGCGACACGGCCGGTCGGGCGATCACCCGACGGGCGAAGCGACCGCTCAGGCTGGCGGCTGCCTCCTCGGCCGAGCCGGTGCGGGGCTTGCCGATGCGCCAGCGATCGATGTTGCGCCCCGCGAACCCGAGCAGCGCCGGCAGCAGGGTGACCGCGATGGCCACCGCGAGGAACACCGTGAGCGCGGCGCCGAGGCCCATGGCGGTGAGGAACGGGATGCCGATGACGAGCACGCCGAGGAGGGCGATCACCACGGTCATGCCGGCGAAGACGACGGCACCGCCCGCGGTGGCCGCGGCCCGCGCGGCAGACTCGGCGACGTCGTGGCCCTCCGCGAGGTTCTGGCGGTGGCGGGTGACGATGAACAGGGCGTAGTCGATGCCCACCGCGAGCCCGATCATCGTGGCGAGCGTCGGGGCCGAGGACGACACGTCGGTGAGGCCAGCGACGACCGTGATGCCCGAGAGCCCGAGGCCCACGCCGATGAGCGCGGTGACGATCGGGATGCCCATGGCGACCAGGGAGCCGAACGAGAGCAGCAGGACCACGATGGCGACGGCCAGCCCGATGAGCTCCGACGTGTGGCCTGGCTCCTCCTGGCGTCGCACCTCGCCGCCGTGCTCGACCTGCACGCCGGCCTCCTCGGCGGGTGCCGACGCCGCGTGGAGCTCCTCGAGCTGCGTCTCGGTGACCTCGTTCGCCGAGGTGGCGTACTGGACATCGGCGAACCCGATGGTTCCGTCGGCTGAGACGGTGCCGGCCTCGAACGGGTCCGAGACCGACACCACACCGTCGGCGTCGGCCAGCTCGGCGAGGGTGGCTTCGATGCCGCCCCTGGCCGCGGCATCGTCGAGGCGGTTGCCCTCGTCGACCGCGAACACGACTCGGGCCGAGGAGCCCGACTGCGCCGGGAAGCGCTGCTCGAGCAGGTCCATGGCCTGCTGCGACTCGGTGCCGGGGATCGAGAACGCATCGCTCACCTGGCCGCCGATGGTGCTGGCGAGGATGCCGACGCCGATCAGGACCGCGATCCAGGTGGCGAGGACGACCCGCCGGCGCCGGACGCACCAGTGGCCCAGACGGTAGAGGTGCTTCGACATGGTGGCTCCGATCTGTCGGGACCGGGGGCAGGGGGCGGTCGGCCGACCCGGCGAGGATAGTGACATACATGCCACTTTGCATACATGACATGCGGCACATGGCCGGCACGATGTGGCGGCGCCGGTACCATGCGGCAGATGGGAACGGTCGGATCCGCCGGCTTGCGTGAGCGCATGAAGCAGCGAACGCACGACGACCTCCAGGCGATCGCGACCCGGCTGTTCCTCGAGCGCGGCTACCACGACGTCACGATCGATCAGATCGTGGCCGAGGCCGATGTCTCGCACCGGACCTTCTACCGGTACTTCGGCTCCAAGGAGGACCTGGTCCTCGGCGACGTCGACGAGCTGCTCGACGCCCTGCGCGAGGCGCTGGCCGAGCGTCCCGCCGACGAGCCCGTCCTGGATTCGATCCGGGCCGCCATCGGCGACCTGGCCGCTCGGTTCGCGGGCGACGAGGCCGAGGACCGAGCGCGCACCCAGCTCATCCGGGACACCCCCGTCCTCCACCAGCGCAGCATCGAGCGCCAGCCGCTGCTCGAGGCTGCGCTGGTCCCGTTCATCGCCGGGCGCCTCGGGCTCGACGCGGACCGCGACCTCCTGCCGCGGGTGCTGGCCGCGTGCGCGATGGCCGCCACCGGCGTCGCCATCGACCAGTGGTCCGCCGGTGAGGGCGACGATGCGCTCGTCGCTCGCCTCGATGGCGCCCTGCAGCTGCTCGCGGATGGGTTCGGCTCGGCGCTGCGGTCACCCGCCTCCTGAGCTCCCCCGGCCGCTTCCGCCCTCGCCCGGCTGGCGAGCGGGTGGTCAGTCCTCGAGGGTGAGCGCGTACTCGGGGCAGTTGTCGGCGGCGAGCTGGGCTTGGGCCACCTGCTCGGGGTCGAGGTCGCTGCTGACCAGCACCACCGCGTAGCCCTCGTCGTCGGCGTCGAACAGCTCGGGGGCGAGCGCGTAGCAGCGACCGTGGCCCTGGCACCTCTCGCGGTCGAACACGATGCGCATCAGGGCTCCTTGGGAGGGTTGGTGGCGAGGATGCGAACGGGGAGCTCGCGCGGGCCGCGCACCTGGCCGGTGGCCCAGCGCACGCCCTCGGGGTCGGCCAGCTCGAACTCGGGGATGCGCGCCAGCCACTCCTCGAGGGCCACGCGCAGCTCCATGCGAGCGAGGTTCGATCCGGCGCAGCGGTGGATGCCGAGGCCGAACGCGAGGTGGCGGTTGCGCTGGCGGTCGATGACGAACTCGTCCGCGTCCTCGAACGCTTCAGGGTCGCGGTTGGCGGCCGGGAACGGGAGCAGCACCCAGTCGCGCGCCTTGATCTCGGTGTCGCCGATGACCATGTCCTCCTTGGCGATGCGCGCCATGGTCACCGGGGCGTAGTACCGCAGGAGCTCCTCCACGGCGAACGGCATGATCTCCGGCTCGGCGACGAGGCGACGCCGGTCCTCGGGGTGCTGCGCGAGGTGCCACAGGGAGGCTCCGATCGCCGACCAGGTGGTGTCGATGCCGGCGATGATCAGCAGGCCGATGTTGCCGAAGATCTGCTCGTCGGGGAGGGGGTTGCCCGCATCGTCCCGGTAGCTCAGCAGGTAGCCGATGAGGTCGTCCTGGGGCGGGCGGGTGCGCCGATCCTCCAGCGCCTTCTGGATGTAGTAGACGAGCGTGTCCTCGGGGGCGAGGTGCGCGTTGTACGTGCCCGGCTTCTCCAGGATGCGGTGGATGAACACGCGGAAGCGGTCGCCGTCCTCGGGCGGCACCCCGAGCATGTGCGCGATGGCCCGGACCGGGATGTGCTGGGTGTACTGGACCGCGGCATCCGCGGTGGTGGCGCCGTCGGCGAGCAGGTCGTCGAGCAGTTGGCGACAGGAGGCGCGGGTGGCCTCCTCGAGCTTGTCGACCGCCTTCGGCGAGAACGCGGGCAGCAGGATCCGACGTGCGTCCTTGTGGAACGGCGGATCGGACGTGATGGGCGGGGCGTAGCCCATCGGGGCCAGGTTCTCGGGCTTGAAGATCGAGACGATCACGCCCTCGGAGGTGAAGCGCTCCGTGTCGTTCGCGATCGCCGACACGTCCTCGTGGCGGCTCGGGAACCACACGCCGCCGTGGGCGTCGCCGTGGGCGACCGGGCATCGCTGGCGCAGGTCGTCCCAGATCTCGGGCGCGTGCTGGGCGTAGTCCTCGTCGGTGTGGTCGAACGTGGTGGCCCAGTCGCGGGTCGTCTCGTGCAGGTCGGTCATCTCGTTCCCCTGGCCGTCGCCCCGTGCGGGCAGGCGGACGTTCGGATAATACGCGTTATCGGTGGAGCGGTCCCCGGGTGTGACCGACGACCGGACCGGGGTCCGATCGGTGGTTGACTGTGCGGCCGCGCAGCAGCGCAGCGATCGACGAGGAGATGCGAGATGACCGAGACCACGGTGTGGGGCGAGATCGACGGGCAGACGATCACCTTCCCCATGGAGGTGACCTCGATGGACGCGGCCACGTTGGTGTTCTCGGTGCCGTCGGAGGCCGCCCAGGCGCTGCTCCCGGGACCCGACTTCGAGGTCGCGGAGATGGTGGAGGGCGTGGCCCAGCTCGTGCTCGCGCTCTGCGACTACCAGGAGAACCCCTGGGGCGACTACCTCGAGCTGAACCTCGGCTTCCTCGCTCGGCCTCGTGGCGCCGGCCCGGAGGTGCTGGGGTCGTTCGTGTTCCGCATGCCCGTCGACCAGGAGTTCACCTGCAAGGCGGGCAACGAGGTGATGGGCTTCCCCAAGACGGTGGAGGACCTCCGGGTCGCCCGCCAGGGCGGACGGGTCACGTTCGACCTGTACCTCGACGGCGTGCTCGAGGTCGGCATCGGCTTCGACGAGCCGACCCAGTCCGGTGAGCCGTCGCTCGTCGAGACGGTGAGCTACTCCTACCTCGACGGCGAGCCCTACGAGACCGCGCTCGCCATGCAGATGGGCACCGGGATGATCGACCCGGCCAGCGTGCGCATCGACCTCGGCCACGGGCCGTTCGCGTCCGACCTGCGCACCTTGGGCCTCCCCGAGCTCACCCCCGACTTCGGCACCTGGGGCACCGGCCTCGCCGCCACCTTCCAGCTCGGCCGTCCGGTCGGCTGATCCGTTCTCGGTGTGGAAGTGGTCGCCCTGCGACCTCGCCCACACCGAGGAGCGATCGAGCCGCTCGTCAGGCAGGCCGGTGAGGCAGGTCGACCAGGCAGGTCGGTCAGGTGTCGTCGGCCTCGGCAGCACGGCGGCGGGCGCGGCGGCGCACGAGCGCGCCACTCGTCGCTGCCGCCAGCGCCACGGTGACCGCGGCGATCGGCGCGCCGCTGGTCGGCTCGTCGTCGGAGCCCGGGTCGTCGGAGGTTGCGGCGGTCGTGGTTGGCGGGGAGGTGTTGTCGACCGTGATCGCGGGGAGCAGCGACACCTCGGGCTCAGGATCGGGCGCGGTGCTGGTGGTGGTCGGCGGAGTCGTGGTGGTGGTCGGTGGGGCGGTCGTCGTGGTGGTGGGCGCGAGCGCATCGAGCGCCAGCGCCCAGCGGAACTCGCCGATGCGCACCTGCTCGGCCACGAGGCCGGCCATGAGGTCGGCACCGGCACCGCTCAGGTGCAGTCCGTCGGCCGCGACGGCCCCGGGGTTGGCGTTGGCGATCGCGTTCCAGTCGCCCACGACCAGGTTCGGGTGCTCGGGTTGGAGGCTGGCGATGTACTGGTTGACCTCCGGGTAGTACGGGCGGACCTCGTGGATGGTGAGCCAGGAGACCAGCGGAACCCCGCGCAGCTGATCGAGGATCCGTCGGGCCGCGGGCTGGTACGCGCCGGGGCTGGCGCCGTCGTTGTGGCCGAGGAGGATCACCACGGCGTCCCAGTCCGAGCCGAGGCGAGCGAGCTCGTCGGCGCCCTGGCCGGTGGTGCGGTTCACCTCGGCGCTCACGACCACCTCGCGCCCGGGGAGGGCGGCCGCGTACCTCGTCGCCGCCCCCTTCATCACCGAGTCGCCCAGCACCAGCACGCGGGTGGGTCGCAGCGGTGGGTAGGCGACGCGGTCTGGCCCCGAGGAACGAGCAGCGGCTCCGCTGAGCGGTGCGAGCGAGGCGCACAGGGCGACGCCGACCACCGCCGCGGCAGCGAACCAGCGTCGACCGCCGCGTCGCTCGCCCCGAGGTGGCCTCAGCCCCCGGTCCACGCCGCCACTCGCTCGCCGAGCACCGCCAGGCTCACCGTCGCCGCGCCGAGCACCACGTCGTGGAAGGCCGGCAGGTCGAAGTCCGCCCCCAGGCGCGCCTCGGCGTCGGCCCGAAGGCGGAGGATCTCACGCTGGCCCACCTTGTAGGCCAGGGCCTGGCCGGGCATGGCGATGTAGCGGTCGATCTCGGTCTCGATCTCCTCGCGGCCCACCGGCGCGTGCTCCACCATGAAGTCGATGGCTCGTTGACGGCTCCAGCCGAGCGCGTGCAGGCCGGTGTCGACCACGAGTCGGCAGGCACGCCACGAGTCGCTGGCGAGCATGCCGAGCAGGTCGAGGTCGCTCCGGTAGAGGTGCATCTCCCCGGCCAGGCGCTCGGTGTAGAGCGCCCACCCCTCGACGTACGCGGTGTGGCCCCAGGACAGGCGTCGGAAGGCGGGCAGGTCGGTGCGCTCGGCGGCGATCGCGAGCTGGAGGTGGTGGCCGGGGATGGCCTCGTGGAAGGCGATCGAAGCGGTCTCGGCGCGGCCCTTGCTCGACGGATCGTGCAGGTTCACGTGGTACTCGCCCGGTCGGCTGCCGTCGGGTGCCGGAGGCGTGTAGTAGGCGGCGGGCGCGTCGGCCGCCAGGTAGTCGGGGATCGGGGTGAGGACGCACGGGGCCTCCGGGAGGATCCCGAACCAGTCGCCCATCGCGGCGGTGGCGTCGTCGAGGCAGCGGCGGGCTGCGTCCACGATCTCGTCGGCGTCGCGGTAGCGGAGCTCGGGATCGGTGAGCAGGCGCTGGAAGATCTCGCCCAGGTCGTCGGTGTCGAACGCTCGACGCCCGATCGTGCGGTACTGGGCGGGGAGGACCTCGGTGACCTCGTGGACCCCGATGTCGTGCAGGTCCTGCGGGTCCAGGTCGAGGCCCGTGTGGAGCCGGATGAGGTGGCGATACAGGTCCTCGCCGCCATCGATCCAGCAGAGCCCCGCACGGTCGTCGGGGCGGGCGACGGGAGCGAGCTCGTCGGTGAGCACCGCTCGGTAGCGCTCGAACGCGGGCCGGAGGTGGTCGACGACCGCGGCGCGCATCTCGGCCCGCCACGGCTCCTCGCCGTCCCAGTCGGCCGGACCGGCCACGTTCGCGAAGGGGTCGGTGTCGATCGGCGACGCGAGGTAGCCGTCGAGCTGGTTGGTCGAGCGGTCGATGCAGGCGCGTGCCGGCGTGCGACCGGCAGCCAGGCCGTCGCGGAACCGCTGCGACGCCTGATCGAGCATCACCCCCATCGCCCGGACGCGGGCGACCGCCATGCGGGCGTGCTCGGGCTCGACGGCCCGCATCTGGCCGGCCATCGTGAGCAGCTCGGCGTGGATGCCCTGCATCTGGTCCGACGTCAGCTCGACGAGCCGATCGTCGATGCCGGCGACCGCGTCGCCGAGCTCCTCGACGAGCAGGCGGCGGGTGACCTGGTCGGTCTCGTCGAGCGTGGCCTCGTCGATGGCCTCGGCTTCGCTGAGGAAGCTGAGCCAGGTGGCGCGCTGGCGCTGCTCCGCGGCCTCGGACAGGTCGTCGACGCGGTCGTCGTAGCGGTGGTCGCCGAGGAACGTGGCGAACAGGGGGCTCGCTTCGAGGCGAGCCTCCCAGTAGCGGTCGGCCAGGTCGCGCAGCACGGCGGAGGGAGCCATGGCCACCATGCTTGCCGACGCGAGCGGGGTCGCGAGCTAGGGGCTGATGCCGCGCAGGCCCGACCAGGCGAGGCGGGCGACCTGGTCGGCGAACGCGTCGGCGTCGGTGCCGGCGCCCAGGCCCAGCCCGAGCCACCGGCGACTGGTGGACTCGGCGATGCCCACCACGCCGAAGGCGAGAACGTGGCGCTCGTCCTGGGTGAGGCTGGGGACGTCGATGAGCGACGCGACGCGGTCGGCGACCACCGACTCGACGCGGTCGATGGCCTCGGCGAGCGCGGCGTCGGCGCGGTTGCGCTCGCTGAAGAGGACGCGGAACGCGTCGCCCTGGCCGGTGGCCCAGCGGAAGTAGGCGCGGAACCCGGCCTCGACCTGGTGGCGCGGGCCCTCCGCGGCAGACACCGCTTCGAACACCGCCTGCTCGAGCTGGCCGCCGAGCTCGTCGACGAGCTCGTGGTACAGGGCCTGCTTCGACGCGAAGTGCTGGTAGAGCACGGGCTTCGTGACGCCCGCGGCTTCGGCGACGTCGTTCATCGACGTGTCGTGGAAGCCGTGCTCGGCGAAGCTCTCCAGCGCGGCGCGCAGGAGCTGTCGACGCCGCTCGGCGGCCGGGAGCCGCGCGGTGGTCGGTCGCGGCGAGCCGTCGGTCATCCGTGCTGGTGGCGGATGACCGAGCGGGCGACCGTCCCCGCCTTCATGTCGTCGAACGCCTCGTTGACGTGCTCGTTGTCGATCTCCTTCGAGATCAGCTCGGCCAGCTTGAGGTCGCCGGCGCGCCACAGGTCGAGGAGCTTCGGCACGTCCTCGCGGACGTTCGACGATCCGTACCAGCAGCCCTTGATGGTCTTCGCCAGGTACAGGAAGGTGAAGGCGGCGTTGAGGTTGAGGAACACGTCCATACGCGGGACGCCCACGAGCACGACCTCGCCGCCGTTGCGGGCGGTGTCGATGGCCTGCTCCATGGTGGTCCCGAGGCCGATGACCTCGAAGGCGACGTCGGCGCCGCGGCCGTTGATGGCCGTCGCGGCCGCCACCGGATCGCCCTCCGACGCGTTCACGGTGTGGGTGGCCCCGAACTCCTTGGCCATCTCGAGCTTCGACTCGAGCATGTCGATGGCGATGATCGTGGTGGCGCCCGCGATCTTGGCGCCCTGGATGACGTTCAGGCCCACGCCGCCGCAGCCGATGACCGCGACCGTGTCGCCGGGCTGGATGCTCGCGGTGTTGAGGGCGGCGCCGACGCCGGTGAGCACGCCGCAGCCGATGAGGGCGGCGACGTCGAGCGGGACGTCGTCGGGGATCTTGACCGTGGAGATCTCCGGAACGATCGCCCACGGCGCGTACGTCCCGAGGCAGGCCATCTGGTGCAGGGGCGCTCCCTGGCTGGTGAGGCGGGTGGTGCCGTCGAGCAGGCCCGCCGCGCCCTGCACCGCGGCCTTCTCGCACAGGTAGGCCTGGCCGTGCTGGCACGTGTAGCACTCGCCGCAGGCGGGCACGAACGACAGGACCACGTGGTCGCCGGGCGCCACCGACGTCACGCCGTCGCCCACCTCCTCCACGATCCCGGCGCCCTCGTGGCCGAGCACGATCGGGGTCGGGAGCGGGATGGTGCCGTTGAGCACGCTGAGGTCCGAGTGGCACACGCCGCTCGCCACCACCTTGACCTTCACCTCGCCGGGCCCAGGCGGCGCGATCTCGACGTCGTCGCGCACCTCGAGCGGCGTGTCGTAGGCGGTGAGCACCGGTGCCTTCATCGTGGTCCCCTTGCGTGCGGCCGTCGGCGGAGGATCCGCCGCGTGCGGGCGACCCTACCTGGACCCTGCGCCGACACGACCCGAGGGTCGCCGGACGCCCTTAGGCGGGCAGGGCACCGAGCAGCAGCGTCGTGAACTCGTCGGGGTGGTCGTCGTACGCGGCGTGCGATGCGCCGTCGATGATCTCGGTGCGCGCGCCGGGTGGGCCGCCGAGCTCGTCCACCAGGTGCTCGGCGCGGTCGGTCGAGTACGAGCCATCGTCGGAGCCCCACACCGAGAGGGTGGGGATGGAGGGCGCGTCGGCGGGTCGCTCGAAGCCGTCGATGCCGACGGGGGCCACCGGCACGAAGCCGGCGAGCTCGTCGGACGCGCTCGACACCAGGTAGGGGAGCGACCAGTCGCCTGACCTCGACGGTGAGACCAGCACCACGTTCGCCGGTCCGCCCAGCTCGTCGATCAGCGCCGCGAGGAAGCTGGCCCGGGCCTCGGGGGTGTCGTCGGCCCGCTTCGGTGTGCCTCCGTATCCGGGGAGGTCCACCGCGGTAGCCCACCAGCCGGCGTCGGCGACGGCGTCGAGGATGCCGCGGTCCGCCCAGATGCGCGCGGTGTACGACTGGCCGTGGAGGAAGAGCACCGTGCGGCCCGGCGGCGCTCCCTCGCCTGGCCCGCGCTCGATCGCGTGCACGGCGGTCCCGTCGACCTCGATGGTGGACTCGCCGGCGACCGGGCCAGGGTCGCGGCCGCAGCCGCCCAGGATGCACGGGGCCAGCGCGATCGTGAGCACGCCAAGCGCGGCGAACCTCCGTCGCATCAGTGACCGGACGGGAGGCCCGCGTCTTCGCGCTCGGCGGCCTTCACCGCGTACCCGAACACGATGGCCGGCGCGAGCACGGCCGAGCCGCCGAGCAGGCAGCCGACGATGAGCGTGGTGAGCCCGGGGGTGTACTCGGTGGCCAGGCCGATGAAGAACGCGACCATCGCCACGGCGAACAGCAGGTACCCGATCCGCTGGCCGAGGGACACGAGCTTGGCGATCCGCGCTCGGCGCACGAGCACGGGGTCGGCTGCTGGATCGATCGCCACGGCGACGACGCTAGCCACCCGGTCCCCACCCTGGTTCTGTCGGACCTGGTGGTCGTGGTGCGACCCGAACCGACGACAGAACGGGAGTGGTGGGGGTGCTCAGACGGCGGTGGTGCCGTCGGGGCGGCCCGCGGCCCAGCGCAGCTCGTCGGCCAGGCGGAGCTCGGGATCGACCGGTTCGTCGGAACGGAGGACGTCGAGCACGGTGAGGAACCGGCGTGCCTCGCGGACGTCGTGGAGCCGCAGGATCACCCCGGTCCCGCTGCCGACGGCGGCGATCGCGGCGAGCGTGCCCGCGCCACGGTCCTTCGGGCGGGTCTCGGTGAGCGCCCCGATGAAGTCCTTGCGGCTGATGGCGAGGAGCATCGGCAGGCCCGACGGGTTCAGGTCGGGGAGGTGGCGCAGGACCTCGACGGTCTGGGCCGGCGTCTTGGTGAAGTCGGGCCCGGGGTCGACCGCGATGGCGCTCGGGTCCACGCCTGCATCGATCGCCTCGGCGACCTTGGCGGCGAGGAAGTCGCGCACCTCGGCCACCACGTCGCCGTAGAGGTCGCTCTCCTGGAGGCGGGTCTTCGGAGGAGCGGCGGTGTGCATGATCACGAGGCCCGCGCCATGCCTCGCCACGAGCGGGGCGAGCTCGGGGGAGCGCAGCCCGCTGACGTCGTTGATGAGGTGCGCGCCCGCGTCCAGGACGGCCTCGATCACCGGAGGCTTGTAGGTGTCGACGGAGATGACCACGTCGGGCAGCTCCGCGACGATCGCCCGTACCGCCGGTTCGACGCGGCGGATCTCCTCGTCGGGGTCCACCTCGGGCACGTTGGTGATGCCCGACTGCCCGCCCACGTCCACCACCGAGGCCCCGTCGGCCACGAGCTGGCGGACCTGGGCGACGACCTCGTCGAGCCCGCGCTGGCCGGGGTCGGAGAAGGAGTCCGGGTTGGCGTTCACCACGCCCATGAGGGCCGGTCGAGACAGGTCGATCGTGCGGCCGCGCACCTGCAGGGACGGGCGGAACTGGGGCACCGTCACGGATCAGCCCTGCGCGTTGAGGCGGGCGTGGATCTTCTTGTGGGCCTTGTAGAGGTTGGTGAACTCCCGGTACAGCGGGGCGTAGGCGGCGGTGGCCGACGGGTCGGGGTGGAACTCGGCGTCGATCGAGATCGAGCGGTTGAGCTCGTCGAGCGACGTGCGCTCCAGCGCGAGCCAGGCCACGAACGCCGCGCCGCGGGTGTTGGCATGCTGGGGCTCGGCGACCCGGCGGATGGTGCGGTCGCAGATGTCGGCGTGCATCTGGCACCACAGGTCGGACTGGGCGCCGCCGCCGATGAAGTTCAGGCCGTCGAGGGGCTTCTTGATGAACCGCTCGACGGTGTCGAGCAGCCAGCGGCTGTTGAACGCGACGCCCTCGAACACCGACCGGACCAGATCGGGTCGGGTGGTGCTGAGCGAGAGGTTGTTCCACCCGCCGCGGATCGTGTGGTCGTCGACCGGGGTGCGCTCGCCGTTGAGCCACGGGGTGAAGATCACCTTGTTCGACCCGATGGGCGACGCGGCGGCGAGCTCGTTGGCCTCGTCGAGGTCGCGGACCATCGCGGCCTGGTCGCGCAGCCAGAGCAGCGCCCCGCCGCCGACCTCGTGCTCGTTGGCCAAGAAGTACCGTCCGGGCACGGCCGAGGGGAGGGCGGCCTGGTTGTGCAGCAGGTCGGTGCGCTTGTCGGGCACGTGGCACGACAGCCACGAGCTGGTGCCCATGTAGAGGTGTCCCTCGTAGTCGCCGAGGGCGCCGGAGCCCACCACCGCCGAGTGCACGTCGCCGGTCGCGGTGACGACCTTCGTGTCGGGGGTGATCCCCCACGCCTCGGCCACCGCGGGCAGCACGGTGCCGATCACCGACGCCGAGGGCACGAGCGGGGGAAGCTGTGCCTCCGTGAGCCCGGCCCAGCCGAGCAGCTGGGAGTCGTAGCGGACGTTCGAGAGGTCGCGGTTGTCGGTGAGCCAGTGGGCGACGATCGAGTCGTAGGACGCGCAGATCCGGCCGGTGAGCCGGGCGTTCAGGTAGTCGCACGGCTCGAGGAACGTGTCGGCAGCTCGGTAGACCTCGGGCCGTTCGCGGCGGAGCCACAGGATGTGGCCGACCGGGTCCTTGCCGGAGTGGCTCGGGATGCCGCCGGTCTTCTGGATCCAAGACTTCAGCCGGATGGCGTCGTAGCCGGCGACGTTGATGCGCCCGGTGACGAGGTCGTGGACATCGGGGGCGCCGCGGGAGTCCATCCAGATCACGGCCGGGTAGAGGTGGCGGCCCTCGGCGTCGACGGCCACGGTGCCCGACCACTGGCTGGTGACCGACACGGCGACCACGTCTTCGGGGGCGACGTGGCCTCCGCACATCACGCGCTGCACGGCGGCCGTGATGGCCGCCCACCAGGCATCGGGATCTTGCTCGGCGCCGCCGTCGCCCAGCAGCTCGATCGGGGTGGGCTCGAACTCGTGGGCGGTGATGCGGCCCTCCGGGGTGACGAGCGCCGCCTTGGGTCCGCCCGTCCCCAAGTCGATCGCCAGGACGTGCTCGGTACCCATTCGTTCCTCCCAGGCCGGACCGTCGGCGACCCTAGCGGGGCGCCTCGGTAGCCTCGACCTCGTGGAGATCGCCATCGTCGTCGCCGTCGTGCTGGTGCTGGCGGCGGTCCAGGTGCGTCGGCGGGGATCGCGGCTGCAGCGCGCGGATGACCCGAGAGCCCACCTGGCCGAGGGCGACGCCCGTGGCGCAGCGAACGACGGGTGAACCCCACGCGACGTCGCGGTGAACGGGCCAGGCGAGGCGCCTCCTAGGCTCGACCCCATGCACCACCGGGGACCCAAGCTCGTTCGCTCCGTCGCGCTCGCCGCGCTCACGCTCGGTCTGCTCGCCAGCTGCAGCGGCGGCAGCTCGGACGGCGGCTCGAAGGGGGCCACGACCAGCGCAGCGCCCGACGGCTCCACCACGGCGGCCGGTTCCTCCTCGAACGGTGACGGCGGCGAGTTCTCCCTGCTCTCCTACAACGTCGCGGGACTGCCGCAGGAGATCTCCAAGGAGCACCCGGAGGTCAACATCCCCAAGATCAGCCCGTTGCTCGAGCCCTACGACGTGGTGCTGACCCAGGAGGACTTCGACTGGTGGAAGCCCGGCGGCCTCGCGGCGGGCACCGACTTCGTCCACTACCACGAGCGCCTGCGGGCCGACGTCACCCACGAGTTCCGCACCGAGCAGCACCCCGGCCCCGAGGCGGTCGGCATCGACATCGAGGCCGATCGCCCCAACATGGAGCTCGGCGACGGCCTCGGCGTGCTCTCTCGGCTCCCGCTCGGCGAGGTCACCCGGGTTCCGTGGACCGAGTGCTACGGCGAGTACACCGAGGGCGCTTCGGACTGCCTGGCCATGAAGGGCTTCCTGATGACCACCATCGAGCTCGACAGCGGGCTGACCGTGGACCTCTACGACCTCCACGGCGAGGCGGGCGGGAGCGAGCAGGACCAGGCGCTGCAGGTGAAGGACTACCAGCAGCTCGCGGCCTACATCGTCGAGCACAGCGAGGGCCACGCGGTGATCGTCGCTGGCGACACGAACCTGCACACCGACCTCGAGCACGAGGACGGGGCGAACGGCCAGGACGTCGAGATCTGGGACACGTTCCTCGAGGCGACCGGGCTCACCGACTCGTGCGCGGCCACCGATTGCGCGGACCCGGGCCGCATCGACAAGGTCGCGTTCCGCTCGAACGACGACGTCGAGCTCACCGCGAGCTCGTACCGGTTCCGCAACGACCTCTTCGTCGACGACGACGGCAACGACCTCAGCGATCACCAGCCGCTCGAGGTCGTGTTCGCCTGGGCGCCCCGCTGACGGCTCGCCTCGCTTCGTAGGCTGCGCTCGATGACCGAGCAGATCGCCGTCCCGACCTCCGCTCGCTCCGGCGAGATCGACGCCGCCATCGAGCTCGCCCAGGGCGTCCACGCCGCGGTCGCCCAGGCCGTGCGCGGCAAGGACGACGTCGTGCGGCTCGCGCTCGTCGGCCTCCTCGCCGGCGGACACCTGTTGGTTGAGGACCTCCCGGGCACCGGCAAGACCCTCCTCGCCAAGAGCCTGGCCACGGCCCTCGGCGGCCGCTTCGGGCGCGTGCAGTGCACGCCGGACCTCCTGCCCAGCGACATCACCGGCACGTCGATCTACTCGCCGGGCGACGGGAGCTGGACGTTCCGGCCCGGCCCGGTCTTCGCCAACGTCGCGCTGGTCGACGAGATCAACCGGGCGTCTCCGCGCACCCAGGCGGCGCTGCTCGAACCGATGGAGGAGCGCCAGGTCACCGTCGACGGCGAGACCCACGAGCTTCCCCGCCCGTTCTTCTGCATCGCCACCCAGAACCCCTACGGCCAGATCGGCACCTTCGCCCTCCCCGAGAGCCAGCTCGATCGCTTCGCGCTCGTCGTCTCGATGGGTCTGCCCGATCGCGGCGCCGAGCGGGAGATCCTCACCGGGGCCGGAGGTCTCGATGCCTACGAGCGACTGTCGCCGGTCACCCATCCTGCGGCGGTGGAAGCGGCGATCGCGGCCGTGCACCGCGTGTGGTGCGCGCCCGCGCTGGTCGAGTACGTGCTCGACGTCGTGGCCGCCACCCGATCGCACCCGCAGCTCTCGATCGGCGCCTCGCCGCGCGCTGCGGTCGGGCTGCTCCAGGTCGCCCGGGCGAACGCGGTGGTGTCGGGCCGAGACCACGTGACCCCCGACGATGTCCAGGCGGTGTTCGTGGCGGCCCTGGCCCACCGGGTCGGGTTCGGTGGCACCTCGAACGCGGTGGCGGCCGGGCCCGTGCTCCAGTCGATCTTGAGCACCGTGGCGGTGCCGCGGCCGTGACCGCCGCGACCCCGACGGCGAGCACGGGGGGTCGCGTCGGCAGGCACCGCCTCACGGGCCTCGGGCGCGTGGCGCTGCTGCTCGGCCTCTTCGGGCTCCAGCTCGCGTCGGGCGCCACCGATCGCTCGCTGCTCATCTTGGTGTGGGCCACGCTGGTGGTGGCGCTCGCCGTCGGCATCGCCTGGCCCTTGCTCGCGGTCCGGCGGGTGCGCCTGGCGGCCTCGTCGCCCACCGACCTCGTGGTGGGGCAGGTCGCCGACCTCGAGGTGGAGGCCTCCGGGGTGCGGACGCCGTTCGAGGTCCGCGCCCTCGATCCGGCTGGGTCGTGGCACCGGGCCGTGGCCCCGGCCTCGGGCACCGTCGACCACCTGGCGGACCGGCGCGGCGTGTTCCACCTGGTGCGCTTCGAGGTCCGGATCTCCGCGCCCATCGGCGTGTTCGAGGCCCGCCGGGTGGTCTCGGTGGTCCTGCCCCGACCGGTGGAGGTGGCCCCGCGGCCGCTCGACGTGGACTGGCGACCGGCGGGGGCCCCGGTCGAGCTCGGCGAGCAGGTCGGTGGTCGCGGCGGGGGTGCGGGCGACGTCGTCCGCTCGGTGCGGCCCTACACGCCCGGCGATCCCGCGCACCTCGTGCACTGGCCGTCGAGCGCCCGCACCGGCACGGTGGTGGTGCGCGAGCTCGAGCCTCCGGTGCCGGTCGGCCAGGCCATCGTCCTCGACCTGCGCGACCTCGGTCCCGACACCGAGCGGGCCGCGGCGTACGCGCTCGGCGCGGCGTGGGCGGTGCTCGCCTCAGGCGGCGAGCTCGTGCTCTGCACCGCCGAGGTGTTCGGCCCCGCAGCCGGCCGGGTTCGCAGCGTGCTCGAGGCCAATCGTCGGATCGCCCGCGCGGTGCCGGGGGAGCCCGGCGCCGCGCCGGAGGGCTGGCCCGTGGTCGAGATCGGTCGATGAGCGCGATGTCGAACCCCGACCGTGCGGGCCGCCCGGCCTGGCAGACGGCGGCGCTGGTCGCGTCCGTCGCCGTCGCCACCTCGGTCGCCGGGTTCCTCTCGGCCCAGGGGCGCGTCTCTCCGCCCACGGGCGCCCTCATCGGCGCGTGCCTGGGCGCGCTGGCGATGGTGGGCCTGCCCTCGCTGTCCATCACCCAGCTGGCCCGGACGCTCCTGTTGGTGTCCGCGGCGATCCTCGTGCGCTTCGGGTTGCTCGGAACGGGCCTGACCGGCGGCAGCCAGGTCGTGCTCCTGTGGATGGTGGCGGCGGTGGCCGTGCTCGTCTTGTCGCACCAGATGACTGCGGAGCGCGTCGATGCGCTCGGGGGATCGGAGCGCTCGGCCTCGCCGCGCGGGGCGGGCTCCACGGCGCGGACCGTCGCCGTGATCGCCGGTGCGGCGGTCCTCGTCGTGCTGCTCCTCGGTCCGCTGCTGCTACCGCACCTCGGGAGCGCCACGCGGCCGGGTCGCGGCGCGTCTTCACGCGGCGACGACGGCTCGGGCACCTCCCTGCGGGCCACCGACTCGCTCGACATGACCACTCGCCCGGACCTCGACGACACCGTCGTGTTCACCGTCGAGAGCGACCGGGCCACCTTCTGGCGAGGCGAGACGTTCGACCTCTGGGATGGCCGGCGCTGGACCCGCAGCGCGCCCGAGGTCGACATGCTCGGGTCCGGGGGCACGGTGCGTGTCGGCGACGACGACCTGGCCGCCCGGGGCGACGACGTGCTCGAGCAGCGCATCACCATCGAGGCCGACTACGCCGATGTCGTGTACGCGGCGCCGAGCGCCGTGCGGGTCGACATCGATCGGCCCGTCGCCCAGCGCCCCGATGGCACCCTGGTCTCCGCGGCGCTCGGACAGGGGGCCACCTACACGGTGACGAGCCGACGGGTGCCGCTCAGCACCGATCGCCTGCGAGCCGTCGACGGTGGCGAGACCCCCGATGCGATCCTGGCGCAGTACGCGCAGCCTCCGGTCACCACCGATCGGGTGCGGTCGCTCGCCCCCACGATCGTGGAGGGTGCCGACACCCGGTTCGACCGGATCGAAGCCATCCAGCGGTGGATGGGCCAGCGCGTGGAGTACTCGCTCGATGCCCCGCTCGCCCCCGAGGGGGTCGACGTCGTCGACCACTTCCTCTTCGACGCCGAGCAGGGCTGGTGCGAGCAGATCGCGTCGTCGTTGGTGGTGCTGGCCCGGGCCAACGCGATCCCGGCCCGGCTCGTCACCGGGTTCGTGCCCGGCGAGCGTGACACCGTCACCGGGCGCTGGATCGTCCGGGCCAAGCAGGCGCACGCGTGGGCCGAGGTCTGGTTCCCGGAGGTGGGGTGGGTGCCGTTCGACCCGACCGCCGACGTCCCCCTCGCCGGCCAGGAGTCCACGGGCACGCCGCTGCTCACCTGGCTGCTCGAGCACCTCGTGGTCATCGTCTTGGTGGTCGTCGCGGTGGCGCTCCTCGTCGGCCCGGTGCGGTCGTGGGTGCGGCGGCGGCGGGGCCGGGCCAAGGCGGTCGCCCCCGAGGTGACCTGGGCGACGCTCGCGGACCGGCGGTTGGCTGCCGAGGGCGAGCGTTGGGACCAGCCGCGCGCTCCTTCGCAGACGGCCGCCGCGCACGCCGCCACCCTCGCCCTGGTGGCGGGGGATCCGCGCGTGGTGGAGGTCGGTCGCCGGATCGACGACGCGCTCTACGCGCCATCGCCCCCGACCAGCGACGAGCAGGCCGAGGTCGACGCGGTGCTGGCCGAGCTCGCGGCTCGCCCGGTACCTGAACCGGTGGCTGGCGACGGGGCGGCGCCGGTCGGTTCGAGCGCGACGTAGCGCTCGTGGAGCCGCGCCCTCCAGCGAGGCCGACCGCCGTCGTGCGGCGGTGACGACCGAGGTGGTTGGAGCGAGTCAGCGACCGTGGAAGGTGGGGGAGCGGCGGTTGCGGAAGGCGTCGAGGCCCTCGGCGAAGTCCTCGCTCGACCACGCCCGGTTGAACGCGGCGGCCACGTCGACGTCGGTGGCGGGCGGCTCGTGCAGCTTGTTCAGCATGAGCTTGTGCCCCGAGATCGTGAGCGGGGCCAGGGTGGCGATCTGCTCGGCCCACTCCCGGGCCTCGCCCAGCGCGCCGACCCGGTTCACGACGCCGAGCTCGAGCGCCCGGTCGCCCTTCACGACCTCGGCCGCCAGCAGCATCGCCCGGGCGGTGCTCGGCCCGAACAGCTGGTCGACGCGCTGGACCGTCCAGTGGTTCACCATGAGCCCGAGCTTGGCGGCGGGGATGCCGAACTGGGCGTCGGGGGTCGCGACCCGCAGGTCGCAGGCCACGGCCAGCTGCGTCCCGGCACCCAGCGCCGCGCCCTCGATGGCGGCGATGGTGGGGAAGGGCGTGGTGCGCAGCTGGTCGAGGATGCGCTGGAGGTAGGTGGCGAAGTTCTCGTCCTCGACGCCGGTGAGGTCGGCGCCCGCGCAGAAGTGGCCCCCGGCCCCGGTGAGGATCAGCACCCGGGTGGGCCGCTCGCGGGCAGCCGTGAGGATCTCGAGCAGCTCGCCGAGCGTGTGGTGGTCGAGCGCGTTGCGGCGGTTCGGGCGGTCCAGCGTGACGACGGTGATCGCGTCGTCGGGACCGTGGACCTCGACGTGGGTGGTCATGGGCCCGACCCTACGTCGTGGTCGCCCGGCCCCTCCCCGACTCGCGGCCCCGGCCGACTCGAGCGCCCGCCCGCCCGAGCCCGCAACTTCGCATGGGATCGCGCCCGTTTGGGCCGGCAGGCATACGAAGTTCCGTCGGCCTTCCTGCAACGCAATCCCGACGACCCGAATCCGCAACTTCGTATGGGATCGCGCCCGTTTGGGCCGGCCGGCACACGAAGTTCCGTCGGGAGGGGGGGGGCAGGTCAGGTCGGGGGCGAGACCAGGACCTCGGGGCCGAGGTCCGCGATCGACGGGGCGCCGGTGAGCGCCATGGCCACCTTCATCTCCTCGCGGATCGTGCGCAGCACGTGCTCGACGCCGGCTTGGCCGCCGCCGGCCACCGCCCAGGCCCAGGCCCGACCGACGAGGCACGCCTTCGCCCCGAGCGACAGGAGCTTCACCACGTCGAGCCCGCTGCGGACCCCACCGTCGACGAGCACCTCGAGTTGCTCGCCCACCGCGTCGACGATCGGTCCCAGCGCCCGCACCGTCGACGGCGTGTCGTCGAGCTGGCGGCCACCGTGGTTCGACACGACGACGCCGTCGACGCCGTGATCGGCGGCGATGCGGGCGTCGTCGGCATCGAGCACGCCCTTGAGCACGAGCTTGCCGCCCCAGTGCTCGCGCACCCACGCGAGGTCGTCCCACGTGACCGACGGATCGAACTGGGCATCGACCCACTCTCGGAAGTCCGCGGGGGAGCGGCCGCCGGGCACGGCATCTTCGAGGTTGCCGAACGTGTGGGGCTTGCCGCCGATGGCGACGTCGCGAAGCCACTGCGGGTGCGACACGAGGTCGAGCCCGCGTCGGGCCTTGGCCAGGGCGCTCACGTCCCCGACCATCGCGTTGCGGGTGTCGCGGTAGCGGGCGCCGACCACCGCGAGATCCACGGTGAGGACGAGCACCGGGCAACCCGCCGCGGTGGCTCGGGCCATGAGGCCCTCGGCGTAGGAGCGGTCGCGCATCACGTAGAGCTGGAACCAGAAGGGCGCGGCGGTCGCGGCGCGCACCTCCTCGATCCCGGCGATCGACACGGTCGACTCGCAGAACGCGACCCGCGCCGCCTCGGCCGCCTTGGCCGCTTGCACCTCGGCGCGCTGGGCGAACATCCCGGCCAGGCCGACGGGGGCGAGGATCACCGGCATCGAGAGGTCTTGGCCGAGCACGGTGGTGCGCAGGTTCAGGTCCGACACGTCGCGCAGCACCCGCTGGCGGAGCTGCAGCGCGCCCAGATCGCCCTCGTTCGCCCGCATCGTGGACTCCTCGTAGGCGCCGCCGTCGATGTAGTCGAACAGCTGGCGCGGGAGCCGCTTGCGGGCGAGCTCGCGGTGGTCGCGGACGGATGCTGGGGCGAGGTCGAGCGGTCGGTCGCGGGCCATGGGCTGCAACCTACCGATGCCGCTCAGTAGTTGCCGGGGAGCAGCCGCCCGAAGTTCTCGAAGAACACGTACAGCACGACGAGGAACACCGGCACCCCCACGAGGTACGGTGTCCACGCGTACAGCCGTTGCGCTCGGGTGACCTCGGTGCCCTCCAGCTCGGCGTCCTTGCGGAAGCGCCGGCGCAGCAGCACCTGGCACACCCACGTCACGAACCAGACCCCCGCGGCGGCGAGGCCCCAGAGGATCGCGGGGCGCTTCGACGCGGGGGTCGTGGATGCCCCCTCGTCGATCGACACGACCTCGTGGTTGACCTTCGCGGCCTCTTCCCGGGCCTCGGCTTGGCCCTCGATCGGGGGCGCCGGCGAACCGACGAGCTTGCCGACGACGATGTAGCGCTGGGCCGCCGAGTACTTCGGGTGGCAAGCGATGAGGGTGACGCGGTTGTCGCCCTTGTCCTCGAGGATCTCCACCTGCTTGGGGCCGACGATGTGCTTCTCGGTCACCTCGTACACGAACGTGCCCTGGATCGTCTCGAACGTGATCTGGTCGCCGATCTGGACCTTGTCGATGTTGTGGAACGGCTGGCCGTAGGTGGTGCGGTGCCCCGCGATGGCGACGTTGCCGGCCTGGCCGGGCAGCGGGGTCTCGGGGTAGTGGCCGGGGCCTCGCTTGAGCTGGTCGAGCGAGATGCCGCTCACCACCGTGCGGGTGATGCCGATGCGGGGGATCGCGATCTTGGCGATCGGGTCGCCCTCGGCAGGCAGCGGCAGGTCGACCGGGGCGATCGATGGCTTGGTGACCACCAACGTGGGTGAGGTGCTCGATCCCTCGGCGGTGGTCGTGGTGGCCGGGGCCGTGGTGGTCGTGGCGGTGGCCTCCGTGGTGGAGGGCACGGTCGCGAGCACCTCGTCGAACTGGGAGCCCAGCTCCTTCTGGGACTGCGCGGTCTGCAGCCCGGTTCCCCACAGCTGGTACGCCACGAACAGCAGGATCAGGGTTCCGGCGGTGATGAGCGTCCGACCGACGCCGCCGAGGATGCGGGAGAGCACGGGGAACGAGGGTAGGCGACGTGCATCGAGAAGTTGGCGCGAGGGTCGACGTGTCCGGTTCGAGCTCGGCCACGGTTGGGCGGCTCGGAGGGTGCCCCGGTACCGTTGGTGCCTGCTCATGGACGCCGTCGTCAGATTCCGCGCTGCGGTCTGCCTGCTCGGGCGCTTTCCCGCACTCGCCGGCGTCGACCTCGACGTCGCGCCCGGAGAGATCGTGCTCCTGCAAGGCCCGAACGGAGCTGGCAAGACCACCTTGCTGCGCGCCTGCGCGGGCCTGGTGAAGGTGAGCGACGGCGAGGCGAACGTGCTCGGGGTCGACCTCGTGGCCGATCCCCGCCCGGTGCGTCCGCTGGTGGGCCTGCTCGGGCACGCCACCGGGCTCTACGACGACCTCACCGTGGCCGAGAACGTGCGCTTCTGGACTCGTGCGGGCGGCGCGGCCCCGGCCGATGCCGACGCGGCGATGGCCCGGCTCGGTCTCGACGGTCGCCTCGCGTCGGTGCCGGTCGCCCGCCTCTCCGCCGGGCAGCGGCGTCGGGCCGCGCTCGCCGTGATGGTGGCGCGTCGCCCGCGGCTCTGGCTGCTCGACGAGCCCCATGCCGCGCTCGACCAAGCCGGCCGAGACGTGGTCGACGGGCTCATGGTCGATGCCGTCGCCGCCGGGGCGACGGTGCTGCTCGCATCGCACGAGCTCGATCGAGCCGAGGCGGTGGCGCACCGCAGCGTGCACGTCGCCGGCGGAACCACCACCGCAGTCGCGGGAAGCACCGGGGCGGTGCCCGTTGGCTGACCACGCGCTCGGCTCGATCCTGCGCGACGCGCGCCTGGTGGCCGGCAAGGACCTCCGACTCGAGTGGCGCAGCCGCGTCACGGTGAGCCAGCTCCTCCCGTTCGCGCTGCTGGTCCTCGTGCTGTTCGCGTTCGCGCTCGACCCCGACCGTTCGGTGCTCCGCGACGCCGCGCCTGGGCTGTTCTGGCTCGCGGTGCTCTTCAGCACGCTGCTCGCGATCCAGCGGGCCTTCGCGGTGGAGACGGTCGACGGGATCGTCGATGCGCTTCGGATCTCGGGGCTCGACCCAGCGGGCATCTTCCTCGGCAAGGCCGCCGGCATCGCCCTGCACCTGCTGGTCGTGGAGGTCGCGCTCGGCGTCGGCGTCACCGTGATGTACGGGGCATCGCCGTCGGGCCCGCTGCTCGTGGTGGCCTCCGCGGTCGCGGCCACGGTCGGGCTCGCCGCCGCGGGAGCCATCTACGGCGTGCTCGCGGCCGGCCTCCGGGTGCGAGACACGCTGCTGCCCATCCTCTGGCTCCCGGTGGTGGCCCCGCTGCTGATCGGCGCCACCCAGGCCTTCGACGCCGCCTACGAGCAGACCTCCGGCGCCGGGTGGCGCTGGTGCGGGCTGCTCGCGGCTTTCGCACTCCTTTACGCCGCGATCGGGATCTTCGCCTTCGAACCCCTCCTGGAGGAATCGTGACTTCCGCCCCCGCCGGCCAACCGGTCGGTCGCTTCGCCATGCACCCCGACGGCACCGCGTCGCACGGCAGCCGCGTGCTGGGCTCCATCCTCCTGGTCGCCACCGCGGTGTTCCTGGTGGTGGCGCTGGTGGCATCGCCGCCCGATGACGCGGGCCGAGACGCCATGGGCGACATGGTGCGGATCATGTACGTGCACGTGCCGGTCGCCATCGCGTGCTACACGGCCTTCTTGGTCACCGCGCTCGCCAGCGCCATGTACCTCTGGAAGCGAACCGAGGGCTGGGACTGCCTGGCGGCCTCCTCCGCCGAGGTCGGTGTGGTGTTCACCGCCCTCACCCTCGCCACCGGCTCGATCTGGGGCCACATCGCGTGGGGGACCTGGTGGGAGTGGGATCCCCGGCTCACCAGCACGTCGCTCATGTTCGTGATGTACGTGGGCTACCTCGCCCTGCGCCGAGCGGTGATCGACCCCACCTCGCGCGCCAAGCAGGCGGCCATCCTCGGGCTGATCTCGTTCGTGAACGTGCCGGTGGTGCACTACTCGGTCGACTGGTGGCGAAGCCTCCACCAGACCGCCACCATCAGCCGGTTCGACCCCACCATCGACGGGCTCAAGCTGTTCGCCTTGCTGTTCGGCATGGTCCTCGCCCTGCTGCTCTACGCGTGGCTGATGCTGCACCGCTTCCGCCTCCAGTGGGCTGAGGCGCAGGTGGAGGCCAAGGGCCTCGACGTCGCCCTCGCCGAGCGTCGCGCCGAGGCGCTCGCCGACGGTGGGCTCGGCGGGCCCGCCGCCGCGGGAGGCGCCCGATGAGCGCTTCGATGCTCGCCGTCGTGCTGGCCGCCGCCAGCGAGTGGTCCTACGTGGCCGCGGCCTACGTGCTGGTGATCGGGACGCTCGTGGCCTACGCGGCGTGGATCGTGGTCCGCGGTCGCCGAGTCGGTCGCCAGCTCCCGCCCGAGGAGCGGAGGTGGACGCAGTGAGCGGCCCGAACGACCAGCCCGACGACCGCGACCTCGACGAGGGCGGCCTCGACCTCACCCCTCGGGACCTGGAGGCGACCGCCGCTCGGCGCTCGGGCCGCCGCCGCTGGGGGCCGCTCGTGGTGCTCGGCGCCCTCGGCATCGTGATCGTCCTGATCCTCATGCAGGCCGGCGACGCCAGCATGTACTTCAAGAACGCCGACGAGGCCGTGGCGGAGAAGGCGAGCCTCGGCACGAAGAAGTTCCGCCTCCAGGGCACGGTGGTCGGCAAGCCCGAGAGCCTCGACGACTCGGTGAACTTCAAGGTGCAGTACCACGGGGTCAGCGTGGACGTGCGCCACACCGGCGACGAGCCCGCGCTGTTCAAGGCCGGCGTGCCGGTCGTGGTGGAGGGCCGCTGGAACGACGCGCAGACCGAGTTCGAGAGCGAGAAGATCCTCATCAAGCACGACGAGAACTACGAGGACGAGCACCCCGACCGCCTGGACGGCGACGAGAGCAACGACACGTGAACGCTGCCCTCGGCACCGGCGGCGTGGTCCTCGGCCTGGTGGGCTCGATCGGCGCGATCCTGACCCTGGCGATGGGACTCAAGGCCGACCGCCCCGAGCTCCTTCGCATGAGCCGCACCTACGCGTTCATGGTGCTCGGCGGCGCGGCCGTCGCGTTCGTGGCGATGGAGCGGGCGCTCATCACCCGCGACTTCACCCTGAAGTTCGTGGCCGAGAACGGCTCGTCCACCACCCCCGCGCTCTACAACTTCGCGACCCTGTGGTCGGCGCTCGAGGGGTCGATCCTGCTGTGGACGCTCATCCTCACGGGCTACGCGGTGGCGGTGGTGCTGAAGTTCCGCGACCGGCTCACCGACAAGCTCGTGGCCTGGGCGATGCTCACGATCTTCGTCGTCTGCCTGTTCTTCTTCCTGCTGATGTTCGGCCCGGCCAACCCCTTCCGCACCCTGGCCAACCCTCCGCTCGACGGGCCCGGCCCCAACCCGCTGCTGCAGAACCACCCGCTGATGGCGTTCCACCCGCCGATGCTCTACCTCGGCTACGTGGGCTTCACGGTGCCGTTCGCGTTCGCCATCGCCGCCCTCGCCACGGGACGGCTGGGGGAGGGGTGGCTCGTCGAGACCCGTCGCTGGACGCTCTTCGCGTGGATGTTCCTCACCGTGGGCATCATCCTCGGGGCCTGGTGGTCCCACGAGGTGCTCGGCTGGGGCGGCTACTGGGCGTGGGACCCGGTCGAGAACGCGTCGTTCCTCCCCTGGCTCACCGGCACCGCCTTCATCCACTCGGTGATGGTGCAGGAGCGGCGCGGGATGCTGCGCGTGTGGAACCTGTCGCTCCTCTGCGCCACGTTCGCGCTCACCATCCTCGGCACCTTCCTCACCCGCTCGGGGGTGCTCGACTCCGTCCACGCGTTCAGCAACTCGACCATCGGCCCGATGCTGCTCGGCTTCTTCGCCCTCATCGTGGTGGTCACGGTGGGTCTCGTCGCCTGGCGGGGCGATCGCCTGCGATCGCCGGCTCGCATCGATTCGCCCGCCTCTCGTGAGGGGGCGTTCCTGCTGAACAACATCGTGTTCGCGGCGTTCGCCTTCGTGGTGCTGCTCGGCACGGTGTTCCCGCTGATCGCGGAGGCGCTCGATGGCGATCGCATCACGGTCGGCGTGCCCTACTTCGAGCGCATGACGATGCCCATCGGCATCGTGCTGCTGTTCCTCATGGCCATCGCGCCGGTGCTGCCCTGGCGCAAGGCATCGGCCGACACGTTGCGCACCCGGCTGCTGTGGCCCGGCTGGATCGGCACCGGCGTGCTGGTCCTCTCGCTGCTGCTCGGCGCCCGCGGCTTCGCCCCGTTGCTCGCGTTCTTCCTGGCCGGCTTCGCCGCAGGCTCGGCGCTGCGCCAGCTGGCCCTCGCCACCCGCCGCCAGGGCCTGCGCGGGCTGCTCGGGCGCACCAACGGCGGGATGATCGTGCACCTCGGCGTCATCATGATCGCCGTCGCCTTCGCCGCCTCGAACGCGTATCAGGTGGAGCGGGAGGCGAAGCTGTGCGTGACCGCGGTCGAGGGGTGCGCCTCGACGGTCACCGTCTCGGGCCACGAGCTGACCTTCACCGGCGTCACCGACGACAGCAACGCCGCACGAGCCCAGATCGGCGCCCGCATCGAGATCGACGGGCGTGAGTACGCGCCGGCCATCCAGCAGTTCCCCAACGGGAGCCAGCAGATCGGCAAGCCGACCGTCCGCAACTCGGCGCGCGACAGCGTGCTGATCGCGCTCCTCGACCTGCCGAAGGGCGACGGCGCCGATGCCAGCGTGCGGATCCGGGTGATCGTCCAGCCCCTCATCGTGTGGCTGTGGATCGGCGGTGGTGTGATGGCCGTGGGGTCGCTCCTCGCCGCCTTCCCCGGTCGCCGTCGCCGGCCCACCGACCCGACCTCCGCGCTCCCGGGCGACGAGGCGGCCTCCGGTGGCCCGGGCGGTTCGGGCGGCCCGGACGGCGATGGCGCCGGTGAGCGACTCGAGCCGGTCGGAGCCGCCACGTGACCGCCGTGGGGGGCGCCGCGCCCCGTTCGAACGCGGTGCGGTGGGCCGCGGTGGGCGTCGGCCTCACCATGGCGCTGCTCGTGGTCCTCCTCGTGACCAGCAAGGACGCCGCCGACCAGCCCTCGGCCAGCGCGGTGGTGGGCGAGCAAGCTCCCGCACTCAACGGGGAGGCCCTCCTCGGCGACCCGGTCGACATCGGCACCAACGATCGGTGGCTCCTCGTGAACTTCTTCGCCACCTGGTGCGTGCCGTGCGTGCAGGAGCACCCGGAGCTTCGCCAGTTCGCCGAGGACACCGCCAAGGACGGCACGGCCCGGGTGGTCAGCGTCGCCTACGACGACGAGGCGGCGGCGGTGAAGGAGTTCTTCGAGGAGCGTGGCGGCGACTGGTCGGTGCTCGATGCCGACAGCGGGCGCACCGCGCTCGACTGGGGCGTCGCGAAGGTGCCCGAGTCCTTCCTCGTCGCGCCGAGCGGGGTCGTGGTCAACCGCATCCAGGGCGGGGTCAAGGCGCGCGAGGTCGAGGACCTCATCGCCCGGTACGAGGCCCAGGCGTCCTCGGAGGAGGGCGGTTCGTGAGCGGCTCGGCCAAGCGTCGTGGGCTGGCCGGGTGGGCGCCGTGGATCGCCATGGCGATCGTGGTCCTCGGCGCGCTGGCCATCGGCACGTTCGGGCAGTCCGAGCCCACCGACGCCGAACGGGCGCAACACCTCGCGGAGACGATCCGGTGCCCGTCGTGTCGGAGCCAGGCCGTGGCGTCGTCGGACACCCCGGCATCGAAGGCGGTGCGCGACCTCATCGCCGATCGGATCGCGGCCGGTGACACCGACGAGGAGATCCGCGACTACGTGGCGTCGCGCTTCCCCGGGCAGGACCTCCTGCTCGACCCCTCAGGGTCGGGATTCAGCGCGCTCGTGTGGGCCTTGCCCGTGGTGTTCGTGATCGCGGCGGTGGCCGGGCTCGCCTTCCGCTTCGCGGGCTACCGGTCCGCGGCGCTGGCGGCGAGCGACGCGGACCGCGACCTCGTCGCGGCGGCGCTGGCCGGGCCCGCTGCAGTGGCCGACGAGGCGGAGGGCTCGGAGGGCGACGCCGGGTGAGCCCCAAGGCCCGTGACCTCGATCCCGATCGCTTGGCGGCCCTCGAGGAGCAGCGCGACTTCCTGTTGCGCTCCATCGAGGACCTCGACCGCGAGCACGCGGCGGGCGACCTCGACGACCTCGACCACCAGACGCTCCGCGACGACTACACGGCCCGTGCCGCCGAGGTGCTGCGGGCGATCGACGCGCATCGCGACGGGATGGCCGAGGCCAAGCGCCCCCGGTCGCTCGGTCGGACGTTGGCCATCACGGCCGCGGTGGCCGTCTTCGCCCTCGCGGCGGGGTTCGCCATCGCCGGAGCGATGGGGGCCCGCAAGGCGGGGGAGTCCGCGTCGGGCGGGATCCAGGTCGAGCAGACGCTCAGCCAGCGGGCGAACGAGTGCATCCCCAAGATCCAAACGGATCTGGCCGACGCGTTGAAGTGCTTCGACGCGGTGCTGGCCGAGGACGACCAGAACGCGGTCGCGCTCACCTGGAAGGCGTGGACGTACTCGATCGCCTCGCAGAAGACCGAGGATCCCACCGAGGCCCTGCGCTTCGGCGCCGTCGCCGCGGTGCTCGTGCAAGAGGCGGTGGACTCGGATCCCTCCTACTCCACCGCTCGTGCCTTCCGGGCCGTCATCGCCTATCGCAACGGCCGGTTCGAGGACGCCAAGGAGTACCTCGCCGACTTCCGGGCGAACGACCCGAGCGCCGAGGCCCAGGCGCAGATCGAGCAGATGGGCCTCGAGGCGAACATCGACGCCGCCCTCGCCGAGGCGACGACGACCACCGCGGTCGACGCCACCACGACCACCGCGCCCGGCTGACCAGCGCCCTGGTCGCGGGACCGCCGCGGGTGGGTCACGCGAGCGGGGGGAGGCCGATCGGGTTGGGGTAGCGGATGATGGATGCCGCGCTCACCGCCCGGGCGGCGGGATCGAGCGCGGCCAGCACGTCGGCGGCCTCGTCGTCGGACCAGGCCGCGAGGGGCGTGCTCGCGAGCCGATCGGTGGTGGCCTCCACGTCGGCCCGCACCGCCCGCCCGGCACTCGTCAGCGAGCCTGCTTCGACGAGGCCGCGCTCGGCGAGGGAGCCGGTGGCAGCGTCCCAATCCGCCGCGGTCCACCCGCGGGTGCGCTGGAGGTCGCCCGGGTCCGTGCCCCGCTCGGCGGCGATGAGGACGTGGGCCTCGAGACCGGTGAGGCCCGCCGCGGCGAGGGCGGCGACGTGCCCGTCGCCACGGTGCTCGCGCAGGGTCGTGCAGCGCTGCCAGAGCGCGGCCACCGGGTCATCGGGCAGCGCGAGGTCGCGGTTGGCGGCGAACAACGGGCGCGCCATGGGATCAGCGGCGGCGATGGCGCGATCCAGGTGGTCGGCGGTGGCGATGGCGGCCGCCTCGATCCCGGTGGCCGCGGCGCGGAGCGTGGACGCCGCACCTCGGGCACGGGCCGAGCGCGCGGCGTCGCAGGTCGTGAGATCCCAGCAGGCGGGAACCCACCGTCGGACGAAGGCGGGCGCGAAGTTGGCGAACGTCGCTTCGACCGGCCCGGGGCCGACGGGACCGAGCGGGGCGGCGCGCAGGGCGAAGTAGGAGACCCAGAACCGGTCGAGGCCGACGTCGGCCGCCGCCGCCTGCGTCTCCGGCCCGAAGTAGGTGACGGCGTGCAGGGTCTCGACGCGCAGCCACAGCTCCCGAGCCAGCTTCGAGCGGTCGCCGGTCGGGGCGGGCATCAGTCGTCTCGGTCCGGTGGCGGGTAGCCGATGATGCGGCCGATCTGGCCGTCGACCACGGTGCAGGTGTAGCGGCCGCCCTTCTTTGGCGCCGGTGGGCCGACGAGGGTCGCGCCCCGCCGGACCGCTGCCGCCACGAGGCTGGGCAAGACGTCGCCGTGGCTGCACGCGGCGACCGTGCGCCCCTCGGCGACGGCGGCGAGCAGCGCGTCGAGGGCGTCGGTGCCCCAGCCGCCCTCGGCCAGGGTCGCGTGATCGTGCACCTGCACGTCGAGCGCAGCGCCGAGCGGTTCGACCGTCTGGCGGCAGCGGACGTACCGGCTGGTCCACACCTCGTCGATCCCCGCGGGGGCGAGGGCCGTGGCGATGAGCTCCGCTTGGCGCGCCCCGCGTTCCGAGAGTGGGCGCAGCTCGTCGTCGCCATCCCAGCGCGCTCGGCTTCCCGCCTGCGCGTGACGGATCAGGTGGATCGACGGTGGGGGCTCAGCGGGGGTGGGCATCGGGGCGTCCTGAGCGGGGTCGACGGGGGGTGGCGTCACTCTGGTCCAACGGCGAGGTCCGAGGCCAGCGAGCGGAGGCGGCCGATGGTGGCCGGAAGCGCCTCGATGGCGCGCTCCACGTCGGCATCGGAGGTGGACCACCCGACCGACAGGCGCAGGGACCGGTGCGCGTCGACCCCCATCGCCTCGAGCACCGGTGACGGCTCGAGCGACTCCGACGAGCAGGCGCTGCCCGAGTGGGCGGCGACCCCGCTTCGATCGAGGCCGAGGAGCACGCCCTGGGGCTCCACCCCCTCGATGCCGAGGCACACGAGGTGGGGCAGGCGGTGATCCGGGTCGCCGTAGGAGGCGACGCCGTCGATCGTGCCCGCCGCGGCCCGCAGGCGGTCGGTGCGGCGGCGCGCCGCGACGATCTCCTCCGCGATGGATCCCTCGAGCGCCGCCGCGGCCGCGCCGAGCCCGACCAGGGCGGCGACGGGCTCGAGGCCGGCGCGGCGACCCCGCTCCTGGTCGCCCCCGAGCAGCAGCGGCGGGATGCGCAGCCCTCGACGCACCAGCAGCGCCCCGGTCCCGGCCGGGCCGCCGACCTTGTGGCCGCTGAGCGAGAGGAGGTCGGCGCCGAGGGCCCCGAAGTCGATCTCGACACGGCCCACCGCCTGCGCTGCGTCGATGTGGACCAGCACGCCTCGCTCGCGGCAGGCGGCGACCACCTCGGCGACCGGCTGCACGGTGCCCACCTCGTGGTTGCCCCACTGCACGTGGACCGCGGCGGTGGCCTCGGTGATCGCGTCGAGCACCTCGTCCGCGTCCACCCTGCCGGTGGCTCCCACCGGCACGACGGTGACGTGGCCGGCTCGTTCGGCGGCGAGCCGAACGGCGGAGTGCTCGACCGCGGTGATCACCTGGTGCGGCCGTCCCCCGTCGCCGACGACGTCCCGGTCGATCGACCGTGCCGCGGCGCCGGCCACGGCGGTGGCGATCGCCTCGGTGGCACCGCTCGTGAAGACCACCTCCCGAGCGCGGGCCCCGACCAGCGACGCGACCTGCTCGCGAGCCGTCTCGAGGGCCACGCGCGACGCCATGGCCTCCTCGTGGATGCGGCCAGGGTCGCCGACGAGGTCGCCGAGGGCGCGCACCATCGCCTCGCGGGCGGCGGGTCGGAGCGGTGAGGTGGAAGCGTGGTCGAGGTATGCCCGGCTCACGCGAGGGCCCGCAGCACGGTGCCGTAGCCGCGCCGTTCGCCGAAGTCATCGGCGAACGCCCCATCGCGCCACGCGACCTGTCCGTTCACGAGCACGGCGGGCACGCACTCGTCGTGGCGGCGGACCAGGCGGTCGAGGCCGGGCATGCCCACCATCTCGGCCTCGGCCATGGGGTCGAGGCGTTCGTCGAGCCTGGCCGGATCGACCACGACGATGTCGGCGCGTCGGCCGACCTCGAGGTGGCCGGCGTCGATGCCGAGGAAGTCCGCGATCTCACCGGTCACGCGGTGCACGGCCCGCTCGGGCGACATCAGGTCCCGGCCCTCCGCCGCTGCCCGCTGCTGGAGGCGGAACAGGTGGAGCGGGAAGTCGTAGTAGGCCATGTTGCGCAGGTGGGCGCCGGCGTCGGAGAAGCCGATGAGCACCGCGGGGTGGTCGACCACGTACTCGAGCTCACGGACCCGGTCGTTGCCGACGACCGTGTACCAGCGCAGGTCGTTGCCGAACTCCGCCTGGAGGTCCAAGAAGCAGTCGAGCGGGTCCTGGCCCCGCTCCGTCGCGATCTCGCCGAAGGTGCGACCGACGAGCGCTGGGTCGGGGCAGCCGATGACCTTGGGCTCGCTGAGGTTGCGGTGCCAGGCCTTGGGGGCCAGCGGGCTCGACCACTGCTTGCGGAACATCTCCCGCCACGCCGGGTCGTTCAGCACGGCCCTGCGGCGGTCGAGGTCCTTCTCGTGCAGCGCCTGCGTGCCCGCACCGAGCTCCTCCATGACCGGCACCTCCATGCCGTCCACCCAGAGCTCGAAGGGGAGGGGGAGCGACTGCCAGCGCAGGTCCGCGTTGAGTCGCCCGTTGAGGAAGGAGGTCGTGTGGCCGGCGAGGCGGTGCATGCCCCGCATGGCCACCGAGTCGATGAGCGAGATGATCATCGTCTTGAGCGGCTTGCGGCCGATGCCGGTGGACATGGCGCCGATGACCGGGATGTTCCAGCGGCCTTGGAGGTCGGGCACCATCTGGAGGATCCGGTCGCGGGAGCGCAGCACCTTGGCGAAGTGCCGGTACTCCTTCCACTTCGCGTACACCGACGGCGTGCTCCTCGAGCGGTACCGCTCGCCATCGAGCTTGTCCCAGGGGAGGGTGTTGAAGCTCATCCCGAGGTAGCCGGCATCGAGGGCATCTCGGAGGTGGCGGGCCATCTCGTCGAGCTCGGCGTCGCTCGGTCGCTCGTGCTCGTCGACCGCCCGCCCGAGCCCCATCACCGAGGCGCGAACCGCGGAGTGGCCGAACAGCGCGGTGACGTTCGGGCCGAGGGGCAGGTGCTCGAGGTGGTCGAGGTACTCGGCGGGCGTCTCCCAGTCCTTCACCTTCTCGAGCAGCGGCAGGACCGTGTCGTAGGGAACGGCCTCGACCCGGCAGAACTGGTCGGCGAGGTCCTCGGGGGTCCCCATCGCGAACGACAGGCCGCAGGATCCCACCAGCACCGAGGTGACGCCGTGGCGGACCGACTCGCCGAGCGCCGGGGCGATCTCGATCTCGGCGTCGTAGTGGGTGTGCAGGTCGACGAAGCCAGGGGTGACCCACCGCCCGGTGGCATCGATCACCTCGGAGCCCTCCGGCGCCGCCAGGTCGAGCCCGATCTGGGCGACGATGCCATCTCGCACCAGCACATCGGCCCGGAGCCCTGGACGTTGGCCGGACCCGTCGAACACCGTGCCGCCACGGATGAGCACGGGCGGGGACAGCGCGTCAGCCATGGAACGAGAGGCTACGGCGATCCTGGCCAGGGGAGCCACCGGTGCTCGCCGGCATCGAGCCGTGTGCAGGAGCGCACCCGGGCGGGGGGTTCGTGCTCACCGAGACCGATGGCCGCGGCTGACGCCGGCGTGGTGGCGTCAGCCGGTGATGGCGGTGATGCAGGACGCGTCGCCGGCAGCGCGGGTGGCTTCGGTGAGCGCGGTGGTCTCGCCGTAGAGGGCGCCGAGCATGCCCCGCACCATCCCGCGGTCGACCGCGCAGATCACCGGGTGCTCGATGGCGGCGTCGCCGAACGGGCAGTGCTCCGCGACGATGCGCAGCTCGTCGCCCCGCTGCTCGGCGTGGGCGGCGAAGCCATGGGCGGAGAGCGCGTCGGCCACGGCGTGCAAGGCGGTCCGGAACGAGCGCTGCGCGTCGCCCACCTCGCCGAGGCCCGCCGCCATCGCCCGGCCGTACTCCTCGCCCACCTCCTCGGCCATGGACGCCGCTTGCTCCGGCGGGAGCATCGCGAGGGCTCGACCGAGGAGGGTCACGAGCACGTCGTCGTGGCGAACGGCGACATCGAGGGCGACGGCCTCGCCGTGGGGGCGGTAGCGCTTGGACGGTCGCCCGGCGCCCGACGTGCCGCTCGCGCGGGCTGTGGACACCTCGAGGTGGCCGCCCGCGGCGAGCTTGTCGAGGTGGTGGCGGGCGACGTTGGGGTGGAGCTCGAACCGCTCGGCCACCTCCGACGCCGTGACGCCCTCGGGGTGCTCGTGGGCGAAGAGGTAGATCTGGCGGCGGGTGGGGTCGCCGAAGGCCGCGGTGATCGCCGTGACGGCCGAGCTGAACTCGGTCGGGCTGAGGGTCTCGCGGGCCACGTCGGTATTGTACCTACGCCCGTAGGGGAAATCCCTGGCCCGCCCTGCTGGCGGGCTGCCGCACCCATCGACCCAGAGGACCCCGTGCCCACCGACGCCGAGATCATCGACGCCCTCCGCCCCGTCCAGGATCCGGAGCTGCACCGCAGCATCGTCGACCTCGGCATGGTCAAGGGCGTGGTCGTGCGCGACGGCAAGGCCGAGGTGGCCATCGCCCTCACCACGCCGGGCTGCCCGCTGCGCAACGAGATCGACAGCCGCGTCCGCTCCGCGCTCACCACCCTCGACGGCGTCGACGAGGTCGACGTGCAGTTCGGGTCCATGACCCCCGAGGAGCTCGCCGCCCTCCGCCAGACGCTCCACGGCGATCCGGCGTCCACCGCCGGCTCCCAGCCCGCGCACGGCCATGCCGAAGGGCGAGCCATCCCCTTCGCTCAGGCCGGATCGAACACCCGGGTGCTGCTGATCGCCTCGGGGAAGGGGGGCGTGGGCAAGTCGTCGGTCTCGACCAACCTCGCCGTCGCCCTCGCGGCCCGGGGCAAGAGGGTGGCCATCGTCGACGCTGACGTGTGGGGCTTCTCGATCCCGCGGATGCTCGGCATCGACCACCCGCCCACCCTCATCGACTCGATGATCGTGCCGCCCGAGGCCCACGGCGTGCGGTGCATCTCGATCGGCTTCTTCGCCGAGGAGGACCAGGCCGTCATCTGGCGCGGGCCCATGCTGCACAAGGCGCTCGAGCAGTTCCTGACCGACGTGTTCTGGGACGACCCCGACTACCTCGTGATCGACCTGCCCCCGGGCACCGGCGACGTGTCGCTGTCGATGTCGCAGTTCCTGCCTCGCTCCGAGGTGTTCGTGGTGACCACGCCCCAGCCGGCCGCGCAGCGGGTCGCCCAGCGCGCCGCGGCGATGGCCGACAAGGTGAGCCTGCCCGTGAAGGGCGTGATCGAGAACATGAGCTGGTTCACCGGCGACGACGGCACCCGCTACGAGATCTTCGGCGCCGGCGGCGGCCAGGAGCTCGCCGACAAGCTCGACGTGCCGCTGCTCGGCCAGATCCCGCTGCTCCCCGAGCTTCGAGAGGGCTCCGACGTGGGGCGGCCGATCGCCGCGCTCGAGCCCGACAGCGAGGCCGGCCAGGCGTTCGCCGCCATGGCCGAGCGCATCGACGTGGAGCTCGCCCCCACCCGCCGCTACCACGCCGGGCTCAAGCTGATCGACGGCTGACTCCTGGCGCCCGCGGACCGGGAGGGGCTCGCCACGCCAGCCCCTACGATGGCCGCTCGGATCGACGTGATCGACCGGAATCGCCCAGCAGCCGAGGAGACCAACCCGTGGACGTTCGCATCGGGGTCAGCCAGACCGCCAAGGAGCTCGACCTCGAGCTGCCAGACGACGTCGACGCCGACGCGCTGAAGGCCGACATCGACAAGGCCTTGGCCGACGGCACCACCTTGTGGGTCACCGATCGCAAGGGGCGTCAGGTCGGCGTCCCCGCCGAGAAGATCGCCTACCTCGAGATCGGGCGCCCCGACGACGGGCGCCGCATCGGCTTCGGCGGTTGATGGGTTCCCTGCTCGATCGCAAGCTGCTCTTCGTCACGGGCAAGGGCGGCGTCGGCAAGTCCACCGTCGCCGCGTCGCTGGGGCTGCTCGCGGCCGAGCAGGGCAAGAAGACCCTCGTCTGCGAGGTCGATGCGAAGGGCAACCTCGCCGACTTCTACGAGGCCGGCGACACGACGTTCGCGGCGCGCGAGCTGCAGCCCAACCTGTGGGCGATGTCGATGGACACGGAGGAGTCGCTCAAGGAGTACCTGAGCCTCCAGCTCAAGATCCCGTTCCTCGCCAAGATCGGTCCGCTGGCCCGCACGTTCGACTTCATCGCCAACGCCGCGCCCGGGGTGAAGGAGATCCTCACCATCGGCAAGCTGGCCTACGAGGTGCGCGAGCGCAACTACGACCTCGTGGTGGTCGACTCCGTCGCCAGCGGGCACATCGTCGGCCAGCTGACCGCACCGCTCGGCATCAACGAGCTCGTGCAGGTGGGCCTGGTGCGAAGCCAGACCCAGTGGATGATGGACATCTTGAACGACCCGCGCCAGACCGGCGTGGTGATCGTGTCCGCCCCGGAGGAGATGCCCGTCGCCGAGACCATCGAGCTCGCCGACCGACTGCGCGACGAGACCGAGGTGGACCTCGCCGCCGTCGTGGTCAACCGGGTCCTGCCCGAGCTCTTCAACGAGCGTGAGGAGGCGCTGTTCGAGTCGCTCCGCGAGCCCCACCGCATCGACGCCCTCTCGACGGCGGTCGGCGGCGACGTCACCCCGGTCTTCGACGCCGCCGAGCTGGCGGTCACCTTGCGGCGGACGCGAGCCGAGCACCTGGCCACGCTGCGCGCCGGCCTCGATCCTTCGCTGCCGCTCATCTACGTCCCGTACCTCTTCGCCCGCAGCCACGGCGCGCGGGCCACCAGGCAGGTGGCCGAGCTGCTGGCGGAGGAGCTCTGATGGCGTCGCGCAAGGGGCCCGAGCCCGAGAAGGCCCGCACCCTCGAGCAGCTCCTGGCCACGAAGGAGATCGTGATCTCCTGCGGCTCCGGGGGCGTGGGCAAGACCACCACCGCGGCCGCCGCGGCCGCCATGGCGGCGACGCACCTCGGCGGCAAGGTGCTGGTGCTCACGGTGGACCCGGCGAAGCGCCTCGCTCACGCGCTCGGCCTCGAGCGGTTCGGCAACACCGAGACGCGGGTGCCCGATGAGGCGTTCGCCGCGGCGGGCGTGCAGCCTCGCGGCGAGCTGTGGGCGGCCATGCTCGACACCAAGCAGTCGTGGGACGACCTGGTCCGTCGCCACGCCCCAGACGCCAAGACCCGTGAAGCGATCCTGGCCAACTCGATCTACCAGAACATCTCGGGCCGCTTCGTCCAGAGCCACGACTACATCGCCATGGAGCGGCTGTACGAGATCCACTCCGCCGGCACCTACGACCTGATCGTCGTCGACACGCCGCCCACCCGCAACGCCATCGACTTCCTCGAAGCGCCCGACCGCATGGCCGACTTCTTCTCGTCGAAGCTGCTTCGCTGGCTCACCGCGCCGAGCAAGAGCCGGGTGATGACCATCGCCTCCAAGCCCTTCTACACGGTGGCCGATCGGATCCTGGGCTCGCAGTTCCTCGAGGACATCGCCGAGTTCTTCTCGCTGTTCCAGGCCATGGCTCCCGGGTTCGTGGAGCGGGCGGAGGCGGTCACCACGACCCTGGGCGACTACCGGACCACGTTCATCGTGGTGTCGACCCTCGAGGCCGCTCCCCTCCACGAGGCCGAGTTCTTCATCGACGCGCTCGACGAGCGCAAGCTCCCGCTCGGCGCGCTCGTGCTCAACAAGGTGCTGCCGGCGTACCTGCGACGCACGGCGTCCACCGGTGTGGCCAAGCGGCTGTGCTCGGAGTCGGCCGAGGCCGCCGCGGCGGTCAGCGATGCGGGCCCGCCCGACGACATCGCACGGGTGCTGTCCACCATCGGCGAGAGCTTCCTCAACTACCAGGTCGTCGCCAAGCGCGAAGCCGAGCAGCGGGCCGGGCTGGCTCGCAGCCCCGAGGTCGTGGCCGCGGTGCCGTACTTCGACGCCGACATCCACGACCTCGCCGGCCTGCTCGCCCTCGGTGACAAGATCTGGCGGTGATGGCCTCGCTGCCGCCCGGCCCGTCGTGCTCGTTCGCCAGCGACAACGCGGCGGGAGCCTCCCCAGAGGTGATCGAGGCGATCGCCGCGGCCAACGCCGGGCCGGCGCTCGCGTATGGGGAGGACCCCTGGACCGAGGGCGCCGTCGACGCGCTGCGCGAGGTGCTCGGCGCACCCGCGGAGATCCTGCTGGCCTGGGGCGGCACCGGGGCCAACGTGGTCGGGCTCGCGACGATGCTCCAACCCTGGCAGTCGATCCTCACCGTCGACAGCGCCCACATCGTGGTCGACGAGGCCGGGGCCCCGGCTCGCTTCACGGGCTCGGTGGTCACCCCCGTCGCGAACGTCGAGGGCAAGCTGGTCCCCGATGCCATCGGGCCGTTCCTCGAGTGGGCGGGGGTGGAGCACCACCCACAGCCCCGGGTGGTGTCGATCAGCCAGGTCACCGAGATGGGCACCGTCTACACGGCGGAGGAGATCGGTGTCTTGGCCGACGTCTGCCATCGCCACGACCTGCTGCTCCACGTCGACGGCGCCCGCATCGCCAACGCCGTGGCGGCGTCGGGCCGTTCGCTGCCCGAGATGATCCGCGACACCGGGGTCGACGCGCTCACCTTCGGGTTCACCAAGAACGGCGGCGTGTTCGGCGAAGCGGTGGTGCTGCTGCGACCCGATCTCGCGCCCCACGCGAGGTACGTGCGCAAGCAGGCTGGGCAGCTCGTGTCGAAGTCGCGCTTCGTCGGTGCCCAGATCCAGGCGTTGCTCGCCGACGACCTTTGGCTGCGCAACGCCCGCCAGGCCAACGAGATGGCGGCCCGCCTCGCCGGGCTCGTCGTGGCGTCGGACCAGGTCGAGCTCGTCCGTCCACCGGAGGCGAACGCGGTCATGGCGCGCATCCCGTGGGGCCGCCTCGACGAGCTCCAGTCGTGGTCGTTCTTCTGGCCGTGGGACCCGGCGGACTCGCAGGTCCGGTGGATGACCGGCTTCGCCACCGCGCCCGCCGACGTCGACGCCTTCGCCGCGGGCGTCGCCGCCATCCTCGCTCAGGTCTGAGGCGCCGAGGGCTCCGCTGGCTCCGAGGGCTCCGCCGGCAGGGCGTAGGTGCAGGTGCTGTGGGCGACCAGCCGATCATCGGCGGTCGAGTGGATGCGGATCGAGATCACGGCCTGGCGGCGGCCCAGCTTGAGGACCTCGCCCGTCGCTCGGAGGTCGGCGGCCGGGGGCTTGCGGAGGAAGTCGATCTGGAGGCTGCTCGTGACCGTGAGGAACTGCGGCCCGATGCGCGACACCACCGCCACGTAGGCGACCGTGTCGGCCAGCGTCATCAGCGTCGGGCCCGACAGGGTGCCCCCCGGTCGGAGCTGGCTCTGGTGGTAGGGCCAGGTGAGCTCGACGCCGTCGTCGTCGGCGCGCGTCACCCGCATGGGGAGGTCCGCGCCGGGGAACGCAGCAGCGAGGAAGTCGTTCAGCTCGGCGGGACCCATGGCGACCATGGGTTCGCAACCTAACCTCGGCTCGTGGCATCGCTCGCCGAGATCGTCCGCAGCCGGTCGTCGCTGTCGCTCGCCGAGGTCGTGCACCTCCAGCGGCTCGTGGCCACGTGGAACATGCTCGCCGACTTCTGCTTCTCGGACCTGCTGCTCTACGTCCCCCTCGGGCCCAAGCCCGGCGGGTCGGCCGACGACGTCGAGTTCGTGGTGGTGGGCCACGTGCGCCCGTCCACCACCCAGACCCTCTATCGCCACGACATGATCGGGGAGCAGCTCGACGAGTCCGAGCGCCCGCTCGTGGCCCGCAGCCAGCGGCTGGGCGAGATCATCGAAGGCGAGATCACGGTGACCGCCATCCGCGAGCGGGTGCGCGTCCTGTGCATCCCGGTGCGCCTCGGCGGCAAGACCATCGCCGTGCTCTCCCGCGAGTCGACCCCCACGGTGGGGCGGTCGCCGGGCGAGCTCGAACGCACCTACATCGACATCTTCAACCGGTTCGCCCGCATGATCGCCAACGGCGACTTCCCGTTCGCCGCCGACGACAGCGATTCCAAGGAGAGCCCGCGGGTGGGCGACGGCGTGGTCGTGCTCGATCGATCGGCGAGCGTGGAGTACGCGTCGCCCAACGCGGTGTCGGCGCTGCACCGCATGGGGGTCCACGCCAACCTCGAAGGGATGCGCCTCGGCGAGCTCGGCCTCGACGACGAGCCGGTCCGCGACGCGTTCGGGGTCGGCAAGCCCGTGACCGAGGAGGTGGAGCGCGGCGACGTCATCCTCCTCGTGCGCACCATCCCGATGCTCGACTCGTCAGGGGTCTCCGGCGCGGTGGTCCTGTTCCGCGACGTCACCGAGGTCCGCCAGCGAGACCGCCTGCTGCTGTCGAAGGACGCCACGATCCGCGAGATCCACCACCGGGTCAAGAACAACCTGCAGACGATCTCGTCCCTGCTGCAGCTGCAGGCTCGTCGAACCGGCTCGGATCAGGCCAAGGTCGCGATCTCGGAATCGGTGCGCCGGATCCGGTCGATCGCCCTGGTGCACGAGACGTTGTCGCGCGAGGCGGGGGAGGCCGTCGCCTTCACCGAGATCCTGCGCCCGCTCGTGCAGATGGTGGCCGAGGCGGTGTCGTCGCCCGAGCGGCGCATCTCCTTCGAGGTGAAGGGCGAGGCCGGCACGCTGCCGGCCGAGGTGGCCACGCCCATGGCCGTCGTCCTCGCCGAGCTCCTCCAGAACACCGCCGACCACGCGTTCCCGCTCGACTCGCTGCCCGAGGGTGGCTGCCACGTGGTCATCGAGCTCGCGCACGAGCCGGGCGAGTTCGTCGTGCGCGTGATCGACAACGGCGTCGGGGTCCCGGAGGGCTTCACGGTCGACAAGGCCACGGGTCTGGGCCTGTCGATCGTGCGGGCGCTCGTCACCTCGGACCTCCGAGGCACGATCGACCTGTTCGATCCGCCGGGCCGTTCCCGGGGGACGATCGTGGAGCTGCGCATCCCGGAGGACGCGGTCTCCTAGGCGGATCGATGCCCAGACGCGACGATGCCGGCCCTGAGGCCGGCATCGGGCGGGCGGCGACGCTGCCGCCGGTCGAGATCAGGCGGTGCGGCGCTGGCGGGCGGCGTACTGCTTGCGGAGCTTGCGGCGCTCCTCCTCGGAGGTGCCGCCCCAGATGCCCGAGTCCTGGTTGGTGGCGAGGGCGAACTCGAGGCAGTCGCTCTGGGCGTCGCACTGGCGGCAGACGGCCTTGGCGTTCTCGATCTGCTCGATCGCGGGGCCGGTGGTCCCGACCGGGAAGAACAGGTCCGGATCGGTGTCGCGGCAGGCCGCGGTGCGGCGCCACTCGTCCGATGCGATGGTGAGCGAGAGCAGGTGGGCAGAGCTCAAAGCCACGGGGGTGCCTCCAGACACGATGCGCCACGAGGGACCGTTCCTCGTGACCGGGTTCACAATCGTTCCGCTCTGACCGGAGATGCGGACGACTGGCCGGAGGAGACGGTAGCGGTGGTTGCTGCCTCCTGCAAGCAGTTTTTCGCAGAATTTTCACACGTTGGTCACGTTGCGCTAGAAGGCGCGCCACCTCAGGGTGGAGGAGGGGGGAGCATGCTCGCTGACCTGGGGCGATGCGAGCGGTTCGGTTGCAGCGATGCGCCCCATCGCTCGAAGTGGCACCGTCACGTGACCGACATCACGCTGGCGCGGGGTGCTTGCAACCGTGATGCACTCCGGCGGCCGCTGGCGGGTTCGGAGGCGCGCTGGTGCGTAGGGTCCGTCTCCATGGTTCGAGTCATCGCCCACCGGGGAGCGTCGGCCGCTGCTCCCGAGAACACCGTCGAGGCCTTCCGGCTCGCTCGCACGCTCGGCGCCGACTGGGTGGAGCTCGACGCGAGGCGCACCGCCGACGGCCGGGTCATCGTCCACCACGACGCGGAGCTTCCAGACGGGCGGACCATCGTGGCGCTCGATCGAAGCGACCTCCCACCTTCGGTCTGCGACCTCGAGGCAGCCCTCGGCGCCTGCGAGGGGATGCGGGTCAACATCGAGATCAAGAACTGGCCGGCCGACCCGGACTTCGACGCAGGCGAGCACGTCGCGGCCCAGGTGGTCGAGCTGGTCCAGGCCCGCGGCGCGCACGACCGGGTGCTGGTCTCGTGCTTCCACTACCCGACGCTCCAGCGGGTGCGCGAGCTCGACGCCGCGATCCCCACGGCCTTCCTCCACACGTTGATCGATCGCACCTGGGCCGAGCTGGCCGCGGACGTCGCCGCAGCGGGCCACCGAGCCCTCCACCCCTGGGACGGCTTCGTCGACGAGGGCTACGTCGAGGCCGCGCACGGTGCCGGCCTCGAGGTCAACGTCTGGACCGTCGATTCACCCGACCGGATGGCCGAGCTCATCGCGCTCGGCGTCGACGGGCTCTGCACGAACGTCCCCGACGTCGCCCGCGCCGTGGTCGACGCCGCCGCGCCGGTCAGCCCGACCTGACGCTCCTCATCCTCGGGCCTCCCCATCGGGCGGTCCGGACGGGTGCTGGTTGGGGAGCTCGAGGCCGACGCGCGGGTGCGATTGTCAGATCGCGTCGATGCCGGTGCGCCCCGGCTCGGGATGGCCGCAGAACATGCAGGTGTCGCGCTCGTTGCCCACGGCCGCGCCGCACTGCGAGCACCGACGGGCGAGGGTGGTGCGTCGGCCATCGATCACCCCGTCGCGAGCGTCGATCTCGTGGACCTTCGCCAACAGGTCGGCTTCGGTGACGCCCGTGCGCTCGCCGAGGAGCTCCCACATGGCGTCGAGCACCAGGAGCATCCGATCGAAGCGGAGGTGCAGCTGCTCCACGTCTGCTCGAGCCGCGGTGATCCGGGACTCCGTCAGCCCGTCCGACAGCACCCGTCCCGATCGCAGGTTGGAGATCTCGACCTCTTGGACCACATCCCAGAACACCCCTCCCCATCGGCCGCAGCCACCCGGAACTGAACCCCCTGCCCCGGAGCTGAATCCCCTGCGCGGGCGGGAACCCCAACGGGCGAACTTCGTATGAGATGAGGCCGTTCGACTCCGATGCCCATACGAAGTTGCCTGCTGATGCCCCCGGCTGAGCGCGGGTGCGCCACATCGGTCGCAGGCCTTGTTCGTGCACCCGGCTCGCGCGAGGGTGCGCACCGCGCTCGGCGGCCGCCTTCCACTGCCACCCGTCCTCGGTTCGGACCACCTTCGGGAGGCCGCGTGCAGCGCCATCACGCCATCCTTCGAGCCCAAGCCGGAGCCATCGGCCGTCGCCAACTCCGAGACGCGGGCGTGAGCGCGAAGCGGGTGGCATCGCTCGTGCGTGCGGGCGACCTCCTCGCCGTTCGAGACGATGTCCTGGTTGCCGCCGCGGCACCACCGACCTGGAACCAGCGGGCGTGGGTGCACCTCCTCGACGCCGCGCCCGGCGCTCGGCTGAGCCATCGGACTGCTGCGCGCCTCCATCGGGTGGGACGCATCGTCACCACGGACATCGATGTGTTGGAGGTGGAGGAGCAGTACCACCGCGATCGTCGACGCGGCGTCCACCGCACGACCTGGCTTCCTGCCCACCACGGGTCGATGGTCGAGGGACTTCCGGTGACGTCCTTGGGGCGGACCCTGTTCGACCTTGCTTCGCTGGTCTCGCCTGCTCGGCGGCGGCGGGGGCTTCCCCACCTCACCGAGCAGCAGGTCGCTCGAGCACTCGACGACGCGCTGGTGCGACGGTTGACGGTCGGGGCGATGCAACGGGTGCTGGCCGAGCTCGGAGGTCGTGGGCGTCCCGGTACCCGCGTCCTGCGCGGCTTGCTGGAGCTGAGAGGCGAGGGGTACGTGGCGACGGAGTCCGAGCTGGAGGACCTGCTCCTCGCGGTCCTCGCCGCGCACGGGATGCCCCGCCCAGCCGTGCAGCGGATGCTCGGTCACGACGCGCCAGCGGGACGCGTCGACGCGGTCTACCTCGACCTCGGGATCGTGATCGAGGCAGACGGGCGCCGTCACCACACGGCGTTGCTCGATGCGGAGTCCGATCGCTGGCGGGACCTGGAGCTGTCCAGCGCCGGCTTCGTCGTCATCCGGGTCACGTGGGACCAGCTCGTCGGCGAGCCCCAGCGATTCGTGGCCGGACTGCGCCGATTGATCGAGGTGCGGACTCGGGCGAACCGCTCCTGACCGCTCGGCAGGGTCCCCGGAGCACCCGCTCCGCTGGTTGCCCAAGGCACCCGAACCCGCACGACCGCCTCAACTTCGTATGGCGAATGCCCCGATCGGGCGCGACCCCATACGAAGTTCGCGACTGGGTGGGGGTGGGGGTGGGTGGGGGTGGCGCTCGGGGAGGGAAGGGCTACGGGGGTGGGGCGGGGGTGGATGCGGTGTCGGCGAAGCCGACGGGGAGGACGAGGTCCAAGACGTCGGGCTCGTGGCGGAGCTCGATGCGGTCGATCTCGCCGAGGTAGTCCCCGTCGAGCTGGTACGGGAAGGGTCGGCCGTCGATGCCCTCCACCACGAGCGACGCGACGTCGTGCCGGTAGTGGATCCACCGATCGTGCTGGAGCGCCCCCTTGCCGGCGAGCGCCTTGGCCATGATGCGCAGGAACCGATCGGCTCGCAGCGATTCGACGGTGACCATGGCGAGGCCGCGGTCGAGGCCGGCGTCGGGAGCGATGTCGAACGGGCGGTTGCCGACGAAGGTGTACGGGTTCGTGTTGCAGCACACCGCGAAGTACCCGTTCGGAGCCCCGTCGCCGTCGGGGTAGGTGACCGCGAAGTGCGGGTGCTTGCGGTCGAAGTGGCGCGTGAACGTGGTGAGCCCGGCGTACATGAAGAGCGGGTGGCCGGCCCAGCGCTTGAGCGAGGCCCGCTTCTCGACCTGCTCGACGAGCGCGGCGTCGTAGCCCATGCCGACGTGGAAGCAGAAGTACCGCCCGTTGGCCGAGCCGAGGCCGACCCGCCGGATCGACCCGGCCTCGATCGCCTCGAGGAGGTCGGCGGTGGCCTCGATCGGGTCGTTGGGCAGGCCGATGCTGCGGGCGAACACGTTCGTGGAACCGCCAGGGAGCACGCCGAGCGCCGTGGTCGACCCGGCAAGGCCGTTCGCGGCCTCGTTGACCGTGCCGTCGCCGCCCAGCACGACCACGACGTCGACGCCGTCGGCGGCGGCCCCCCGTGCGAGGCGGGTCGCGTGGTCGCGGCGGGCGGTCTCCACCAGCTCGACGTCGTGGTCGCCCGCGAGCGCCTTGCGGATCACCACGCGCGTGCGGGCGGTGACCGACGAGGAGAACGGGTTCACGAGCAGCAAGACCTTCACGCGCCGCCGACCGTAGGGCGTCGGGCAGCCGGCGGGCGAGGCGTGCTTGGCCGCCTGCGGTCGGCCGTCGTAGCCTCGGGGTCGGATCGACTGCCGGGGGGTGGGGATCCGAGGAGGTCGATCGAATGGGTCGGAGTCGTGTCGCTCGGGCGGTCGTCGGCGCGCTGGTGGCGGTGCTGGTCGCGGTCGGAGCCACCGCGTGCGAGCCGCCCCGCCAGCCAGCGAAGGACAAGCCGATCCTGTTCATCCACGGGTGGAACGCGTTCGGCGGCGGTCAGGACTGCAACGGGAACTTCGGATCGTTGGAGTCCTCGCTGCGCTCGGCGGGCTTCACGGGGCAGATGGTGACGATCGGCTTCTACGACAGCGACACGAACTGCGATGTGAACCTGCGCGACTGGGGGAGCGGCATCGACAACGGAACCTCGTGGAAGACCCTGTCGCAGGCCTTCTCGAAGTACATCTACGAGACGTACACGAAGAAGGGCCAGGCGGTGGACCTCGTCGGCCACTCGATGGGCGGGCTGATCGCTCGGGGCGCGGTGAAGGGCTCGCAGGCCAAGGAGTCGGGGTTCTCGGCGCCGCTGAAGGTCGAGGACGCCGTCACCCTCGCTGCGCCGCACGAAGGCGCCGCCTGGTACTCGAACGGGTGCCTGTGGGGCCAGTGCTCGGGCCTGAAGCCGGGGTCGTCGGAGCTCACGTGGCTCAAGGAGAACGGGAACCCCCAGGGCGTCGACGGCACCGACTGGACCGTGTTCGGCTCCACCAACGACGACGTCGTGCCCGATTCCTCGGCGCTCGCCATGTTCGTCCCCGATGCTCGCAAGATCCGCTACTCCAGCCTCGAGCACAGCGACTACATGGGGAACGCCACCTGCCAGACCCGGGTTGCGAAGGCGCTGGCCGAGGTCGACGCCTGATCCACGGCCTGCACCGAACGCGCCGGATTTGTGGCGGTCAGACCCGCCGAACAAACTCCCAGGCATGAACGTCGTCGTCTGTGTCAAGCAGATCCCGGACCCCGCCGACCCCGGCGCGCTCAACGCGGATCACACCCTCAAGCGTGATGGCAAGCTCATCCTCGACGAGTCCGACTCGTACGGCGTCGAGATGGCCCTCCAGCTGGTCGACAAGGCCGGTGGTGGCGAGGTCACGCTGGTCTCCATGGCCCCCAACGGCGAGGTCGCCGGTCTGCGCACCGCCCTCGCGATGGGCGCGGCCAAGGCCATCCTCGTGAGCGACGATGCGCTGAAGGGCGCCGGTGCGCTCGACACCGCCAAGGTGCTGGCCGCCGCGATCGGGCGGGTGGAGGGCGCGGACCTGGTCCTCGCTGCCACCGAGTCGTCCGACGGCTACACGGGCACGGTGCCCGAGCAGATCGCGGCGATCCTCGACCTCCCGTCGATCACCTTCGCCAAGTCGGTGGAGATCGCCGACGGCACCGTGAAGGTCCAGCGCCAGACCGAGGCCGGCTACGACGAGTGCGAGTCGCCCCTCCCGGCGCTCGTGTCCGTCACCGCTGGCGTGGTCGAGCCCCGCTACCCCTCCTTCAAGGGGATCATGGCGGCCAAGTCCAAGCCCGTCGACACCCTCACCGTGGCCGACCTGGGCATCGACTCGGCCATCGTCGGCTGGGCCGGCGCCGGCCAGGAGATCGTGAACGTCGAAGCCGCGCCCGAGCGCGAGGCCGGCGAGATCATCGAGGACGACGGCGAAGCCCACGTGAAGATCGTCGAGTTCCTCGACGGCCTCAAGGTCCTCTGACCCCGACCCACTGATAAGGAACGAAGACATGGCTCTTTCCAAGGTTTGGGTCCACGCCGAGACCAACGAGAACGGCGTCGCCCCCATCACGCTCGAGATGCTGGCGAAGGCCCGCGAGATCGCCGACACCGTCGAGGTGTTCGTCGGCGGCGACGGCTCGGCCATCGCCGCCGCCGTCGGCGCACACGGTGCCACCACCGTCCACGCCACCGGCGACCTCGGCGGCAAGCTCCAGGGCGTCCACGTGGCCGCGGCCCTCGCCGCGGCGATCGAGGCCGGCGGTGCGCCGGACCTGCTCATGCTGGGCACCACCTACGACGGCCGGGACATCGCCGCCCGCCTGTCGGTGAAGCTCGACAAGCCGGTGCTCACCAACAACATCGACATCGACGTCACCGACGGCATCGTCGTGACCACGCCGATCTTCGGTGGCACGCAGCTCGTCAAGACCAAGTTCGCCGCCGGTGCGCCCGCCATCGCCCTCTTCCGCCCGAAGTCGTTCGTGGCCGAGGAGTCCGGCGGCGGCGCAGCTGCCGTCAGCGATCTCGCCGTGCCCGACACCGGCGCTGCGGGTGCCGCCAAGCTGCTCAACCGCCACGTCGAGGAGACCACCGGTCCCAAGCTCGACGAGGCGGCGGTGGTCGTCGCCGGTGGCCGCGGCCTCGGCGAGGCGGCCAAGTTCGAGATGATCGAGGAGCTCGCCAAGCTGCTCAAGGGTGCACCTGGTGCGTCCCGCGCGATCGTCGACGCCGGTTGGGTGCCCTACAGCTACCAGGTTGGCCAGACCGGCAAGGTCGTGAAGCCCACGGTGTACATCGCTGCGGGCATCTCGGGCGCCACCCAGCACATGGTGGGCATGAAGGGCTCCAAGAACATCATCGCGATCAACAAGGACCCGGAGGCGCCCATCTTCGGCGTCGCCGACCTCGGCATCGTCGGTGACGTGCACAAGGTGCTCCCGAAGCTCATCGAGGCCCTCCAGGCCCGCTGAGCCTCGGCTCCAACCACATCGATGCGTTCGGACGAGCCCCGGTCAACGTGCCGGGGCTCGTCCGCGCTCGGACACGGGTGACGATGTCGCTGCGAGATCGGTTCCGGTCGCGTCGCGGGGATCCCCAGCTGGCCGCTCGCCTGGCGTCGCCCGGGCCGGTCCGCGTGCGCTGCCGGCTGCGGCGCACCTCCGCTCGTGGGTGGGGCGCGTGGGCCCACGCCGAGCTCCTCCTCGGTGCGCGCCCCGGCGACGGCGCCCGGTGGTCCACCGCCGATGCGATCGCCGTCGGCTTCGCGTCGACCAACGAGCGCGTCGATCTCCCCTTCGAGGAGGTCACCGACGTCTACCTCCGGGAGGTCCGCTTCCGCACGGAGGCGTTCTGGGGGATGGACAACGACATCGTGGTCGTCGCCTCGGATCGCGGGACGATCGAGCTCGCGGTCGCCCCCGGCGACGCCGAGGCCCTGGCCACGAGGCTCGAGTCGCTCCTGCTGCACCCGGCCTCCTGAGCCGCGGGTCCTGGGGCGGGTCGACCGCTCAGGTGCGGGGTCGTCGGCGCGTGCTGCCCGGGACGCGGCGAGCCCCGGCCGTGGTGCACCACGACCGGGGCTCGCATCGTCGGGACGACTGCCCATTTGACCGATGAGGCATGCGGACCGACGAGAGGGGTGCGGGCGCTCGCCCGCTGGGGTCAGGCGTCGGTGGCCACCGGGGTGGTCTCGGGCGCCCAGGAGCCGAAGCCCTCGCCGTAGCCGGCGGTGCCGTGCTCGAGGATGTCGAGGCCCGACAGCTCCTCCTCCTCGCTCACCCGCAGGCCGATGGTGGCCTTGATGATGGCGAAGGTGGCGATGGCGAGGACCGAGGTCCACGCCGCGATGGCCAGGACACCGATGATCTGGGTGACCAGCTGGTCGGTGCCGCCGCCGTAGAGCAGGCCCTGCTTCCAGAAGCCCTCGGCATCCTCACGGGCGAAGAGGCCCACGGCGATGGTGCCGAAGGCGCCGCAGACGCCGTGGACGGCGACCGCACCCACCGGGTCGTCGACCTTGAGGACCTTCTCGACGAACTCGCACGCAACCACGACGAGCACACCGGAGATCGCACCGATGATGAGGGCGCCCTGGGGGGTGACGGCGGCGGTGCCGGCGGTGATGCCGACGAGGCCGGCGAGCAGGCCGTTGCCGGTCATGCCGACGTCGGGCTTGCCGCTGCGGATCCACACGGTGGCCATGGCGGTGAGGGCACCCATGGCGGCGGCGGCGGTGGTGGTCACCGCGATGCCGCCGATCGCCGCGTCAGCAGCGAGCTCGGAGCCGGGGTTGAAGCCGTACCAGCCGACGAGGAGGATGAAGCAGCCGAGGATGGCGTAGGGGATGTTGTGCGACGGAAGCGCGTTGACCTCGCCGTTGGGCCCGTACTTGCCGATGCGGGGGCCGAGCGCCTTGGCGCCCCAGAAGGCGGTGATGCCACCGAGCATGTGCACGATGCTCGAGCCGGCGAAGTCGTGGTAGCCGGTCGGAAGGGGACCCGAGCCCTGGAACAGCCAGCCGCCGCCCCAGTGCCAGCGGACCACGACCGGGTAGATCACCAGGCTGATGATGAACGAGTAGCAGAGGTACGCCTTGAACTTGGTGCGCTCCGCCATGGCCCCCGACACGATCGTGGCGGCGGTGGCGGCGAAGGCCACCTGGAAGGTGAAGAACACCGGCACGGTCAGGGTGCCGTAGGTGAAGGCACCGTCGCCGAGGAAGAAGCCATCGGCGCCGAAGAAGCTGCCGAAGCCGTCCATCGAGCCGCCGTAGGCGATGGCGAAGCCGACCGCGAGGAAGGCCACCGCACCGGCACAGAAGTCGATGAGGTTCTTCATCATGATGTTGGCGACGTTCTTCGAACCGGTGAGGCCCGCCTCGACCAGGGCGAAGCCCGCCTGCATGAAGATGACCAGCACGGCGGCCAGCAGGATCCACACGTTGTCGAGGTTCACCTGCACCGGATCGGCCTCTTGGGCGCTGGCGGTGCCCGCGAAGGCGAGCACGCCGGTGGTCGCCAGGCCGGCGGCCACCATCGTCTTCTTGCCGGGACGCCAGAGGCGTCGTCGTCGGGGTTCGTGGGACATTGGAGGCTCTCCTTGGGTTTGGGTTCGGTCAGACCACGGCCCACGCGCCGCGCCACCGTCGGCGCAGCGGGTCGTGTCCCGACCGGGACGAGCGGCGCGATGGCCGCAGGGGTTCCGTGCCGAGCACGGAGTCGTCGACGCGGTGTCGTCGACGTCGGCGTCGACGGTGCGTCGCGAGCGCACCGAACCAGCTGACTCAGGCTCCTGGCTGCGGTCTCAGGGACGTGGGCAGCGAGGAGGGTCGGCCGGTGCGGCTAGACGAGCGCGGGTGGTCCGCGCCGAGACCTGGCGCGTGCCAGGTCGACGAGGTGCGGCGTCCGGTCGCTGGTGGAGCGACGGGGCAGCAGGCTCACGGTGGTGGCGAGGAAGAGCATCGCCACGATCAGCGCGCCGACCGTGGGCACCGCGGCGAGCGCGCTCGTCGCGGAGCTCATCGCTCGAGCGGCCGGCGGCGTCGTGAGGTTGATGCCGGCGACCCGTGCCGCCCGAGAGTCGTCACCGTTCACGGGAGAGCCCGCGATCAAGGTGCCGCAGAGGATGGCGCTCAGCGCGACGAGCGCGAGGGCGATCCACATCGCTCTCGTCCGGTCCCGCCCGGTGACGGTTCGCGCTTCCGTTGGCATGGAGGCGACCGTACGGATGACAGGTTTCTGGCTCGCGCCGCCGGTGTGACGAGCGTGGCGCGAGAGCCTGTTGGCTTTCCGTCGCGAATCTGACGTGAAGCTGTCGGCCCTCGACGGTGCTCGCTGGTCAGACCAGCGGCCAGGGGATGCGGCGGCCGCTGTGGTCGACGGGGAACCGCCCGTCGGCGAGCAGGGCGTTCGCCCGGGCGGCGAGAGCGTCGCGCTCGAAGGGGTCGAGGGCCTCGTGGAGCGAGGTCGGCAACGGCGCCTCGACGAAGCGGGCGAGGTCCAGGGCGAGCTCGGACGGGAGGGGCTCGTCGCCGAACTCCCAGATCACCGTGCGCAACTTGAACTCGGCGTGCAGGCACAGGCCGTTGTCGATGGCCCAGAGGTGGTCGTCGCTGTCGACCAGGACGTGGCCACCCTTGCGGTCGGTGCTGTTCGCGACGATGTCGAAGGCGCACAGACGCCGAAGCTGCGCGTGGTGGCGCTCGTGCTCGACGAGCGTGAAGTGGTGCTCGGCGAAGTCGGCGTCGATGAACAGCTGCACGGATCCGATCCCGAACGGCCCGTCGCGCACCACGGTGGGTGGGACGAGGTCCCACCCGAGGGCCTGGGCGAGGTCGTACGCGGCGGCCTCTCGGCGGTAGAGCCCGTCGGGGAAGTCCCACAGCGGTCGCTCGCCTCGGTGGGGCTTGTAGATGGCCTTGCCCAGCGGCGCGACCGCGCCGTCTGCGCGGTCGTCGACGGCACGGTCGCCGATGCCGCCATCGGGGCGGGAGCCTGCTGGCCAGAGCTCGCAGAGGAACGTGGCGTTGGAGCTCCACGGCATCCGGCCCTCGATCACGAGGTCGGCGTCGCGCAGCCGCTCGAGCGGGTCGACCTCGTCAGTTGAGGCGGGGGCAGGCATGGCCGCTGGGGTCGATCGGGTGCTCGCACAGGCGGCAGATCGGCCTGCTCCCGGCCACCAGCAGGTCGACCTGGGCGGCGAAGGCCTCGACCTGGGCCGGCCGGAGGTGCAGCCGGAGCTGGGCGGGCTCGCCAGCTTCGGGATCGTCGGGGTCGATGAGCTGCTCGAACAGGACGAGCACCAGCTGGGCGTCGCGGTCGAGGCCGATGCTGATCGAGCCGACGACCCAGGAGAGGTCGGCGGGGGGCAGTGCTTCGGCCGGCGCCACGTCGTGGACCTCGGTGGGGAGGTCGGCGATCAGGCGGCGAAGGTGCTCGGCCAACGTCTGCGCCTGCTGCTTCTCGCACTTGAGCGAGACCTCGACGCCATCGCCGAAGGCCTGGAAGTAGAAGACCCTGCTCCCCGGCGCTCCCAGCGCGCCGACGGTGAAGCGGCCGGGCTCGCGCAGCTCGCGGGACTCGGTCACGAGGGCACCAGGCCGCGGAGGTCGTCGCCGGTGGAGTTCACCGCGAGGACGATCGGTCCGCCTGGGGTCCGCAAGATGGCCGAGACCGAGCACGGCGACACCACGATCCGCTGGAAGAGGTCCAGGTGGGTGCCGAGGGCGTGCGCCACCGCGGCCTTGATCGGGTCTGCGTGGGAGACGCACACGACGGCCTTGCCGGCGTGGAGGGCGGCGAGGCGGTCGAGCGTCGAGGTCATCCGCACCTGCATCTCGGTGAACGACTCGCCGCCGGGGAAGCGGAAGCCGCTCGGATGGCGCTGGACGGCGGCCCACTCCGGCTTCTTGCGGAGGTCCGAGAGCTTGGCGCCCGTCCAGTCGCCGAAGTCGCACTCGAGCAGGCCGCGCTCGGCCTTCACCTTGAGCCCGAGGGCCCGTCCGATGGGCGCCGCCGTCTCACGGGTGCGCTCGAGCGGCGACGCGTAGACGGCCTCGATGTCGGTGAGGGCGGCGAGGCGCGCCGCGGCGGCCCCTGCCTGGGCGAGGCCGGTCTCGGCGAGGTGGAGGCCCTTGGCCCGGCCGGGGAGGGTGGCTCCGGTGGTGGGCGTCTGGCCGTGGCGCACCAGCAGCAGCAACGTTCCCCCGCGGTCGCGCTTCGACGTGGTGGGGCGTGCGGCAGCCATAGGGGCCTTCACGCTACCGGGACGCTGGGCATCTCGGATCGGGACCGCGATGCATGTCAGCAACGCGTCAGCTTCCGCACCGGAGCGCGTGTGTGACTGGAACCTGTCTGTTCACGGCTCGGACACGGCTCCGAGAAACCCCCTCCGTACGTTGCCGAGCGACCGATGAGGCCGCACGCACCGCGTGCAGAAAGGGAGATTGCCATGGCACACGATCGCCAGGACCCAAGCGCGATGGGAGGACCATCGTGAAGCCGAAGACCAAGAAGGTCATCGTCGGCGCCGCCGCGACGATCGGCGCCACGGCCTGCGGGCTGCTGGCGTCGGGGATCGCGGGGGCGCAGGACGCAGCGCCGAGCGAGGTCGAGGTGCTGGGCACCCAGGTGAACCTGCTGTGGGTGATCTTGGGCGCCGTCCTCGTCATCTTCATGCAGGCGGGCTTCGCGCTCGTCGAGACGGGCTTCTGCCGGGCCAAGCACGCCGCCCACGTGGTGAGCACGAACTTCGCCATCTTCGGCATCGGGTTCGTGGCGTTCTTCCTGATCGGCTTCCCCCTCGCCTTCGGTGGCTTCTCGCTGCCCTTGATCGGCATGACCGACGCCGTGGGCGACAAGCTGATCGGCTCCGGCCACTGGATCTTCCTGTACGGAGGCGGCTGGGGCGGATCCGGGAAGGCCTTCTACACCGCCGGTGGCATGGCGTTCTTCCTCTACATGGTGGCCTTCATGGACACCGTGGCCACGATCCCCACCGGGGCCATGGCCGAGCGGTGGAAGTGGAACGCCTTCGTGGGTTGGGGCTTCTTCTGCGGCGCCATCTACTACCCGCTGTTCGCGGCGTGGACCTGGGGCGGTGGCTTCCTCAGCCAGCTCGGCAACTCGATGGACCTCGGGGTTGGCTACGCCGACTTCGCCGGGTCGGGCGTGGTGCACGCCGTGGGTGGCGTCGCCGGCCTCGCCGGTGCCATCGTCCTCGGGCCCCGCATCGGCAAGTTCAACAAGGACGGCTCGGCCAACACGATCCCCGGCCACCACATCCCGATGGCGATGCTGGGCACCTTCATCCTGCTGTTCGGCTGGTTCGGCTTCAACGCCGCCTCGACCTTCTCGGTCACCGACGTGCGCTTCGCCGTCGTCGCCACGAACACCGCCATCGCCGCCGCCTTCGGTGCGGTGACGACGATGTTCTACATGCAGGCGAAGACCGGCAAGCCGGACCCCGGCATGATGGTCAACGGCATGCTCGGCGGCCTGGTCGCCATCACGGCACCGTGCGCCTTCGTGCAGCCTTGGGCGGCCGCGGCGATCGGCATCATCGCCGGCGTCTTGGTCCCGATGGCCGCAGCGTTCATCGAGGGCCGTGGCATCGACGACCCGGTTGGCGCGGTGGCGGTCCACGGCATCGGTGGCACCTTCGGCGTCCTCGCCGTGGGCATCTTCTCCGACGGCCAGTACGGCGCCGGCTGGAACGGCACCACCACCACCGACAACGGCATCACCGGCTTCCTCTACGGGGGCGACGGGGCCAAGCAGTTCCTGGCCCAGCTGATCGGTGTCGTGATCATCTGGACGGTGATCTTCGGGATCGCCTTCGCCTTCTTCAAGATCCAGGACAAGCTCATGAAGGGCGGCATCCGGCCATCTGAGGAGATGGAGCTGGAGGGCATGGACATCCCGGAGATGGGTGCGCTGGCGTACCCCGAGTTCCACCTCTACGGCGGCGAGGTGTCCGGGTCGGGCGGCGGCAGCCCGACCGAGGGCGAGTACAAGGTCGACGCCTAGCGACGACCGAGCGCTCGCTCGACCTCACGACGGCGTCGTCGGGGGTCCCTTCCGGGGCCACCGACGGCGCCGTCGCCGTGTCAACCCAACCCCAGCTCCACTCGAACCGGAGCCCGACCAAGGAACCCATGGACACCTCCTCGATCCTGATCGACCTGCTCGTCGTCCTCGTCGCCGCCAAGGCCGCTGCGGAGGTGTCCGAGCGCATCGGCGTCCCGGTGGTCGTCGGCGAGATCCTCGCCGGCCTGCTCGTGGGCCCGTCGATCCTCGGATGGGTCGGCCACGAGGACGAGGTCCTCCACGTCCTCGGCGAGATCGGCGTCATCCTCCTCCTGCTCGACGTCGGCCTCGAGATGGACCTGGGGGAGCTTCGCAAGGTTGGCGGCGCATCGCTCGGGGTCGCCACGATGGGCGTGGTCGCACCGATGGTCACCGGGTACGTGGCCATGCTCGCGATGGGCGAGTCGAGCAACACGGCCCTCTTCGTCGGCGCGGCGCTCACCGCCACGAGCGTGGGCATCACCGCCCGGGTGTTCGGTGACCTGCGGGCGTTGGCCACGACCGAGGCCCGGATCGTGCTCGGCGCGGCGGTCGCCGACGATGTGATGGGTCTCGTGGTGCTCACCGTCGTCGTCCGCCTCGTGACCGAGGGCGGCGTGTCCATGCTCTCGCTCGCCGAGATCATCGGCGTGGCCCTGCTGTTCCTCGTCGTCGGAGCCGCCGCCGGCTTGCGCTTCACCCCGCCGCTCTTCAAGTGGATCTCCAAGGTCGGACGAGGAGGCGGCACCCTCGTCGCGCTGGCGTTCGCGTTCACCCTCGCGTTCGCCGAGGTCGCCGTGCAGGCGAAGCTCGCGGCCATCATCGGCGCCTTCGTCGCCGGCATCGCGCTGGGCAAGACCGAGGAGTCCGAGCGCATCCGGTCGGACCTGTCGCCGATCGGGCACGTCCTCATCCCGATCTTCTTCGTCCAGATCGGGATCAACGCCGAGATCTCCGCGTTCGGCAAGCTCGGGGTGCTGACCGACGCCGCGATCTTGCTGGTCATCGCCATCATCGGCAAGGTCATCGCTGCCTGGGGCAAGGGCAGGGCGCCCGGCGACCTGCTGCTCATCGGGTTCGGCATGATCCCCCGCGGCGAGGTCGGCCTCATCTTCGCGACGATCGGCCTGCAGAACGGCGTGCTCGGCGAGGACCTCTACGCCGCGGTGCTGCTCGTCGTGCTCGCCACCACGCTGATCACGCCACCGCTGCTCAAGCAGCGGACCCGCACGGTGATGGAGCGAGCGCGTGCCGCGGTGCGCTCGGGCGTCGGGGGCGCGTTCGTCGAGCCGATCCCCCAGGTGGTGGACGGCGAGGTGCGCCTGCCGGGTCGCGTGGAGGACGACCAAGCGCTGGAGCTCGCGTTGCGGGCAGCGATCGAGGCCCGCTTCGCGCCGGTCTCGTCCGACCTCGTGAACTGGCTGGCTGGACTTCCCGAGGGGGCGGGCACTGGGTGGAGCCGCGACGAGCGCGAGCTCCTCTACGACGTCATCGAGCGGGGGACGCCCCGCTCGTGGCGGTTCCTGGAGAGCACCGGCCTGCTGGCGCGTGCCCTGCCGGAGCTCGACGGCGCGCTTGGGCGCCGGCGGGCCGACCCGCTCGTGCTCGACCTCGACGCCCCCTATCGCTTCGAGGCGCTCGAGCGGCTGCGCCGGCTCACCCCGGGCGATCCTGCGGTCCAGCAGGCTCGACAGCTCGAGCATCCGCTCCGGATGCTCGTCGGCGCGCTGCTCGCCGAGGCCTTCGACCAGGACGCGGATCCCGTGGGGTCCGCACGGTCGTTCGCCCAGCGCATCGGCATGGCCCCGGCGGACGTGGCCGGCGTCGCCGCGCTCGTCGAGGACCGGCACCTGCTGCGAGCCGCTGCTCGCCGCACGGGCGCGCTGTCCGAGGAGCACGTCCAGCAGTTGGCCGGGCACCTCGCTGATGCCGAGCGAGCGCGAGCCGCGTACGTGTTCGCGCTGCTGAGCTCGGACGACTACGAGCGGTGGGAGGATCGCCGCCTGGCCGAGCTCCACGACCTGATCCAGGGCGCGCTCGCACGGGCCGGCGACGAGGACCGGGACCTCGTCGCCGCTCGCCGCACGGCGCTCGTCGAGGCGGTGGGCGACGACGACCGAGCGGTCGCCCGTGCCCTGGCCGCGTCGCCGGCCTACCTCCTGTCGGTGCCGACCGACGACGCGGCACGCCAGGTGCGCGCCCTCGATCCGCTGCCGCCACGACGGCGCTTCCGGGTGCACATCGATCAGGTGGACGACTCCCGCTGGAGCATCGACCTGATCGGCCGGGATCGGGCCGGGCTGCTGGCATCGGCATCGTCGGTGCTCGCCGACGAGGACCTCGACGTCGACCAAGCCACGCTCGCGTCGTGGGGCGACGGCGGCGTGGTCGAATCGTTCCAGGTCACGGGAGCGAAGGCCCCCTCCGCCGACGTCCTCCAATCGCTCGTCGAACGGGCGCTCGAGCACGTGACGGAGGCGGGTCCGCTGGCCGACCTGCGCCTCGACTTCGACGACCGGGCTTCGCCCTGGCACACCGTGTGCGAGATCGAGGCCGTCGAGCGCCCAGGGCTGCTCGCCGAGGTGGCGGCGGTGTTCCGGGCCGCCGGCGTGGCGGTGAAGTCGGCCACCGTCACGAGCCACGACGGCACGGCGTACGACACGTTCGAGCTGACCACGCTCGATGGGCGCAAGCTCGGTGGCGGCGAGGTGGAGGCGATCCGCTCCCTCGCCGCCTCGGGCGTCGTCGTCCAGCGGGGCCGGTTCCGCACGAAGGTGGTGGCGGCCAGCGCCTGAGATCCAGGTCAGGCACCGACCCGAACCGTGCACATCGACGTCACGTTGCCGTAACACTCCATCCGTACGGTGAGGACCGTGACGACACCGCGGTCGCTCGCTGCAACCGGTGCCTCGGCCCCCGCTCGCGGGACCGAGCGGCGGGGCGCGCGCCCTCGTGGACCGGCCGTGGCGAGCGTGGTCGCCGTGCTGTGCCTGCTGGCGGTGGTCGCCTGGCCGACCTCGTGCGATTCGATCGCCTCGGTCGCCGTGGCCTCGCGCTCGTCGCGCACCTCGAGCATCGGGCTGGTCCAGTCGACCAGCCGTCGGGGCCCATCCAGCGATGGTCTGCCGCACCTCCCTGTCGCCCGGCTGTCGAACGTCGCGTCCGTGGGTGCCGAGCGGCGGACGTCGCTGCTCCTGGTGCTCGCGCTGCTCGTCGCTGCCGCCTTGCTGGGCGAGCGATCGCCTCGACGGTCGCTGCCGGCCCCTCGCCGTGGACGCCGACGGCGCCATCGGCTGCGCGCGGGGCGTGCGCCGGCCATCCCCTCTCGAGCTCCTCCGATCGAGGACCGAATCGGCACGCGCCGCCCGGCGCGCTGCCTCGGTTCGGCCCGCGCTCGCGGGTCACGACTCGAAGGATCGCCGTGTTCCACACCACCGCACCCCCGAGCCTGTCGGAGACGTCCGGCTCGGTCCCGCTCGATGACCTCGTCGAGCTCGCTCCGGAGCTGATCTGGCTCGAGGAGCGAGGCGTCGACGTCCGAGCGCTCCCAGACGCCCCGGTCGGACGACGCGCGGACGACCGCCCGGTGCTCTACCTCGTCCCTGCGGGAGCGGCCCCTCCGCCGTGCGGGCCCTGCGAGGACTGGACGAGGAGGCCGTTGCGCGCCGCCGAGGTCGTCGCTCGAGCCGAGCGCCTGCTCGCGCTGGGGACCTCCGCGCCGGAGGTGGCCGCGCACCTCGAGGACGACGTGCTGCACGTCGACGGCCAGGTGGTCCTGGTCAGCGCCCAAGAGGCGAAGGTGCTCGAGGTCCTGCTCCGCGAGCCCGGACGGCTCGTCACGCGGGAGGAGATCACCGCGCACGTGTGGCCCGGCGAGCGTCCGGCGGACGAGCGCGCGGTCGACAACCGGGTCAAGACCTTGCGTCGGCGCCTCCACGGGCACCCCGTGACGATCCACACCGTGCACGGCCGCGGTCTGCTCCTCGAGCTGCGGCGCCCCACCTGAGCCCGTCGGCGCCGCGGCTACCGTCCGCGCCGATGGACTCGCTCGCCCGGCTGCACGACGAGGTGGTGTCGTGCCGCGCCTGCCCTCGGTTGGTCGCGTGGCGCGAGCAGGTGGGGGTCGAGAAGCGGGCGGCGTTCCGCGACGAGGCGTACTGGGCCAAGCCCGTCCCGGGCTTCGGGGACCCGAGCGCTCGCCTGGTGGTGGTGGGGCTCGCCCCGGCCGCGCACGGGGCGAACCGGACCGGTCGGATGTTCACCGGGGACCGCTCCGGCGACTTCCTCTACGCCGCGCTCCACCGGGCGGGGTTCGCCAGCCAACCGGAGTCGATCTCCTCCGACGACGGCATGGTCCTCACCGACTGCTGGATCACCGCCCCGGTTCGCTGCGCGCCGCCGGCCAACAAGCCCACGCCCCAGGAGCGCGACCGGTGTCGTCCCTTCCTCGAGCGCGAGCTCGACCTGTTGACCCGCGCCCAGGCGTACCTCGTGCTCGGGCAGTTCGGGTACCAGGCGCTGGCGGCCCACCTCGGCATCCGGCCCCGGCCGACGTTCGGCCACGGCGTCGAGGTGGCGTCGCCCGATGGCCGCACCGTCTTCTGCAGCTACCACGTGAGCCAGCAGAACACCTTCACGGGCAAGCTCACCCCCGCGATGTTCGACGAGGTGTTGGGCAGGATCCGGTCCCGTCTGACGTGACGCCTTCTCCCTGCTGGCCTCGGAGGGGGCCTCGCTAGGGTGGCCACGTGCCCGGTCGCTACTTCCTGACGACGCCGATCTACTACGTGAACGACGTGCCCCACATCGGGCACGCCTACACGACGGTCACCGCGGACGCCCTGGCCCGCTGGCATCGCCTCCTCGGCGACGAGGTGTTCTTCCTCACCGGCACCGACGAGCACGGGCTCAAGATCGCCCGGGCGGCCGAAGCCGCCGGCATCTCGCCCCAGGAGCAGGCCGACCGCACCTCGGCGCGCTTCCAGGAGGCCTGGGAGCTCCTCGACATCTCCTACGACCGCTTCATCCGCACCACCGACCCCGACCACTACACGTCGGTGCAGGCGTTCCTCCAGAAGGTCCACGACAACGGTCACCTCTACAAGGAGACCTACGCCGGCTGGTACTGCGTGCCGTGCGAGGCGTACTACGAGGACGACGACCTCGACGCGAACCCCGAGGGCGGCCCCGGGCTGTGCAAGATCCACGGTCGCCCGGTGGAGTGGTTCGAGGAGGAGAACTGGTTCTTCCGCCTCTCAGCGTTCGAGCAGCCCCTGCTCGACTGGTACCAGCGTGCCCCGGAGGCGGTGGCGCCCGCCGGCAAGCGCAACGAGGCCCTCGGGCTGATCAAGGGCGGGCTGAAGGACATCTCCATCACCCGCACGTCGATCGATTGGGGCGTGCCGGTGCCGTGGGACGAGGGCCACGTCTTCTACGTCTGGTACGACGCGCTCATCAACTACGCCACGGCGGTGGGCTACGGCTCGGACCCCGAGCGCTTCGCGGCCTGGTGGCCCCACGTCCACCACCTGCTCGCCAAGGACATCCTGCGCTTCCACTGCGTGTACTGGCCGGCGATGCTGCTGGCCGCGGGGGAGGAGCCGCCCGCTCACCTCAACGTCCACGGCTACCTGCTCGTCGGCGGCGAGAAGATGAGCAAGACGCGGCTCAACCAGATCTTCCCGGCCGACCTCGTGGCCGACTTCGGCGTCGACGGCTTCCGCTTCCACTTCCTGCGCCACGCGCCGTTCGGGCCCGACGGCGACGTGTCCTACGAGGGCATCACGGCGGGCTACAACTCGGATCTCGCCAACAACTTCGGCAACCTGTTGAGCCGGGTCGCGACGGTGGTGGCCAAGAAGTGCGGTGGGGTCGGTCCGGCGCCGCGGGCCGACAGCCCGCTGGCCTCGGTCGCAGCCGATGCCTACCGCGACGCCGCGGCTGCGTGGGACGCCGTCGCTCCCTCGGTCGCGCTCGAGGCGACGTGGCGGCTCATCCGTGAGGCCAACGCGCTGCTCGAGGCGACCGAGCCCTGGAAGGCGGAGCCGGGCCCCGAGGTCGACGGGGTCCTGGGCGACGCGCTCGAGGTGCTGCGGCTGGTGTGCATCCTGGCCAGCCCGGCGCTCACCCGTGCCACCGAGGTCGCGTGGCAGCGCATCGGCCTCGCCGGATCGCCAGCGGAGCAGCGACTGCCCGAGGCGGCCGCGTGGGGCGGCTACCCCGGCGGTCTGGCCGTGGAGAAGGGCGACCCGCTCTTCCCCCGCCTCAAGGCCTGAGCCGGGAACATCGTGCGCTGGACCGACGACCACTGCCACCTGCACCTCCGCGGCGATGGCGGCGGCTCCGACGTGGACCTCGCCGATCACGTCGACGAGGCGTTCGTGGCCGCCGCGGTCGCCGATGCTCGTGACGTCGGCGTGCAGCGGATGATCACGGTGGGCTGCGACGTCGCCGACTCGCTCGCCGCCATCGCCGCCGCCCGCCTCCACCCCGAGCTCTTCGCCACCGCCGGCGTCCATCCCCACGAGGCGAAGCAGGGCATCGACGGGCTCGAGGAGCTGCTGGCCGACCCCGAGGTCGTCGCGATCGGGGAGTGCGGCCTCGACTTCCACTACGACTTCTCGCCGCGCGACGCGCAGCGGGGGGTGTTCGCCGCGCAGATCGCGCTGGCCAAGGACCACGACCTGGCGATGGTGATCCACACCCGTTCGGCGTGGCCGGAGACGTTCGACATCCTCGAGGCCGAGGGGATGCCCGAGCGCACGGTGTTCCACTGCTTCACCGGGGGCGCCGAAGAGGCTCGACGTTGCCTCGACCTCGGCGCCCACCTGTCGATCAGCGGGATCGTGACGTTCAAGACGGCCGACGACATCCGAGCGGCCGTCGAGCTGTGCCCGCCGGACCGCCTGCTGGTCGAGACCGACTCGCCGTACCTCGCGCCCGTCCCGCACCGCGGGAAGCGCAACGCCCCGGCGCTGCTGCCGCTGGTGGGGGCCAAGGTCGCCGAGGTCCAGGGCCGCTCGCTGGAGGAGGTGGCCGCGTCCACGTGGGACGTCGCCACCCGCTTCTATCGGCTGCCGCCGGTGGTCTGAGCGATGACCCACACCCGCACCGAGCTGGCTGACCTCCTCGAGCGCCATGGCCTCGCCGCCAGCAGGGCGCTCGGCCAGAACTTCGTGGTCGATCCCAACACCGTCCGACGGATCGCCCGGTTGGCAGATGTCGGTGAGGGCGATCGCGTGGTCGAGATCGGCGCGGGGCTGGGCTCGTTGACCCTCGCGCTGGCCGAGACCGGTGCGAGCGTCACCGCGGTGGAGATCGACCGCCACCTGCGCCCGATCCTCGAGGAGGTCGTCGACGGCCGCGACGTGCGGATCGTCGCGGGCGACGCGATGGCCCTCGACTGGGAGGACGTCCTCGCCGGGAGCGACCGTTGGGTCCTCGTCGCGAACCTCCCCTACAACGTGGCCACCCCCTTGGTGCTCGACCTCCTGCGAGACGTGCCCGCCATCGAGCGGATGCTCGTGATGGTGCAGCTCGAGGCCGGTGAGCGCCTCGTGGCCGCGCCGGGCACGCCTGCGTACGGGATCCCCAGCGTGAAGGTGGCGCTGCGGGCCACCGGTCGGCTCGTGGGCAAGGTCGGGCCGGATGTGTTCCTCCCTCGACCTCGGGTGGACTCCGCCTTGGTCGAGATCGTGCGCCGTCCCGAGGGGCTCGCGGTCGAGGCCGACCCCGACCTGCTGGTGGCGCTGGTGGAGAAGGCCTTCAACCAGCGCCGCAAGATGCTGCGCCGCTCCCTCGCGGGGGTCGTGGACGACGCGGTGTTCGAGTCGGCGGGGATCGATCCCACGGAGCGACCGGAGCGGCTGGGCATCGAGGCCTGGGGTCGGCTGGCGGCCGCCGTGGCCGCTCGCTGACCCGTACGATCGCCAGGTGCCTGCCACCGACGTCGAGCTCGTCCGTGCCCCGGCGAAGGTCACGCTGTCGCTGCGAGTGACCGGGGTGCGCGCCGACGGCTTCCACCTGATCGATGCCGAGATGGTCACCGTCTCGCTGTTCGATGACCTCCTCGTCGGTCCGGGCGACGGCCTCGAGATCGCCGGCGCCTCCGGGCTGCCGGTCGTGGCCGACGACGACAACCTGGTGCGGCGAGCGCTGCGGCTGGTCGGGCGCACCGCGCACGTCGAGCTCACCAAGCGGATCCCGTCGGGCGCCGGCCTGGGCGGCGGGTCCGCCGACGCCGGTGCCATCCTTCGGTGGGCCGGGTTCGAGGACCTCGTCGCGGCAGCAGCCCTCGGCGCCGACGTCGCCTTCTGCGTCCAGGGCGGCCGCGCCCGTGTTCGTGGCATCGGCGAGGAGGTGGAGCAGCTTCCGTTCGTGGAGCGAACCCTCACCTTGCTCACGCCACCGCTGGCCTGCTCCACGCCGGCGGTGTATCGCGCGTGGGACGAGCTCGGTGGTCCGCGGGCGGACGGCCCCAACGACCTGGAGCCGGCGGCGCTGGTGGTGGTGCCGGACCTGGCCCGCTGGCGCGACCAGCTCCGCGAGGCCACGGGAGCGGACCCGGTGCTCGCAGGCTCGGGCAGCACCTGGTTCGTGGAGGGCGCCTTCCCGGAGGCGGGGGTGGTGGTGCGCACCCTGCCGCCCGGTTTGGTCGAGTCGGGCGGCGGCTCCTAGGTTGGCGTCACCATGGGTTCACTGATCAAGAAGCGCCGCAAGCGCATGCGCAAGAAGAAGCACAAGAAGATGCTGAAGCGGACCCGCTGGCAGCGTCGAGCCGCCGGCAAGTAGCGGCTCCGCTTCCCGTCCCGATCTGACCACGACCGCCCCGCGAGGGGCGGTCGTGGCGCGTCTCGTCCCAGGTCGTCGTGCCCGCGCGGTGTTCGATCGGCGGCTCGCGTGTCAACCTCCCGGGCCCGTCGGACGTTGGGAGGGGTGTGACGGTCAGCTCCCCGCACGCATCGTTCGAGGCCGCGTTCGACGACCTCGCTCGCATCGATCGCCAGCAAGCGATCGCCGGCGCCGTCCTTGCCGACCTGAGCCGTCTGGCCGATGCCGACCCCGCAGAGCTGTACCGCCTGACCGAGGCGATGGCCGACCACCTGAGCGTCGATGCCACGCTCGACCGTGGTGCGCTCCTCGGCCTAGCCCGCTCCCTCCAGGGCGTCGAGGTCTGGCGAGCCGAGGTCCCGGCTCGACCTGAGGTCCGTGGGGGAGCGGCGGTGCTCGAGCCCACCCGGGACCCCGCCGGTGCGCTCGCCTCCGCCCAGCCAACGGGCGGAGGTCCCCCGATCGACGCAGTCCCGCAGGCCTGTTGAGCCTCGGGCAGCCAACGCACCGGCGTCTCCCGATCTGCGGTGAGGGTCGCTCGCCTAACGTGAGCCCCACCGTCGGGGATAGTTCAGTTGGTAGAACGCCGGCCTTTGGAGCCGGTTGTCGCAGGTTCGAGCCCTGCTCCCCGAGCTCAAACTGTCCGGTTCGAACCTGTCTTCGAGCCAAGATGTCCGGTTCGGGCGCCGTTCGTCGGTCGCTCTGCCCAGGTCGTGAGTGGTCGGCGTCACATTGGACCAGATGACCTAGGGACACCGACCGCGAGCTGGGTTAGCTTGCGGCGACCGATCAGCTGATCGGTGCCCGAAAGCCGGTCGCAAGTCCGCACCCGGCGGTCCTGATCCCTTGGGGGGAACAACGTGCTCAAGCACCTGAAGTCCAGCGATAGCTGGCAGGAGAAGTCGATCGGAGCGAAGGGCTTCACGCTCATCGAGCTCCTGGTCGTCATCGTGATCCTCGGCGTGCTCGGCGCCGTCGTGATCTTCTCGGTCCGTGGCGTGAACAACAACTCGAAGCAGTCGTCGTGCCGCACCGAGAAGCGCACGCTCGGCACCGCCATCGAGGCGTACTACGCGCAGAACAACGCCTACGCCGCCGACACGGCGGCCCTGGCTGCTGCTGGCTTCCTGCGTGACGCCAACACCTACGGCTACCAGGTCTCGGGTGCGAACATCACGGGCACCTGCCCCCCGTGATCTCGTCTCGAGCCTGACGCTCGAGCGTTGAACGGAACGAAGCCCGCTCCTTCGGGAGCGGGCTTCGTCGCGTCCGAGCCAGGGACGTCGGTGAAGCGCTCGGCTTCCCCGCCCTCGCGACGGAGGTCAGTCGGCAGCGCGGGGGAGGTCGACGCCCATCAGGCGTTGCAGCTTCTTCATCGACTGGGGGTCGCTGATGTAGCAGATCATCCCGGACCGAAGGGTCAGGGCCGCGTACGGGGGCTCGGGCACGGCGTTCACGTCGCAGCGCTCGATGTGCTCGCTCGCGACCCAGGACTTGATGCCGTCCTTGTTGGAGTCCACCTCGATCCACATGCCTTGCGGTCCCCTCCGACGTCGGCCCTCGGCGCGCGAACGGTAGCCGAGCGATCGCGGTGTTCGGTGAGCGGTGGTGGGGTTCCCCTCTGCGGAGCGATCCGCTAGACCGGACCCATGCCCGACCGCTCGCTCTCGGCCATCGTGCTCGCCGCCGGTGCCGGCACCCGCATGAAGTCCGCTCGCCCGAAGCCGCTGCACCTGCTGGCGGGGCGCACGATGCTCCAGTACATGTTGGACTCCCTCTCGGAGTGCGACACCGGTCAGGTCGTGGTCGTGGTGGGCCACGGAGCCGAGCGGATCACCAAGAAGCTGCAAGCCGCCGAGCCCGAGCTCGACCTCACCTTCGTCGAGCAGCACCAGCAGCAGGGCACCGGCGACGCGGCGAGCGTCGGGCTCACCGGGCTCCCCGACGACGACGGCGACGATGGCGACGACCACGACGTGCTGGTGCTCCCCGGCGACATGCCGCTGCTGCGCTCGTCCACCATCGCCGCGCTGGTCGCCGAGCACCGCGCCGCCGCCGCCGCCTGCACCGTCCTCACCGCGGTGGTGCCCGAGCCGGGGAACTTGGGGCGCATCGTGCGGGGCAAGGATGGCCAGGTCCTGCGGATCGTGGAGGCGGCCGACGCGAGCGAGGAGGAGCGTGCGATCGACGAGATCAACACCGCCGTCTACTGCTTCCGCCGATCCGTCCTCGCTCCGGCGCTCCGTCGGATCAGCCCGGACAACGCCCAGGGCGAGTACTACCTGACCGACGTGGTGTCCGTCCTCCGCGAGGCCGGCTACCGGGTGGCGGCGCTCGCGGTCGACGATCCCGCCGAGGGAGAGGGGATCAACGATCGAGTCCAGCTCGCGTCGGCCGAAGCGGAGCTGCGGCGCCGCACGAACGAGCGATGGCTGCGCGCGGGCGTCACGCTCGTCGACCCCGCCACCACCTACCTCGACACCACGGTGAAGCTCGGCGCGGACGTCACCGTCTTCCCGGGCACGATCCTCCAGGGAGAGACGGTGGTCGGGGCGGGCTCGGAGATCGGCCCCCAGACCCGCCTCGTGGATTGCGTCGTGGGCGAGGGAGCGATCGTGGAGCAGTCGAACGGCAGGGACGCGGAGGTCGGCGGCGGTGCGGTGGTGGGGCCGTTCGCCGTCCTCGCTCCCGGCGCGTCGATCCCCGAAGGGACGATCACCGGGCCGTTCTATGCTGCGAGCGGCCCCGACGACAGCTGACGTCCCCAGCTGCCTCCGCCCAGGGGTCCGGAGCGAAAGGCACTCGGGTGGGCAATCGATCCCTGGAAGCGGTCACCACGAAGCGGCTGAGCATCTACAGCGGTGGTTCCCACCCGCAGCTCGCGATGGACATCGCCGCCCACCTGGGCGTCGAGCTCGGTGAACCGAACCTGCGCCAGTTCGCCAACGGCGAGATGCACTGCCGCTACGGCGAGAGCATCCGCGGCGCCGACGTCTTCATCATCCAGACCCACGCCGCCCACGTGAACGATGCGCTCATGGAGCAGCTCATCATGATCGACGCCGCCAAGCGGGCATCGGCGAAGCGGATCACCGCGGTGTGCCCCTACTACGGCTACTCGCGCCAGGACCGCAAGGCCGAGGGGCGCGAGCCGATCACCGCGAAGCTCGTGGCCGACATGCTCACCGTGGCCGGCGCGGAGCGCGTCGTCTCGGTCGACTTGCACAGCGGCCAGATCCAGGGCTTCCTCGACAAGCCCTTCGATCACCTCACCGCGCTGCCGATCCTCATCGACCACTGCCGCACCGCGAGCGACCCCGACAACCTCGTGATCGTGTCGCCCGATGCTGGCGGCGTGAAGGCGGCGAAGCGGTTCGCCAACCACCTCGGGGCCGACCTCGCCTTCGTGAACAAGGTCCGCCCGAAGGGCGTGGCCAACGTCGTCGAGGCCTCGCACGTGATCGGCTCGGTCGAGGGCAAGCACTGCATCCTGCTCGACGACATGATCGACACCGGCGGCACCCTCGTCGCGGCCGCGGACCTGCTCAAGCAGCAGGGCGCCACCGAGGTCTGGGCGATGGCCACCCACGGTGTCCTCTCCACCCCGGCGGCCGAGCGGTTGGCGAGCTCGGTCATCGAGAAGGTGGTGCTCACCGACACGCTGCCGCTGCCCCCCGAGAAGCAGATCGACAAGATCGAGGTCCTCTCGATCGCTCCGCTCGTGGCTGACGCCATCAGCGCCGTGTTCGAGGACGAGTCGGTGAGCGAGATCTTCGGCGGCGAGAACCAGAAGTAGCTCAGAAGGGCGAGCCCGCCGGCGCGAGGCGCTTGGGCTTCGCCTGGCCCTTCTCGATCTCGTCGACCACCCGCCAGGCGGTCAGACCCGCGATCCCCGCGGTGACCAGGGCGGCGACGGCGATGCCCGTCGTGGTGCCCATGTCCGAGCCCGCGGCGATGCCGTGGGCGGTGGCGGTCACGAACAGCGGGAAGCTCAGGAAGTGGATGCGGCGCCAGACCACCTTCGGGAGGTGCTTGCGCAGCAGAGACGAGCCTTCGACCGCGATGAGCAGGTACGTGGTCACGACGCCCCAGGCGACCGCCCACGGGCGCCACGAGGACGCGCCCGGCACGAGCACCTCGGCCCACCCGATGTGCACCCAGTTGTCGGCGACGGCCCCGGCGACGTGGACGCCGACGAAGGTCACCGACAGGGCCGAGAGGCCTCGGTGGAGGTCGAGCAGCCAGTTCGGCCGCACGCGCCGGCCGAGGATCTTCGACGAGAGCAGGAGCCCGACCACCAGCGAGCTGGCGAGCAGGGCCCACGCGACGAGCCCTGCGGCTCGGTTGACGTACCACGCGGTCATGGGGTCACCTCCAGGGTGGGTTCGAGCTCGAAGCGCTCGAACGATGTGGATCGGTGGAGGCCGCCGCGGGCGTCGACGAGCACCCCGTCAGCTCCCAGCCGCTCGATGAGCGCCAGTCCCTCCTCCAAACCCGCGAGCAGCGCGGCCTTGGCGAGGACCTCGGCCTGCCAGCCGTGGGCGGCGAGCACCGAGGCGGCGACGATGTCGGTGGTCGACGGTGCGCCGGTGGCGGGGTCGATCAGGTGGTGGCGGACCTTGCCTCGGTCGATCCAGGTGCGCCGCAGGATGGTGCTGGTGGCCACCGCACCGCGCTCGAGGATGACCGTGGTGAGGGGCCGGCCGCTGGCGGTGGGGTCGAGGTCGACCTGCCAGTCGTCGCCATCGGGCGCGTAGCCCACCGCTCGCAGATCGCCCCCGAGGTTGATCAGCGCACCGGCCGCGCCCTCGCCGTCGAGGCGGATGGCGACCAGATCGGCGGCCAGGCCCTTGCCGATGCCGCCGGGGTCGAACCCGGTGCCCTCGGCCAGGCGAACGGCGCCGCGAGCCGCGTCGACCTCGATGGCGTCGACGCCACGGTGCAGGTGGCGCTGGGTGGAGGACGGCTCGCCCGTGCCCGACGAGACCAGCGCGAAGTCGCGGTCGTAGCCAGCGCGGACCACGTCTCCCAAGACGGTGGGGTCGAACCGGCCGTCGGTCACGGTGGCGGCGAGGATCGACCGCTCCACCAGGAGCTGCGTGTCCGGCGACACCTCGACCCACTCGCCGGCGCGGTCGTTCAGCGTGGAGACCTCGCTGTCGGGACGGAACCGGCTCCAGGTCGCCTCGAGGCGGGCGATCTCCTCGCGGGCCAGGTCGGCGAGCAGCGGGTCGCCGTGGACGATCACGTGGGCATCGCTGCCCATCGCCCGGAACCGGAGCTCAGCTGCCATGGCTGGACGTGCTCCCCGAGGTGCTGACGTTCGTCGAGCTGCGGGTCGAGCTCGAGGTGGCGCTCCAGTCGGAGCTGGAGGACGTCGTGTCGGCGCTGCTGGTGGAGCCGCTGTCGGTGGACCCGGTCGAGGTCGATGCGCTGGAGGTGGACTCGGTGGAGGTGGCCGCGGCCGCCGAACCGGTGACGGAGGTCGCCTGGTTCACCGCGAGGGCACCGGTGATCGTGAGGAAGGCGCCGGCGCTGACCGCAGCGGCGGTTCGGCGAGCCTTGCGGGCGGGGTGTGGCCGGCGGCGCGAGCGCAGCGCCGGGGTGCTGGGGGGAAGGCCTGCGTTCATGGGCCCAACCATGCGCCTCGAACCTGTGAGCTCCCGCAGAGCGGCCTGGATGTGTTCGCAGATGCCGCCGGGGTCGAGTGACGGCGCCGCCCGCTCGTCTGGAGTCGCCGCTTGCCCGTTCGGTAGCGTGGCACCTCCGACAACCGCATGCGCTCCGGCGCGATCTCTGAAGTAGGAGCTCCGATGGCTGAGATCACCCTCAAGGCAACCACCGGTCGCGAGCTGGGCTCTGGCCCCTCGAAGCGACTTCGCGCCGACGGCAAGGTGCCCGCCGTCGTCTACGGCCTCGACGCCGACCCCATCCCGGTGACGGTCGAGTGGCGCCCGCTGCGCGAGGCCCTGACCACCGAGGCCGGCCTCAACGCGCTGATCGACCTCGACGTCGACGGCACCGTCGCCCTGACCATCGTCAAGGAGCTCCAGCGGCACCCGATCCGCGGCAACGTGCTCCACATCGACTTCCTGCGCGTGAGCGCGGACGCCGAGATCACCGTCGACGTGCCGGTGGTGCTCGAGGGCGAGGCGAAGGCGGTCGAGTCCGAGAACGGCGTGATCGATCAGGTGCTCGCCACCCTGTCGATCAACGCGAAGCCCGCGGACATCCCCAACGAGATCTCGGTCGACGTCAGCGACCTGGTCATCGGCGACGCGATCCGCGTGGGCGACCTCAAGCTGCCCGCCGGCGTCACCACCGACCTCGACCCCGAGGACCCGGTCGTCACGGCCGCGTTCGGCGAGACGCTCGAGGTGGCCGAGAGCGACGAGGCCGAGGGCGAGGCCGCGGAGGGCGGCGAGGCCGCGGGCGATGCTGCCGGCGCCGAAGCCGAGGGTGGCGACGAGGGCTGAGGCCCTCGCCGTCGGCTGACGCCGTGGCCCTCCGGAGAGCGAGCGAGCGGCGGGGGACCCCCGCCGACCTCGTCGTGGTCGGGTTGGGCAACCCCGGCGCCGAGTACGCGCACACCCGCCACAACGTCGGCGCCGACGTGATCGACCTGCTGGCCGAACGTCACGGCGGACGGCTGAAGCTCTCGAAGGAGCGCGCACTCGTCGCCGAGGTCCGCATCGGCGGGGCGCGCGTGGTCCTCGCGTTCCCCCAGACCTTCTACAACGAGGCGGGAAGCGCGGCGCGGCTGCTCCTCGAGCGCCACGGCGTCGACGACCTCCACCGGCTGGTCGTCGTCCACGACGAGATGGACCTTCCCCCGGGCAAGCTCAAGGTCAAGGTCGGCGGTGGGCTGGCCGGCAACAACGGGCTCAAGTCGATCAAGGCGCACCTGAAGTCCGACGACTTCGTCCGGGTGCGCGTCGGCATCGGCAAGCCTCCCGGTCGCCAGGAAGGTGTCGACCACGTGCTGCGCCGCCCCGGCAAGGCCGAGAAGGCCGACCTCGCGATCGCCATGCAAGAGGCGGCCGATGCGGTCGAGGCGATCCTGGCCGAGGGCGCCGAGGCCGCGCAGACCCGCTACAACCAGCGCACCTGACCTTCGGTCGATGCCCCGCCGGGAGGTGGGGCGGTCGACACCCGGTACGGTGGGCGGCCCACTCGCCCCCGGTCGTTCGCGATCGGCGGGCGCCCGTGCGCGCGTTTGCGCCGACCCCGAGGAACTCGTGCCGCTCACCGACCTTCCCCCGCTCCTCCGAGAGGAGCCCGCGCTGCTCCAGGTGCTGGGCCGTTCGGCAGCGGTGCTCGCCGTGCCCGAGCCGGCACGCCCGGTCACCATCGCTGCGCTGGCCACCGTCGGGTCGCGCCGGCCGCTGCTGGTGGCGGTGCCCACCACGGCGGAGGCAGAGCGGCTGGTCAACGACCTCACGACGTTCCTCGGTCCCGATGCCGCGGAGCTGTTCCCCGCGTGGGAGACGCTGCCCTTCGAGCGCGTGAGCCCGGGGACCGAGACGATGGGCCGTCGCATGCGGACGATCTGGCGGTTGCGCGGCGACGCCGATCGGCGCCCCGCGGTCGTCGTGGCCCCGGTGCGGGCCCTCGTCCAGCACGTGAGCCCGCACGTCGACGAGTCCGACCCCCTGGAGGTCCGGCCCGGCGAACAGCGTGACCAGGCCGACCTCGTCACCTGGTTGGGCACCAACGGCTACCGGCGAGAGGGCCAGGTCGAGCACCGGGGCGAGTTCGCGGTCCGAGGGTCCATCGTCGATGTCTTCGGCTCCACCGCCGAAGGCCCCGTGCGCATCGACCTGTGGGGCGACGAGGTCGACCGCCTGACCTCGTTCTCGGTCGCGGATCAGCGATCCACCGACGACCTCGACGTCGTCCGCCTGTTCTCGTGCCGCGAGCTGCTGCCCACCGAGGACGTGCGCGCTCGGGCCGAGGGGCTCGTCGCGTCCGAGCCCTGGGGCCGGGAGCAGTGGGAGCGCCTCGCCGACGGCCAGCTGTTCGATGGCATGGAGAGCTGGTTGCCGTGGCTCACCGACGACCACCGCACCATCGTCGATCTCCTGCCGAGCGGATCGCAGGTGATCTTGCTCGAGCCTCGCCGCCTGCGAGATCGCGCCGGGGACCTCCTCGCCGAGGAGGCCGACCTCGCCGCGACCCTCGCCAAGACGTGGGACGTGGGCGAGGGCCGGACGTTCCCGCCGCTGCACGCCGAGTTCGGCGAGCTGTTCCGCGGCAGCGACCTCCCCGTGTGGACGATGACCGTCACGCCCGACGGGCCCGACGTCGCCACCGTGAACGCGACCGGCTGGAACCCCGTGGTGGGCGACGGGGAGGGGTTGACGAACCAGCTTCGCCAGCTGCTCGACGACGGCTTCCGCGTGGTGGTGGCTGCCGACGGGGAGGGGAGCGCGCTGCGGTTGGGCGACCTGCTGCGCGACCGTGGGCTCGCGCTCGACGTGCAGGTCGGCGCCCTCGAGCGCGGCTGCGTGCTCACCACCTCGAAGCTGGCGATCCTCGCCGAGCCCGACGTCACCGGGCGTCGCCGGGCCCATCGCGCACCCCGACCTCGCAAGCGCGAGAGCGCCGGGTTCTTCGACGACCTCAAGCCCGGTGACCACGTCGTGCACCACCAGCACGGGGTCGCTCGCTACGGCGGGATGGTCAAGCGGGCCATCGGCGGGGTCGAGCGCGACTACCTGCTGCTCGAGTACAAGGGCGATGACAAGCTCTACGTGCCGTCGGACCAGATCGACGCCGTGCGCCACTACACGGGCGGCGATTCGCCGGCGCTGTCGAAGCTGAGCAGCGGGGACTGGACCCGGACCAAGGCCCGGGTGAAGAGCGAGGTCCAGGCGGTGGCCCAAGAGCTGGTGGTGCTGTACCAGAAGCGCCTCCACTCGCCGGGCCACGCGTTCCCCGACGACACCCCGTGGCAGCGCGAGCTCGAGGACGCGTTCCCGTACCGAGAGACCCCCGACCAGCTCAAGGCCATCGAAGAGGTCAAGGCCGACATGGAGTCGGAGGTTCCGATGGACCGCCTCGTCTGCGGCGACGTCGGCTTCGGCAAGACCGAGGTCGCGGTGCGGGCCGCGTTCAAGGCGCTCCAGGACGGCAAGCAGGTGGCGATCCTCGTGCCCACGACGCTGCTCGCCACCCAGCACTTCCAGACCTTCAGCGAGCGCTTCGCCGGGTTCCCCGTGCGCGTCGAGGTCCTGAGCCGGTTCCTGACCGCGGGGCAGGCGAAGGAGGTGGCGAAGGGCGTCCGATCCGGCGAGGTCGATTGCGTGATCGGCACGCATCGGCTGCTCTCCGACGACATCGAGTTCAAGGACCTCGGGCTCTTGGTCGTGGACGAGGAGCAGCGATTCGGCGTGAGCCACAAGGAGCAGATCAAGCAGCTCTCGACCCACGTCGACGTGCTCACGCTCTCGGCCACGCCGATCCCCCGCACGCTCGAGCTGAGCCTCACCGGCATCCGCGACCTCACGCTGCTCAACACGCCGCCCGCCGAGCGCCAACCGATCCTCACCTACGTCGGCGAGTACGACGAGCGAGCCGTCGCCGAAGCGATCCGACGCGAGCTGCTCCGCGAGGGCCAGGTGTTCTTCGTGCACAACCGGGTGCGCGACATCGAGGACAAGGCTCGCGAGCTTCGGGAGCTGGTGCCCGAGGCACGGGTGGCCGTGGCCCACGGTCAGATGGACGAGGGCACGCTCGAGAAGGTGGTGCTCGACTTCTGGGAGGGCGAGTTCGACGTCCTCGTGTGCACCACGATCATCGAGTCGGGCATCGACATGCCCACGGTGAACACGCTGGTGGTCGACCGCGCCGAGCGGCTCGGCCTCGGGCAGCTCCACCAGCTCCGGGGCCGGGTCGGGCGCAGCGGGCAGCGGGCCTACGCCTACCTGTTCCACCCTCGCGACATGGCGCTCTCGGAGGACGCCTACGAGCGGTTGAAGACGATCGGCGAGGCCACCGAGCTCGGGTCGGGGTTCCGCATCGCCATGCGCGACCTCGAGATCCGTGGCGCCGGGACCCTGCTCGGCACCGGACAGAGCGGCCACATCGCCGCGGTCGGCTACGACCTCTACGTCCAGATGGTCCACGAGGCCGTGCAGGAGCTGAAGGGCGAGCCGGTGCGCGAGCCGGCCGAGATCAAGCTCGACCTGCCGCTCGACGCGCACCTCAGCGCGGACTACGTGCCCAAGGAGGAGCTGCGCCTCGAGGCGTACCGCCGCCTCGCCGAGGTCACCGCGGATGCCGAGGTCGACGACATCCGCGCCGAGTGGGAGGACCGCTACGGACCGGTGCCCGACGAGGCCACCAAGCTCCTCGACGTGGCCCGGCTGCGGGCCGAAGCCCACCGGTTGGGCGTGCGGGAGATCAACGTCACCAAGGGCCCCGCGTTCGGGGGCCCGGCGTGGACGGCTCGGGTGTCGCCCCTCGCGCTCAAGACCTCGCAGCAGATCCGGCTGAGCCGGCTGTTCAAGGGCGCCGTCTACAAGGAGCCGCTCGAGCAGCTGATGCTCCCGATCCCGCGCACCCCCGACCTCGCCGGCACCCTCGTCGACCTCCTCCGCCAGCTCGTCCCGCCGGCCGAGTAGCCCTGCTGGCCAGCGGATCCGCCGGTTCGGCGGTGGTCTCACGAACCCGGGTCGATCGTGGACCGTGGCGGTACGCGATCGACCCGAGGTGGCAGATCCGCTCGGTGATCGACCCGAGATCTCCGGCGGTCAGATGCCCAGCGCCTGGGCCACGGTGGCGCAGATCTGCTCGTCGGCCATGGCCGAGGTGAACCGCAGCACGGACCAGCCGAGCAGCACCAGGTCGTTCGAGCGCATCCGATCGGCATCGAACGCAGCCCGCTGGCCGTGGTGCGCCCACCCATCGACCTCGATGGCAACCATCCACTGCGGGTACGCCAGGTCGATGAACGCCAGCTTCCCTCCCGGGCGCTCGACCTGGTGTTGGCGCTTCGGGAGGGGGATGCCGGCTCGGAGCAGGGCAGCGAGCACTCGGGACTCGAGGGCCGAGCGGCCGGGGTCGTACCCAGGACATCGAAGCGAGAGCGCCTCGATGAGCGAGCGCGGCACCACACGGCCGCGGCCCGCGAGCTCGACCACGCGGCGGGCGACGTCGTCCGGCTGCACGCCGTGCTGGCGGATCGACGCATCGAGCAGGGAACCCATGGTCGCCGTCGACTGGGACGGCGCCATGTCGATCAAGGTGCGGGCAGGCGTCGTGGTCGTCAGGGCTCCGATCGTCGTGATGTCCGTCTGCGGGAGGTCGACGGGGCGGTGGATCTCGACGCCGGCCAGGCGGACCCGACGCCGGTCGGTGATGGCGATCTGCACGCGTCCTGACCGCTCGACCAGACCGAGCGCTCGTGCCGCCGAGCGATCGTGCAGCGTCGCCCCAGGACCTGCGGCGAGGAGGCTGGCGAGCGCGGTGAGCTCCCAGGTGCGGGCTGCGGCGCCGACGATGTACACGCCGCTGCGGACGCGATGCCATCGCCCGGCTTCGACGCAGCGATGGATGATCCGGTCGGTGCCGCCGAGCGCGGTGGCCTGCGACCTCGTGATGAGCCCGTGCTGCTGCAGCGCGAGCGAATGGACGGCGTGCTCGTCCACGTGGGTCCTCGATCGATGAGGGGCGTCGATTCGGGGAAGGCGGCGACAGCGTGGCGGACCACCACGCCGCGCACAAGGGGTGCGACGGATCTCGAGCGGTGCCCCCTGAACCGGGGTCGATCGTGGACCGTGGCGGTAGACGATCGACCCGAGTTGGCCGACCCGGTACGTGATCGACCCGAGGTCGCACCCGGCGGAACTCGGCGGCGTCCTGGTGCGCGGGAGGGTCAGAGGCCGACGCGGTCCCAGTAGGTGCCGTCGAGCATCGCTCGGAGGGTGGCGCGGTGGATGATGGTGTCGTCGAGGTCGGGTGGCTCGACGGCTTCCCCGAAGAGGATCGCCCGCTCGGTCACGCGCCGCATGATCACGCCGTGGCGCATCGCCGAGTACGCGACGTGCCAGCGGAGGTTGCCGAGGGTGCGCCCGGTGAGCGCCTGGTAGGTGGCGACGAGGTCGGCGGGGGCCATGAAGTTGGGGAGACCGGGCAGGCCGAGGTCGGTGGCGATGTCCTGGAAGAACAGGTGGAGGTAGGCCATCCACCCGAGGTCGACCTCCGGTGGGGCGATGCCGGCCATCTCCCAGTCGAGCACGGCGACCACCTCGAAGTCGGCGAACATCATGTTGCCGATGCGCGCGTCGCCCCACGAGAGGGCGTCGGGGCTGGTGTCGGTGGGCAGGTTGGCGCGAAGCCACGCGAAGCACTCGTCGAGCAGCGGCGAGCGGCGATCGCCCACCACCCACTCGTGGTACGCCTCCCATTCGGCGAGGTGCCGTTCGAGCGCGGTGTCGCCCGGTCGGTCGTGCTGGAGGGCGGCGAGGTCGTGGGTCTCGGGGGTGATGGCATGGATGCCGACGAGCGCCCGCACGGCGGAGTCCTGCAGTCGGGCCCGCTGGTGGTCGTCGGCCGCGTCCACCCAGTTGTCGCCGAAGGTGTAGGGCAGCACGTCGCGGGGCACGTTGCCGTCGATGCGTCCCATGACGAAGAAGGGCGCGCCGACGATCGAGCGGTCCGCCTCGTGCCAGAGCGTCTCGGGCACGGGGACCGTGGTGGCCTCGCCGACGAGCGACATGACGTCGAACTGCATCGCCAGGTCGTAGGAGGGGAAGACGGGCACCTTGTCCATCTCCGGCTCGATGCGGGCGACGCAGCGTCGGGCGAGCCGTCCACCGTCCATCGTCCATGCCGCGTCGAAGAGGATCGTCTCCGACGACATGCCGTTGCCCTCGGGGGTGACCACGTCGGCGACCGTGGGGTCCGCCCCGGGCGGGAGCACCGTGGCGAGCCAACGCTCGAGCTTGCGCCCGAGCTCGTGGGGATCGCGGGTGGACGTGGTGATGCGATCGGAGGGGAGCTCGGCAGCACCCCCCAGGGCGGCGGAGGGTTCGCTCGTCATGGAACGGGTTCTAGCCGCCACCTCGGCGCTGTGCCCGCCCGCTCGAGTCGCCGATTCCCAGCCGCCCTCGCGTGCGTAGCATCCTGTCCTCGTGGAGAACCGCCGCCGCCTCGCCCGAACCTTCGCCGCCGGTGCGGCCGCGCTCGTCCTCGCGGCTGGCACCACCGCCTGCTCGAGCGGGCCGCTCGCCGCCGCTCCGGCGGCCACGGTCGACGGGCACGAGATCTCCACCCGCGACGTGCTCGATCTGGCCGATTCCGAGCGCGACTTCTTCGCGACCGGGAAGGCCAACGAGATCGTCCCGCCCGGCGGCCAGGTCGACTGGGCGGGGAACCTCTCGGCGATGGAGGGCGAGGGCGGCCGCGACACCCTGGCCGCGGCCCGGATGCCCGAGCTGCTGAACCAGATGATCGAGAACCAGGTGGTGCGCGCGGCGATCGAGCGTGGTGGAGACGAGGTCACCGAGACCGATCGGGCCACCGCGACCACCAGCCTGGAGCAAGGGCTGGGGGCAGATGCGGCCGAGAAGCTCGCTGGCGACTACCTCGACTTCATCATCGAGTCCAACGCGCTCGCCGCGGCCTACCAGCGGGTCGTGCTGGCGGAGCTCCAAGGGCTCGACACCCCCACGAAGCGCGAGCAGTTCCTCCGCCGCGTGTACGACGCGATGGTGGGCAGCCAGCCGCCGTACTGCATCCAGGAGGTGCGGGCCGCCACCGAGGCCGAAGCGGCCGACCTGCGCGACCAGCTCGACGGTGGAGCTTCGTTCGAGGACGTGGTCGCCGCCGCCGATCCGGCGGTGAACGCCGGCACCGTCGACGGCTTCATCGGATGCGGCACCGCCGACCAGGTCGCGGCGGCCTACGCCGTGGATGTCGAGGGCGCTGCCGCCGGGGACGTCTTCGGGCCCCTCGCGGTCTCCTCGGCCGACGGGTCGCCGTCGTTCGCGGTGATCGAGCTCGCCTCCGTCGACGGCCCCTCCTTCGAGCAGGTGCGCTCCCAGCTCGAGCAGGCGATCCCGACCGACACGTCGACGTTGACCGAGCAGTCCATCGACACGACGCCGTTCATCCAGCTGCTGCTCGCGGAGGCCGAGGTCACGGTCGATGCGCGCTTCGGCGCGTGGGACCCAGCGTCGTCGTCGGTCATCGATCCCTCGACGAGCGCCAGCGCCTCCTGACGTGGGCCGGATCGTCGTCGTCGGGCTCGGTCCGGGCGATCCGAGCTTGCTCACCGAGGGCGCTCGGGAGGCGATCGACGCGGTTCCTTCCGAGGCTCGGTTCCTGCGGACCGCCCGCCACCCGAGCGCCCACCTCGTCGTCGGGGCCACCACCTTCGACGACCGCTACGAGGCCGCCGACACCTTCGACGAGGTCTACCGGGGCATCGTCGAGGATCTGATCGCCGCCGCGGCGCGCCACGACGAGGTCCTCTACGCGGTGCCCGGCTCGCCGCGGGTCCTGGAGCGCACGGTCGACCTGCTCTGCGAGGCCGCCGCGGCCGGGCGCGCGGAGGTCGAGGTGCTGCCGGCGATGTCGTTCGTCGACCTGGCCTGGGTGCGGCTCGGCGTCGACCCCTACGAGCAGGGGGTGCGACTGGTCGACGGTCACCGCTTCGCCATCGCCGCGGCGGGCGAGCGTGGACCCCTGCTCGTGGCGCACTGCCACAACCGGCGGGTGCTGTCGGACATCAAGCTCGCGGTCGACGAGCCGCCTAGGACCCCGGTGGTCGTGCTGCAGCGCCTCGGGCTCCCCGAGGAGGCGGTGTTCGAGGTCGAGTGGGCCGACCTCGACCGAGACGTGGAGCCCGATCACCTCACGTCGGTGTTCATCCCCGAGCTCGCGGAACCGGTGGCCTGGGAGGTGGCGGCGTTCGTGGACCTCGTCGCGAAGCTGCGCGCCGAGTGCCCCTGGGATGCCGAGCAGACCCACCGCACGCTCACTCGCCACCTGCTGGAGGAGACCTACGAGGTGCTCGAGGCCCTCGGCCCGGTGGGCGACGGCGGGCCCGAGGTCGACCCCGAGGCGTACGCCGACCTCGAGGAGGAGCTCGGCGACCTGCTGTTCCAGATCGTGTTCCACACGACGCTCGCCACCGAGGCGGGAGCGTTCGGCCTGGGCGACGTCGCCCGGGGGATCCACGACAAGCTCGTCCACCGCCATCCGCACGTGTTCGGCCTGGTGGAGGTGGAGGGCGCCGACGACGTGGTGGCCAACTGGGAGCAGATCAAGAAGGCCGAGAAGGGGCGCTCGTCGATCTTCGACGGCATCCCCGCCGACCTGCCCGCGCTGCTCTACGCCCTCAAGGTCGCGAAGAAGGCGGCGTCGCTCGGCGTCGAGCCCGATGCCGCCGCCATCGACGATCCGGCCGCCCCGCTGGGCGACCGCCTCCTCGCGCTCGTGGCGACCGCTCGAGCACTGGACCCCGACCTCGATCCCGAGACCGAGCTGCGGACCGCTGCGGCCCGCCTCCGAGACGCCGCCCGTGCCGCCGAGTCCCCCGCCTCCCCCGAAACCTCGTAGATGGTGGTCGTCCTGCGACGAGCGACGGCGAGATTTCGGGGGAGGTGGGCGGGGTGGTGGGCCGGTCCGGGGCTCGACCACTAGCTTTTCCCTGTCCGGCAAAGGAGCCAACCGAACCCCATGAGCACCATCGTCAACGTCAACGGCCGCGAGATCCTCGACTCGCGCGGCAACCCCACCGTCGAGGTCGAGGTCACGCTCGACTCGGGTGCGGTCGGCCGCGCGGCGGTCCCCTCGGGGGCGTCCACGGGCCAGTTCGAGGCGGTGGAGCTGCGAGACGGCGGCGACCGCTACGGCGGCAAGGGCGTCACCATCGCGGTGGCGAACGTGAACGGCGAGATCGACGACGAGCTCGAGGGGCGCGACGCCCTCGACCAGCGGGAGTGCGATCAGGCGCTCCTCGACCTCGACGGCACCGACAACAAGGCCCGCCTCGGCGCCAACGCGATCCTCGGTGCCTCGCTCGCCATCGCCAAGGCCGCCGCCGTCGAGCTCGACGTGCCGCTCTACCGCCACATCGGCGGCACCAACGCCCACGTGCTGCCGGTGCCGATGATGAACGTCCTCAACGGCGGCGCCCACGCCGACAACAACGTCGACTTCCAGGAGTTCATGGTCATGCCGGTGGGAGCGGCCAGCTTCTCCGAAGCGCTGCGCTGGGGCACCGAGACCTACCACGTGCTGAAGAAGGTCCTCCACGACAAGGGCCTGTCCACCGCCGTGGGCGACGAGGGCGGCTTCGCCCCCGACCTCGAGGACAACGAAGCACCGCTGAAGCTGCTGATCGAGGCGATCGAGAAGGCCGGGTTCGTCCCCGGCGACGACATCGCCATCGCCCTCGACCCGGCCACGAGCGAGGTGTTCCAGGACGGCACGTACGTGCTCGAGGGCGAGGGTCGCAGCCTCACCTCGGCCGAGCTGGCCGACTACTGGGCCGACCTGTGCGGTCGCTACCCGATCGTCTCGATCGAGGACGGGATGGCCGAGGATGACTGGGACGGCTGGGCGGTGCTCACCCAGAAGCTGGGTTCCACCGTGCAGCTCGTCGGCGACGACCTCTTCGTCACCAACTCGAGCCGCCTCGGCCGGGGCATCGACCTCGGCGTGGCCAACTCGATCCTCGTGAAGGTGAACCAGATCGGCTCGCTCACCGAGACCTCCGACGCCGTCGCCCTCGCCACCCGCAACGGCTACACCGCGGTGATGTCGCACCGCTCGGGCGAGACCGAGGACGCCACGATCGCGGACCTCGCGGTCGCCACGAACTGCGGCCAGATCAAGACCGGTGCCCCCGCTCGCTCCGATCGCGTCGCGAAGTACAACCAGCTCCTGCGCATCGAGGAGGAGCTGGGCCACTCGGCCGAGTTCCTCGGTCGCGCGGCGTTCGGGCGGAAGCAGGCGTAGTGGGGCCGCGTCGGACCTCGGGTCGGGGGGCTGCGACCCCTGTGAAGCCCCGCGGTCGTCGGCGCGCCATCGTCGGCGCGGCCATCACGGTCCTGCTGGTCGCGGTGCTCCTCTTCGGCATCCTCCCCACCCAGGACTGGTTCGATCAGCGCCGCGAGACCCGACAGACCGAGGCCGAGCTCGCCGAGGTCCGTGCCGAGAAGGCCGAGGTCGAGCGCCAGCAGCAGCTCCTCGAGACCGACGCCGAGATCGAGCGCCGAGCCAAGGAGGACCTGGGGATGGTGGAGCCGGGCGAGGAGGCCTACAACATCCTCCCGGCGCCCACCGATCCGATCGGGCTTCCCGAGGGCTGGCCGTTCACCGGCGTCGAGCGGGTGTTCGGCGCCAGCTGATGGACTTCGCCCCCGACGGCGACCACGAGGCCATCCGAGAGGGCGTCCGGCGCGTCTGCGCCGACTTCGACGACGACTACTGGCGAGCGTGCGACGACGCCCACGAGTTCCCGTGGGACTTCTACCGGGCGATGGCCGATGGAGGCTGGATCGGCATCGCCATCCCCGCCGAGCACGGCGGCGGTGGCCGCGGGGTGGCGGAGGCGGCGATCGTGGTGGAGGAGGTGGCGGCGAGCGGTGCGGCCATGAACGGGGCGTCGGCCATCCACCTGTCGATCTTCGGCATGGGGCCGGTGGTCAAGCACGGGTCCGACGAGCTCAGATCCCGGGTGCTCCCCGCCGTCGCTGCCGGCGACCTCCACGTGTGCTTCGGGGTCACCGAGCCCGACGCCGGCACCGACACCACCCGGATCACGACTCGGGCGACGTTGGCCGACGATGGCTCGCGCTACCTCGTGCGGGGCCGCAAGGTCTGGACCACCAAGGCCCCGCACTGCCAGAAGGTGCTGCTCCTCGTGCGCACCACGCCGCGGGAGGCGGCGGCGAAGCCCACCGAGGGCATGACCCTGCTGCTGGCCGACCTGCGAGGTGCCGATGGCGTGGCGCGGCCCGAGGTGGAGATCACCCCGATCGCCAAGGCCGGTCGCAACGCGGTGGTGAGCTGCGAGGTGGCCTACGACGACCTGCCCGTCGACGTCGCCGATCGGGTGGGGGAGGAGGGTCACGGGTTCCGCTACCTCCTCGACGGGCTCAACCCCGAGCGCATCCTGATCGCCGCGGAGGCGCTCGGCACCGGGCGGGCTGCCTTGCGTCGCGCGGTGGCCTACGCGGGCGATCGGGTGGTCTTCGACCGTCCGATCGGCCAGAACCAGGGCATCGCCTTCCCGCTCGCCCGATGCCACATGGAGCTGCACGCCGCCGAGCTGGCGATCCGCGAGGCTGCCTGGCGCTACGACCGGGACCTTCCCTGCGGCGAGCACGCCAACACGGCCAAGTTCCTCGCGGCCGAGGCTGGCTACCGGGCGGCCGACCAGGCGGTGCAGACGTTGGGAGGCATGGGCTACGCCAGCGAGTACCACGTCGAGCGGTACTGGCGAGAGGCCCGGCTCATGCGCCTCGCGCCGGTCAGCCAGGAGCTGGTGCAGGCGTTCGTGGCCACCAACGTCCTCGGCCTGCCGAAGAGCTACTGACCGAGTGCTCGGCTAGGTCCGGTTGAAGTAGGCGGTGCTGGCCGCGAGGAAGGCGATGAGGCGCTGCTCGCCGTCGGCGCTGGGGATCTGGGCGACCCAGGTGCTCTGCTCGGTGGCGGTGGGGAGGCGGTCGAGGAACCGGAGGAACTGGTCGTCGACCAGCCGACGCCGCGACTCGGGGGAGTTGAGGAACTGCAGCGCCACCTGACCTCGATCGGCGCCGTTGTTCAGCTTGTTGGTCCAGTAGGCGCGACCGCTCGGATCGGGAGCGCGGCCGAGGACGTCGCTGTAGGCCTTGACCACGTAGGACTCGTTGGTCCCGCCGGCCTTGTTGAAGTACTCGGGGCTGCCGAACAGCTGGGCCCGGAACCGCCACAGGGCACGGCCTTCGCGCAGCCGGTTGATCCAGTAGGTGCGCCCGCTGGGGTCCGACGTGCGGCGCAGGTACTTCACGAAGACCCGGTCGACGTCGAGGCCTCGGTACTCGTCGGTGTCCATCAGCCCCTGGGCGACCTGGAGACGGGTCTTTGAGCCGGCGGTGAGGTGGTCGCGGGTCGCGTCGCGCCACTCGTCGGTGGCGAAGGCGAACATCAGGTCGCGATGGACCCGATGGGCGAAGCCCTGGTTGGCGTTCGTCCACGGTTGGTGCACGCGCACGTCGGCGAGGCGTTGCGCGGTGATGGTGGCGAGGGAGCCATCGGCCGGGTCGATCGTGTAGTTGGCCAAAGTTCCGCTGGTGGTCCACGCCCCGGTGGGGACAGTGACGTCGAGGATGTCGGTGGAGGCGAGCTCACCGCTCACGTTCACCGGGGTCGCCGTGGCCACGACGTCGACCACGTTGCGGTGGGTGACCTGGCCGACGTAGCCGAGCGAGATCGTTGCGTTGCCGACCCCACCAGGGATCACCTGCTGGCCCGGACGGTTCAGGCTGTAGGTGCGGAGCAGGTCGCCCCCAACCGTGGGTCGGATCCGGGCGACGGTGTCGCCCTCGTTGGCGTAGGCGACGACTCGGTAGTACTGGCCGAGGCCCTCGAAGGTGCGTCCACCGGATCGGAGGCTGGTGGTGTCGTAGATCCAGCCTCCACCAGACGAGCTGCCGACGATCGTGTCGGTCTCGCTGTCGCTCCAGGCCGCTGACGACGGCGCCGAGCCCATCTCGAAGCGGTTGGTCCCCGTCCCGCCGTAGATCGTGTGGGTCACGGGGCCGCCGATGAGCAGATCGTCGCCACCCTGCCCCAAGAGCGAGACCTCGTCGATCGTGGACGAGAGCGAGACCCCGGCCACATCGAGCGTGTCGTCGTCGTCGCTGCCGAAGAGGTAGAGGACCTCCGCCCCGCTCGCGAGCGTCGAGGAGAGGCCCGAGCTCGAGTTCTGGGCGATGCCCACGGTGCCGCCGGTCGAGACGGCGTCGACCGAGGCCGCCACCAGGGTGGTCGCGGCCAGCGTGTCGGTGTCTGAGCCGAGGTCGAGCGAGATCTCCGCAGCTCCGAGGGTGGTGTACACCCAGTCGTTTCCGGCTCCCATCGAGATGACGTCGGCTCGCTTCGTGTCGACCAGGGTGTCGTTGCCCCCGGCGAGGTTGGCCTCGATGCGGGGGTTGGCGGCGAAGGCCGGATCGTTGAGGGCACGGCCTACCACCGACTGGGCGCCGCCGTCGCCGTTCACCTTGACCACCGTGACCGAGCTGCAGGCGATGGTCGGCGTGGCGGTGATGCCCGCGGCGGCGAAGGAGCCTCCGGGGCACGTGAACTGGACGGACTGGTCGCCGGTGACGGTGACGGTGACGGTGCCTCCGCTCGATGCGACGGTGACCGCGGCCCCGGCGGGCGAGGCCAGCGGAACGACGAGCGCGGTGCCGGCCAGCACCCCAGCGATGGAGGCCTTCGCCATCCGATGGTTCCTGGATGCTCGCACGCGCACGCGACTTCCCTTCGCTCGCCGTCGTCGGCTCGATTGAACCACGCTTGGAGGGACCGTGCCGCCGTCGTGATGGCCGGCCGCGTCGGGTCGGTAGCCTCGCCGTGGTGCCAGCCCCGCTCCCGAACGTGCTCGTGGTCGACGACCACCCGACCGTCGAGGACGTGGCGATGGTCGCCGCGCTCCTCGGCCGAGCGCCCGCCGGCGGCTTCCGGGTGGTGGTGCGCCACGCCGCGGACGGCTCGCCGGTCGTCTTGCAGAACCGCCCGCTCCTCGACGACGGCACGCCGATGCCCACGTCCTACTGGCTGGTGGGGGAGCCCGAGCGCACGATGGTGAGCCGCTTGGAGAGCCGGGGCGGCGTCCACCGCGTGGAGGACGAGGTCGGGATGGACGCCATCGCGGAGGCCCACGACCGGTATCGGGTCGAGCGCGACGCGGAGCTGCCTTCCGGCTGGGAGGGGCCTCGACCCTCCGGTGGCGTGGGGGGCACCCGTCGCGGGATCAAGTGCCTCCACGCGCACTACGCGTGGTTCCTCGCCGGTGGCGATGACCCGGTCGGGCGGTGGGTGCAGGCTCGGCTGGCCGCAGGTGACGGGGACCGGGAAGGATCGGCCCATGGCTGATCCGCACCCGGGGAGCGTCGCGTCGATCGACATCGGCACCAACAGCACGCGGCTCTTGGTGGCGGAGCCCGGCGAGGGCGGCGCGCCGTTGCGTTCGATCGAACGGCTGATGCGCATCACCCGACTCGGAGCGGGGGTCGACCGGACCGGCTCGCTCGACGCCGAGGCCATGGACCGCACGGTCACGGTCCTCCAGGAGTACCGAGCGGCGATGGACGCGCTCGGCGTGGAGCCGGGACGGGTGCGGATGACCGCGACCTCGGCGTGCCGCGACGCCTCCAACCGCGACGTGTTCTTCGATGCCGCCGAGGCGGCGATGGGGGTGCGGCCGGAGCTGCTGTCGGGCGAGGAGGAGGCCGAGCTGTCGTTCCTCGGGGCCACGGCCGACCTCGACCCGGCCGATCAGCCGTTCCTCGTGTTCGACCTTGGCGGGGGCTCCACCGAGTTCGTGTTCGGCACCAACGACGCCGAGGGCCGCATCGAGGCGAGCACCTCGATCGACATCGGCTGCGTCCGGCTCACCGAACGCTTCCTCGCCCAGAGCGATCCGCCCGCTCCCGAGGACCTGACCGCCGCGATCTCCTATGCCGACGCCTGGCTGGACGATGTCGTGCGGACCATCCCCCAGATCGGCGAGGCCGAGACCGTGGTCGGCCTCGCCGGCACGGTGAGCACCGTCGCCGCGGTCGAGCTGGGGCTGGCGTCCTACGACCGGGACGCCATCCACCACTTCCGCCTCACCAAGGATGCGGCGGAGGACGTCTTCCGCACGCTCGCGACCGAGGCCCGTGCCGATCGCGTCCACAACCCGGGGCTCGAGGACGCGCGGGCCGATGTGATCGTGGGCGGGTGCTGCGCGCTGGTGGCGATCCTGCGCCGGCTCTCGCTCGACGAGATCGTGTGCAGCGAGGCCGACATCCTCGACGGCCTCGCCCTCTCGCTGCTGCGCTGACCGTGCTCGGCTGCTCGCGACGGGTCCACGCTTGCGCGACCAACGAGTTGAGCGTACGCTCAAAGCGTTCGCTTGGAACGTCGGAGGTCGCCATGTCGAGTCGCAAGGTCCGCTGGGTCGCCGGCGCCGGTGTGCTGTGGCTCGCCACGTTCGCCTGCGTGTTCGCGTTCGTGCCCACCCGCAGCTCCAGCTCGGTCTCCAGCACATCGACCAGCACCGGCGAGGCCGTCGTCGTGGAGGAGTCATCCACCACCTCCACGTGGCAGGACGATCCGGCCGATGCGCTGCGCCTGCTCGGCGGGGTCGTGGGCACGGCCGCGGTGGCCTTCGGGCTGGTCTGCTGGGGAGGGTCGGTCGGGCGGATCCTGGTCCTCGCGACGGTCGGGCCCATGTCGCTGCTGATCCTGCTGTCCCAGGCCCTGTTCTTCGCTCCCGGGATGCAGCTGCTCTGCGCGGCGGCGGTCCTCGGCGAGGCCGAGCGGCGGGAGCGGCGTCGGCGACTCCCGCCGCCACCGGGCTACCGTGCGGCCGATGCCGTCGCCCATCTGGACTCCTGACCCCCAGGCTGCGGCCGAGACCAACGTCGGGCGCTTCCAGGCCGTCCACGGGATCGCCACCTTCGACGAGCTGCTCGCCCGGTCGATCGATGACCCCGCGTGGTTCTGGGGGGCGGTCGTCGAGTTCCTCGGCTTGCCGTTCCCGGTCGCCTACGACCACGTGCTCGACACCTCCAAGGGGGTGCCGTGGGCCACGTGGTTCACCGGTGGTCGCACCAACCTCGCCACCATGTGCCTCGACCGATGGGTCGAGGAGTCGCCGGAGTCCGAGGCGGTGCGCTGGGAGGGTGAGGACGGCGAGGTCCGAGTCCTCACCTACGCCGAGCTCGCCCGCCACGTCGACGGGCTGGCCTCGCTGCTGCGGGCGCGGGGGGTCGGGCTCGGCGATGCCGTCGGGATCTTCCTGCCGATGCTCCCCGAGACGGTCGTGGCCGCGCTCGCCGTCGCGAAGCTCGGCGCGATGTTCCTCCCGGTGTTCTCCGGGTACGGCGCGGAGGCCATCGCCGTGCGGCTCGAGGACGCGGGCGCCAAGGCGCTGCTGTGCGCCGACGGCTTCTACCGGCGTGGCGGCGTGGTGCCGATGCTCGCCACCGCGCAGGAGGCGGTGAGCCAGGTCGACACCGTCGAGACGATCGTGGTGGTGCCTCGGGTTGGCGACGTCGCCGAGTCGGAGGTCGACGGGGTCACCACGCTCCCGTGGCCCGGCCCCACCGACGAGGTGGTCGAGACCGAGCTGGTCGACAGCGAGCACCCGCTCTTCATCGCCTACACCTCGGGCACCACCGGCAAGCCCAAGGGCTCGGTCCACGTGCACGGAGGCTTCACGGTGAAGATCGCCGAGGAGGTGGCGTTCCAGTTCGACTGCCGCCCCGGCGACCGCCTGTTCTGGTTCGCCGACTTCGGCTGGATCATGGGTCCGTGGGAGATCGTGGGCACGCTGGCCAACGGCGCCACCGTCTGCCTCTACGAAGGGGCACCCGACTTCCCCGAGACCGACCGGCTCTGGGCCTACCTCGAGCGCCACGGCGTCACCATCCTCGGCATCAGCCCCACCCTCGTGCGCGCCGTGATGGCTCACGGCGACGAGCCCGTCACCCGCCACGACCTCTCGGCGCTGCGCATCCTCGGCTCCACCGGCGAGCCGTGGAACGAGACGCCCTACCGCTGGTTCGCCGACGTGGTCGGCGGCGGCCGGTGCCCGGTCATCAACATCTCGGGCGGCACCGAGGTGGGCGCCTGCTTCCTCTCGCCCCACCCGGTGCAGCCGCTCACGCCGATGACCCTCGGTGGGCCGGCGCTCGGCATGGCGGTCGATGTCTTCGCCGATGACGGGGAGCCGGTGCGCGGCGAGGTGGGCGAGCTCGTCTGCACCAGGCCGTGGCCGGGCATGACCCGAGGGCTGTGGCAGGCGCCGGAGCGCTACCTCGAGACCTACTGGGATCGCTGGCCCGACGTCTGGGTGCACGGCGACTGGGCGCTCATCGACGACGACGGCCAGTGGTACCTGCGCGGCCGAAGCGACGACACCATCAAGGTCGCGGGCAAGCGGCTCGGCCCGGCAGAGGTGGAGTCGGCGTTGGTCGCGCACCCCGCGGTGGCGGAGGCGGCGGCGATCGGGGTGCCCCACGAGGTCAAGGGCGAGGCCCTGTGGTGCTACGTCGTGCTGGTCGACGGGGTCGAGCCGACCGACGAGCTGCGGGCCGAGCTGGTGCAGGTGGTGACGGACGCGCTGGGCAAGAGCTTCCGGCCCAGCGCGGTGCGCTTCACGACGGCGCTGCCGAAGACCCGCTCGGCCAAGGTGCTTCGGCGCGCGATACGCGCCACCGCGATCGGCGCGGATCTCGGGGACCTGTCCTCGATCGAGGACCCCGCGGCGGTCGCCGCCGTGCGAGACGCGAGTTGATGGCCGTGGTCGAGCGCACGACCACCTTGTTCGGCCGGCGGGTGATGTTGCGGCCCCTCGTGCTCGCGGACTTCGACGCGTGGCGCGAGGTGCGCACGACGAGCGCGGACTGGTTGCTGAAGTGGGAGCCGCAACGGCTCCCGAACCAGCCCGACACGACGAAGGACCGTGACGCGTTCGCGGTGCGATGCAGCGCCCGGCAGCGGGAGCGCCAGCTCGGCTCCGGCTACGGGTTCGGGATCTTCGTCGAGGGCCGGTTCTGCGGCGAGATCAACCTCTCGTCCATCCAGCGGGGACCGTTCCAGAACGCCTACGTCGGGTACTGGATCGACGAGCGATGGGCGGGCAAGGGGCTGATGCCCGAGTCGGTGGTCGTGCTCGCCCGGTTCGCCTTCGAGGAGCTCCACCTCCATCGGATCCAGATCTCGATCATCCCCAGGAACGGGGCCAGCCGCCGGGTGGTCGACAAGCTCGGCCTGCGCAACGAGGGCACGGCCCTGCGGTACCTGGAGATCGACGGGGTCTGGGAGGACCACGTGCGGTACGCGATGACCGCGGAGGAGTGGGACGAACGGCGCGACGAGCTCGCCGCCGCCTGGCTCAGCCCGGGGTGAGCCCCGCCGCCGGGGTCGGCGGCAGCTCGATGGTGAACACCGCGCCGCCGTCGGGCGCGTTGGCCGCCGTGGCGATGCCGCCGTGCTCCTCGGCGATGCCGGCGACGATCGACAGGCCCAGCCCCGAGCCGACCCCGACCCGCGCCGCGTCCGCCTGCCAGAAGCGATCGAAGGCATGGGCGAGCGCCTCGTCGTCGAGCCCGGGCCCGTGGTCTCGCACCGTCACCGAGGAGCGTCGGGTGATCGGGTTGGCCGCCACGGTCACCTCGATCGCCGTGCCGGGCGGGGTGTGCTTGATCGCGTTGGCGACCAGGTTCGTCACGGCCCGGTGGAGGTGGGCCGCGATGCCGGGGACCAGCACGGGGTCGGGCGCGTCGAGGGTGATCGGGTGGTCGCCGGCCATCCCGGCGACGCTCGTGCACGCCTCGGCCGCGGCGAGCGCCAGGTCGACCTGCTCGGGCGGGACCTCACCGGCGTCGGTCGACCGACTGGGCTCGTCGAGGCGGGCCAAGAGGAGGAGGTCTTCGACGAGCCCACGCATGCGGGTCGCTTCTTGCTCGATGCGCGCCATCACCACGGGCAGGTCGAGGGTCGGGGTGGCACCGGGCGTGCCGGTCGTGGGCGCCGCGGCGGGATTGGCGCCCGCGAGGCGGAACAGCTCGGCGTAGCCCTGGATCGAGGTCAGGGGCGTGCGCAGCTCGTGCGACGCGTCGGCCAGGAACTGCCGGAGCTTGGCCTCGGTGGCCTCGCGCTCTCGGAACGAGCCCTCGATGCCGTCGAGCATGGAGTTGAGCGCCCTGCCGAGCTGGCCGACCTCGGTGCGGTCGTCGCTGGCATCCACCCGGCGCGACAGGTCGCCCGCGTTGATCGTGGCGGCCGTGTCCGCCATCTCCTCCAACGGGCGCAGGCCTCGGCGCAAGACGAGCCACGAGCCGGAGGCCAGCGCCACCAGGAGGGCGATGCCAGCGATGAGCTCGATGCGCTGGAGCTTCGCGAGGGACGCGTCGACCCCGTCGGTGCGTACCGCCACGAGGACGGCTGCCCCCTCGGAGGTCGAGCCGTCGGCGAAGGTGATCGCCTCGGTCGGCACCGTGGTGGCGGGCGCTCCCGGGGTGGTCACCTCGCTGGGATCGGTGCCGGGGCCACCATTGGGCGAGAGGCGCAGGGTGGGCAGGTCGTCGCCCGTGAGGGCGAGCACCCGCCACGAGCCCGACCCCTCGGCCGAGCCGGTGTCGAACGTGGTGCGGCCGGTGGCGGCGATCTGGAGGTCGTCGGGGATGTCCGGTCGGCCGTCGGCGGTGACCGGGTCGCTGCACGCCACGACGGTGCCGTCTGCGGTGCGCAGCTCGGCGTAGGCGTCGAGGCCCTGGCCGGGGGCGGGGCCGGGGCCGCCGCCGAACGGACCGTCGCCCCCGGCCGCGTCGCCGACCGGTGCGCACGTCTCGGGGTCGATCACGTCCTGGGAGGCCACCGCCATCAACCGGGCGGCCTGGCCTCGGGCGTTCGCCTGGAGCTGGTCGTCGAGCTGGTTCGCGAGCGATCGGGCATAGAGGCCCGAGGTGGCGACGCCGAACACCACGAGGCCCGCGGTGGCCAGCGCGACGAGCGCCAGGACGAGTCGGCTGCGAAGGGTCATGGCGCTCTACCTGGGTGACGCGGGGACCTGCCGATCCTGCCCCACGCGGGACCGGTCGGCGAACAGCACACGGTCGAGCACCGCGAACTGCACGATCCAGAGCGCCCCGAACGCGGCGAGGTTCGCGGCCTGCACGGCGAGGGTCCTGGTCGCATCGGTGAGACCGGCGCCGTCAGCCCATCGGGCGATGACCGAGACCGCAACCGTCGACAACGCCAGCCCCGCGAACGACAGCGCCACGAACGGGGCCACCTCGGCGCGGAGGGAGCGCTGGCCGTCTCGGCCCCACACCCAGCGGCGGTTGAGCTCGAACGACGGCACGGTGCCGACGCCCGTCGCGATCACGTTCGCCCAGCCCGCCGTGGTGGTGCGCGTGGCGACGAGCGCGCCGAGGACGGCGAGGCTCGTGGCCGAGGCGATGACCGAGACCGCGCCGTAGCGCACGAGCTGCACGAGCCGGGCGGGGATCGCGGGTCGGGCCACCGGTGCTCAGCTCCCCATGGCTCGCCGCAGGCCGGCGAAGCGAACGCCGGTGGCCAGGAGGTTGGCGGCGCACAGGGCCCCGAGGAGGCCTGCGGTGGAGGTGAGGCCAGCGGCCGCCGCCACGCCGAGGGCGGCCAGGTTCAGCGCCAGCGGCACGCCGCTCAGCACGGCGGCCGACGTCCAGTGACGACGGCGGCCCGGCCGGCCGCGGTGGTCGAAGGTCAGCCGGCGGTTGGCCGCGGTGTTCACCACCGCGGACAGGGCCAGCGCGGCGAGCATCGCCACCAGGGGGCCGACCGGATCGACCAGCGCGGCGAACAGGACCGCGAACAGCAGCGTGGAGACCACCCCGACGCTGGCGAAGCGCACGAGCTGGTGGCCGAGCAGCGTGGGGACCGAGCCCCGCGGACCCAGGTCCTGGTGCTCGACCCAGCCCTGGTCGCGCGCGAACCGCCGGAGCATCCGACCGACGCCCTTGAGGTCATCGGCCGCGGTGCGCACGATGTCGACGCTGGAGTTCGGATCGTCCACCCAGTCCACGGGCACCTCGTGGATGCGCATGCCGTTGTGCTCCGCAAGCACGAGGAGCTCCGTGTCGAAGAACCAGCCCTGGTCCTCCACGAGGGGGAGGAGCGCCCGGGCGACCTCGGTGCGCACGGCCTTGAACCCGCACTGCGCGTCCGAGAACGCCGAGTGCAGGGCGGTGCGCAGGATGAGGTTGTACGTGCGCGAGATCGCCTCCCGCTTGGGCCCGCGGGCGACCCGCGAGGCGGGGGCGAGCCGGGTGCCGATGGCCACGTCGCTGTGGCCGCTCAGGAGCGGTGCGACGAGGGGCAGGAGCGCATCGAGGTCGGTCGACAGGTCGACGTCCATGTAGGCCACCACCGGCGCCGGGCTCGCGCTCCAGGCCGCTCGGAGGGCTCGGCCGCGGCCCTTCTCGGCCAGGCGCATCGCTTGCACCTCGTGGAGGTCGGCGGCCAGCGCCGACGCGACCTGCCAGGTCCCGTCGGTGCTGGCGTTGTCCACGATCGTGATCAGCCACGGCAGCGGGAAGCGGTCCGTGAGGTAGCGGTGCAGCCGGCGCACCGAGCGCTCGAGATCGTCCTCTTCGTCGAACACCGGCACCACGACCTCCACGGCCGCGGTGCGTCGGCGGTACTCCGATGCCTGCAGGAACCGGAGGGGCCGGTCGGGGACCAGGGGTGCGGGTCGGGTGGTGGTGGCCATGGCGGCAGCGTGCGGCGATCGGCTCCGTGCCGGCTCCGCCGACCCTGGGAAGTTCCTGGGATGGTGCCGCAGAGGCTTCCCCTCGAGCACCGCCGCCCGTACGGTGACGGCCATGTCCGCCGATCCAGCCACCGCGCCGCGCCTGCTCGTCGTCGACGACGAGGAGCACATCACCGAGCTGCTGGCCATGGCGCTCGGCTACCAGGGCTTCGAGGTGGAGCGGGCGGCCACCGGTCGAGAGGCGCTCGACTCGGTGGCGCGCCGAGCCCCCGACCTCATCGTGCTCGACGTGATGCTGCCCGACCTCGACGGCTTCGAGGTGGCCCGCCGCCTGCGCCTCGACGAGGGGGCCGGCACCAGGGTCCCGGTCATCTTCCTCACCGCGAAGGACGCCACCGAGGACAAGGTCCAGGGGTTGCGCCTCGGCAGCGACGACTACGTCACCAAGCCGTTCTCGGTGGAGGAGCTGATCGAGCGGGTCAAGGCCGTCCTGCGCCGCTCGTCGGGCAAGGGCCCCGACGGGGCGAAGCTGTCCTTCGCCGACCTCGAGCTCGACGAGGATACCCGCGACGTGCGGCGCGACGGGCGCCTCATCGAGCTCACGCCCACCGAGTACAAGCTCCTGCACTACCTCCTCGCGAACGCTCGTCGCGTGCTCACCCGCGACCAGATCCTCGAGGCGGTGTGGGACTACACCTTCGCCGGCAACGCGTCGGTCCTCGAGACCTACATCAGCTACCTGCGCCAGAAGGTCGACGCCACCGAGCCACCGCTGATCCACACGGTCCGCGGCGTCGGCTACTGCCTCCGCCTCCCCCGCTGACGCTCGTCGTCAACGTCCGCCTCCGCCCGTCCCGTCCCCGTCCCCGTCCCCGGTCGACCAACGAACCGCGTGCGGTTCGAGGACACCGGCGTCGCCGTTCCGCACAGAGAACGGCGCTGCGGGTGGGTGCGCGGGCGGGTGGGTGGGGTGAGCGGGAGGTCCGGAAGGGGAACCGCGTCGGCGACGACGCGCGAGAAGTTGGCGGGGAGTCCAAGAGGCGGCTGAGGGTTCTCTGAGGGTCGGTTCGCAGGATGAGGGCCACATCCAGCCGCTGGGTGCGGCCTCGACAAGGAGTCGAACCCCTCCATGAGCAACGTTCCCCCCTCCGAACCGCCTGCCGATCCGAGCTCACCCAGCTTCGGCGCGGGCGCGCCTGATCCCGCCGCGGCGGCCGGTGCCTCCCTCCCACCGGCCGCCAGCGGCGGCGTCCCCACGACCCCGAGCGCCCCCGCCCCGGCCCCGGCCGAGGCCCCCGCTGCGGCAGGGACCAGCTGGAAGGCGTGGGTCGCCGCCGGTGCCGTCGCCGCCGTCGTCGCGCTCGGCGCGGGCGTCGTGCTGAGCGGCAAGGACGGTTCCGGTGCCAACGCCAGCACCGCCGCGTCCAGCAGCCAGAGCTCGAGCGGCCAGAGCACGAACGGCCAAGGCCAGCAGGGCGGCTTCCCCGGCGGCATGGGCACCTCCGGCACCGTGACCTCCAACGAGGACGGCACCCTCACCATCGAGACCACCGACGGCGCCACCGCCACGGTGGAGACCACCGACGCGACCACCGTGACCAAGACCAGCGACGGCACGGTCGGCGACCTGGAGACGGGCGACAACGTCGTCGTCATGGGTGCCACCGACGACGACGGCAACGTGACCGCGCAGCGCGTCGTGGACAGCGGCGACGTCGAGGCGACGCTCGGTGGCCCAGGCCAGGGCCAGGGCCAGGGCCAGGGCCAAGGCCCGGGGCAGGGCGACGGCAGCGGCCCGCCCGAGGGCATGGAGCCGCCGACCGGCCAGGACGGCGGCCAGATGACCCCGCCGACCGACGCGAACGGCGACCAGGCGACGCCCCCCGACGGCGCGGCCGACGGCCAGGGCCAGCAGGGTGGCTTCCCCGGTGGCGGGATGGGCCAGCCGACCACCGGCACCATCGCCTCGATCGACGGCGACACGATGACCGTGACGACCTCGGAGGGCGACACCGTCACCGTCACCCTCAGCGACGACACCACGATCTCGGTCTCGGAGCAGATCGAGGTGGCAGACATCGCCGAGGGAGACACCATCTCGGCCATGGGTGAGACCGCTGACGACGTGGTGACCGCCACCACCATCCGGGTGGGCGATGCCGGCTTCGGCGGCGGCTTCCCCGGGGGCGGGCCCGATGGTGACCAGGGCCAAGGCCCCGGCCAGGCGCCGGGCCAGGACCAGGGTCAGGCGCCGGGGTCGAGCGACTCGACCACCTCCACCACGACCACCTGATCGCCGGGGCGGACGGCCGGGCACTGGGGAGCGCCCCGTGCCGTCCGCCCCGCGGCTGTGGCCGTGGCCGACGAACCGTCCGAACCGATGAAGACCTCCAGGAGCAACCCCGTGTCCCGAGTGACCGACCAGATGAAGAAGCCGTGGGTGGTGATGCCGCTCGTCGTGCTCGTCGCCTTCGGCGGGTGGTGGTTCGCCATCCGTGACGACGGTGGTGGGGCCGACGCCAGCACCGGCCCGACGATGACCGACCAGGCCGTCGAGGTCACCGTCGGCGACATGGACAAGACCGTGACCGCGGAGGGCACGGTGGCCGCCGCCGACACCGAGGACCTGAGCTTCACCTCGTCGGGGACGGTCACCGCGGTCAACGTGGCCGCGGGCGACACCGTGACGAAGGGGCAGGTGCTGGCGGAGATCGACTCGGCAGAGCTCGAGGCATCGGTCGCCGATGCCGAGGCCTCCCTCGCCGATGCGCAAGCCCAGCTCAGCGATGACGAGGACGCGGGAGCCAGCGACGAGCAGGTCGCGGCCGACGAGTCGAGCGTGACGTCCGCCCAGGACCAGCTCACCGCCGCGCAGGAGGCGCTGGATGGGGCCCAGCTCGTGGCGTCTTTCGACGGCACGGTGGCCACGGTCGACATCACCGTCGGCGAGGAGCTCTCCTCCGGCGGACAGGGGGGCACGACGCCCACCGGCTCGGGCAGCGGATCCGGAGGATCGGCCAGCACCCTGGGCTCCTCGTCGTCGGGTGCCATGGGCGGCGCCACGACGGACTCGAGCGGCTCGAGTGCCGACATCTCCCTCACCACGACCGGCTCGTTCACCGTCGACCTGGGCTTCGACGACACCGACATCTCGAGCCTCGCCGTCGGGCAGGCGGCCTCGGTGTCCCTGTCGACCTCATCGTCGTCGAGCTCCAGCGGCTTCGGTGGGTTCCCCGGCGGCGGTGGCTTCCCGGGCGGCCCCGGCACGACCAACCAGTCGTCGAGCACGGGCTCGAACCAGAGCTCGTCCGACGACAGCAGCGATGACACCGCGGCGACGACCCCCACCACCACCGGGGATGCGGTCGACGGCCTCGTGACCGAGGTCGGCACCATCGCCGACGCCAGCTCGGGGGTCGCGTCCTACCCGGTCACCGTCGCCTTCGCCGACAGCTCCGGCGACTTCAACGTCGGAGCCACCGTGTCGGTGGAGATCACCTACGACTCCGTCGACGACGCCATCCAGGTGCCGACCCGAGCGATCACCACCCAGGACGGCACCTCGACCGTCGAGGTGGAGACCGACGACGGGACCGAGACCCGCACGGTCACCACGGGCTTGGTCTCGGGCACGATGACCCAGATCACAGACGGCCTGAGCGCAGGCGAGTCGGTCGTCATCGAGGCCCCCAGCTTCGGTGGCAACGGCGGCGGCAACGGGAGCAGCGACAGCACCGGGGGCGGGTTCACGCCGCCCGAGGGCATGGAAGCGCCCGGGGGCACGGCGACCGAGACGAACGGATCGGGCGAGTGAGCGCCGTCCTCGAGCTCCACGACGTGACCAAGGTGTACGCCGCGGGCGAGCTGGAGGTGAAGGCCCTGGCCGGCGTGACCCTCGACATCCACGAGGGTGAGATGGTCGCCGTCATCGGGCCCTCCGGCTCGGGCAAGTCGACGCTCATGCACATCCTCGGCTGCCTCGACGTCCCGACCGCCGGCACCTTCCGCCTCGCGGGGGAAGACGTGTCCGAGCTGGACGAGGACCGGCTGGCCGACCTGCGCAACCGCCACATCGGGTTCGTGTTCCAGCAGTTCAACCTGCTGGCGTACCTGCCGGCCTGGCGTAACGTGGAGCTGCCGTTGGTGTACGCCGGAGTGGAGCCCCACGAGCGGCACGAGCGAGCGCTCGCGGCGCTCGGGCAGGTGGGCCTCGCCAACCGAGCCGAGCACAAGCCCGGGGAGCTCTCGGGTGGCCAGCAGCAGCGGGTGGCGATCGCCCGAGCGTTGGTCACCGAGCCGGCGCTGATCCTCGCCGACGAGCCCACCGGCAACCTCGACTCCACGTCCACCGGCGAGGTCCTCGACCTGCTCGACGCGCTGCACCGCAGCGGCCGGACCGTGGTCCTCATCACCCACGAGGCGGACGTGGCCGACCGGGCGCAGCGGGTCATCCAGATCCGTGACGGCCTCGTGTGGCAGGAGCCAGACCATGCGGTGGCGTGACACCGTCCGCACCGCCACCGAGGCGGTGCGGACCCACCGGCTGCGCTCGGCGCTGACGATGCTCGGCATCTTGATCGGCATCACCGCGGTGATCCTCACCGTGGGCCTCGGCAACGGGGCGAAGGCCGACGTCCGAGACCAGATCAACGAGCTCGGGACGAACATCCTCGTGGTCTCACCGGGCAGCACCACCGACAGCGACGGCCTCCGAGGCGGGTTCGGCTCGGCCTCCACGCTGACCACCCAGGACGCCGCAGCGCTCGCGTCGGCGGACAACGCCCCCGATGTGCAGGCCGTGGCGGCGGTGACCTCGTCGTCGGTCTCGCTGGTCAACGGCGACACCAACTGGACCACCACGATCATGGGCACCACGCCGTCGTGGCAGGAGGTTCGATCCCGCGAGGTCACCAGCGGCCGGTTCATCGACCAAGACGACGTCGACGACGCCGCCCTCGTCGTGGTGCTGGGCCCCGACACCGCAGACGAGCTGTTCGACGGGGGCAACGCCGTCGGCCAGACGGTGACCTATGACGGGACGTCGCTCGAGGTGATCGGCGTGCTCGAGGAGCTGTCGTCGTCGGAGCAGACCTCGAACAACGACCTGGCGATCGTCCCCGAGAGCACCTACGCGGAGCGCCTCGTGGGCGGGAGCGACCGGAACTCGGTGAGCTCGATCTACGTGAAGGCATCGTCGGAGGGCGCCCTCTCGGCCGCCTACCAGGAGGCGGACGCCACCCTCCTGAACCTGCACGGCATCACCAGCGCCGACGACGCCGACTTCTCGATCGCCACCCAGGAGTCCATCCTCACGGCGGCCTCCTCGGTCGACAAGACGATGACCGTCATGCTCGGCGGCATCGCCGTGATCTCGCTGCTGGTCGGCGGGATCGGCGTGATGAACATCATGCTGGTCTCGGTCACCGAACGGATCCGCGAGATCGGCCTGCGCAAGGCCATCGGCGCCCGGCCTCGCAACATCCGCCGGCAGTTCCTGGTCGAGGCGTCGGTCCTCGGCCTCGCTGGCGGCCTGCTCGGCGTGCTGCTCGGGATCGTCGGTGCGGTGCTCCTGCCCCGCTTCGCCGATGCTCGGGTCATCCTCTCGGTGCCCGCGTCGCTGCTCGCGATCGCCATGGCCATCGGCATCGGCGTGGTGTTCGGCGTGTACCCGGCGTCTCGAGCTGCTCGCCTCGCCCCCATCGATGCCCTCAGGAACGAGTGATCTCCATGAAGAAGCGAACCCTCCGCAAGGTGGTCGGGGTCGGCGTGGTGCTGGCCGCGATCGGCGTCGCTGCGGCCGCCGTGTCGGCCCGATCCGCGTCCTCCGGGGCGTACCGGACCGCCACCGCGTCGACCCAGTCGGTCGACCAGGTGCTCGAGGCCGTCGGCACCATCGAGCCGGTCTCGCAGGCATCGGTGGCGTTCCCGGTGTCGGGCACGGTGGCCTCGGTCCTGGTGTCGACCGGCGACACCGTGAGCGTCGGGCAATCGCTCGCCACCCTCGACACCGAGGACCTGACCGTCTCGCTCCACGAGGCCGAAGCGACCCTCGCCCAGGCGCAGCTGGTGCTCCAGATGGCGCTCGACGGCGAGGACGTGTCGGGGGTCGCCTCCACGGGCGGCGCGCCCTCGGGCGGTCTGGGCCGCAGCGCCACCGGTGCGGCGAACGGCGCGCTGGCCGCCGCGCAGCAGGCCGTGCTCGACGCGCAGCAGGCGGTCGACGAGGCCATGGCCGACGCCGAGGCGGCGCTGGCCGCCGCGGCAGAGGTGTGCACCACCACGGCCACCACCGACCCGACCGAGCCGACCAGCACGACGACGACCACCGATCCGGCCGATGCCGCGACCTCCGCCGACGACGACGATGCCACGGCCTGCCAGCAGGCGCTCCAGGCGTCGCTGGCCGCGCAGCAGGCGGTGACGACGGCGCAGCACGACCTCGAGACCGCGATGGACGACCTCAACGACCTGCTCTCCCAGATGGCCGATGACGCCAGCTCCACCACGACCACCACCACGCCATCGACCCCATCCACCACGCCTTCGACCCCCAGCGGCAGCACCGGAGGGTCGGGATCGACCGGCACCGGGTCGGGAGGGGCCAGCAACGGGTCCGCCACCGGTGGGACGGGCTCGTCCGCTTCCTCGTCGCCGTCGGCCGAGGACCTGGTCGCCTACCAGAAGGCCGTCGACGCGGCGGCCCTCGAGGTGGCGGTCGCGCAGCAGGCCCTCGACCAGGCCACCGTCGTCAGCCCGATCGCCGGCACCGTCGCCTCCGTCGGCATCGAGGTCGGCGACGAGGTCTCGGCGGCATCGGCCACCCAAGCGGTGGTCGTCGTCTCCGACGGCGGCTTCGAGGTGACGACGAAGGTCAGCGTCACGGACCTGCCCGACCTCGAGGTCGGCCAGCAGGCGATCGTGGTGCCCGACGGGAACCACGATCCGATCGACGGAGAGATCGTCCGCATCGGCGTCGCTCCGGATTCCTCCAGCGGCACGTCGACCTACTCGGTGACGATCGGGCTCACCGGCGACACCTCCGAGCTCGGCAACGGTTCGACCGCCTCCGTGTCGATCACGACCGCGGCGTCCGCCGATGCCCTCGCCGTGCCGACCTCCGCGGTCACCGTGGACGGCGACACGTCGACGGTCGAGCTCCTGGTCGACGGCGAGACGAAGACCACCACGGTCCAGACCGGTGCCGTCGGGCAGACGTGGACCGAGATCACCTCGGGCCTCTCTGCCGGCGATGTGGTGGTGATCGCAGATCTCGACGAGCCGCTCCCCGGCTCCGCCACCGACACCTCGTCCAGCAGCAGCAGCGGCAGCAGCGGCGGGGGCTTCCAGGGCCCGGGCGGCGGCTCCGACAGCGGTGGCTTCCCCGGGGGCGGCCCCACTGGCGGTGGGCCGCCGAGCGGCGGCCCGGGCGGCAGCTGACCCTGTGCCACCCTGGGGCGCGTGCGAGCGATCGTCGTCTCCCCGAACGGCGTGGCGATCGCCTGCGTCGACCCGGCGGACGTCGACGAGCGGGCGATGCCGACCGTGTGGTGGGGGTCGCCTGCGGCGGCCGCCGAGCAGGTCGCCGAGATCGAGCGCACCGAGGGGCCACGGTGGGCGATGTGGTCGCAGGACTCCGCGCGGGAGCTGCTCGAGCTCGGGGTGGAGGTGGCCCGCTCGTGGGACGTCGCCGCCGTGCACCGCGTGCTGTTCGGCGGGTGGCGCGCGGACCCGGCCCGGGCGTGGGCCCGCATCGGCGGGCTGTCGACCCGCGACCTGCCGGCCGACGCCCCCCTCGATCTCTTCCACCAGGAGCCTGACGGCGACCCCGACGACCCGGTCCGGCCCGACGGGCACCTCCGACCCGACTGGGTCGCCGGTGCGTGGCAGGAGACCCCGGAGCGTGCCGGGCGGTGGGCGACGGTGCTCGCCGAGCTGGTTCGTCGTCAGCGCGCCGCGATCGAGGAGCTCGCCGACCGGGAGGACGGCCGTCCGGCTGCTCGCCGCACCGCGTCGTCGGAGTCCACCGCCGAGCTGCTGTGCGCGGAGCTCGGCCACGCCGGGCTGCCGGTGGACCGCACCGCGATGGAGGCGGCCATCGCCTCGTTCGTCGGCCCCCGTCCCGCGAGCGAGCGGGAGGCGGTCGAGCGCGTCGTCGCGCGCGACGAGGCGGTCCTGCGCCACGTGCCGCAGGGGATCCGCTTCGACCTGCGCAGCCCGACCCAGGTGCGCTCCATGCTGCGGGTGGTGGGCGTCGAGGTGCCCGACACCCGGGCCTGGCGCCTGGAGCAGCACCGCGACGCCCATCCCTTGGTCGATGCGCTCCTGACGTGGCGCAAGGCGGAGCGGGTGGCCACGACGTTCGGCTACCCGTGGCTCGACGAGCGCCTGGGAGCCGACGGGCGGTTCCGTGGCGAGTGGTCGGCCGCCGACGGCGCCGCAGGGCGCATGACCGCGTCCGGAGGGCTCCACAACATGCCCGCCGACCTCCGCTCGGGCGTCGTGGCGGCACCGGGCCACCGGTTCGTGCGCGCCGATCTGGGCCAGATCGAACCGAGGGTGCTCGCCGCGGTCTCGGGCGACCGGTCGCTGGCTCGGGCGAGCCAGGCCGACGACCTCTACGCGCCCGTGGCCGCCGAGCTCGGGGTCGAGCGAGCGGTGGCCAAGGTGGCGGTGCTGGGCGCGATGTACGGGCAGACCACGGGGGAGGGGGCTCGGGCGCTCCAGGGCCTGCGCCGGTCGTATCCCATCGCGATGAGCTACCTGGAGGCGGCCGACGCCACCGCGCAGGTCGGCACCGACCTGCGCACCTACGGCGGTCGCCTCCTGCGCATGGGCGGGCCGGTGCCGGTGGAGCGGGCCCAGGCGGCCGCTCGGGGCCGCTTCGGTCGCAACGCGATGGTGCAGGGCGCGGCGGCCGAGCTGTTCAAGGTGTGGGCGCTCATCGTCCGCGCTCGCGGCCGATCGGTCGATGCCGAGGTGGTCCTCTGCCTCCACGACGAGCTGCTCGTCCACGTGCCCGACGAGCACGTCGAGGTGGCGGCGTCGATGGTCGACGAGGCGCTCGGCGAGGCGGCAGCCCGGTGGGCGCCGGATCGCAGCGTGCGCTTCCTGAGCGACACGTCGATCGTGCGCTCCTGGGCCGATGCCAAGCCCTGATCGGGCCGGCGCGGCCGAGGCCGAGGCCGGCTACGGCCAGGGCTTGGCGGCGAACTCCTCGCGGAGCTTGTACTTCAGGATCTTCCCGAGCGTGTTGTTGCGGGGGAGGGCGTCGACCACCTCGAGCTGCTCTGGGGTCTTGAACCGGGCGAGCTGCTGGTCGCCCAGATAGGCCACCATCTCGTCGAAGCCCAGGTCGTCCTGGCCCTCGGCGCGCTCGATCACCGCGCAGACCCGCTCGCCCCGCTCCTTGTCGACGAGGCCGATCACCGCCACGTCGCCCACCTTCGGGTGGGCGTAGAGGAGGTCCTCGATCTCCTTGGCGGCGATGTTCTCGCCCTTGCGGATGATGATGTCCTTCAGGCGGCCGGTGAGCACCAGGTGGCCGTCGGCGCGCAGGTGGCCCACGTCGCCCGTGCGGAACCAACCGTCCTCGTCGAACGACTCCGCCGTGGCCGCCTCGGACGTGTAGCCCCGGAACACCATGGGCCCCTTCACGCGGACCTCGCCGTCCTCGGCGGGCCCGGCCACGGTGCCGCCCTCGGTGACGATGCGCATCTCGAGGCCGACCACCGGCTTGCCCACGGTGTTGGCGAGCTGCTCGTCGGTGTCGTGGGGCCCGCCCATGCAGATCATCGGGCACTCGGTCATGCCGTAGCCGTGGCAGATCTGGATGCCCATCTCCCGCTTGACCTCCTCGTACACCTCGGGAGGCATCGGTGCGCCTCCGCCCGAGAGCTTGCGGAGGCTGGGGATCAGCGGGGTGTCGGGCTGCTTGCGCTGCTCAGCCAGGTACATCTGGTAGAAGGCCGTGGACCCGCCGGCCATGGTGGCGCCGTGGGCGTTGAACGCCGCCACCGCGCCGGCCGGCGTGAACGCCTCGATGAGCACGGCGCCGAACCCCGCCAGCAGCATCATGCCGAAGTAGTCGGGCCCGGCGATGTGCGCGAACGGGAACGCGATCGAGCCGATGTCGTCGGGTTGCATGTCGAGCGCCACCGCGAGGCCGTTGGCACCGGTGATGAGGGTGCGGTCGCTGTGGCGGACGCCCTTGGGGTCCGAGGTGGTGCCGGAGGTGAAGTACACCCAGCGGATCTCGTCGCCCTCGGTGGGAGCGGGCGGCAGGCTCGCGGGATCGCCATCGGGGAGCTCGGCGAAGATGTCGAGCACCTGCGGGGCCGAGGCTCGGTCAGCGACGAGCTCCTCCACCATCGCCCGGTAGTCGAAGCCGTTCCACTCGCCCGGCGTGAGCACGACCTGGGCATCGGTGGCGCCGATCGCGTACCCGACCTCCTTGTGGCGGTACAGGTGCAGGATCGGGTTCTGGATGGCGCCGAGGCGGGCGAGGGCGAAGCTGGCGAGGATGGTCTCGAACCGGTTCGGTACCTGCCAGGTGACGCGGGTGCCGTGCTCGACCCCCAGCGCGTGGAAGCCCGCCGCCACGCGCTCCGCCCGGTCGCGGAACTCCTGGCAGGTCAGCGTCCGCCCGCCCTCGTCGATCAACAGGACGCGGTCGGGTGACGCCGCCGCCCGCCGCTCGACCAGCTCCCACAGCGTGGTGGAGTTCTCCAGCCCTTCGCTCACCTTCGCCCCCTGCGCATCGTTCTGACGGACCGTCAGAACATAGACGCGGCGATGGGCGGGCGGGGCTGGGTCATCCCCAGCTGGCGAGGCGCGAGATGCGGTACAGCGCGAACGCCCGATCGAGCGAGCCGGGGTCGTCGGGCTCGAGCTCGTCGAAGTTCCACACCGAGTGCCGGCGCTCGTGGTCGCCGATGCGGACCACGACCTCGGTGACGGGGTAGGCGCCGGCGAGGGAGACGTCGACGTCGAAGCTGGCGACCTCGATCAGCGCCGCTTGGGTCGCGGCCAGCAGCGTGATCTCGACCTCCTCGGCCTCGGCCGCGGCACCCGGTCGGCACCGGGCGGTGGCACGAGCGACCTGGTCCCAGTACCGGTCGTCGCCGAGGTCGGCGAGCCGGGCCTCCGAGAGCGTGGCCAGCGCGGGGTGGAGCGCGGGGTCGGCCAGCCAACCTGCCGCCCGCACGACCAGCTCGTCGGCTCGGCGCGATGCCAGCAGATCGATCAGCGGGGCGATCACGCGCCGATCGTGGTGCTCGGCCAGGGTGAGGACGACCTCGCTCGCCCGCCCCGGGGAGAGGTCGAGGATGCGGCTCGCCTCCTCGGCGAGCGCGTCGAGGTCGAGGTCCTCCACGTCAGGCGTTGCCGGAGATGCGCCGCTGCATGGACGCCAACCGCTCGGCGAAGGCGGGCTGCTGCACCGACCACACCTGGTCGCCGAGCTCGCGCTCCACCGCCTCGGGGTGGCTGGCGATCGTCGCGACGTCGCCGATGGTGGCCTTCACCCGCTCCACCAGCTCGCGCGGTGCGGCCGCGGCTCGAGCGGCCATCGCCAGCGCGGTGGGCACGAGGTGGTCGTCGGGCACGCAGCGCCACGCGACGCCGGTGCGGGCCGCCTCCGCCCCGTCGAGCACCTCGCCGAACAGCACGGTGGCAGCCGTTGCCTGGGGCCCGGCGATGCGCTGGAGCATCCAGGTGTGGCCGCCGCCCGGGTGGATGCCCAGCTGCAGGAACCGGGTGTCGAAGCGCGCCGACTCGCCAGCGAGCCTGACGTCGCACGCGAGCGCGAGGTTCATGCCCGCCCCGACCGCCGGGCCGTTGACCGCGGCGATGGTGGGCAGCGGCGAGCGGGCGAAGCGCAAGAACCCCTCGTAGACGGCCAGCAACCCGTCGCGGTGCGACGAGCCGAGGTGCGACAGGTCGGCCCCGGCGCAGAACGCCGTGCCCTCGCCGGTGACGACGATGGCCCCGACCGCGGCGTCGGCCTCGAGGTCGTCGAGCGCGCGGACGACCTCGTCGCACATCGCGAGGTCGAAGGCGTTGCGGCGCTCGGGCGCGGCCAAGGTGACCAGGCCGACGCCGTCGATCACCTCCGTGCGGATCGCGGCCACGGTCACGCCTGGTCGGAGTGCTCGCGGATCACGGCAGGGGAGTGGCGGAAGAACTTCTCCACGTCCTCTTCGTAGCGGTAGTCGAACGCCTTCGTGCCCACGGTCTTGGCGAGGCGCTGGGACTGCACCCAGGCCTCGACCGCGCCCGCGGTCGTGTACTGGTACTCGAAGCCGGCCTGCTTGAACGCTCGGTTGTCGATGCCGCGGCCGTAGCGGAGCAGGTCGATCAGCTCGGGCGCGAGGTTCACGAGCCCGAGGCGCCGCAGCGGGTCGGTGGCCATGCCGATGCCGAACGGGGGCATCGGGATGCCGCGCTTGCCGGCGATGGCCATGATCTCGCTCCACGGGAGCATCCCGTCGCCCGCCACGTTGTAGATGCCGGGGACCTCGTGGGCGAGCGCGAAGAGGAGCGCCGCCACGACGTCGTCCTCGTGCACCAGCTGGAACCGCGGGTCGAAGCCAGCCACCTTCGGCACGAGGGGCAGCGCGAGCGCGTCCATGAGGGGCGTGGAGATGTCGGGGCCGATGACGTTCGAGAAGCGCAGGAGGCTGAGCGCCACGTGCGGGTTGTCGCGGGCGAAGTCGCGCACGTAGCTCTCGACCTCGAGCAGGCTCCGCTCGATGCGGGTGCGCGGGGCCCCGGCTCGCTTGTCGGTCTCGCGGAACCAGTAGGGGTCCTTCGGTGTGGAGCCGTACACGAGCGCGGCGGACTTCACGACCACGGACCGCACGGTGCTGCCCGCCGCGGATGCCGCCGCGAACAGGTTCATGGTGCCGATGACGTTGATCTCGTGGGTTGCCCGCGACGACATGGAGGTCGAATCGACGACCAGGAACGTGTGGGCGATCGTGTCCACCCCGGTGGCCTTCACGATGCGCGAGAGGATCGAGTAGTTCTCGTCGGAGCGCACGTACTCGGTGCGCTCCAGCTTCACCTTCGGCTCGCGGGTGTCGAGCCCGATGATCACGTCGACCTCGGGGTCGTCTTCGAGCGCCTGCGCGACGCGGCCGCCCCAGTAGGTGGACAGCCCGGTGATGAGGACGCGCTTTCCCATCGTCGCCTACCCGAACCACACCGAGCGGCGCTGGCGCAGCATGTCGAACAGGGCTTCTTGGATCTGCTGGCGGATGCTCTCGGACTCGTCCATGATCCGGCTGCGCGAGTAGCGGGGCTGGTCGGGCTCGACGTCGAAGGTCACCGGATCGAGCACGCGCAGCTTGAACTTGGCGGGGAAGTGCACGAACGCGCCGACGGGGCCGAACGCCATGTTCGCGGTGACCGGGAAGTACGGCGCGCCGAGCGCCTTGGCGATCGAGGGCACCTTGAAGAGGATGGGCATGCTCTCCTCGGCCCCCACCACGGCGATGGGGATGATGGGGACGCCGGCGCGCATCGCGATCTCCACGAAGCCACCTCGGCCGAAGCGGCGCAGGCGGTAGCGCTCGTTGTAGGTCTTGCCCGGCCCCTTCGAGCCCTCGGGGAACACGAGCACGAGCTGCTGCTGCTCGCGCAGGAGCCGGTAGGCGTTGTCGGGGTGGGCCACCACGCCGCCGGTGCGCGACCACAGGGTCCCGACGACGGGCGTGCTCTTGAAGAAGTGATCGGCGAGCCCGTACACCGGCCGGCCCAGCTCCACCTCGATGCCGTGCATGATCGTGGGCGCGTCGGAGGGGATCGCGGCCGCGTGGTTCGACACCAGCAGGGCACCACCCTCGGTGGGGATCTTCTCGAGGCCCTCCCACTCGGCGCGGAACCAGTGGCGGTACATGGGGTCGTACGCCTTGCGAACGAACTCGCGGACCCGCTCGGACCGGCCCCACTCGTCGACGTCGCCGGTGCGGTGGTCCTGGGGGGCTGGTTCGGGCTCAGCCTCGGCGACGGGCGGCAGCCGCAGCGGCACGATCTCCGCGGTGGTGGTGCGCTGCTCGCGCTCGGTGCCCTCGTCCGCGGCCATGGTGCGCCAGGCTACCGGTGCCTCGGAGGGCCAGCCCAAGGCGCCGCCGTTCAGGCGTCGGCGTCATCGGCGTCGTCGGCCACGTCCTCCCACCCGTCGTCGGCGAGCCACCGCCTCCCGGTGTCGCAGCCGTCGAGCGCGACGCACCAGCGGCAGGCACCGCTCGGGCGCAGCACCGGTGCCACCGTCCCGGCGCGCAGCGCGGCGAGGCGGCGGGCACCGTCGACCGTGCGCGCCACCGCCGCTTCGAGCACCCCCTCGGTGACCGCCTCCGTCCGGGCCTCGCCCAGGTCGAGGTAGAACGACGCCACCAGGCGGGGCGGCACGCCCAGGCGGATCGTGTCGAGCAGGGCGTAGAAGCGCAGGTCGTCTCGGTGGACGGGGTTGGCCGTCCCTGTCTTGAGGTCGATGACGACCTTGCCGGCCTGGGTGCCGCGCGCCGCTCCCAGGGTGAGGTCCACCTTGCCCCGGAGGCGCACCTGGCCATCGGCGAGCTCCACCACCTGGCTGCTCTCGGTGACCGGCCGCCACTTCGGCTCGAGCCGCGGGAAGCACTCGAAGAACTTGTGGACCCGGTCGCCGGCGGTGGCGCGCAGCTCGGCTCGCTCCACGTCGCTGCACGTCTGGAGGAACTCGGTGAGCCAGTGGTCGGTGCGGGCGAGGCTCGCCATGGCCTCGTCCACGAGCTCCAACGGGAGCGGCTCACCGCTCCAGTGGATCCCCAGCTCCACCGCCTTGTGGGCCACCGCCCCGCGGGCGATCGCGACCGTCACCGCGAACCCGTCGTCGGCTGCCTCCTCCGCGAGCAGCCGCCCCTCGCACCCGTGCACCTGGCCGAGCAGGTGCTTGGAGAGGGTGAGCACCTCGTCGGGAGCGAGGTGGCCGACGACCTCGGCCATCCCTTCCTCGAGGTCGTGGCGCAGGCGGCGGCCGAGCTCGGGGTCGAAGGTCGGACGGGCGGTGGACGACGCGCCGAGCTCGGCCAGCGTGCGCTGCTGGACGGGGGTGAGCTCGGGTGGGGTGGCTGACGCCATGGCGGTGAGCGTACGCAGGGGCTCCGACGCCCGACGGCGCCGCTGGACGGCCGGGCTCGCCTGTGCGAACGTGTGTTCGATGACGAGGTTGAGCGACGCGCGGGAGCGGATCGGTGCCGGGACGGCCTCGATCCTGCACGCGGACCTCGATTCCTTCTACGCGTCGGTCGAGCAGCGCGACGATCCGCGCTTGCGGGGGCTTCCGGTGATCGTGGGCGGAGGCGTCGTGCTCGCGGCGAGCTACGAGGCCAAGGCGTTCGGCGTGCGATCACCCATGGGGGGTCGGGCGGCGCGAGCGCTGTGTCCGCACGCCGTGGTCGTCCCACCTCGGTTCGACGCGTACGTGGAGGCCTCGCGCCGGGTGTTCTCGATCTTCGAGGACACCACGCCGCTCGTCGAGGGGATCTCGATCGACGAGGCGTTCCTCGATGTGGGCGGGCTTGGCCGCGTGGCGGGCTCGCCGGTCGCGATCGCTCGGAGGCTGCGGGCCCGGGTGCGCGACGAGGTCGGGCTCGCCATCACCGTCGGGGTGGCGCGGACGAAGTTCCTGGCCAAGGTGGCCAGCGGGGTCGCCAAGCCCGATGGGCTGCTCGAGGTGCCGCCCGCGGGCGAGCTGCACTTCCTGCACCCGCTCCCGGTGGAGCGGCTGTGGGGCGTCGGGCCGGTCACCAGCGCCAAGCTGCGCGATCGCGGCATCGCCACCGTCGGCGACGTGGCTCGGCTCTCCGCCGGGTCGGTCGCGGCGATCACGGGGCCGGCCGCAGGACGGCAGCTGTTCGCGCTCAGCCGCAACCTGGACCCGCGGCGGGTCGAGACCGGACGCCGTCGCCGCTCCATCGGCTCGCAGCAGGCGCTGGGCTGGCGTCGGCGCACCGATGGCGAGCTCGAGTCGACGCTCGCTGGCCTCGTCGACCGGGTCTCGCGGCGGCTCCGCGCTGCCGAGCGGGTGGGCCGCACCGTGGTGCTCCGGCTGCGGTTCGACGACCTCACCCAGATCACCCGCTCGCACACCCTGGCGGAGCCCACCGACGAGACGGCGGTGCTCCACGGTGCCTTGCGGGGCCTCCTGGGAGCGGAGCTCCCGTTGCTGCGCGAGGTGGGCTGCACCCTCATCGGGATCTCGGTCTCGAACCTCGACGACGCGGCCGCGGTCCAGCTGTCGCTCCCGTTCCGGGGCATCGAGCGACGCTCGCTCGACGAGGCGCTCGATCGCGTCCACGCTCGCTTCGGCGCCGGCGCGGTCGGTCGCAGCAGCCTGGTGGGCCGTGGCCTGCACCCGGAGGCGCCCCGGCTGCCGACGGATTGACCGAGGCGGCGCCTCCCCGGCTTCGTTGTCGGACCCCCCGTGCACCATGTCCTCGTCATGGAAAGCACCTCCCTCCAGTTCGCCGCCGCGGTGCGGAGCCTCAGCTCCGCCGCCCGGGCGCGCGGACTGGCGGTGCCGAGCTTCCGGTCGCCGCCGCGCCGACCTGGCTTCGACCGCACGGTGCGGCGACGTCCCGATGGCTCGGTGACCATCTCGGTGGTGGCCAAGGGTCGGCCGTTCCCGGCGGTGGTCGCGGATCTCATCGAGGGCGTCGTCGTGGTCAACGACCTGACCGGCGCGCCGGCGACCCGGGAGCGCACCGCGCTGTGGGAGGCGGTCCTCGCCGACGACCGGGTGGCGAGGGCGCCCGCTCGGGGGGCGGCGTAGCGTGCGGGATCGCTGCTCGCCCGGGTGGCGGAACTGGCAGACGCGGAGGGCTTAAACCCCTCCGGCCCCCAAGGGCCGTGCGGGTTCGATCCCCGCCCCGGGCACCGGTTCCGAGGAATTCTGATCGCCCCGCATGAGAACGCGGGGTTCCGTGCTCTTCCTAGTGTGATGGTGGTCGTGGACGAAGGAGCGTGCGAGGACGCGGAGCCTGCTCGCGCCGACGCGGCGTTCGCCGCGTTCTACGCCGCCAACCTCCAGCGGACCGTCCGCCAGGCGGCGCTCATGGTGGGCTCGGTGGCGGTCGCCGAAGATCTGGCCCACGACGCCATGGTCGAGCTGTACCACCGCTGGGACCGGATCGAGAACCACGGGGGCTACCTCTACCGCTGCATCTCGCACGCAGCCATGCGCCACCTCAAGCGGTCCGCCCGCCACACGTTCGATGGGGGGCCTGCTGTCGTTGCGGCCGAGCCGGAGGTCGCCACCTCGCCGGTCGAGTTCGTGGAGGTGGTCGAGCTCCTGGGGGTCCTCACCGATCGGCAGCGGGTCGCCGTGGTCCTCAAGCACTACGGCGACCTCTCCGAGGCGCAGATCGCGGCCGCCATGGGCTGTCGCCCCGGCACCGTCGGTCCGCTCCTCACCCGTGCCCACGCGGCGCTCCGTCGGGGCATGGGCGAGTGAACGACCAGCCGCTGGGAGACCGGCTCCGCTCGGGGGTCGCGGGCATCGAGGTGCGTCCGCGCCTCGACGAGGTCCTCGGCTCCGCCGACCCCGGCCTGCCCGGGGCGGGTGATCGGGCCCGTCGCGCCCCGATCTTGGCGGTGGCCGCCGTGGTCCTGGCCGTCGCTGCGGTCGCTGGCGTGATCGTCGCGTCGGTGCGCACCGACGACCCGACGGGTCTCACCGACCACCGACCGACCACGACCACCATCGCCGACGTCCTGGTCGGCGAGCGCCTCGCGGTTCCCGCACCCATCCTCCCACCCGGCTTCGCGCTCCTCGAGGAGGGCGAGCACCAGGTGACCGTCGGCCAGGACGTGATCGATGGGGTCATCGTCGCTCGCTTCGGTGACCCCGCCACCGACGGTGACCCCGCTGCGCCGCAGCTCCGCCTCGCGTACTTCCCCGCGACCGTGCTGGTCCAGAGCTTCCGGATGGACGTGGAGCTCGAGATCGGGACCAGGCCCGACCCCGGCGAGGTGCGCGACCTCGACGCCTACGACCTCGCCGACGCCTACTGGGCGCAGCTTCCCCCCGTCATCGGGGCGTGGCAGACCGTCGGTGTGTCGCGGTCCCCGCACGAGCTGGTGCTCGTCCAAGGCCGCGGCATCGGCATCGAACAGCTCCGGGCGCTCGTCGCAGCGGCGATCGTCCGGACATGAGCAGGCGGCGGATCGCTCCGGGTCGCGCCCTTCGGGGCGCGACCCGGCCCGGTCATCGGTGGCCTGTTGCCTCGCTCCGCTCCGACCTCGCCGACTACCTCCGCGGCTCCATCTCGACCCTCGCGATCCTGGGCATGCTGCTGTGGGGCTCGCCAGCCAGCGCCTACAGCGGCATCGCCATGCAGGCCTTCGCGCTGTGGCCGCCCGAGTACTGCGCGCAGGGAAGCGGGGAGTGGGGCTACGTGTCGGGCTCGGGATCGGGCACGCACGTCTCGATCGCCGCCCGCACCTACTCCATGCGCGGCGCCGGCAACTGCGCCAACGCCAGCACCGCCGGGGCGAACGTCTTCGCCGCGTGGGCGAAGGTCGAGCACCTGAACGGGGGCACGTGGTCGATCTGCAGCTACGCGCCCTGGGCTGGGAACGCGTCGGGCACCTGGACCGTGCAGTCGAGCGACAACGACCTCGCACTCGGCTGCGGCACGGGCCTGTACCGGCTGCGGTCGGAGAACCGGATCACCTACGGCGGCAACAACTACTACTCGCCGCCGTTCGTCAGCTCCTCGATCACGGTGTGATCGGGGCGGAAGGAGGGGTTGGTGGAACACGACCATGGAGCAGCGAGGCGGGCCGGAGTCGGCGCGCTGGTCACCCTGGGGCTCGTGGCGGCTGGAGTGCTGGCCCTGGCGTGGGCAGGCCGCGGTGGGGGCGACCAGCACGTCGCGACGTACGGCGCTCCCGCCCCGACCGTGGCGCCTTCGGCCAGCACCGCGGCGGTGCGCCCCACCGAGCCGCCGCCGGGGATGGATCCGGTCTCGGGCCACGACGGCCAGATCGTCGGCTACCTCCCCCAAGCGGACCAGCGGGCGGTGATGGAGCGGGGTGAGCCTCCGGTCCAGCTCGGCGCCAGCGCCGTCGCGTTCCACGGCCTCACGGTGGTCGACGCGGCGGGTGCGCAGGTCGGGTGGCTCCTCGCCGGCGACGTCGGCTTCGTGTCGCTCGACGAGGTGCGCGACCCGGATCGGTTGGCCGAGATCGAGGCCACCTGGTTGCGAGACCAACAGGACCAGAACCGCTAGCTGGCCTCGACCCAGCGCCTACCGTGGCCGCCGTGGCCAAGCGCGCGCTCTACCTCCACGAGGTCATCGACATCGTCGGGCAGGGTCAGTACGACTACATGGCGCACGCGGGCAAGGAGCCCACCAACGAGATGCCCGACATGCTCACGCTCCAGGGCACGTTCTTCGTGTGCGCGGTGGGTGGGGGGCGCTGGCCGCAGGTGGTGAACATCTGGGACGTGGGCGACGCGGGGTGGCAGGGCTGGGCGGCAAACGTCGATCGCCTCAACCTCAAGCGCCGCAACGCGTTCTACGGCGAGTGGTGGGACGAGGCGTCGAAGTGGCGCACCGGCGGGTTCGATCGCCTGTGCGGCGCGGCCCCGGGCAGCCCCACCACCGCTGACCTGGCCGCGGCGGGCACGACGGGCACCCTCTTCGTGCACCAGCTCCTCCAGCTTCGCCCGGGCACCCCGCTCGAGTACCTGGCGGCGGTGGTCGACGAGCAGGTCCCCGCGTGGGCGCCCTACGACCACGAGCCCACCGGCATCTACGAGGTGCTCGGCAACCAGCACGAGGTCGTGGTGGTGTGGGCGACCTCGATCTCGGGGCAGACGCGCCTGCGGGCTGCTCGCGACGCCGCGCTCGGATTGGGCGACGAGGCGGAGGGCGATGCCCGCCTGGTGGCGTGGGAGCGCACGGCGGCGCGCTACGTCACCGGCGGCGACACCCACCTCATGACCCCACAGCCCGGCACCGTGTACGGGCCCGACGACTGGGACGAGGCGAGCCTCACCGACTGGCTGCGGCCCACCTGACCTCGGCGGATCCCGCCGGCAGGACCGCCTCCCGGCGGCCGCGCGCCTGGGAGCGGGAACATCCGTTCTGCCAGACTGCCCCGATGCCTTCGCGCCGCCGAGCCCTCGCCTCGTCGACCCTCCTGGCCGCGCTGGTGCTCGGCGCGTGCTCGGGGGGCGGCAGCGGCGACGGTGTGAGCTCCGGTGCTGGCACCGCCACCACCAGCACGTCCGCGGCGGTCACCACCTCGGAGGCCACCACCTCCACCAGCGAGGCCACGACGACCACCACCGAGGCACCGACCACCACGACCACCGCAGCGCCGGTCGATCCCACCACGGTGGCCGAGGAGGGAGCGCTGCGGTCGGGGTCGGTCGGCAGTCGCACCAAGGCCATCCAGGTCGCCCTCGAGGAGCAGGGGTACGACCCCGGCGAGCCCGACGGGAAGTTCGGCACCAAGACCACCCAGGCGGTGTGGGCGTTCCAGGCGCTCAACGGTGTGCCCAAGGACGGCATCGTGGGGCCGGAGACCGAGGCCGCCATCCTCGCCAAGCCCGCCCAGCAGATGCTGCGACCGGCGCTCGGGCCCACCCACGTCGAGGTCGACCTCACCCGCCAGGTCCTGATCGTGTGGCGCGACGGGGCGGTGAAGCTCATCACCCACGTGTCCACCGGTTCAGGGGTCGCCTACTGCGAGGACACGGACTACGGCCCCAACTGCGGCGACGCCGTCACCCCCGTCGGGGTGTTCCAGTTCGGCCGCCGGGTCGACGGCTGGCGCGAGGCGCCGCTCGGCCGGCTCTACAACCCCGTGTACTTCCACGAGGGCTACGCGGTGCACGGCGCCTCGTCGGTGCCCGATCACCCGGCTAGCCACGGCTGCGTCCGCATCCCGATGGGGATCGCCGCGTACTTCCCGAGCCTGGTCGACACCGGCGAGACCATCGAGGTCTTCCGCAGCTAGCCCACCTTCGCGATGACGCGCTCGCCGAAGGCGCCGTAGGTCTCGGCGGCGCTCGCGGCATCGAACGCCATCGGCGGCACCACGAGGCGGTGCACGCCGATCGATGCCATCTCCTCCACGGCCCCCACCGGGTCGTCGCCCGCGATGGCGGGGGTGCCGGTGGTGACCTCGATGGCGTCGGGGTCGCGGCCGTGGTCCTCTGCGGTCTGGCGGACGATGGCGATGAGCGTGGCGAGCTGATCGGGGCGGCCCTTGCCGGGGAAGAACCCGTCGCCCAAGCGTCCCGCCCGGCGAGCCGCCACCTCGGTGTGGCCGCCCACGACGATCGGCACGGATCCGTGGGTGGGCGTCGGCAGGCTCACCGCCTTCATCCAGCGCTGGTAGCCGTCGTCGAGGTCGACCTCCTCGCCGGTCCACAGCGCTCGCATCGCGGCGACGTAGGCGTCGGTGCGGGCGCCCCGGCCGGCGAAGGGCACGCCGAGCGCGTCGAACTCCTCCTCGAGCCAGCCCACCCCGATGCCGAGCCGCAACCGGCCGCCGCTCAACCGGTCGAGGGTGGCGGCCTCCTTGGCGGCGATGGCCGGGTTGCGCTGGGGGAGGATGAGGATCCCGGTGCCGAGCAGCAACGTCTCGGTGGCCGCGGCGGCGTACGCGAGCCAGATGAGCGGGTCGGGGATGGCCATCGTCTCGCCCCCCGGCATGCGTCCGCTTCGGGCGTACGGGTAGGTCGACTCGTAGTCCACGGGGACCAGCACGTGCTCCACCGTCCACACCGAGTCGAACCCGGCTGCCTCGATGGCCTGCAGGCAGGCGGCGGCGGTTGGCCCGTCCGCGAGCGGACCGGTGTTGGCGTAGGCGACTCCGAAGCGCATCGTCGGAACGTACCTTCGGAAATCGTCCGACGTCGCCACGGCGGGTGGGCCACGATCGCGCCATGGCCGAACCCGTCCCGCCGTCCACCGAGCCGCCCGGTCCGCCGTCGGAGCGCACCCGCGTCCGTCGCCTCGCCGACCGGGGCCGCTACGACGCGGCGACGGTCCACGCGATCCTCGACGAGGCCTACCTCGCCCACGTGGGTGTGGTGCTCGACGGCGAGCCCCGGGTGCTGCCGATGGCCTACGGCCGCATCGGCGATCAGCTCTACCTCCACGGGGCGGTGGGCAACGCCCTGCTCCGAGGGGCCGACCGGGCTCAGGTGTGCGTCACGGTCACCCACCTCGATGGCCTGGTGCTCGCTCGTTCGGCGTTCCACCACTCGATGAACTACCGGTCGGTGGTGGTGCTCGGCGAGGCCGTGAAGGTCGACGACCCCGACGAGAAGGCCCGGGCGCTCGATGCCATCGTCGACCAGGTGCTGGCCGGGCGTTCTCGAGCGTCGCGTCCCGCCGACGAGTCGGAGCTCCGCAAGACCGCCGTCCTGCGCGTGCCGCTGGCCGAGGCGTCGGCGAAGCTCCGCACGGGTGGCGCGGTCGACGAGCCCGCGGACCTCCCGCTCCCGCACTGGGCCGGGGTCGTCCCGCTCTCGCTGGTGGCCGGCGAGCCCGAGCAGGACGCCCTCCAGGTCGCGGACCCGGCCCTCAGTTCACTTGCCGCTCCTGTCCTTCCCAGTAGGGGGCGCGGAGCTTGAACTTCTGGAGCTTGCCCGTGGCCGTCCGGGCCAGCTCGGCTCGGAACTCGATGCGCTTGGGCACCTTGTAGCCCGCGAGCTTCGTGCGGCAGTGGTCGCGCAGCTCGTCCTCGCTGACCTCTGCGTCGGCCACGAGCACGACCAGGCCGAGCACCAGCTCGCCCCACCGCTCGTCGGGGACGCCGATCACCGCCACCTCGGCCACCGAGGCGTGGGAGAACAGCGCGTCCTCCACTTCGATCGACGACACGTTCTCCCCACCGGAGATGATGACGTCCTTCTTGCGGTCGGAGATGGTGAGGTAGCCCTCGTCGTCGATCACCCCGCCGTCGCCGGTGTGGAACCACCCGTCGACGATGGCGTCGGCGGTGGCTTCGGGCTGGTCCCAGTAGCTCTTGAGCACGTGGTTGCCCCGGCCGAGCACCTCGCCCTGGGCGTCCACCTCGACCCGGATGCCCAGCGCGGGCGCGCCCGCGCGGGAGAGCTTCACCGCTCGCTCGTTGGGGGAGAGGCCGTCCCACTCGGCTCGACCTCGGTTCATCGTCAGCAGCGGCGCCGTCTCGGTGAGCCCGTAGATCTGGATGAACTCCCATCCGAGCTCGGTCTCGACCCGTTCGATCGTGCGCGTGGGCGGTGGAGCGCCGGCGACGACGATGCGGGTCCGTCCCGCTCCGGGGATGGGGCCATCCCACTCGTGGGCGGCGTCGAGCACCATCGCCACGACCGCGGGCGCGCCGCACAGGTAGGTGACGCTGTGCTCGTCGACCCGGCGCAGGATCTCGGCGCCGTCCACCTTGCGCAGCACCACCTGGGTGACGCCCATGCCGGCGGTGGCGTAGGGCATGCCCCAGCCGTTGCAGTGGAACATCGGGAGCGTGTGCAGGTACACGTCGCGGTCGCTCACCCCGCCCTGCCAGCCGAAGGTCGACGCGTTGAGCCAGAGCGACCGGTGGGTCTGCTCGACCCCCTTGGGGCGTGCCGTGGTGCCGCTCGTGTAGTTGATGACCGCGGTGGCGTCCTCGTCGGGCTGCCACGGCTCCGGATCGACCCCGTCGAGCGAGCCGTCGAGCCCGAAGATCGCCGCATCCGACTCGGCGCCGATCGTGAACCGGTGCTTCGCCGTCACCCCGGCGAGCGCGTCCTCGAGCTCCGGGTCCACGAGCAGCACCTCGGCCCCGCTGTGCTCGACGATGTACTCCACCTCGGCCGCGGCCAGGCGGAAGTTGACCGGCACGAAGACGCGGCCCCAGCCGCTCACGCCGAAGAACGACGTGAGCAGTCGAGCCGAGTTGTGCGACACCATCGCGACCCGGGCACCCCGCGGCACGCCCAGCCGGTCGAGCGCCGCGGCCTGCTGCGCGGCGCGGCGGGCGACCTCGCGGTAGGTGATGGCGCCCCACGAGGGTGCCGGCTGATCGGGCTCGTCGACGAAGCCGACGCGGTCGGGGTACACCGTCGCCGCTCGGTCGAGGAAGTCGCGGATGGAGAGATCGACCTTCATGGCGCGCACCCTACGCACGTCCCGCGCGGCTCGCTCGGCGCAGGTAGAACGAGGAGATGCGCATCGGGATCTTCGCCGGCGACGGCAACGTGTCCAGGCTCCTCGAGACGGCCCGGAAGGCCGAGGCCGACGGCTTCGACTCGTTCTGGCTGCCCCAGATCTTCTCGGTCGACGCGCTGTGCGCCCACACCCTCATCGCGTCGCAGGTGCCCCGGATCGAGCTCGGCACCGCGGTGATCCCCACCTATCCACGCCACCCCGTGGCACTCGCGCAGCAGGCGCTCACCGTGTCGGCGGTGAGCGGGGGACGGCTCACCCTCGGGGTGGGGCTGTCGCACCAGATCGTGATCGAGGCCATGTACGGCTACTCGTTCGCCAAGCCCGCCCGGCACATGCGCGAGTACCTCTCGGCCCTCGTGCCGCTGTGCGCCGGCGACAGCGTGTCGTTCGAGGGCGAGACGCTCACCGCCCGAGCCCAGGTGGCGATCGACGACGCACCGCCCGTCCCGGTGATGGTGGCCGCGCTCGGTCCGGCGATGCTGAAGATCGCCGCCGAGCTCACGGCCGGCACCGTGACGTGGATGACCGGGCCCCGCACGTTGGGCGAGCACACCGTGCCCACGATCCGGTCGGCGGCGGCGGAGGCCGGGACCGGCGAGATGCGGGTGGTCGGGGCGCTGCCGATCGCCGTCACCGACGACGTCGAGCGCGCCAAGGAGCGTGCCGCCCGGGTGTTCGAGGTCTACGGCTCGCTGCCGAGCTACCGGGCCATGCTCGATCGCGAGGGAGCCGACGGTCCTGCCGACGTGGCCATCATCGGCACCGAGGCCGAGGTCCGGGCTGGCATCGAGCGGATGCGCAGCGCTGGCGTCACCGACTTCGTCGCCGTCGAGTTCCTCACCGACGAGCCGGCCGCCACTGCCACCCGCGAGGTCTTGAAGAGTCTCCTCTGATGGGCCGGAGCGAGCGCAGCGGCGAGTCCGTGTACGGCGGCACGGTGTTCGTCGGCATCGGTGGCGCCATCTGGCCCTGGGGTCAGCTGCGCTTCGACGAGGACTCGATCACGTTCCGACCCCGCTGGCTCCCCTGGCCGTGGACGAAGCTCGCCGTTCGCCTCGAGCGAGACGAGGTGTCCGAGCTGTCGCTGTCCTTCGGCGGGCTCATCGTCCCGTGGGGCACCCTGCAGGCCGTCGGCGCCGACAGCGCGCCGCTCGGCTGCCGGGGCCGCTTCGATCGCCGGGGCGCGATGTTCGTCCGTCGCACGTCGTGGCAGCGGATCGTCGACGACCTCCAGGATCGCGGCTGGCCCGTGGAGGAGGGCTGACCGAGCGGTGGCCCGTGGTCAGGCCGGGGCCTCGACCGCGAGCTGGCGACGGGGGAGGGGGGCGAACGAGGCGCGGAGGTCGTCGAGGAGGTCGGCCTTGGCGGCGGCGTGGGCGGGGTCGTCCCACAGGTTGCGCCACTGGTGGGGGTCTTCGTCGACCCGGTAGAGCTCGCCCTCGGTGCCGTCGTAGTGGATGCCGCACTTCGAGAGCACCTGGTCGCCCCAGCGCTGCTCGAGGCCGTTGGGCTCCCCGTCGGTCGATTCCTCGTACGCGGTGACGAGCCAACCGTCTCGGTACATCGATCGCAGGTGCATGCCGTACCCGGGGAACTGGCTGTCCCACTCGCACAGGACCCGCTCGTGGAGCCCGCCGCCGTCCGTGGTGGGCAGGGCGGTCCCCTGCATCCAGTCCGCGGTGGGGACGCCGGCGATCTCGCAGAACGTCGGGGCGAGGTCCACCTGACCCACCGGATCGGTGACCTCCGCGGCGGTCACGCCGGCAGACGGCGCCGGCCGCCACACCATGGGGAGGCGCATCAGCGAGTCGGTGTGGAAGGGGCCCTTGTAGATGAGGCCGTAGTCGCCCTGGAGCTCGCCGTGATCGGTGGTGAAGATCACGTCGGTGTCGGCCGTCCACCCCTTGGCGGCGACCGTCTCCAGCACCCGACCGATCGCCTCGTCGATCAGCTCGTTCATCACGTGGACCTTGGCGTTGATCTCCCGCACCTGGTCGTCGGTGAGCTGGCCCGGGCTGAAGAACATCGGCCCGCCCTCGGCGTTGAGGAAGGTGCCGTCGTACCAGCCGAGCCAGTGGGCGGGCTTGCCGGCGAGCACCTCGCGCACCTTCTCCGGGGAGCCAGGGTGCCCTGGCGGCAGGTCGAGGTCCTGCCACGGCACCCGGCCCAGCTCGCTCATCGGCGGGTCCCACGGGTGGTGCGGGTCGGGGAAGCTCAGCCAGAGGAACCAGTCGTCGTCCCCGTCGAGCCCGTCGAGCCAGCCGACCGCCTCGTCTGCCGTCCAGTCCGTGTGGTACCAGCGCCGGTCGATCGGGTTGCTCTTGGTCTCCGGCGCCATGGTGTCGCCGCCGGGCTCTGCACCGAGGAGGGGGGCGAACGATTCGAGGTGCTCGGGGTGGTGCTCGGCGAGCCACCGGCCGTAGTGGGCGAGCGCGGTGCCGCGGAAGCTCGCGACGTGCATCGTGTTCACGGAGAAGTCGAAGCCTCGCCAAGATCCTGTGTCCCCGCGCATCCAGCGAGCGTTCTCCTCCCACTCGCCCTTCGGGTCGAAGGCCGGCTCGAAGTGCGCCTTGCCGACCAGCGCGGTCTTGTAGCCGTGGTCGCGCAGGTGCGCGGCGATCGACGGTGCGTCGGTGGGGAGCGGGACGCCGTTGGCGACGACGCCGTGGGTGCGGGCGTACTGGCCGGTGAGGATCGTGGAGCGGGCCGGCATGCACACCGTGTTCTGGTTGTAGGCGCGGCGGTAGGTGATGCCGTCGGCCGCGAGTCGGTCCACGACGGGGGTGCGGGCGATGGTGCCGCCGTTGCACCCGAGCGAGTCGTACCGCTGCTGGTCGGTGGTGACGAAGAGGATCTTGCGGCCCATGGCTGGCCAGTGGACCATCGCCGACGGCGCGTGTCAACGGGTATTGACAGTTTCGCTGTCAATTGTAGGGTGGTGGGGTGAGCGACCCGGGAGCCGACGGCCGCCGACTGCGGTCGGAGCGGAGCCGCACCGCGGTGATCGACGCGCTCCTCGCCCTGTACGAGCAGGGGATCGTGCGGCCGACGGTGGCGCAGATCGCCGAGGGGAGCGGCGTGTCGGAGCGATCCGTGTTCCGTCACTTCACCGATCTCGAGGACCTCGCCTCCACCGCCATCGCTCGGCAGTTCGCCATCGTGGCCCCGTACTTCGAGCCTCCCCCCGACGACGGGGACCTGGCCGCACGGGTCGACGCCATCGTCGACCACCGCCTCGCGCTGGGCTCACGCATGCACCACCTCGCCCGGGCGGCGGCGTACCACGCCAACTCGTCGCCCACCATCGCCGCTGCGGTGGCGGACCGCCGTGGCCGGCTCCGCACCCAGGTCGCCCACCAGTTCGACCGGGAGCTCCGTAGCCGCCGCGGGCGACCTCGTGCTCTGCTGCTGGCGTCGCTCGACCACACGCTGAGCCTCGAGTCGCTCGACTACCTCGGCGACCCGACCGGCGGCGACCTGGCCGGCCGCGACCTGCGAGCCGCCGTCCGCGACGAGGTGGTCGCGCTGCTGCGCTCGTCGCTCGATCCCTCGCTCACCTCGTCCCTCGACCCGTAGGAGCACCCGTGTCCCACATCGATGCGAACCGTCCCGCTGGCATGCACACCATGCCCACCGACGATCAGGTCGTGGCGTATGCCGCGCCCATCGCGGCGGGCACCGACGGGCCGGTGGTCATGCTCAACCTCAACCGCTACCGCGACGTGGCCGCCTACGCCGACGGGCGAGACAGCGGAGGGCGCAGCGGTCGGGAGGTGTACCTCGAGTACGGCATCGTGGCCCAGAAGGGACTCGAGCGCGTGGGCGCGAAGGTGCTCTGGGCCACCGACCTCACACCACCCATCATCGGGTGCGACCACGACACCTTCGACGAGGTGCTGGCCATCTGGTACCCGAGCCGCCAGGCGTTCCTCGACCTCACGAGCGACCCGGCATACCAGGAGGCGCTCGCCCACCGTGAGGCCGCGCTCGAGACCTCGGCGCTCATCCCGTGCGTGGGCGAGGCAGATGCCGCCCTGAGGAGCCCGTTCTGATGGCGGGCGAGGGAGCCAGCGGACCCGAGGCCGTCGTCGCGCTGGTGGAGCGATGGGAGGCGGCTGGGCAGCGGGTCGACGGTCCCAACGGCTCGATCTGGTGCGCTCGCTTCGATGCCCGCTTCGATGTCGGCAACCCACCGCTGCTGTGCCTCCACGGGTTCCCCACGAACGCCTACGACTGGTGGCCCGTGATCGAGGACCTGCGCGCTGAGCGAGACGTCGTCGTCCTCGACGTGCACGGGTTCGGGCTCTCCGACAAGCCGGATCACCGCTACTCGATCCGCGGGTACTGCGACGACGTCGAGGCCGTGATCGCGCACCTCGACCTGGCTGAGGTCGATCTGCTGACCCACGACATGGGCGACACCATCGGTGGCGAGCTCCTCGCCCGCTCGTTGGAGGGGGCCTCGTCGCTCCGGGTGCGGCGCCGAGTGGTCTCCAACGGCTCGATCTACCTCGACATGGCCCAGCTCACCGCGGGTCAGCAGCTCCTTCTGGGCCTGCCCGACGCGATCGAGCCGCTCGTCGGCGCTGATGGCGGAGCGGGCTTCCGCGGCGGCGTCACCGGGACCTTCGCGCCCACGACCGAGCTCGACGAGACGTCCCAGGTGGGCGTCGACGTGACCGTGGCGCTGGCGGTGCGCCACGACGGCTTGGCCGCCCTGCCGAGGACCATCCGCTACATCGAGGACCGGCGGGCCGAGGAGCGCCGGTTCACCGGAGCGATCGAGTCGCACCCCTCACCGGTCGGTCTGGTCTGGGGCGACGAGGACCCGGTCGCGGTGCACGCCATGGCCGAGACCTTCGTCGGGGCCCGATCCGATGCCCCGCTCATCACCCTCGACGGCGTCGGTCACTACCCGATGGTCGAGGCGCCGGAGCGCTTCGCCACCGCGGTGCTCGAGCTCCTCGACGGGCAGCTCGGAGACCGAGCATGACCATCGAGATCACGCTCCTCGGCACCGGCTCGCCGCTGCCGGACCCGAACCGGGCTGGCCCGTCCACGCTGGTTCGGGCGGGCGGCCACACGTTCCTGTTCGATGCCGGGCGGGGGGTCGGCCTACGGCTCGCAGCAGCGGCCCAGCCGTGGTCGACGCTCAGCGCGGTCGTCCTCACCCACCTCCACAGCGACCACATCACCGACCTGAACGATGCGATCACCGGGCGGTGGATCACGAGCTTCGCACCGAACCCGCTGCCGGTGCTCGGCCCTGTCGGCACCCAGATGGTGGTGGACGGGATCCTGACGATGCTCGGCCCCGACATCTCGTATCGCCTGGCCCACCACGAGGACCTGATCGAAGGCCCGATGGTGGACGTGCGCGAGTCGGCGGGTGGCACCGTGTTCGAGGACGCGTCGGCCGATGTCCGCATCGTCGCCGCGGCCACCGATCATCGGCCGGTCGAGCCGACGCTCGGGTACCGCCTCGAGCACGCTGGACGCTCGGTGGTCATCGGGGGCGACGGCGTGCCCTGCGCGGGGCTCGACGAGCTGTGCGCTGGGGCCGACGCCTACGTGCAGACGGTCCTGCGGGAGGACCTCGTCCGCCAGGTGCCGATCCCGCGGTTCCTCGACACCATCGACTACCACTCCACGCCGCGGCAGGCCGCGGAGGTGGCGGCCCGCGCTGGGGTCCGCACGCTGGTGCTCACCCACCAGGTGCCCGCGCCGGCTCCCGGCACCGAGGGCGAGTGGGTGGCCCTCGCGGCCGAGGTGTTCGACGGCGAGATCGTCTTCGGCGAGGACCTGACCTCCGTCGTGGTCGGCTGACCCTCGCACCCACCACCTATCGTCCGACGTCGATGGGGACTCGCTTCGCGACGCTGCTCCCGCGCCTCGGCTTCGGTGCCGTGGTCGCGTCGGCGGTCGTCGTCCCTGTGGCGTTCACCCGCCTCCTGGCCGATCCGTTCAACCTCACCAAGGCCACCTGGCTCTGGTGGGCGGCGATCGTCGCGGCCCTCGGGGTCGCGGCCCTGTTCGCTGGACTCGGCCGCTCGGCGGTGCCTCGTCCGCGAGCGGCGGCGCCCATCGCCCTGCTGGTCGGGTGGACTGGCCTCGCCGCGATCCTGAGCGACGCGCCGGCCACGGGACTCGTCGGCGCGCACGGCCGCTACGACGGGCTCGCGACGGTGGTCGCCTGTGCGACGGTGGGCTTGGCGGTGGTCGCCCTCACCTGGCGGGAACCGGCGCGCCTCGAGTGGGTGGCGGGGGCCGTCGTGGTCGGAGGGGTGCTGGGGCTCGCCTACGTCGTGCTGGAGCAGCTGGGCTGGGAGCCGATCGACTGGCACCTCCCGGGATCGTCGGGAGCACCGATCGGCCTGGGTGGAAACCCGAACTTCAGCGGCGCCCACCTCGCGATGGCGGTTCCCGTGGTGATCGCCGCCCGCCGGCGGCTGGCCACGCCGTGGCCTCGCCGAGCGGCGATCCTCCTGGCGGTGCTGCTGACCGCGGGGGTGTGGTGGACCGGCACGCGCGGCGGCCTGGTCGCGCTCGCCGGAGGGGTGGCGGCGGTCGGTCTCCTGGTGCCCGAGGCCATGCCGAAGCCGGTGCGGGTCGGCGCCGTGGCGGGCACCATCCTCCTGGTCCTCGCGATCGTCGTGTCCGGTGCGTTCGGGGCGGTGCCGGGCCCTCGGAAGCTCGAGTCGCTGGCGGTGCTCGACTCCAAGGGGATCGACCAGCGCACCTACATCTGGGCGGGCACCGTGTCGATGATCGAGGCGAACCCGCTGCTCGGCGTCGGGCCGGGCGGCTTCGGTCGTGCGTTCGCGCACCATCGACCGTCTCGTGGCGGCCTCTCGCTGATCTCGGCCGACGAGGCCCATGACATCTTCCTCGATCGTGCCGCCACCGCGGGGTTCCCGGCGCTCGCAGCCCAGCTCTGGCTGCTCGCGCTGGTCGGCGTGGGCACGTGGCGGGCTCGACGCGTCCTGCCCGAGCACCTGCGCTGGCTGCTCGGGGCGTTCGGCGGGATGCTCGTCGCCTACCTCCTCCAGGGGCTCGTCTCGATCGACGCGATCGCGCTGGTGCTGCTCTCGTGGCTGGCGATCGGCAGCCTGCTCGTGCTCGGCGATCCCGCGGTGGTCGCCGCCCGAGAGCCAGCCGCGGCCGAGCCGCGCCGCCGTGGTGGCCGTGGCGGGGCGCCCGCCGGACCGCCCGCCGCGGCTCCGGCGCCGGTGGCGGTGGCATCGGTCGGCGTGGCCCTCGTGCTCGGCGCGCTCGCCGCGAGGCCGGCGGTCGCCGATCACGAGCACCGCCTGGGACAGGAGGCCCTCGCCGCGTCGCAGCCGGTGCGCGCGCTGCGCCACGATCGAACCGCGGCGTCGTGGCTCGGTCGCGAGCCCGAGTACCAGCTGGCTCAGGCGGAGGACCTCGTCGCCTACGCCAGCACCGAGGGGACCGACCCCGCGCTCCGCCGCGTGCTGCTCGACGAGGCGATCGTGGCCTACGGCGCCGCGCTCGAGCGCGCACCGGGCGACGTGGGCATCCAGGTCGCTCGGGCACAGGTCCAGGTCCTCGCGGCCCAGGCGGCCGCCAGCGCGGAAGAGGCCGTCCAGCACCTCGACGCGGCGGAGGCGACCTTCCGCTCGCTGCTCGCGGAGCTCCCTGCCGTCGACGACCTCCACCTCCCGTACGGGCGCGTGCTCGAGGTGCGAGCCGAGCTCGGTCCCGGCGACCGCGAGGCGGAGGCGCTCGCGTCAGCGGCCGAGCAGTTCGACATGGCGCGGGCGTACCGTCCCCACGAGGTCGACGCGCTGATCGGCCTCGCGAGGGTCCGGGTGTCCCAGGGGCTCACGGGCGAGGCCCGTGAGCTGCTGGTCGAGGCGACCGACGTCGGCGGGGACTCGCCCGAGGTGCGGGCGGCGATCGCCGAGCTCGATCGGCAGATCGCCGCGTCCACCCCGGACTGAGGCGTCCGTCAGCCGGCCCGGGCGTCGAACGACGGCTCGTGGATCTTCTGGCGGATGACCGTGGCGAGATCGTTGCCCGCGATGGCGGACACGAGGTCGTCCACCTGGGCCTTGGAGGGGGAGACCCCGAGCAGCTGGATGTGCACGGAGACGGCGTCGGTGAGGTTCGCTGTCTTGCTCTTGTACTCGTTCGACTCGGAGAAGCTCGCCATCACCTGGCCCCGGGACGTGCCGTTGTCGAGCTTCTTCGTCCAGTAGGCCAGGCCGGCGGCATCTGGGTCGCGCTGGAGGACGTTGTTGTAGACGAGCCTCACGAACTGCGAGTTGGTGAGGCTGCCGTAGCGGTTCTGGAACTCGCTCGAGCCGGCGAAGCTCGCCGAGATCTTCGCCACGGTCCAGGTGCCGGCGCGGCGGCGGTTGACCCAGAAGTTGAACCCGCCCTTGTCCGGCGGCCGCAGGAAGTACGCCGAGTAGAGCCGGATCACCGGGTCCACGTTGGTCGTGGCATCGGCCCCGTCCCGCAGCGTCGCGATCTGCTGGCCCGGAAGCTGCCCACCGTTCCCGGCGCTGACGAACGCCGCGAGCTGCGCGGCGGTCGGGGCCTTCCCGGTGAGCCAGGTGTAGATCTCGGTTCCCGCCGTGTTGGCCGAGCTCCAGGGGAGCCACCAGTCGACGCTCACCGTCGGCGACGTGGCCGCTTGCCCGGCGCCCTGCTCGGTGATCGCTCGGACCTCGAACGCGTAGTCGGCGCCGTTGGTGAGGCCGGTGACGTCCTGGGCCAGCACGCCGGCGCCGACGTCGACCGTCGCGCTGGGTGCCCCGTCCTCGACCACGGTGATGCGGTAGCCCGTGATCGGGTGGCCGCCGTTCGATGACGGCACCGTCCAGGCCACCGAGGCCTGGCCCTCCGCGGCGGTGGCGGTGACCGGGGCTGGCGCGCTGGCGCCGTCGACCACCGTGACGGTGGCCTGGGCTTGCGAGTTCGCGGACTGGGTGCCGTCGGTCGCCGTCCACGACCCCGTGTTGACGATCGTCTGGATCGAGCCGTCGAGCGTCGCGGCCGCGGTGGCGTAGGTGGTGCCGCCGGGTTGGAGGTCGAACGCGTAGTCGTCGAGGAGCACGCCGAGCTTGTCGTCGGTGAGGTCGTGGCTCGTGAACGGCACCGTGCCGGTGTTGGTGACCGTGTAGCAGTAGATGACCCGGGTGGTCGCGGCGGTGATCGTGATGCCGGTCGTGTCGGCGCAGGCCATCGGGTCGGTGCCGACGGTCTTGACCATGGAGATGAACGGCCCGTCAGCGGCGGTGGTCGCCTCGGGGGCGGCGGACCCGCCGTCGCAGAGGGTGGCTCCCGATGGCAGGGTGACCGACTCGCCCTCGCACGCGGCCGCGGGCGGGTCCTGCTGCGTCGGGCTCGCCGACGCGGTGGCGCCGCCGGCGATGGTCGTGGCAACGATGGCCATGACCATCAGCCTCCACGGTCGAGGCGCACGTCGACGTTCCACAGGAGGCCCCCTGATCTGCTGCTGCGTAGGCGTCGCCGTCGACCGTAGACCCGATCCAGATCCCGTGCTCGCAGGAGCGCTCAGCCGGCCGATCGCACGTCGTAGCCGTGGAGGGCGGCTGCCTCCGCCACGATGGGTGCAACCGCCGAGATGTCGGCCGGGGACAGGTTCTCCCTCCAGCGGCCGACCCGAACCGTGTGGTCCGGTCGGGAGCGACGGCGCGAGGTGCGTGCTTCCACGTAGTGCTCGTCGTCGCGGTCGCGCACGCGCCGCCACCACCGCTCGGTGGCCTCGTCCGGTGAGGTGCCGACGAGCGCCGCCACCTCGCGAGCGGTGCACTCGGGGTCGGTCACCATCGCCTCGTATCGCTGGACGCGGCGGATGTGCCGTCGGGCTGACTCCCACTCGACGGTGTTCACGGTGGCCCAGTGGTGGGCGCAGCGCTCGACGAGGGGTCGGTCGAGCCACTGCTCCCAGTCGGTGGGCCGGGGGTGGTGGCCCCAGCCATCGGCGATGCCGACCCGCAGCGACGCGATGGCGTCGAGCGGGTGGCGGACCACCCAGATCACGATCGGGTCGTCCATGGCCCCGACCATGGTGGCGACGCGCTCCTGCGCGGCAGCGGCGTCGGGGACGTGAGGGACCTTGGTGGCCAAGGCCGGCGCACCCGTGGACGAGCGGAGCACGTCGACGGGTGGCTCGGACAGGTAGCGGTAGCCGGGGAGCGACTCGAAGAGCTCGCCGAAGATCGAGGTCCCGCTGCGGCCGCACCCCAGCACCAGGACGTCGCGGGGAGCGCTCGCCGCGACGCTCACGTGATGGTCCAGCCGCCGTCCACCGCGAGCGTCTGGCCGACGACGTAGCTGCTCGCGCCCGACGCCAGGAACAGCAGCGCGCCGTCGAGCTCGTGCTCGTCTCCCTCGCGTCCGAGCGAGGTCCCTCGTTCCACGAAGGCCTCGGACCCTTCGTCGCCCCACATCACCTCGGTCATCTCGCTGCGGAACCATCCGGGGGCGATGGCGTTGACCCGCACGCCCTTGCGCGCCCACTGCGCCCCGAGCTCACGGGTGAGGTTGACCACGCCACCCTTCGACGCGCAGTAGCCGGCCTGCTTGACGGGCGTTCCGGCAACCAGGCCCAAGATCGACGACACGTTCACGATCGTGCCGCCCCCGCTCGCGACCATCGGGGCGAAGGCGAGCTGGGCGAGCCGGAACGGCGCGGTGAGGTTGACCTCGATGCTCCGGGCCCAGTCCTCGGGCGCCTCGCGCTCGGCGGGGACGATCGTGGAGATCCCGGCGTTGTTCACGAGCACATCGAGGCGGCCGTCGCCGACCGTCACCGCCTCGGCGATGAGCCGTTGCCGATCCTGGTCGGACGTGAGGTCCGTGGGCACCGCCACGGCCCGGTCGCCCAGGTCGGCCACGAGCGAGTCGAGGGCCTCGGCGCGCCGCGCCGCCACCACCACGGTCGCTCCGGCCGCGTGCAGCACCCGGGCGAACCGTCGGCCGAGGCCGGCCGACGCACCCGTCACGATCGCCACCCGGCCATCGAGTCGGAACATCGACAGCGGGTCGAGCACGGCGGGTTCGTCGGTCATGGCCGGAGCGTACGCGGGCGCTCCGGCTGCGTCTCCGATGGCGAGGCCCCCTCGGGGCGGACCGGGATCAGGCGGCGTCGAAGGTGGCCTGCACGTCGTTGCTGTCGAGCCACTCGATGGTGGTCTTGACGGCTTCGACGCCCTTCACGATCTCCTGGCCCACCACGCAGTCGGTGCCGGCCGGCCAGCCGGGGGTGAAGGTCGTTGCGCCGAGGGCGACCGAGCCGCTGTCCTCGAGGATCACCGTCTGGCTCAGCGAGGTGCCGCCGGCGCAGCGCAGGTTCACCGTGACCGGGATGCCGGCCTTCACGTCGTCGAAGCGCAGCACGACCTGGATGGTGATGCCGTTGACGAGCTCGAACTGCGGCGTGGCGACCTCGCCGTCGTCGAGGCCGAACAGCTCTTCGATGGGCGTCACGATGGGATCCACGACCTTGATGATCGGGTCGGTGACGTCGGAGATCTTGCAGCTGCTGAGCAGCAGCAGCATCGGCACGATCGCCAGCGACATCGCGCGGACGCGGCGTCGGCTCGGCGCGGTGCGTGCGGTGCTCTGATCCATCGTGGCCCCTCCCTGGGTGTCGCCGGTCACGGCGCGGCTCGTGCGAACCTACCACGAACCCGAGCGATGGCTCCGGTTCGTGCCCGCTGGGTCCGGCGCTCCGCGTGCGCTCAGCCGGTCGCGGGGAAGCAGCGAGCGATCTCGAAGAGGTGCGCGTTCAGGGCCGGGCTGTCGTCGGCGCCCGACCGTCCGAACCGCAGCACCACCAGGTCCCGCTCGGGGAACGCGACCACCCGCTGGCCCTCGAAGCCGTGGGCGGCGAAGGGCGTCTCGGGCGAGTCCCACGCCCACCAGTGGGCGCCGTGGAGGACCTCCTCGTCCCACGATCGCGCCCGACGTGACCAGTCGATCCAACCGGCAGGCACGATCCGGCGATCGCCCCAGCGTCCGTCGCGCAGCGCCAACAGGCCGAAGCGCGCCCAGTCGCGGAGGGTCGCGTGGACGTACGACGAGCCGATGAACGTGCCGGCAGGATCGAAGGTCGCGGTGGCGGTGGCCATCCCGAGCGGATCGAAGATGCGCTCGTGGAGGAACGCGTCCATCCCGACGCGGTCCAGTCCCAGGACTCGCTGGAGGTTCGCCGCCACGATGTTCGTGGTGCCCGACGAGTAGAGGTACGCCTCGTCGGTGCCCGGCTGGGCGTCGAGCGGGAAGCTCGCCGCGTAGGCGGCCATGTCCGCTGCGCCCTCGCCGAAGAGCATCGTGATCACGTCGGGCATCGAATCGCCCTCGAGGTCGTAGTACTCCTCGGTCCACCGCAGCCCGGGACGCATGGTGAGCAGATCCGTCCACGTGATGGCCGCACGCGGGTCTCCCGGGGCCTGCCACCGCGGGTCCCCGACCTCCTGATCCACCTCGATGCTTCCGTCGCCCACGGCCACGCCCACCGCGAGGTTCGTGATGCTCTTCGCCATGGACCAGCTGAGCAGGGGGCTGTCGGCGCTCAGGTCCTCGAACGGCGGGTCGGGCTCGAGCGAGCGGAGGTCCTGCACGACCCGCCGCCCGTAGCGCTCCGCCACCAGCCGGCCTCCGGCCACCACCGCGCACGCGTAGGTGCGGCCGACGCGCGGATGGACCTCCACCTCGACCAGCTCATCGAGGAGCGCGTCGAGCCGCTCGGCATCGGCTCCGGCTTCCGTCGGCGATGCCGTCGGCCACTCGTCGGTCGGCCAGGCGACGTCGTCGGGCTGGGCGGGGAGCGGGGCCAGGGGGCGTTGGGGAAGGGGTCGCATCGGCGCCGATGGTGCCAGGTGCGACCGGGTCACGCTCGGACGTGCAACGTGGCGGAGACGGCGAGGTGGTCCGAGAGCGAGCCGGCAGGCCCTCCGGTGACGCCTCGACCGGCGAACGCCCAGCGCCGCGGGCGCTCGACGTCGACATCGACGGCGACGTCGTCGGGCGCCGCCAGCCAGAGGTAGTCGATCCGCTCGCCGGCATCCGCGCTGCCCTCGTCGTCGGCGACGCGGTCGGGCTCGTCGGGGTCGGCCGGAAGCTGGTCGGCGCTCGTGAAGGTGCACGTCGGGCCGGGGCCGACGCCGTGGTCGGCCCACACGTCGCGGAGCTGCGCCCGATCGAGGTGGGCGGCCAGGTCGTCGTAGTCGGTGGTGCCCGCCTGCACGTTGAAGTCACCGACCACCAGCAGCAGGTGCGCGGGATCGTGCGCGCGCTCGATGAAGCCGATCAGCTCGTCGACCTGCGCCATGCGCGCCACGTGGTGACGACGTGGGTCGTTGGCGCCGGGGATGGGCAGCAGGTCTCCACCGGCGAGCAGGTGGGTGCTGATCACGTCGAGCGGAGGGAGGTCCGGATCGAAGCGGATCGTGGTGAGCAGCGCCCCCTTCGTCGCGAAGGTGTCCGAATCGCGCAGGTCGCCGCCGGACCGATAGTCGTGGCGGTCGGCCCTGACGAGCTGGACGTCGGGCCCGACGAGCGTCGCCAGGCCGCTGCCCTGCAGCCGCGGGCGCTTCGGGCCCGGCCCGGGCACCAGCTTCGCCTCGGGCCACGCGTCGGCCACCGCATCGAGCTCCGACGGCTCGAACACCTCGCTCAGCGCGGCCACGTCGAAGCGCCCGGCGACGGCCCGTGCGACGAGCGGCGCACGCCGGGCCACCTCAGGGGCGAACCAGCCCGAGAGCCCGGGGACGCGCGGTCCTCGACGCCACAGCCGCGGCGCGAGCAGCCACGTGTTCCAGAACGCGACGCGCACCGATGCCTCTGCCATCGGCACGACGCTATTGCGCCGGATCCGACGCGCGGACCTCCCCGAGGGTCGGTCGGTCCTCCGGCCGGCTCCGGTTCAGCGGAGCATGGCCTGGACGGTCGTGATCGCGTCGGCGTCGCCAGGGTCCTTGTCGTCGCGGTAGCGCACGACGCGCGCGAACCGCAGGGCCACGCCGCCGGGGTAGCGGGTGGAGCGTTGGACGCCGTCGACCGCGATCTCCACCACCTGCTCGGGCCGAATCCGCACGATGCCCGTCTGCGGCCCGGCCCACAGCTCCTCGCGCTCGGCCAGGCCGAGGAAGCGCTCGGTCTGCCAGCGGAGCAGCTCGTCGGTGAGGCCCTTGAAGGTCTTGCCGACCATCACGAAGCCATCCCACGCCTCGGCGCCGGTGCCCTCGACCGCTCGGGCGCCCAGGTGGAGGTTCGACAGCCAGCCACGCCGGCGACCGTGGCCCCACTCCGCGGCGAGGACCACGAGGTCGAGGGTGTGCACCGGCTTCACCTTCCGCCACGCCTTGCCCCGCCGCCCCGCCTCGTAGGTGGAAGCGATGCCCTTGACCACCGCGCCCTCGTGGCCGGCAGCGAGGGCATCGGCCAGCACCGCCTCGGCGACGCTCGGGTCGGTGGTCACGGTTCCCGGCGTGGTGGCCTGGCCTGCGACCACCTCCAGCAGGGGGCGTCGGATCGACAGCGGTTCGTCGATGAGGTCGCGGCCGTCGAGGTGGACCAGGTCGAAGAAGTACGGGCGCACCTCACCGCCCCTCGTTCCATCGGCTCGGATCTCGCTCGCCGAGTCCTGGAAGGGGAGGGGGTGCCCAGAGCGGTGGTCGATCACGAGTGCCTCGCCGTCGAGCACCAGGCGGTTCGCGTCGAAGGAGCGGACCGCATCGACGACGGCCGGGACGCGCTCGGTGATGTCGTTCAGGTTCCGCGTGAACACGCGGACCTCGTCGCCGTCGCGATGCGCTTGCACCCGGATGCCGTCGAGCTTCCACTCGACGGCGGCCTCGCCGAGGTCGGCCAGGGCTTCGGACGCCGAGGCAGAGGTGGTGGCGAGCATCGGCTGGATCGGCCGACCGAGCTCGAGGCGAACGGCCTCGAGCCCGACCCGTCCTTGCGTGAGGGCGATGCGGGCGATCACGTCGAGCCGCCCACCGAGCATCAGCGCTCGCCGGACCTTCGCGGCCGGGACCGCGCTGGCCTTCGCGACCGCGTCCGTCGTGACGCCGGTGAGCGCGCCTTGCCGGAGCTCGCCTCCGATGAGCGTGGCGAGAAACCGCGCTTCGGGGTGGGTCGCCCGGCCGAGCAGGTCGCCGACGAGCGTGGTGCGCGCCGTCGTCGATCCGGGTCCGACGAGCGCCGCCAGCTCGTCGAGGGTGGCATCGACGTCGGCGAGGGTGAGCGTCGCCTCGACGGCGGGGGCGCACGCTGCTGCTCGGATCGTGCGGTGCCCGATGCCCACCCGTCCCTGGCGCACCTCGCCGATGAGGAACCCGATGGCGGGCTCGATCTCGCTGGGTTCCAGGCGACGCAGGAGCGCGGCGATGAGCTGGGCCTTCTCGGTGCGCGACGCGGTCGAGGCGACCGCCTCGGCGGTGGCGACGATCTCGGCGAGCAGCACGTCACCGGTTCTACCGGTTCCCGGACCCGCCATCCGCCGCATCGCCC